>JAJRZW010000008.1 GCA_024275015.1 Deltaproteobacteria bacterium | reverse complement strand
GAACGGAGAAAATAGAGAGAAAACAGCCGGGAACCGTCGCTCAGGTTGACGCCATACAGTCCCTGTGCGGAAAGCAGGGGGCTGAACTCATAGCCGACGCCCGCGGCAAGGTAATCACGACCGGGACGGGCCGCGGCCGGACTCGCCGCCGCCACCACGGCATTAAATCCGACGCCGGAATCGGCGTTATAAAGATATTCGCCCCGCCAGGTAAAACCGTTTTCATAACGATGATCAAGGCCAAGGGTAACAGCGAAGTAATCACCGCCGCCGGCGTTCAAGCGACCGTAATGGCATTCCCCCCTCACCCCCAACCAGTTATTTATCTCACCGGAAATGCTGCCGCCGACTACCATAACCTCACGGACCGTACCGGCCATAAAAACGGTCTCAAACCCGAAGCGGTTGTCGAGATAACGCAGCAGTACGGAACTGCGGCGATAATCCGGTCCCCGGCTGAAGCCCCCGGCCCTGTCCTGACGGGCCTCATAGCCCAGAACCCCAATCAGGCTCAACTGCGACAGCGGTCCAAGGCTATAATCAAGCCTGAGGCCGTCCACCCCGGGTCGGTACTGACGGAAAAAACTGCTCTCGGCAAAGGGGGCGAAAAAATCATTGACGCTGAAGTAGAAGGTAGTGGCAAGGTTGACCGGCTGACGACCGAGGGAAAAGTCAAGACCGCCCCGGCTCCCCTTAAACAGCAGACGGTCAACGACCGCGTGGCTGTCCACCCGTCCGGAGCAGTGTTCCTCAAAATAGAAAAGCCCGGAACGCTCGGTTTCAGCGGCACAGAGCGCCCCGGCCACGGTATCCCGGCTCGCCCAGGTCTGAACCAGATCACTCTCAAGATGAAAGACCCCGGGGGCGGAATCGATCCCGGCCCGGATCTCGGTTACGGCAAGGATATCACTCCCCGGGCCGCCAGGATAGTCCAGGGCCGCGACCCCTGATGAGAGAAAACCATAACCCACGGCCAGGGCCGCCGGGGGATAAGGGAACGGCAAGAATATGACCCAGGCGATGATATATTTCCGCCATCCCGTCATACCAGCCTGCCGTCGCGCAGATGGAGAAGGCGGCGGGCCCGCTGCATAACCCGTTCATCGTGGGTCGAGAATAGAAAGGTGATCCCCTTCTCCGCGTTGAGACGCTCCATGAGATCAAGAAGACCGGCGGCCGTGGCGGAATCGACATTGGCGGTGGGTTCGTCGGCGAGGATTATCGCCGGTTCCGGGGCCAGGGCCCGGGCAATGGCGACCCGCTGCTGCTGACCTCCGGAGAGATCATCCGGACGCCGGTTACCGAGCCCGGAAAGCCCCACCTCGACCAGCACCTCTTCCACCCGTTGCCGGATCCCGGCCCGCGGACGCCCCTGGAGTTCGAGGACAAAACCGGCGTTCTCGGCCGCGGTCAGGACCGGAATCAGATTATAGGACTGAAAGACGAACCCGATCCGATCCCGCCGCAGGGCGGCAAGGGCGGCGGACGACAACGAAGCGATATCCCCGCCTTCGATGAATATCCGCCCGTCATCAGGGAGGTCAAGGCAACCGACCAAGTTCAGGATAGTGGTCTTGCCCGAGCCCGAAGGACCGCAGAGGGCGGCGAAATCACCAACGGCAAGGGCGAGGGAAATCCGGTCAAGGGCCCGGACCTCAAGCCGTCCCCGACGATAAATCCGGCTGACTTCCTCCATCCGGAGCATTTCTGTTACCGCCATCACCCCTCCTTTAACAGACCGTTGACCAACACAAGTTCCGGCCAATCTCTCGATTTCACCGGTTTTTTCAACGGACTGTCAATTCAACATCACGGATAAGCCGCGCGATCAAGTAACCACACCTGATGCAAAAAGAATCGCACTCTGTAAGAGTTTCAGGGAGGCCGCCATGTGCGCGCTTACCAGGCTAACGCTGCCGCATGGCCGCAATCGGCCTTGTCCGGGCCGCGACCAGTCCGGGATACACCCCGGCCGCGAGCACGATGAAAAAAAGAAAACCGACAATCACCAGACCGGTCTCCGGGAACAACCTGAGCCGAAGAACCGGATCAACCAGAACCCCGGCGGCGGAATAATCGTTGCCGATCAGAGTCTCAAGGTTCAAACCGACATGGCGCAGGTAAAGATAACACGGCAGGGTCACCACCACTCCGACGGCAAGGCCGCACACCCCAAGCCACAGGGCCTCGGCCATGACAAGAAAAAAAATCCACCGCGGCGCCATCCCCACGGCCTGCATGATCCCGAATTGCCGCCGCCGTTCCATGACACTCATCTGCATGGTATTGAATATCCCGGCCGCGACCAGAAGCCAGATAAGGAACTGCATCAAATAATTGCCAGCCCGATCCATAGCGATGAGCCCGGCAAGATCGGCCTGGGTCTCCCGCCAGGTAAGGATCTCCCGGCCGATTCCAGTAAAATGCCGGGCAAGACTGTTCCGCACGATCCGGCTCTGCCGCTGGTCGGCAAGAAACAGGGCCGCAAAACTTGCCTCATCACGGCCATAACCCAACACCTGACGCAGACGAGCGAGGGGAAGAACGACCACCCCGTTATCGACTCCGCTTACCCCGGTCCGGAATATACCACTGATCCGGGCAACACCGCTGACCATCTCCCCGTGCCGGTCAGTTGTGGTATAGACCAGACGACGGCCGGGAACGAGTTTTAGCCGCCGGGCCATCACCTCTCCCACCAGGGCCCCGCGAGTCTCGGCCGGAGTAAACATCCGCCCCCTGACTATATCCCGGAGAAAGACATTGAACCCGCCGGTCTCCACGGCCGGATCAATCCCCATGACCTCCCCGCCGCTGCTGCGCCCCCCGGCGGCCAGCATCGCCTGGGCGACTATCCGCAGCCGCGCGGCCCTTACCCCGGATTTCACGGCCGCGGCCAGCACCAAATCGCAGCCGGACAAAACCAGAGACGGCGACGGGGCCCGGTTATAACCCGCGGCCGCCACCGTCACGTGGCCGAAACCCATGGTCGCCGAAGTATCGATCATATTGGTATAGGCGTAATCGGCAGAGCCGGTAAAGGTGACCGAAACAAGAAGACCAAAGGCCACCGAGCTCAGGGTAATCAGGGTCCGGCGACGATTACGCCAGATACTGCGCCAGCCGGTCTTGAGCAGAAATATATTATCCATCGTAAAGGCTCACCCCATGATCGCCAAGATGTCAATAACCACGAGACATGTAACTGATTACAGGCTGATCGGAGAAAGATTCGGTACCCTGTGAGCAGTTACTATCCATCAATCATACCCGAGCGCGGTTACCGGATTGATGAAGGCGGCGTGCAGGGCGGGATAGACCGCGGCAATAACGGCAATACCGGCCATCAGGCCAAGGGGCCAGGCCAGCACCGAAACCGTGAGACTGGTGTACCAACAGGGATCAATGGCCACCCCGGCAATGCTTGAGGCATCGGCGGCGAGGAAGGTAAGGTCAATGGGATGACTTTGGCCGTAAACGACCAGAGGTACCGCCACCATAAGGCCGCAGACCCCGCCGCAGACCACAATGATCCCGTTCTCGATCATGACCAGCCCAAAGAGTGCCGCCGGTCCCAGCCCCAGGGCCCGCATAACCCCAAACTCCCGCACTCGCTCAAATACCCCCATTAGAACCGCGTTAAGGATAAGGATGGCCATGGCGGCGTAAATCAGAAGGAGCATGACCACAAGCGCCCCCCGGCTTGAATCAAGGACCCGGGCCAATACCGGAGCAATCTCGGGCCAGCCTTTGACCTCAAGACCGGGAAGACGCGCGGCCAGAACCCGGGTAAGGGCTGCCACCTCCCCGCGGTCAAGAACGCGGCCGCCGAGGGCGATCTCGTGGACTCCGGACTTTAATACGAAAAAACGCCGGAAAACAGCGACGCTGACAATGATCGTTCCCTGGTCGATCTCGTTTGCCACCGGCTTGAGGATACCGTTGACCCGGAAGAGATCATTGGCGATGGAACCGTCAGCGGCCTGGGCCAGAAGAACAATCTCATCGCCGATACCGGCACCAAGCTTTCGCGAAAGCCTGGTGCCCAGAACCACCCCGGAACGGCCATCGACCCAGGAACCACTCCTGAGGTGGGATGCAAGCATGGTTACCCGGTCCTCAAGGGCAGGATCAATACCGCGCAGAACCACCCCGGCGGAATCCCCCCCATTGGCGGCAAGGGCGAAACCAAAGAGGCGGGGGGCGGCGGCAAGACCGAACTCCCCCGCCACCGCCCTGACCCGGGCAAAGTCATTGATCAATTGATAAAAATCGTGTTCTTCAAGATATCCGGGGAGATGGGCCTGGATATAACCGCTCTCCATCAGAACCGCGTTACGTTCGGTGTTGGCAAGGAGGCCTTCGCTCAGAGCGGCGTAATAGATAGCGATGAAAACGGCAAAGGCAATGGCCGCGACCATTATCAGACTGCGCTGCCGGCGGCGGCGGATATTCTTTATTGCCAGGGCGGTAATGAAAGGCAAACGTCGCAAAGCAGGTCACCGCCGCCGTAGCTGGTTGACGGAAAAAAATGAATCCGCAAAAACCAGTCCGAATTCAAGGCTCTGGTAACGGATCTCAGTAAACTCGCCCGGCTTGTCCGCCGGCACCATCCGCATAACCGTGGGCAGCAGCCGGTTATCCATCATCTTTACCCCGGAAAAGAAAAGACTCCGCACCAATTGCCCGTCCTCGTCATAATAACGGCAGACCAGGGGGAGGGTGCGGGACCGATCGACCTCGACTAAAATCCTATCCCAGACCACGGCCGCGTCCGGACGGGGACGGAGAGCGATCTCGATCAGGTCAATGCCGTGACGGACGCCGGTGAAGACGATCCCGGGGTCGTAGTCATCGGCTAGACGAGAGGCCTTGACCAGATCGTCATTGGTAAAATGGCTCCCCATCCAGGTCGCCATCATCGTCGAGCTGGTCAGACGAATAACGCGGTCGGTGCGGGGCAGCCAGGTGTAAACCGTATTGCCGCTCTTCAGGGTGGCGGTACCATTTTCCCGGGGCGGATAGAGGATCCGGACCAGAGATTCGTCCCGACCGCGGCTCCACTCTTCAAGCTTGAGGTTACGCTGGTAGTGAGCGGTGACCACCCGCATGACCATGACCCCATGTGATGACTCGGCCCGCCAGAGATCATCAACCCGGGTCATGATTGCCCGGGCCCGAGCCGTGTCCCGGCCAATTCCCGCCGCCTGGACAGGGACGGGGAAGAGGACAAAGATGACCGCCGCAAACGGCATGACCTTCGCGAAAAAACTCATCTTAAATTCCCAATGACAACCATGATGGCTCTAACAACCTGAAATTCGCGGATCATGACCAATTTCAGCGATACAGCGCCCTATGAACCTGACTGTTTATTCGTAAGCGATCCATGAACACCGCCATGAAACCCTTACAGAGTACGATTGTTTTTGCATCAGGTGTGGTTAATTGATCGCTTACGTTTATTCTACTGTAACCAGGCCGGGAAACCAAAAACCCCGAAGGACTTATTAAAGCCCCCCGGGGTTTTTCAAGGCGTGATTAAATCTGTGCCGCTAAAGCGGGAAGATCATTCCGGCTCGTCGTGGCAGAAATTACAGTCCTGCGGGATGGACTCGCCACTGTTGTTCTCGTGCTCATCATCGTGGCAACGGAAACAGCCGTACTCAGGGTTGGCGTACTTATAATTGCCGTAATCCTCAGAGCGATGACCAATACGAGTCTGGTAGGTACCCCAGCCGATATTCATGCTCTGCCAGATATTGCCGAGATACCCCTTGACCAGATAAGTGGCCGCGGCGTCGATATCAGCCTTGGCGGCGGTGGCGGCGGTAGCGTTACGCTTGCTCTGCAGGGCGAAGAGGTCGACGGGGATTTTCTCCTCGGCCTCGTCGCGGCTCTTATACTTGGCAGTGAGAACGGTCATGGAATCCGCGCGGATTCCGGGGATGTCGGGGTTGATTTTATTATTCATCAGACCGAAGTCAACAATGGTCTCCGGCATCTGGAAGGTATGACCTGGGCGATTATGACAGTCGGTGCAGTCCATGGTCCGCCACTTATTGACCTTCTCCGCCGGGACCTTGATCGCGGCCTTTACATACTCGTCACGGGTATTGTCCGGCCGTTTTACCCGAACCCGGGCGATCTGGGTCCGCTCATCATCGGCGGCGATGAACTCAATCTTGACATCCTTGCTCACATGCCAGTGGATACCCTCAAATTTATCAGTGGAGGGATTTAAGCCGCCGATATGAAGATTGATCGGGACAACCTCGGGATTCTTCTGGTCGTCATCAGTCAGATGCTTGATATTATTAAGTTTATTACCATAAAATTTCTCCGGCCAATGACACTCGCCGCAGGTATCGTTGGCGTCACGGAGACTCTCCACCGGGGCTGGAACCGGACGGCTATAGCTGCCGGTAACCACCCCGACCACCTGCCGCAGGCCGGAGATCTTGGCCTTGACAAACCAGGTAACCCCGGAACCGATATGGCACTCGACACATTCTACGTTGGCATGGGGAGAACGCTTATAGGCGGTGTATTCCGGGCTCATGACCTGATGACAGACCTTGCCGCAGAAGGTGGGAGACTCAGTAAAGACATATCCCTCATAACCGACAACCGAAAAGACCGAGACATTGATCACGGTGAGGATGACAAAAATAACCAGTCCCTTACGATGCTTCGGGTCGCTTAGATCAATGCGGAGATGATTCCTGGAAACCCCGAATTTATGCCACTGCCGCCTTCTGAGCCAGGCGGCAAAGGGGATAATGGCCAGCCCGGTGATCATGCCGCCGGGCAGAACCAGATAGGTCAGCAGGTTGGCGTACGGATTCGTAATAAAACCGAAAAGATCCATGGTCAGGCCGACGATCATAAGAGTAATACTTATGATCGTCAGGAAAACCCCGAACAGTCCCATGGGGGTACGCCACATGCCGCGGACAATATACTGCCATGGCCCACGTTCTGTTTTTTCCTCGTTGTTCACGTTATCTGCCATTTCCTCGCTCCTTACACGTCATATCACTAATTTTCATCGTTGTAACGGGCATCGCCCACCCGTACTCTCACCGAAGAGGATTACATACCGTCAGACGCCCATGTTTGCAAGCAAAATCTGCATCAGAAGCAACCGGAAAAAACAATCCGCAAACGGGATCCAGGACAGGGAGGGGCCGCAGGATTCCAGTGTTTACAGATACTACAAGGATAGTGAGGAGGTCGGGGCCGCCGCCGTAAGCGACTTAATTACAATGGCAGGCAAAAATCGGAGATCAATTCCGCTTATGATCGGCGGCCTTGCGCATGGCCTGGATATAGACCTCACAATCAAGACAGCGATCACGATCATTGGAACATGCGGTACTCACCTGCTGCCAGCATGGCACGGTACGATCTTTATAGGCGGTGCACTTGTTCCTGGTCGCATCAGGACAATTCCTGATCCCCCAGCACGGGGTGAGCTCAAGCAATTTTTTAACCCCGGGAATACTTATACCGTCGGCATGGATCAACCTCCGGATACAACGAACCCATTCAATATCATTGGTGGAAAAAAACCTTTTATTACCCTGGCGGGCCGGCTTGAGCAGCCCCTCATCCTCGTATATCCTCAGAGTACGCGGATGCACGGCGAGAAGTTTTGCCGCCACGCTTATCGGATATATGGGCTGATCCTTGTCAACGTTCATGGTGCCACTCCCTGTTAAATTACCATCTTACGACCAGGAAAAATCATGTCCCGCCCGGCACTGACAGGACTTATCATCCCATTTTCACGACCATAGCGGCAAAAAAGGCGCAGCCCGAAAAACGACTCGGGACGCTCATAGAATGTTGAAAAACACTCCATGATCTTTCCAGCAGTCTGAAAATCAAAACAAGCGAATCTACCACAATGTATTAACAACACCAACAGATAACAGTCCGTTGAAAAACGGACGGTTAGGGGCGCATGCCCGCGCCGCCGATTTTGCCGGGTTGAAAAGCCCGGTAAAATCGAGAGGTTGGCCGGAACTTGTTTTGACCAACCTGATTTGCAAAAGCCATGGACGTTTTTTTCAACGATCTGACAAGAAAGACCGGTAAAGAAACAGGTTCATTTCCGGACAGCTAGCAAAGTTAATGCGACCTGTCAGCCATCAACCCGGGAAGCGGCACTGTACATATTCTGCCAATTACCGAGAAGTACCGAACACAGGGCGGCAAGGGCCCCGAAAGAGGTAACACTCATTACCAGCGGCACCCCGCTTGCCCCGAAAAAATCAACAAAAAACACCTTGGCCCCGCCGATGAGGGCGACGACGATACCCACCAGGGCCACCCCAGGATCCTTTCGAATAATAACGCCCCAGACAATCAGGGCCGCGGCGCCGGTGTTGATGATTATCGTCCGGCCGCAGTCAACGAAATCAGCGCGCACCCCCATGGGAGCGAACACCCGGTCGAGTCCCATGGAGGCGAGGAAGAAAAAACTTACCATCCCGCTGACCAGAAAACCCAGAGCGACGTAATCCCTTTTGTCGATGTACTTGAAAAAACCATTTTCCGGCGGTGGATTTTCCCGGCACCAGGCGTAAGCAAAAAGCCCGGTCACGGTCTCAACCACCAGGGCGACCAAACTCACCGCGCCGCCTCCGACCCAGCCGCCGTACCCCCCGGAAAATACCCCGCCGGCCATGATCACAAAGGCGATGAGCACGGCGAGGAAGCGTATATTGCCACTGCCCAGATAACGGGAAAAAAACAGAAAGGCGATGAAAATAACAGGCCAGAAGACCAGGGAAAAGGAAATCCCGCCCAAAAGCCAAGGCAACGAGGCAAAAAGCAGCACCGAGGCGGCAACCGCCATTGAGGCAAAACCGGCGACCCCACCCTGCCCACCGCTGCGCTTATGTTTCAACAACACCATAGCCATGAGGACAAAGGCGCATACCGCGGCCATCCATCCCATGGCCCCCGGTCTCTGCCACCATTCCACCACCGCCACCCGCCCGGCCATCACCATAATCACCGCCCCGACCAGGGGAAGGATATGTCCGAAGGTCCCAAGGGGGATGTCCCGCAACAACCTCCGCCCCGCAACCCCCCAGAAGAAGAAGGAAAAAACCAGGACAAAAGGCATGAACCATGCGGAAAAAATCTTCGGCAGCAAAGGAAAGAGAGCCGGATCAACCCTGGCCCGGCCCACGGCGAAATCAAGTTTAAATCCCCAGATAAAAAAGAGAAAGACAATGGCGAAGATTACCGGCCAGCGTACCCCACGGGAAAGTTTGATCGCCGCGGCCCGCATGCCGCCGAGCAGACCGACCAGCAGAATGGTGGCCGCGGCGGGAAAGACGGTGTCAGGAAAATCAAGGATAAAACCGGCCATAATCCCCCCCATAACCGCGGACCACAACAGGGGCCGGGAACGATGGAGAATCGAAATATGGATCGCGACCGCAGTCGCGCCAACGAGGAACAGAGAACCAAGCCAGGCCGGAAGAATACTGAAATGGCTTCGACTCTCGGCAATTATGGAAAAGAGCAGAAGGAAGCCGCAACCGGTAAATACCGGCGCCAGGGTATGCCCTGAGGCATAAAGACGCCAACCGAAAAAAATAAGCAGGACAACGTAACCAAGGCCAAGGACCGTACCCACTGCCGGACTTACCCCGCCGCTGTCGGTGATGGTGCGAAGGATAAGGGCGACAACCAGCATAAAGCATGCCGCCGCCACCCGGGGAAGAACGGCGTTACGCCCCATCCAGGCCCACAGGCCCTCCTCAACCGGAAGCGTGTCCGCGACGGCATCATCCGCCGTAACAAGCGGTTCCGGGTTCGGCGGGTGGACCTGATCTGTTGAAGGGGCCACAGCCTCAAACCTCGCGTAAAGTTCATTAACCCGCCCACGCAGCCTGGCCACCTCGGCGGCCAGATCTTCAAGACTCCTCCCCTTTACCTCACCCGTTGTATCCATTCCCGTCTCCGTCTCCACTGATGGCGTCGTAATCGTGACAACCACGATAATTATCAAGAGCAGGATGAACCGTCTCCCTGCATCGGATCCGCAAGAGGTTCGACGCCCCCCTTGCCCCGATCACGCATTCACGGCCGCAAAAATATTTTCTTGCGGCGCTCTGATTTTGTGGGTATCTTCCCGTGGTACCACATTGTGGTATAAAAAACTTAGCAACAGGAAAACAATGTGTCAACCGCTTTGTCGCAGGAATAAAAAAGCTACTGCTCCGACTCGAAACGGCTGCTCGTTACTGCATGAGACCAGAGCCGGGCCGTAAAACCTGATGTAACAAAATGACAGACAGGGGGCGGTCTACGCCATTATGTCTATGCCATAGACCGACCAAAAAATGATGTGCTCTGTCAAAAAAACCCTTGTCAAGAGGGTTCAATAAAGCAGGAGGGATACATGAAAAATCATGTTTTACGACCATTATGGGTGGCGATACTGTTGGTTATCGCCCTATTGGTTGCAAGAAAGCTGTATGTCCCCGCCGATTTCGGGATCAACGGCCGCAACTTCACCTACGGATATTACCGCAAGGCGAGCGTCAACGACTGGAAGGAGTTCAAAGTCAAGTATAAGGGCAGACAATATTGCAAGGAATGCCATGAGGAGAACTTTGACTCCATCAGCAAATCAAAGCACCGCATCATCCAGTGCGAAAACTGCCACGGCCCGGCGATAGACCATCCCGACAACCCCGAGGCCCTGGAAATTGACCGTTCGCGCGGTCTGTGCCTCCGCTGTCATGCCGACCTACCTTACCCCGGCAGCCACAGAAACGACCTGCCGGCCATTGACCCCGAGGAACATAATCCGGATAAGGCCTGTGCCGACTGTCATAATCCCCACAAACCGGACCTGGAGGGTTGAAAAACATGAAATGTTCACGTCGTAATTTTTTAAAGAAAAGTCTCTCCGGTGCCGTAGCAGCAGGGCTGCCCCTGGCGGCCTTCAAATTCCTCTCCCCCCGGGAGGCCCATGCGGCGGTAAAAGAGGCCAATCTGCGCTGGGCCTTTATCGTTGATACGAGGAAATGCGTCGGCTGCGGCCTGTGCGTCAAGGCCTGCAAAAAGGAGAATGAGATCCCTTACGATGTCCCGTTGACCCGAACCTGGATTGAACGTTACATCGTCACCAAAGACGGTAAGACCACCATCGACACCCCCAAGGGCGGCCGGGACGGTTTTACCTCTAAAAAGGTCCGGGGCGAAGAGATCCCCGACGACCAGATAACCAAGGCCTTTTTTGTTCCCAAGCTCTGCAACCAATGCGATAACCCGGCCTGTGTCCAGGTATGCCCGGTGGGGGCTACCTACCAGACCGCCGACGGGGTAACCCTGGTCGACCGTAAATGGTGTATCGGCTGTGGTTATTGCATCATGGCCTGTCCGTACGGCGCCCGGTTTTTTCATCCGGTTTACAGGGTCGCGGAAAAATGCACCTTCTGCTACCACCGGATAAAGAAAGGCATGAAGACCGCCTGTGTCGACGCCTGTCCCTTCGGAGCCCGGCAGATCGGCAATATCAAGGATATAAACGACCCGGTGGCCCACACCATCCTCACCGAGAGGGTGGCAGTGCTCAAGGATGAATACGGAACCAAACCCCAGGTCTTCTATCTCGGCCTAGACGAGAGAGTGAGGTGATAAAATGATCGAACCGTCTGTTTACGTACACGGTCTGGAATGGACCACCAAGGAACTGTTTACCTACCCCAACGAGTTCATTACCTGGAGTATCCAGATCGTCATGTATCCGTACATGACCGGCCTGGTGGCCGGGGCCTTTGTTCTCTCCTCCCTCTACCACGTCTTCGGGCAGAAAGACCTGAAGGATCTGGCCCGGTTTTCGCTGGTATTCTCACTGGCGCTGCTGCCGGTGGCGGCAATGCCGTTGCTTCTCCACCTGCAGCAACCGCTGCGGGCAATGCACCCGCTTTTTACCCCCCATTTCACCTCGGCGATCAGCGCCTTCGGCATTGTCTTCTCCACCTACGGCCTGATCGTCTTAAGTGAAATATGGTTTGTGTACCGCAAACACTTTGTCGATCAGGTCCACGAACTAAAAGGGATAAAGGGAAGCAAACTCAAACGCATGATATTTATAATACTCACCATGGGGGCAATGGACATAAGTGAAGCGGCCCTGGCCAAGGACAAAAAGGCGGTAACGATCATGGCCGCAATTGGTATTCCGGTGGCCTGTTTCCTCCACGGCTATGCCGGTTTCATCTTCGGTTCGGTCAAGGCCAACGCCCTGTGGATGAGTCCACTGATGCCGGTTATCTTCATCATGAGCGCAGTGGTCAGCGGTATCGCCCTGTGTATGCTGACCTATATCCTTATCATGGAGTTCAAGAAGATCAAGGCCGCCATCGCCAGAGGCATGGGTGATACCTCGGTCCAGGCGATCAAGGGAATCGAGATGGAGGTCATCACCAAGGCCACCCGTTACCTTATCATCTTCCTGGTGGCGGCGATATCCCTTGAGATCCTCGACCTCATTTTCCGCGGCTATACGGCGATGAAATCATGGGATATCCTCCGTTCAGTCATGTACGGCAAGGACTTCGTCGACATCTTCATGCTCCAGTATGGTATCGGCAACCTCCTGCCGTTCATCATGCTCCTTTGGCCGAAGCGGACCCTGAGAAGAGTGGCCATCGCCACCACCCTCATCCTCTTCGGGGTCTTCATGATGCGTTGGAACGTGGTCATCGGCGGGCAGGCATTCTCGCTCTCGTTCGCGGGCTTCATGCACTACCACATGCCGATCATCCCCCATAACTGGGAGACCTTCAAGGAAGGGCTTGGCGGGGTTATCCTGGTCATAATTTCCCCCTACGCCCTCTTCTGGGTAATCAATAAATTCACTCCCTCGCTCGGGACCGTAGAAGAAAAGATCTGAGAGCGGTTATTACCGGGGATGAATCTCGGATAATCGTTGTTTTGCAGTCTGAAAAAAGGCCCAATCCCATCAGGGATTGGGCCTTTTTTCAAAAGACTGTCTGTCAATAATCATTGACATTTCTCGCATGATTTTCAATCATAAAAACAACATATTATGATGTAATAAGGTTACGAAATCATTGTTGCAAATTCCGTATTATTAAAGTATTTGAGGGGGCACATTGAGAATTGCGGTGATCACACTTGCTGGCCTCGCAATAAATTGCGGACCAACGGCAATTGCGCTTCTAAGCTTATTAAAATTATGTGATCCCGCTTCCGTTTGAGATACTTTCTACAACTTCATCTTTTTGAACCGCGAGGTAACAACCGCCGTAAAATAAAATGGAATTCCCCGACAGGAGGCCGGGAAAAAACCTCAGAAACGATTATCGCTCTGCCGGCGTTGTTCCTGAGCCTGGCTCTCGACCTTCCAGGAACCGTCGCCACGATTCAGGGCATAATTCAAATGATAGACGATATAATTGCCGGTCTCGCCCTTCTTGACGTAAGAGTATGCCGAGATACTGAAGACCAGCTTTTCATCGTCCTCCCGAAGCATTATGATCTCGGGGTTCAAAAGAGCGGCATCTTTCCCCATGGTAAAGGCCTTACGGATAATCCCGGCGTAATTTTCACGCAGATAATTCTTATACTCCCGGACCTGGGTCTGATCCTTTAAGGCCTGCCCCAGGGAGGCAATATTCCTTACCTGCGAATCAAGGGCCGGATTATCCGCGAACTCACTGGCCGCAAGCCGTTCATCGACATCACGCAGACGTGAGGCCGCCGCGGTGATATCGCCACGATCAAGGGCGGCGCGGACATCAACAATTCCCTTGTCAAGGTATTGCCGGTCAAGGATGAGGGGAATATCGACAACCGCCTTTTCCGCCGCCGCAAGGGGTTCATAGGCAGTAACATCGTGCGCCGCAGCAACTTTAAGGGCCTGACGATAGGCCCCCAGTGCCTCGATCATAGCCCCATCCCGTTGCAGGGAACGGGCCCGGGCAAGTATCCCGGAGACCAAGGCCCGACCGAGTCGCACCCTGATTCGCTTGATACGCGCCGCATCATCAATGGAATTAGCAGCGGCAAAGGCAAGGGCCTCCTGGCTGACCCTGACCGCGGTATCGAAATCACCGCCGGCAAAGGCCCGGGTCGCGGTTGCCTCCATTGCCTTCAGTCTGGCCACAGCGGTGCGGTTAAAGGCCTGACTCAGGCGCCCCGCAACCGCCGAGGCGGAAAGACCATAGGCATCTATTTCCTGCTGAATCTGGCGATACGCCCCCAATGCCGCATCCGCCTGTCCGGGGCCGAATTCAGTGCCGACCCTTTTTATCCGGGCGTCAAGAAATTCAACCCGCGCCCTTTTCAAGGCCGCGGCTATGGTTTTCAGGCGGGCCGGCGACGCTTTTATTTTCCTGGCAAGATCCATGGCCACGACATATTTCCCGGCCGCGGTCTCGGGATCACCAAGGCTTAAGTCCTCCTCGGCAGATATTTCCACCTTTTCAAGCTCACGGGCGGCAGCGGTCATCCCCTGGGCAACATATCCACCATCCACCAGAATCCGACCCGCCAGGCCCTCGCGACGATGCTGCGACTTTAAAAACCTCCGGGCCTGAGAAAGGAGCACTCCCCTGCGGGAAAGATCGAGCAAGTAGACATGGCGCAGACGTTTTTCGATCTCTTCGGACTTGCTGCTGGCCGCAACAAAACGACCTGCGACACGCAATTCCCTGACCTCGGACCAGAGACGCTCGGCCGCGTCGAGGTTACGGGCGTCATTAAAGACCAGAATCCCGGCAAGGACAAAAATCGCCGACAGGATCAAAAAAATCGCCACCAGAATCCGGCGGATACTCAAGGACCGCCCCATATCAACCCGGCGACGGGAAATCTGCTGTTCAAGGAGGCCGGCGTTATCATCATCACCGTATCCCTGGCGATAACGCTTAAGCAATCCTGTCGCCTTTCCCAGCTCCCCCTTTTCAATGGCCTTGGTGATCGCGACCAGATATGCGTTCCCCTGCTCCACCGTACGCTCAAAGGTGGATATATCAGCGGCAAGGCCGGGGAAATCAGGCATCAAAACCGACGCCTGATTGAACTTTTCCAGAGCCAATTGATACTCGGTGGCCGACTGGGCCTTGGCCTCTTTTATCAGAGCCTCGGCCCGGGTAAATTTATCCTGCAGGGTATGGAGGATCTCCTCTTCCTGATCAAAGCGGTAATTCTCCGGCAGCCCTAAAAGGATCTGGTAGGCGCTGTAGAGTTTGTCTTCACTGTACTTGCTCCAAAAACGGTCCCGGGCCTGATCGAGTTTTTTCAACGCGTCCTTGCGCAGGAGAATCTCGTTATGGAGTTCCTGATCCGGGGCCATTAGATAGGCCTTTTCAAGCATCTCCACCGAACTGGTGAGATCCTGCTCAGCCACCACCCGGGCCTCTTCGATCAATAATTTCGCTCTTTCTCTATTCATTTTTTCTCTTTTTTCAATCATCCCGAGGGACCGTAAACAATCATAATTTTCTTTATAACCGCTTGATAACACGTCACCGTCGTCTGGTCATGAAATTATTTCTTAGACATCCCATGCATTACGAAGCAGTCACATAAGACAGCCTCGCAACAACTCCCCGCGGAGACGCCTTCGGTGATTTCCGGGAAAAGCTATCTGGCGGCGGGATGGGTTGAAAAACCACATATAATTGACGGCTTAGCCCAAGTTCGGGATTTCAGCAGCCCGCCGCCCGCAGCCCGGAAATCGTCGTTTTCAGCCGGAGCGGAAACTTGTTACGATACCATCAAATAAGGGTAGAATTAAAATTAAAACTGCTGTGGCGCTGCCGCCGCCGACCACCGGCAAGAAGCGTACCGAGAAGTTTCCGGCCGCTGCGGTGAAAGCGCAGATCGATAAGACCGAAACCAACCCCCATGGCGACAAGATCCCGCCTCTGTTCAAGGATGGAAAACGGTTCCGCAGCCAGGGCCACGGTCATCCCCTCAAAGCGCCTGAGTTCAAAAGGCTCCTCCCGGGGGGTAAAAAAGGTCCGGCCGTACTTCAGATGCCCCTCCACCGCCCTTGAGGTGAAAAGAGGCGGACGACCGTAAAGCACCATCCCGAGATCGTTTCCCGTCCGACGGGCAAGATCACGAAGATTGACGGCATCGGTCTCAATTGAGGCCAGCATCTGTTTTACTCCGGCGTCCTTCATGGCGTAAAAAAACTCGGCATTAAGGACATTCAGGGTGTAGTCCCCGTAAAGATTCACCTCTGCACCGGGAAAAAAATCGACCTGCCCCGGATGGGAGATAAAAAAAGCGCGCTGACCCTGATCGACCAGCCCCCTGATGGCGGTTAAAACACGGGTGTTTCTTGCCTCGTCAATCACCGGCGGCAGAGCCCATACGACCTCAATGCCCTTGCCGAACCCGGTACGCATACGACGTTTCGTCCCGACCGGCAACGGCAGGATGACCTTTCTCACCTGCCGCGGCAGGGGTTCACGAAGAAAATCGGACCTTGAGAGCCGCAGCCACAGATCAAGCTCCCGGACCGTTTTCCCCCCCCCGCGACCATGAAATGTTTTTTCCACAGACCCCTTTTTCATCCGCCGCCGCAGACGGCTCACCGCTTTCTGAAAATTTCTCGCCGCAAGATCGCCCCTTTCCCGGCGCCTTTTGCCCTGATCAACCAGATAAAGACTGTCTCCCCGGGCCGCGGCAACCGGCAGGACCAGAGTCACCTCACTCTTTTTCCCCGCCAGGCCGACCTCTTGGCCGCGGGAAATAATCCCGCCAAGGGTAAAGGATGTACGCTCACCGCTTAATTCCCGGTGCAGACGCAGACGGTCACCGCGGGCGATATCAGCATTAAGAGTCAGGTCCGCCTTCTCCCCCCCCCGGCGTACCCGACCGACAAAAATACCGATGTTCCCGGAATGGCGCCAGTTTATCAGATCAGCGGCGCTGGTGGTGCCGCTAAAGTAACCGCTGCCGCCGCCACGGCCCATGGAGGCGGCAATAATCCCTTCCGCCTCCCGCAGGCGATCATGATCGCCGGGGTCGGCGTCAAGGGCAAGGCGATACCCCCTGACCACCCTTTCGACATAGACGGCGCTGCGCATCCGTCCTTCGATCTTCAGCGACCTGACCCCGGCCGCGGCCAGACGGGAAATAAGGTTGATCCCGGAAAGATCCTTCATCGAGAAAAGGTACCCCCCGCCCCCGCCCTTCCACGAAAACTTACGCCGACAAGGCTGAACGCAGCGTCCCCTAAGGCCACTTTTGCCGCCCTGATAACTGCTGAACAGACAGAGGCCGGAATAACTGTAGCACATGGCTCCGTGGACAAAGACCTCAAGCTCGACCCGGGTCTTCGCGTCAATTTCCCGAATCTCGGAAATGGACATTTCACGCGGCAGGACTACCCGGGAAAACCCCAGCCCGGCAAGATAACCGACCCGGGTCGAATTTACCGCACAGGTCAGGGTACTGGCATGGAGGCGAAGGGCGGGAAATTCACGCCGGGCCATGGCGGCAAGGCCCAGATCCTGAACGATCAGGGCGTCGATCCCGATACCGGAGAGCATATAAAGCGTCTCCCGGGCCTGGCGAAGTTCGTCCTGACGCACAAGGCTGTTGGCGGCGCAGTAGAGTCGGGCGCCATGACCATGAGCATGGTCAACCATGGCCGCGATCTCGGCCCAGGAAAAACGATGCGCCAGGGCCCGGGCATTAATCCCCGGAGCACCGACATAAACGGCGTCCGCCCCGGCATCGATTGCGGCACAAAAGGCCTCGATTGTTCCGGCCGGGGCGAGAAGCTCCATCGCCCTTTTCTTCTTAATGCCGACTGCGCGACGTCCCTTCTTCATCTGCTCCGCCGAAAGATTGCTCTGACCCGATGATTGCGGGCAAATTATATCAAAATTATCGCTTAACATTCCGTTGAAAAACGAAATGTATGCCAGATGATCATTCCATCACCCTCAACAGCCTGTTGACCAAAACAAGCTCTGGCCAACCTCTCGATTTTATTGATTTTTTTAAACCCAATAAAATCGGCGGCGCGTCAATACACCGCGACCAGTCCGTTTTTCAACGGACTGGTAAAACGGGGCTGATTCGGTGCGTGGACAACTTTTTCAACGGCCTGTCAAGGGAAAGCAATGGAAATCAGGCGGCGGTTCCTGCTCCGTCTTCCGGCAGATCCACCACCACCCGGTCACATCCGTCCTTTTCTTTTAACTGAACGTCAACCAGTTCACGGCCAAAGGGCATATCGACTGTCAGGCCGCTGTAGTCCGGCTGCACCGGAAGTTCACGGCCGCTACGGTCAACCAGCACCGCCAGTTTGATCGATTTCGGCCGACCGTAGTCCATGATCGCGTCAAGGGCGGCCCGTATGGTCCGGCCGGTAAAAATGACATCGTCGACCAGGATCAGGTGATAATCAGTCACCGGAAAATCGATATCAGTCTGCCGCACCACCGGATTGGGGGCAATGGTACTCCAGTCGTCGCGATAGAGGGTGATATCAAGACTGCCACTTGGGATGACCGTGTCACCGTCACGACTGAGAAGGGCATGAATGCGGTCGGCAAGATAAACGCCGCCGGTATGTATCCCGACAATACCCACCTCGGCGGCGGCGTAATCACCTCGTATCGCTGCCGCCATTTCCACAAGGGCCGCGTCTATCGCCGCACTGTTCATCAACTCCCTGATACTCATTGTTCTTCCCTCCCGACCGCGTGGTCCCAGAAGTAATCAACCCCTTTTTCCCCCACGAGATTAACCGCCTCGGGAAAGGCCTCGCACTCAACGGCAAAAACCCTCTCGGCAATATCACCGGGGGAGGCGCAATCGACAACGTCCACGCACTTTTGCACCACAATGGGCCCGTCATCGTAGAGATCATTGGCAAAGTGAACGGTACAGCCGCTGACCGTAACCCCCCTGTTCCAGGCGGCGCGGTGGACCCGCATCCCGTAGAAACCGGGGCCGCAGAAGGAGGGGATCAGGGACGGATGGATATTAAGCACCCGACGGCCAAGGTGGGCCGGGGGGGTATAAAGCTTAAGGAACCCGGCGAGAAGAACGAGATCGACATCGTAACCAGCGATTATACGATTTATGGCCTCGTCGTCCCGGGCGTAATGGGCCGGATAACCGTACCCGGCCGCCTTCTCAAGACCGGGAACCCCGGCGACATTGGATATCACCACCCTGATTTCCCCCCGCATCCGGCCGGAGTTTATCGCCTGGTGAAAATTATCCATGGTACGACCGGTGCCGGAGAGCAGAACCGCGAGATTCATCCCTTATTTCTCCTGATCAAGGTAGGGGTCAGCGTCGACGTCCACATTTTTCAGCCAGGCGGTGATCGCGGTATCGTAACGGCTGGTAAGATCAAACACCTTGACCGCGAGACGGAACCTGGTTTTAAGGGTGGTGTTGCCGGTTGCCCGCATCTCGTTGATGACCATGGGATAATCAGCCGGATCGACAAGGACGGTGACATCCGCGAAATTCTTGGCCGCGGCCCGGAGCATGGTCGGACCGCCGATGTCGATATTTTCAATCGCGGTGGGCACGGTGCAGCCGGGATCAGCGGTGGCCTTGTCAAAGGCGTAAAGATTTACGGCAATGAGATCGATGGGCCTGACCCCGTGCTCGGCCATCTGCCGCCGGTGGGCAGGATCAGAGCGGCGGGCAAGAATACCGCCGTGGATCAGGGGATGCAAGGTCTTTACCCGGCCATCTAACATCTCGGGAAAACCAGTGAATTCAGCGACGTCCTTTACCGCTATCCCCGCGTCGCGCATCTTTTTGGCCGTACCGCCGGTGGAAAGAATCTCCACCCCCAGGCCCTCGATCTCCCGGGCAAAATCCTCAATCCCGGACTTATCGGTAAGACTTATCAAGGCTCTCTCAATCTTCATTGCACAAATCTCCATGACATTTTTGTAAACATGACTCGTATGAGCATCAAGGCACGACCGTCCTCCTCAATCGCCCCGGACAAAATCCCTGATCAGACGACGTTGCCGTTTATTCGGTCGACCGACAGGCAGATGCGGGGCCACCTCCAGTTCCAGACGACGGGCACAAATGGCCGCCTCGCGCCGGGCAATACTTTCCCGACTTTCACGATACAATCCCCTTGCCACCGTCGCCGGTCCCCGACGCGAGCTTAAGGCCACAACTTCAACCTCGAATTCATGATGTCCCCGACGAATCCGGAGACGATCGGCAACCCCAAGCACCCGCGCCGGCTTAACCCGCTCACCGTTAAGGTGAACATGGCCGCCGTTGACCGCTTTGGTCGCCATGGCCCGGGTTTTGAAGAACCTCGCGGCCCAGAGCCAGCGATCAATACGTATTTTTTCCATTACCGTGGGATCGGACATGACCTTATCTCCAAAAGCAAAAGATTTTATTACCACAATAATCAAACCCTCACCAGAGACAAATAGACCGCCTTCAGATGAATCCCGGCGGAATCGCAAAAACCACGATTTCGCCTGGTTCCCTTTGCCACGGTTTCGGTTATATTGCCCGGGTACTGTTCACCCTAAAAAAAGCATGTTCATGAATCTGAAAAGTGTCGGCATAGAAAACCTCGAATATCCCATCAAGGTCCGACGTAAAGACGGAGGCCACCAGGAAACCGTTGCCCGGGTAAACCTGACCGCGGAGATGCCCAATGATTACCGGGGCTCGTGCATGGCCGTCTTTGTCGGAATATTAAACCGATTCCAGGACGACATCTCTCCCGGAATCTTTCCCGAGCTCCTGGCCGCGGTCCGGACTGGATTAAACGCCGAATCCGCCAGGGTGGAGGTCAGTTTCCCATATTTTATCGAAAAACCGGCGCCGGTGACCCGCACCAGCGGACTGATGGAATATAATTGCCGTTTTGTCGGCACCAGCGACCGGAAAAACGAGTTCATCCTCTCTCTCTGGGTGCCGGTAACCACCCTCTGCCCCTGTTCCCGCGAGATAAGCAACGCCGGAGCCCATAACCAACGGGCAATGGTCAACCTTAATGTTAAAACAAGGGGATTGATCTGGATTGAAGACATGGTGGCCATGATCGAGACCTGCGGCTCGGCCCCGGTCTACTCCCTGCTGAAAAGGCCGGATGAAAAATTTGTCACCGAACAGGCGTACAATAACCCGGTATTTGTCGAGGACGTGGTCCGCCAAGTGGCGATCAAGGCCGGAGAGAGGGAGGAGATTACCTGGTTTTCAGTGGAAGCGGAGAGCTTTGAATCCATCCATAACCACAACGCCTACGCCCTGGTAGACAGTGCCGATCTTGGCGGCAGCACCGCCGGCTGACCCGCCTCGCAGGCCGACGCTCCACGAACACCGGCACTCTGTCACTCTCTCTCCCTGCTACTGTCGGCAATATGAACCCGGTCACGCCCGGACTCCTTGGCCCGATACATGGAGGAATCAGCCACCATTACCAGTTCATTGGCGCTTGAGGCATGTTGCGGACAACAGGCGACCCCGACGCTTACGGTCATCCGCACCCGATCCAGCCCTTCATAGTCAAACCAGTGTTCGGAGATTGACTTATGGACCCGTTCAGCCACCATCCTTACCGTGGTTATATCGTTAATCGGCAGAAGAACGACAAATTCATCCCCACCGTAACGGCAGGGAATCTCACCCATACGCAGGTTGGAACGGATAAGAACCGCGAGATCGGCCAGCATCCGGTCACCGATAACATGCCCATAGGTGTCGTTTACCTGTTTAAAACGGTCAAGATCGATCATCATCACCGCGAAACCCTCACCGGTCAGACGATAATTTTCCTCAAGGCTTGCAATCTTGGTCTGAAAATGACGTTTGGTAAACAGGCTCGTGAGTTCATCGGTGATCGCCATATTGTAAAGCCAGGCGTTGGTGAAGGCGATCTCGACATGATGAGCCAGGGCCGGCAGCAGACTTTTGTCGGCATGGGTGAAGATATTATCTTTTTTACGACTGACGGCAAGGAGGCCGAAACGAACCTCCTTATGCTGCAGCGGCACCAGAACCCGGGTATTATGATCAAGGTAACGCGCCTCGCTGTAGGATCCATCCATCCATCCAACAAGCTCTTCCTTGGAAAGATCACGGTGCGGGGGGATCTCAGAGGAAATAAAATATTCCGAGGCGTAGTGCTTTTCCCCCCTTGATTTCCAGACCAGCTCAAACCTGCCCTCTTTATCGTCAATGGGGAGGGCAAGGACAATATTATCAGCATCAAGGATCTCAACCAGGAGGTTGACAACGATGACCTTGAGCTTTTTCAGGTCAATGGTCTCGCTGATCCGCTGCACCAGGGTGTAAAGCGAAGCGATCTCATTGTTCTTGGCCTTGATCTCGTCGATATAGCGGACAATAGCCCGACTCATGACATTGAACGAATCCCCCATCTCCCCGAACTCGCCGCCGCCACGAACCTCGACCCAATGGGTGAAGTCCCCGTCCTCCACATGCTTTATCCCCTCCATCAGAGCCTTGACCGGCCGCGAGACAAAACGGTTGATAATCAGGGAGATCAGGAAGATCACCAGACAAAAAGAGACAAGCCCGGTGAGCAGTGACCGCCAGGCCACGGTTTTTATCAAACTGAAGGTCTCGTCCAGAGAGGAATCAACGATCAATATCCCGCATATGGCATTTTGGGCGGAATGACAACGGAAACAGGGCGGACGGTTCTCGATCTTTACCACGCTGCGCAGAAAATGACGGCCTTCTTCAACAAACATAGCGGCCTCACCGGGCCTGGGACGGGAGGTGTCTTTATGACATACCAGGCAGGTCGGTTCCTTGGCCCGGTTAATGACCTGTCCCTCCTTGGCCCTTTTGGAGGAAATCACCACCCGACCTTTGGGGTCAAGGATAGAAATCTCGGAAAGATTGGCGACCTTGAGCATCTCGGCCATGATCGACCGCACCGCCTGACGGTCATTGGCTAACATGGCGGTACGCAGACCGGCCTCGACCGTGAACCCGGCCTGCATCGCCCGCCGGCTGGTCATGGTGACCAATTTGTCCTGCTGATAGGTCCAGAGACCAAACAGAGCCCCGGCCAAAGTGAGAGTGAACACCAGAAAAAGACTGCCCAGGATCCGCTGGCGCAACGATAAATGCTGGATGGAAATATTCATTAACCCCGTAGAGTTATGATCGCCGCCCGAAACCTCCCCCAAGGCATCCCGCCGATCAACCCCCTTCTTACAATAATGCCCACGGTTCAGACAACAGACATACCGAACCATGAATTTTGTTAAAACCACCTTTGTTGTTTGATGAAGTCGTGACAAGTCCCCGCTCCGGCCGAAAACGCCTCCGCGGAGACTTGTCACGAGACTATCACCTTTACAAAGGCTCTTTTTCGAACCAATGCCCCACCGTCGAAACAAAAAGATCCCCCGCCATGGCGGGACTACGCCTTTAAATTTCTACGGCCTTTGTTGAAGCTATCCGTAATTAAAACGAAAAACCGGCCTCGGCAAATGGACCCTTAACCTTTACCTCGGCCCGGATGTCCTTCTCATCAATCGACAGGTCCTCATAGCGATATCCTCCGGCGACGAAAAGCGGCCCGACGACATTGAACCTGGCCCGACCGATAAAATCATAATAATGGTTACCGCTGTAGGAAATGCCGCGGCCCTCGACCTCAATGGCAAAGGCCTTGACCGGCTTGACCTGCAGGGCCACGAAGACCATGGGGAACACAAAGGTCTGGCTGGTTGATTCCGCCAGACCAGAGGTCGGCTGATCAACTCTCGCCTCAACATCCATGAACCGGGCGTCGATGCCGAGGTCTATGTTAAGGATATTGAGGCTGGCGGTATTTAAAAACGGCAGACCGTAGAAAAAACCAACGTCATAGTGATCAAGCTTGACCTTGGAATAAAACGGCACTGCGGCGCTGAAATTCTGATTACCGAATTTAAAGGTAGCGGTCCTGGATCCGTTACCCTCAAATTCCATCGGCGTCGCCATCAGGTAGATATTGGGAATAATCGCCGGCATGTCGATCCGCGCCCGGGCCGCGAACCGTTTCTCGGTATCGTAACGGGCGTCTTTTTCAAGGTCAAGATGATCGCCTACCACAAGGGGTTTGTAGGAAACATAGCCCTCGGGCGCCTGGGCCCAGCCGCCGACGGCAACATCAATACCAATGGCCTGAACCACCGCCGGTACGGCAATAACTGCCGCAAAAACAAAGCACAACAGCGCTGATCTAAGTCTCATAACCCTTCCTCCTTGAATATTTTAAGCATTAACAGGCCGTTAAAAAAAACGTCCATGGGTTTTCAACCCGGCAAAACCGGCGGCGCCTCATGCGCCGCACACAGCCCGTTTTTCAACGTGTTGCTGATTATAGTTAACAAATTCTATAGTCATAGTACACATCCCTGTGTCAATAGTGACATTTTTTCTGCCTCCACCATGAATTAATGATCTCGCAACAAGTCCCCGCACAGGTGCCTTCGGCTATTCCCGGAAAAAGCGCCGGATGGCGGGGTGGGTCTAAGAAGTCCCGCATGTTTGAGGGCTTAGCCCGAGTTCGGGATTTCGGCAGCCCGCCGCACGGGGCACGGAAATCGCCGTTTTCAGCCGGAGCGGGGAGTTACGAGTCCATCATGAATTCTTGCCCATGGAGACGGCAGGTGTTAACATAGGTATTCAATGGTTAGTAATAATCCCGGACAGCCGGCTACAGACCACAACATTCCGTTGAAAAACGGAATGCCAGGGGCTTATGTACGCGCCGCCGATTTCACCTGGTTGAAAAACCCGGCGAAATCGAGAGGTTGTCCGGAACTTTTTTGGCCAACCAAAGAGAGAAAAAGCCATGGACGGCTTTTTCAACGACCTGACAGTCCATTTATCTCTGAAAGTATATGACCCTGAAACAACTCATACCGCCGCCATGGATTATCGTTTTATCCCTTACCCTCGGGCTTCTGGTCGCCGCGTTTTTCGATCTGCCCCCGGTAAGTACCGTGGATCACCACATCTACAATCTTTTCAGCCTTGCAAGCAAGAGAAACTTCAACGCCCCGATAGTGGTAGTGGAAATCACTGAACGGGATCTGTTGGAACAGGGCCCCTGGCCGTGGCCACGGTCAAAAATCGCCGCAATGGTAAAAAAGATATCCCGGGGCGGCGCCCTGGCCATCGGGCTGACTATCCCCCTGTCCCGGCGGGAATGGAACCCCGGCATTAAAGAGATAAAAAGGTTACGACGGAAAATCCAGAGCGGTCGAGGCTTTCTTAACAACCGCAGCATGGGACGGGTTGACGATCTTCTCGAAAAATCCCTCCACCGGATCGACAACGACAACAAACTGCGACTGGTGCTGAAAAAAGTCCGCAATCTGACCCTGCCGATAATGGCCGAATTCCCGGCAGCGGACAGCCGCCGGCCCCACAAGAACAAGCTCCCCGCGTGGCTGAAACATCAGAGTATAAGCTATAACGGTATACCCTCAGACATCGCCCTGCTCCGCGGTTTCCGGAACCCCCTTCCCCGTATGATAAGGGACAAAAAAACGCCGATGACACTGCTGACGGTATACCCCGAATTAGCCAAAACCGCCGGACGCCACGGACTGATATTTTTCCCGCCTGACAACGACGGAACAGTCCGCCGTCTGCCCCTGCTCCTTCTCTGTAATGGTCGGCTCCTGGCCTCAATGCCGCTGCAACTGGCACTGACATCCCAGAGGGGCAGACTTTCCGACCTCAAGGTCGCCAACGGCAGGAAAGGGAATTTCGGTCTTCGATTCAAGGAGATCAGAATTCCCACCGACCCCGCATTCAATATGCTGATAAATATCAGCCGCGCCCCCACCGCCCTGCAGGTCTTCAGCGCCGGCGACGTCCTTAACGGCCGGGTTCCCCTAGGATTCCTCAAGGGCAAAACGGTGATCATAGGCGAGGGATATCATAACGCCCCACACCACCGTCTGGCCGACGGCACCTCGGTCTCGACCCCGTATCTAACCGGGCTTGCCACCGAAAACATAATTAACGAGACCTACCGCAACCGCCCCGGCTGGGGCTGGATTCTCGAGACCGTTATTATTCTCTATCTGGGAATGTTTATCCTCATGGTCTCACCCAAAGTAAATTTTAAGACCGGGGCCATTTCCCTGGGAAGCTTTATCATGATCTGGTGGGGACTGGCTTTTTTCCTGTTCAACAATAACGGTATCTACTTCAAGACCGGAGCCCCGACTATCCTGCTTTTTTGTGTTTTTACCGCCACCGGCCTGCGTCGTTTCCTCAGCATCCCCCGAAAAAAGGCCCAGGGCAACACCGAGATCAACAAAATGCTCGGTCTCTCTTTCCAGGGCCAGGGGCTTCTGGACATGGCCTTTGACACCTTTATGAAATGCGATCCCGACAACCCTTCGGTGAAGGAAGCCCTATACAACCTCGGGCTTGACTTTGAACGCAAGAGAATGCCCACCAAGGCCATCAGCGTTTACCAATATATCGAAAAACACGGCCATTTCAAAGACGCGGACGGCCGTATCCGCCGTCTGAAAAGGGCGGAAAATAAAGCGATGCCAGGAGACAGCGGTGGCAGTCCCAAGACGGATCTCCTTCTCGGCACCAACTCCACCCGCCCGACCCTGGGACGATATGAGGTTATCAAGGAAATCGGCAAGGGTGCCATCGGCACCGTATACCTGGGCCGCGACCCCAAAATCAACCGCAAGGTGGCAATCAAGACCCTGCGCTATGACGACGTGAGCCCGGACCAGATCAAGGAAGTCAAGGAACGGTTTTTCCGCGAGGCCGAGGCGGCGGGAAGGTTGTCACACCCAAATATCGTCACCATTTACGACTGCGGTGAAGACTACGACATCACCTACATGGCAATGGAATATCTCAATGGCCATGACCTTGCCCGCTACTGCCGCCCAAACAGCCTGATCCCGGCAAAAATGGTGGTCAACATCCTCATCCGGGTTGCCTTTGCCCTCGATTACGCCCATAAGCATGAGGTGGTCCACCGCGACGTGAAACCGGCCAATATCATGCTCACTGAAAAAGGCCAGGTCAAGGTTACTGATTTCGGTATAGCCCGCCTGACCAAGGCGTCGCAGACCCAGACCGGGGTTATCCTCGGCACCCCGAACTATATGTCACCGGAACAGGTGCTGGGCAAAAAGGTCGACGGCCGTTCCGATATATTTTCCCTGGGCGCGGTCTTCTACGAAATGCTCACCGGATGCAAACCATTCAAGAGTGATAATATCGGCAGTCTGATGCACGCCATCAGCGAAGCAAACTTCAGGCCTGTAAACGAACTAAGGCCCGGCGCCCCCCCCTGTTGTGTGGCGATCATTGACAAAATGATGGCCCGAAACCCGGCCCAGCGTTACCGGACTGCGGGGGAGATGGTAATTGAGGCCCAGCAATGCCTGGAAGACCTGTAATTATTCGTGTTTTTCTATAGCAGTTCGTTAAAAAACCATCCATATTTTTTCAACAAACTGCTATTCATACTATGGTTCAACAGTCTGTTAAAGATGATGATCTTGCGACAAGTCCCCGCGGAGGCCGAAGACATCTCCGCGGGGACTTGTTACAAGATCATCAAAGATAAACTGTTCACAGCGTAAGGTACAAAAGTGCACTTTCTGGTCAGCGGCAAAAGCGATACCGGGCTTTTGCGCGGTAATAACGAGGATTCCTTCCTCACTGAGATGGATCTCTCACTGTTCATGGTCGCCGACGGCATGGGAGGCCACGCTGCCGGTGAAATCGCGAGCAGAATGGCGGTTGAAGTGGTATGCGACCATATTAAAAGGTCCCAGAAAAACAACGAACCATTCCTCGGTGCCTACCGTAACGATCTCTCCTCATCCGCCAACCGCCTGGGATCCGCCTTTCTTCTCGCCAATCAGGTTATCTATCAGGCGGCGAGGAAAAACAATGACTGGCAGGGGATGGGTACTACCTTGGCCGCAGCCTGGATTCCCGATCCTGACAACGACCGCATGGTAATCGCCCACGTCGGCGACAGCAGGATCTATATCCTGCGTGACGAAGGCCTGAAAAGACTTACCCGCGACCACTCTCTGGTCGAAGAACAGGTGGAGCAGGGATTGATTTCCGTCAAAGAGGCAAGCCGATCCAAGGTCCGTAACATGATCACCCGGGCCATGGGCCAAAACCAGCAGGTAAACGTTGACCTGGCCGAACTCATAATAATGCCCGGGGATCGCCTGATTTTATGTTCCGACGGCCTGAGCGGCATGGTCCGCGACCATGCCATCGAACGGATAGTCAGCAAGTCCGAACGGCCGGAGCAGGGATGTGATGAACTGATAGAAAGCGCCAACCAGCACGGCGGCCGCGACAATATATCAGTGGTGCTGGTCTACTTCTTTTAAAAGCCACCGTTTCTCAAAGTCCTTCAGTCCGGGGAGACAGTTGCGCTGCTCCGGCGGGAAGGACTCCATCACTCCCATCCCCGCGCCTGACGCAGACAGCGCGACCAGTGAGCGTTCAGGGACTGTCTCCCAAAAAGCGGGGCAGAAAAACCGGAAAACCCGACCCCATGGCCCTTTCTTCCCGGGAACGCCAAGAGGTATTCGATGTTGCCCATGAAGATGGGAGTGACAAAGACCCAATCAAGATGGTCTTCGTAACAAGTCCCCGCGGAGGCGTCTTCGGCTATTTCTCGAAAAAAGCGCCGGGCGGTGGAATGGGGCAAGAAATCCCGCATATTTGATGACATAGCCCGAGTTCAGGATTCCAGCAGCCCCTTGCCCGGTGCCCGAAAATCGCCGTTTTCAACCGAAGCAGGGACTTGTTACGACTTCGTCATTACAAGGCCATAGCCAGCAATGGCAACCCGTATTCGGAGGCAAAGATCAAAACCATGAAATATTCACGACGTTCCCGGAACGATTCGGTTTCAGGCTGAGCGCCGGCAAAACTATTTACCCACCAGCGTCACAGGGAATACTTCTTCATCCATTTCCATAAAGTAACCCGACTCACCCCCAGAACAGCGGCGGCCTTAGTACGGTTCCAACCGGATTCCTCCAAGGCTTGGCGCACCCTGGCCCTACGACCGCTGGACACGGGATTGCCACGGGCAACCTGGGCAGTACACAAATGCTGGGGAAGGTGCTCGACCTTGACCCGGCCACGCGGGCAGACCACAAAGGCATATTCGATGGCATTAATCAACTCCCGGACATTACCCGGCCAAGGGTAATTGATCATTATATCCAGGGCGGCGTCACTGATACCGCTAATATTCTTGCCAGATTTACCCGCCACAACCTTGATAAATTTTTCCACCAGCAGTGGGATATCAGCCTGGCGCCGGCGCAGGGGCGGCAGGTTAATGGGTATTACATTTATACGATAAAAAAGATCCTCCCGAAACTGGCCCTGGCCAATCAATTCCACCAGATCCTTGTGGGTCGCGGTAATGATCCGCACATCTATCTCAATGGTGCGATTATCCCCAACCCGCTCAATCTCCTTTTCCTGCAAAACCCGTAATAATTTGGTCTGGGTGGTCAAGGGTAGATCGCCAATCTCGTCGAGAAAAATACTGCCGCGATTGGCCGCCTCAAAGCGGCCAATCCGTTGCTGGTCGGCGCCGGTAAAGGCCCCCTTTACATGCCCAAAGAGTTCACTTTCCAGAAGATTCTCATTTAGGGCGGCGCAATTAACCTTGATAAATGGCCCCGCCTGCCGACCGCTTTGCCGATGCAGGGCATGGGCCAGGAGTTCCTTTCCTGTCCCGGATTCACCGTAAACCACCACCGGCGCCTCGGAGGATGCAGCACTGGCGGCCAGATCAAATACCTGCCGCATGGCCTCGGATCGCCCGACAATATCACCAAAATCCTTGCGGCTGGCCTGTAATTCTTCTTTAAGGGAGGCGATTATCTCCTCTCCAGCCAGCACCCGACTTAAATCCGTAAGGGTTTCCACCCCGCCGATCACCTGACCTTCGGCGTCACGGATAACGGCGGCATTCTTTAAAACATGCAGAGGGGTAGCGTCCTTACGACGAAAGACACATTCAGAACTCCTTATCTCTTCATCCTTAAAAAGTGCGCAGTATTTATCCAGGCCGCTGGCCCGGGCCGAAAAACAGCGGTCACACTGAAACACATCACAACTCTTACCGGCAAGCTCGGCGTTGGTGTAGCCAAACAATTCCTCAAATGCCTTATTGGCAAAAACGATTTGGCCTTCCTTGTCAACCACCATCAAGCCTTCTTGCATGGTGTTAACGATTATCTTCCAGACATTTGTATCCAACGAAAACGGCATGACATATACCCCGCCAACTACTTGTTAACCGTTAATTAACATAATTAACACCATAGCAACATTTTGCAAACCAAGCGCCTTTATATCTTTATCCACATAAAAAACTACAAGTCCGGTTTATACGCCATTACAGGAAGTTAACAAGCACCAAGACATTACGGTTACCATTGGCACCAAAGTTGCTTTGGCAGCCATTAACAAAAGAACAGCCCGGAATATTTTTACCAGGCAAACCAAGATGAAGTCGCAATAATTCCCCGCTTAGGCCTGAAACGGCAATTTCCGGACGGCGGGATGCTGAAATCCCGAACTCAGGCTAAGCCATCAAGCATGCGGGATTTCTTAACCCATCCCGCCGCCAGGCGCTTTTTCCGGAAACCACCGAAGACGCCTCCGCAGGGACTTGTTGCGAGGCCAACAACGATTAACAAGGAGAAATAAAATGGTACTAACAGCAAGCGCAGGCTTCCTCGGCGGAGCAACCTTTATGGTCTTGGTAATGATCTGGTTTTTTCGTAACCAGATGGTGCAGACCTTTGATTCAGAATATGATTTTGAAGAAACAGTAAAGCGAGCCGAAGCGGCAATCAAAGACTCAAAATGGGGAATTCCCGGCCAGCACGATGTCAACGCCATGACCGCCAAAAAAGGTGTGCATGTCAAAAACCGCGTCCATATCATCGAATTATGTAAACCCGAGTACGCCAAACAAGTACTAGAAGACCAACCGCATTTTGCCGCCATGATGCCCTGCCGATTTGGCATCTTCGAAGAGAACGGCAAGGTGAAAATCTCCAAACTCAACACCGGTATGATGAGTAAATTCCTCAGCGGTTCAGTAAAGACCATGATGGGCAAGGTTGGCAAGGAGGAACATGCCATAGTGCAAAGCATGTAAGTATCTCAAACAAAAGCGGACTCACGGTTTCAGTAACCTGAATCCGTGACGGCTTAGCAGCCCGTTGAAAAACGGGCTGGTCGCGGCGCACGGACGCGCCGCCGATTTCACCGGGTTGAAAAAACCAGGACGGCTTTTTCAACAGTCTGTTAGTGGCAACCGAGTATGTATTTATCTGAATTCATGCGTTTTTTGCCTGATTTTCACTCCGGCGGAAATTTCACCCCGCCGCCCGGCACTTTTTCCGGAAATCACCGAAGACGCCTCCGCGGGACTTGTCACGAGACCATCAATTATTATGAGCAAGAAGATATTCAAATTATTCTGGGTAGTTTTGCTGGCGATATCCTCTTTTACACTCGGATACACCCTCAAACCAAAAACCAGCCGCAGGCCCCCGGCCCTTGACATGAAATCCATGCTGCGCAACGGACGTTTTCCCATGCGACATGGGCGCACAGGGCCAACACCTGACAGTCAGTTAAAAAAACGGGCTGTTAGCGGCGCATGGACGCGCCGCCGGTAATTAATGATGCAAGAAAAAATATTTCAATTCATCAAAAACCGCCGGACGGCACAGACCCTGGCACTACTCCTGTCAAACGCCTATGTCTTCTCATTGTTACGCTTTATTCCCTGCGGCTACCTGCAATGCTCCAACTGCTCTCTCTCCACCTTTGCCTGTCCGCTTATCCTCATAGAACGCGGCGCGATTATGGCATCCATGGGTATGCTTGGCAGTATTAACTCCAAACTTGCCTCCACCGCCCTGGCTAGCTTTGCGGTACTCATCCTCTTTGGCGCTCTTTTCGGCACCATGGGCTGCGGCTGGCTCTGTCCCTTTGGTTTTCTCCAGGATCTGCTGACCAGGATCCCGGTCAAAAAGTTTAAACTGCCCGGCTGGGCAGGGCATCTAAGACTACCGATATTTATCGGCATGGTTATCTTGCTGCCTTATTATAGCCGTCATATGGCCTTCTGCGACATCTGCCCTCCCGGCACCATCAATCGTCTCTGGCAACAGGCGGCGGGGATCCCCTTGTTCTTCAAGACCCCAGAGGGAGCATGGGCCATTGCCTCGTCAAGTATCCTTGCCATCGTGCTGACGGCTGCTGTCTGCATCGAGCGCCCTTTCTGCACGATGCTCTGTCCAATTGGCGGCTTTTTAGGCCTGTTCAACAGGATTTCCGGGGTATTTGTCAATATCGACCAGGATGGCTGTGTAGACTGTGGCCGATGTAAAGATGCCTGCCCCCAGGGAATTAACCCGGTGAAGACTCCGGACCACAGTCAATGCACGCGCTGCCTGGAATGCGCCAGGGTTAAGTGTAAATTTATCGGGACGGATATAAGGATATAAGTGTGAAGTGTGAAAAGCTAAAACATGAAGGATGAAACTCAAGACATAATAGACTATCGCGGCCATTGCTGACGCGGCATCCGTGATATACGGAGCCGTCTTGGGCAAGACGGGGAAGATATATCCTTTAAGGCCATCTGTGATGCCGACATGGTCAGACACCTGAACCGGGTGATCACCTGGGCTGGCGGCAGGATAAGCAAGCAAGAACAACGCCCAGAGGGCATGGTTCTACATATAAATAAAGTTTCAGCGAGATAAGCAGGATGGTCTCGTAAGTCCCCGCTCCGGGGAGAAAACGGCGATTTCCGGACCCCGGACGGCGGGCTGCTGAAACCCAGAACTCGGGCTATGACCTCAAACATGCGGGATTTCTTAACGGACTGTTGAAAAAGCCGTCATGCCTTTTTCAACTCCCGGTTGGCCAAAACAAGTTCCGGTCAGCATCTACATAAATATTATTTTCAAGGAGCATTACAATGAATAAAATTACCCTGGCAATACCATCTGAAAATGAAGAAGGCGATCGTTCCGACCACTTCGGACACTGCCCGGTTTTCACCCTGTTTGACGTTGAAAACAACCAAGCCGTAAACATCCGCACGGTGGCAAACATCGCCCATGGTGCCGGGGGCTGCATGAAACCGGTGGCCATGCTGGCCGAACAGGGAGTTAACGCCATGATTGCCGCGGGCATGGGCCCGGGACCATTCCAGAAGATGCAGCAATTCGGCATGGATGTCTACTTTGCCGACCTTAACAGCTACCCCGACGTAAACTCTGCCATCGAGGCATTTATCGCCGGCAAATTATCCATGTTTGCGCGGGGACAGTTATGCACCGGCAGCGGCAACTGTCACCATTGAAAACATCAAAATCGATCCACCTTCACTGTTTCAGGCAGGGGTCACCATTAGCAGCCCGCTGAAAAACGGGCTGGTCGCGGCTGATGTCCGCGCCGCCGATTTTGCCGGGTTGAAAACCCCGGTGAAATCGAAAGGTTGGCCGGAACTTGTTTTGGCCAACCGGGAGTGGAAAAAGCCAGGACGGCTTTTTCAACAGTCTGTTATGGCCATGTCGTGACCGTGATTTCATGTTTGCATCTTTGTCCTCCGTTATCTGTTGCTTGACGGAGGGATAATGACAGCTCAGAAGAGTGATGATAAGATGGGGGCTAATTGGCGTTTACAAAGTTTTTTGAAGAAGAGGCAGAGTCCGGAGACAGTTCCCGATAGCAGCCCGCTGAAAAACGGGCTGGTCGCGGCTGATGTCCGCGCCGCCTATTTTGCCGGGTTGAAAACCTCGTTGAAATCGAAAGGTTGGCCGGAACTTGTTTTGACCAACCGGGAGTTGAAAAAAACAGGACGGCTTTTTCAACAGCCTGGCAAGGCCTTCGTCTGTTCTGTTACAGATTCCATTATAAATTTTTCATGGCGAAACTTCTTGAGAAATTTTTCCTGGTCCGGAAAGGAGAGTACGGGAAGGTTGCTTTTTCCTCGGCTCTGCTCTTTTCCACAACTGCTTCTCTTCTGGTGGCAAGGGCTGCCAGAGACACACTGCTGCTTGCCCGCCCGGAAATCGATCTGCTTCCCTGCCTGTATCTGATCTCTGCGCTTTCCCTTTCTGCTTTCGCCTGGATGTATACCCGTTTCGCCATGCGGGTCAGTCAGATCAAGCTGATTTTCATCTTCTATGGACTCTACGCCCTTATCTTTCTGGCGGCGTATTTTGTCTCTCTCCGGGATTACAGTATTTTCCCGGTGATTTTTTACGTGCTGAGTGAAGTTCTGGTCGTGACCGCTTCCATGCAGTCCTGGAATTATATTACGGAACAGTTTGATACCAGGCAGGGGAAACGACTGTTCGGCCTGATCGGCGCGGGAGGTATCTTGAGTGGTGCCTGTGCCGGATTCGGAATCCGGGCTTTTACACTCAGATATGATCTCGAAGGCCTCCTGCCGGTAACAGCCCTGCTCTATATCCTGGCCATGATCATGATTCTCGGGTTATCACGATTTTCCAGACCTGCGGCACTGGAGCAAATGAAGAACAAAGGTAATGATGACGCTTTTTTCAGCTACCTGAAAGGGGATCGCTACCTGATGGCGGTTGCGGCCCTTTTTATCTTCACCGGTATTGGTTCGACCTTCTGCGACTATATTTTCAAGATCATTGTTCGGGCCAGATTTAATGGTGGCGGGAACCAGATGGCTTCGTTTTTCGGACTGTTTTACGGAATCTCCAACACCATAACCCTTATCTACGCATTACTGTTCTCCGGCCGCCTTCTGGCCAGACTGGGAGTGCGGGGCGCGTCGGTGATCATGCCGCTGGAGGTACTGGCCGGTAGTGTGCTGGGATTGTTCTCGCCCGGGGTGATCGCGGCCGGGATCATTAAGTTCGGTGACACTGCGATTCGCTATACTGTTCACAATGCGGCTCTTGATCTTGCCTTACTGCCGCTGGGGAAAAATATCAGGTTCAGGGCCAGGACTTTCATGACCGGGATCATTCGTCCCCTGTCTGGCGGGATGGGGGCTTTGATGCTTATCCTCCTGGGTGTTTTCTCCGGCGCCGACGATATCCGGCCCTTTATCACCGTACTCATGATAACCTCGGCGCTGTGGCTCATGGCAGCAGTGCCGTTAAAAAACGGATACTTACAGACACTTCTTGCCTCACTGCAGGTAAAGAGGTTCGAGCCCGAAGAGCTGGCGGAAGTATTCGCCGACCGGATGACTATCAGGGTTCTGGAGCGGGAGCTTTTCTCGGATGAACCGAAAAAGGCCCTGTATGCCTTGCAGCTTCTCTCCGAGATAGTGCCGGAGAAGAACCCCGGCTACTGTCGTCTGCTTCTTGAGAAAACCCGGGATGATGCTTTGTTGACGCTGGTGCTTCGACTGGTTGAGGATCTTGCCTCTCCGGAGTTTTTTGATCTACTGGTGGCCAGGGTGGAAGATTTCCCCCGAATGAGACAGCGAATTTTCCGGACAATGAGTGCTTCTGACCCTGATCGGGCCCAGGTATTCTTCCTGAAGAATGACGCCGGGGAGCCTCCGGGTAATGACCTGATCATTGCCTGGCTCAGGTATTTTGCAGATGACCTCAGTGATCGTGGCCTGCAGTGCCTGAACGATCTCGCGCGGAGCGGGAATGCCGGAGAACGTATCCGGGCGGCCCGTATTATTCCCGAGGCTGGTAATGCGGAATGCCGTGATATCCTGAAGGTGCTTCTGACTGATCGCGACTCTGCAGTCCGGAAGGCGGCCCTTGAGGCGGCAGCACTTTCCGGTGAGGAGATATGGCGGCTCAGACATCTTGCTCCCGCCGTGCTCGATCCCGTGGTTGGCCGAACTGCCGCCCGTCTGATCAGACAGGTCAGAGGAGCCGCAGCTTATCTGGAGTCGCTTTTTACCGAGGGGATGCCGTATCCTGTCCGGAAAAATCTGTATCTGGCCTTTCGCTCCCTGGCCTCTCCGGAAAGTATTGATTTCCTGTGCCGCAGATTCCCGCTTGAGGAGGCATATCTGCGGACTATTATTGCCAGGGCGTTGTCAAGGATCAGGCGGGATCATCCATCTCTCCGCTTTCATCGGCAGACTGTCTTCAGCATGATAGACCGGGAGGTGCAGGGGTTGTACCTGCTGAAAATGGTATTACTGGATCGGGTGCTGCCGGCAGCCTGTGAACAGATCGTTGAAAGATTGTTTCTGGACCGGCAGGAAATTGTGTTCCGCTGCCTGGGACTGGTGTTTGTCCAAAACGATATCTTTAATATCCATGTCCATCTGCGGTCCGGCAAAAATCACGGGAATGCCATGGAACTTCTCGACGCAACGGCGCGCTGGCCCGGAAAAGGGCGATTGATAAATCTTTTCGATGGCAGCCCGGCAATGATCAGTCGGATCTGGAGGGAGGAGTATGGTTTTAATGGCGGCGAAATCGCTGAAACACTTCTGCGGATGGACGACCGGGTTATTCAGGGGACCACTCTTCATGTTGCGCAGAAGAGGCTGAAAGGGTCTGCGAATCTGCTCGACAGCAGATACCCGGAAGTGGCTGAAGCGGCTGCCCTGCACCGGCAGCGTTTTGCATCTGCAGCTCCGACTGACGCTGGTCGTGAAACTGAAAAGGGTGTTGAGGAGGGGAAAATGTTATCAGCGATAGAAAAGGTCATGTTTCTCAAGGGCGTGGATATTTTCAGTGAACTCTCCGGCCCCCTTCTGCTGCATATTGCCGGATGTGCCCGCGAAGTTGAATTCGGCGATGGCGCCTGCATCTTTGCCGAGGATTCCCTGAAGGAGAGGACCCTTTATGTAATTCTGGAAGGTACGGTCGGGATCAGCAGGAGTAAAAGGGATATCGCGAAACTGAACTCTCCGGCCTGTTTCGGGGAAATGGCTCTGCTTGACAACAAACCACGCTCGGCCACGGCCACCGCCGAAGGTAATGTCCGGTGCCTGTCCATCGGCCAGGAAGACCTTTCGGATATGATCTCCGAAAACAGTGATATCGCCCTGGGTATCATCGAGGTGCTTTCCGGACGGCTCCGGAGCATGCTTGATGAGCGGACTGTCTGATTATGCTGATCAGACAGGGATCCGGAACCCGCATCAACGGACAAAACTGAAACCGATGCGGGTGGCGTCGGTGCGATCGCGGTAATTGAGCAGGCTTTCGGCCAGGGCGTTTACATATTGAACATGCAGATAAACCCGGAGGTTGCGGGTGTAACGGGTTCGCAGGGGATAGGTGAAGTTGAGCTCGCAGGAACCTCCCCTTCGGGCCCAGCCGAGATCGGCGCCAAATACCGGGCCGTCGGCGCGGCCGGCCTTGATTTTGAGCTTGAAAAAACCGCGGTAATCACGAAGGTCGGGATTACCGTCGCGACTGTTCTTGACATAGGTCCAGACCTCGGGCGAAACCCTGAGACCGTAGCGGCTGCCGGGATTATAAAAAATGGCAACGGGTTCGAGGTAGAGATAATTGGTGCTGCGGGAATCCACCCCGCCGCGGCCGTTTGACTCGTGCCTGATCCCGACCTTTAAGAACAGGCCGTCAGGCCCTTTGCCGCCGGCCAGATTTTCACCCACATAAAACAGTTCCGGCTTGTAACTGGTGTCCTTGAAGGGCAGCGACTCGGCTTCAAGGTCCCAGAACGAGGTCTGGGTATAGCCGAAGTTTATCCCCTTGAGCCAGCCCTGTTCTCCACTTTCATCATCGAGAAAGTGATACTTGAAGCTGAACTGGAATTTGCTTTTGGAAAGCCTGGTGCCGAAGAGAAAATAAATCGGCTCATAGGCGGAGATATTGGTGATATACGGCTGCGAAAGCATCATGAAGTCGTCAAGACTGCGGCCTTTTTCCGTCTTGGCGTCAACCGCGCCCGGCTCCGCGGCCCAAACCGAAAAGCAGGGGAACAAGACTGCCGACAGCATAAGGCCCAGCGCCGCCGAAACCAGCCACCGCCGGGCCCCGGCCATCATTGCATCTCTCCGCGGGAAAACTTCTCGGCGATGTCCACGTCATGCCTGCAACCGATGATCAGCGGCACCCGCTGGTGCAGGGCCTCGGGATCGATATCAAGGATATCGCGGCCGTCGTCGGTGATCGCCCGCCCCCCGGCCTGTTCGGCGATAAAGGCCAGTGGCGCGGCCTCGTAAAGGAGCCGCAGCTTGCCGGTCGGTTTTAACGGGTTTCTGCTGTCCCGGGGATAGAGAAAGATCCCGCCGGCAATAAGGTTGCGATGAAAATCAGCCACCAGCGAACCGATATAACGGCCGCTGTAAGGACGGCCGGAGGTCTTGTCGGTGGTCTGGAGATAATCTATATAGGCCAGGACCCCGGGGGGCCAGAACTTGCGATTGCCCTCGTTGATACTGTAATAACGGCTCCGGCCGGGCATTTTTATGTTCGGATGCGAGAGGTAAAATTCCCCCACACTGGGATCAAGGGTAAAACCGTGGACCCCTTCGCCGGTGGAAAAAACCATCATCGTTGACGAACCGTAGATGATATACCCCGCCGCGACCTGCCTGCGCCCGGGCTGAAGGAGGTCGGTCTCGTTGGGCCGGCAGCCGTTTGAGGCCCGGTGGATGGAAAAAATAGTACCGACGGAGACGTTGACGTCGATATTGGAAGATCCGTCCAGGGGATCAAAGGCAAGGGTATAACGCCCCGGGGAACAGTCATCCTCAACCATTACCGCATCGGCCTCCTCCTCGCTGGCCATGATCGCCACGTAACCGCTATGGGCCATACGGCGTTTGATCGCGGTATTGGCAAACTCGTCAAGCTTCTGGACATACTCGCCCTGGACATTGATATCGCCGCTCATCCCCAGGATATCGGCAAGCCCGGCCATATTGACCTCGGCGGAAATGGTTTTTGCGGCAACAATCAACTCGTTCAAAAGTCCGGTAAGATCGCCGGTGGCCTCGGGATGGAGGCGCTGGCTGTCCATAATATGACCGCTGACGGTGACGCCGAATTTTTTCATATTTCACTCCCTTGCTACAGACAAAGCCTTGGCCGATTGACCAAAGTGCGGTTAGAATCATTTGCTTCCCCGGCAAAAGCCGGGAATGGTAAGAATAATGGTCGCGTAACAAGTCCCCGATCCGGCTGAAAACGGCGATTTCCGGGTACCGGGGCGGGCTGCTGAAATCCCGAACTCGGGCCATGCCCCCAAACATGCGGGATTTCTTGACCCGTCCCCCCCGCCCGGCGCTTTTTACGAAAATCGCCAAAGAGGCCTCCACTGGGACTTGTTATGCGATCATCAAGAATAACGTTCCTGACCGCCATAAGCAACCAGAGAAAACCTTTATGACCGATCCCCTGCCGGTATCCCGTCCCGGATCATATCTCCACTTCCTCCGATCAAACCCCGCCTGGCGGCGATTCTGGCTTGCCGGGGTCATAAGTCAGACGGGAAACTGGTTCAACTATATCGCCATCTTCGTACTCATTGGCAGTCAGGGCGGCGGCAAGGCGGTGGGCTGGTTTCTAATCGCCAAATTCATCCCCTCGACCATCTTCGGCCCCGTGGCCGGGGTGATAGTCGACCGTTACGACCGCAGAAAAATCATGATCTTCTCCGACCTGGCGCGGGTATTCATTGTGCTGGGCTTTCTTTTCGCCGCGAGGCCGGAACGCCGCTGGCTGGTGTACCTCCTCGCCCTGACCCAGGAGTCGGTATGGACCTTTTATGACCCGGCCCGCCGCGCCTCGATCCCCAACATCTGCCGGCCGGAGGAACTTAACCTGGCCAACGCCATGAGTGGTGCCACCTGGTCGATAATGCTGGCCCTCGGCGCCGCCGCCGGGGGAATGATAACCGCCTTTTTCGGCTGGCGCACCGCGATCATCATCGACGCCGCCACCTTTGTGGTCTCAGCGGCAATGATTGCCGGACTGAGGATTAAAAGCCCGGCCGGATCAAACTGTCGCGGCAACGGTCTGGCCCAAGCCCTGGGCCTGCGCGACCTTGCAGAGTGCCTGGTCTATCTGAAAAAAGAGCGGGAAGTTGCGGCCCTGCTGCTGGTAAAAAGCGGCTGGGCCATCTCCGGCGGTATCCTCATCCTCCTCACCTGGTTCGGTGAGCATGTCTTTCCCACCATTGGACCAGGTGGAGGTTCGGGGCTGCTCTACAGCTTTCGCGGCCTCGGCGCCGCGGTGGGTCCAATCCTGGCATGGCGGATTCTGGGCGAGGACCGGGACAGCATGTACCGGGCCATTGTTGCCGCCTTCTTCATCTCAAGCGCGGCCTACCTGGCCTTCAGTGTCTCCCCTTCGATCTGGATCGCGGTGTGGTTTGTCCTGATCGGCCACATCGGCGGCTCGATTCAGTGGGTCTTTTCCACCAACCTCCTGCAAAAAAGCGTGGCCGACGAGTTCCGCGGCCGGATATTCGCCGCCGAGATGGGGTTACTCACCCTGATCCTTTCCATCTCCACCTGGTTCACCGGCGCCGCCATCGACTCAGGCACGAATCCTCGCACCGTGGCCGCGGTATTGGCGACGGTCTTCATCCTCCCCGGATTTGCCTGGTTTTTTTACTTAAAAAAAACGCGGAAAAAAGCATGATTCCTCTTTTTTCCCCATCCCTTGACTTCAGTCAAATCACTGTTGCCGCTTTTATGTGATACTCTTTTAAAAAAGGAGGCACCATCATGAAAAAAATAGCCCTTGACCAGACCGCTGAGTTCAACGACAACGCGCCAAAACTCTTTGTTCTCCATGAATCCGAGTTCTTCAAACTCATCAACTTCAATTTCCGCGCCGGCCAGACCCTGCCGATCCATTCACACCAATTGGAGGGGCAGCTGTCAATCACCGTGATCAGCGGTGAGGGTGAGTTCCTCGCCGCCGAGGGAAAAACCATGCCGGCGAAATCAGGCGACATCCTGATCTCGGACATCGCCGAAAAGCATGGGATCAAAGCGATAACGGAAATGCGGGTGGTGGTGACCATCGCCCCGCCCATCTGACCCCGGCCCCACGGAACAGCTCCACCCTTGAAAAAAATCAAACCGTTTCCTGTAAATCTGAAAAAGAGGAGAAAACCATGAAAAAATATCAACGCTGGGACGAATACCTCATCGCCGAACACGAGATGATTGAACGGGCGATGGCGGTCCTTAAACAATGTCTTGAAGACATGGACGCAACCGCGAAAAACCCGGTGCAGACAGTCCGGGCCCTGGATTTCCTCCTTGAGTTCGGCGACAAAATCCATAACCGGAAGGAGGAAAAACACCTCTTCCCCCTGATGCAGGAACGAGGGGTGCCGGTGGACGGCGGCCCCATCGGGGTGATGCTCATGGAGCATGAAATGGAACGCGAACTTCTGACCCGGATGGTCGCCACCGCCGGCAAATTAAAGGACATGGACCTCGGCGAACTCTCCGCGTACCGTGACGACGGCATCAAATACCTTGAGGTCCGGGCCGAGCATATATGGAAGGAAAACGACGTCCTCTACCCCATGGCCCGGCGGATTATCAGCGACGACGACTCCGCGGCCCTGCGGGATGCCTTCTACGCCATCGACCAGGCCGCCTACGGCGATACCGCCCACGAAAAATTCGCCGCCATGGTCGACGAGGTGGAAAAGGTGTTGAAAGATAAAAAGGGGCTGATCCACAACCTCTCTCACGAGCAGATCGAGGCGATCATGGAGACCATGCCGTTCGAGGTCACCTTTGTCGACGCCGATGATACCGTGGCCTACTTCAACCGCCTTGATAAAGAAAAACTCTTTCCCCGCACCCGTTCGGTCATCGGCCGCAAGGTGGAAAAATGCCACCCGGAAAAGAGCGTGGACACCGTGCGCGAGATCGTCACCGGCTTCAAGGATAAAACCCGCGACAAAGCCGAGTTCTGGATCGACTTTATGGGCGACAAGGTCCTCATACGCTACTACCCGGTCTACAACGACTCCGGCGAGTACATGGGGGTACTCGAGATCACCCAGGCCATTGGTGAAATTCAAAAGATCACCGGCCAGAAAAGACTGCTTGACTAAAACGAGGAGGACAAATGAAAAACATCGAGATTGACGACGAGACATGCATAGGCTGCGGCCAATGCGTTGAGATCTGTCCTGAAGTCTTCGAAATGGTCGCCGACAAGGCCATGGCCATGAACCCGGAGAGATGTGACGAATGCGATATCAACGAGGCGGTGGAAATGTGCCCGGTAAACGCGATCAGGCTTGGAGAATGAGGGGCAAGTGTTCCATGAACACCACCCTGCACACGATTTATCCCTTTGATCCCCTAACAGACTGTTAAAAAAGCCGTCCATGGCTTTTTCAACTCTGATCGACCAAAACAAGCTCCGCCCAACCTCTCGATTTTATTGGATTTTTCAACCAGAAAAAATCGACGGCGCGGACACCTTCCCGATAACAGTCCGTTTTTCAACGGACTGTTATCGGGAAGAACGGCAGGGAATTTATTACAACGTCAATAAGGAGGGAAAAGAATGAAACAGAAAAAAATCTCAAAAGCGCTGGGGCTCTGCGCGGCCCTGCTCATATTCATGGCCGCGCCGGCCCTGGCGGCAGACAGCGTCTGCGTGGCCTGCCACAAAAAAATCACCCCCAACATCGTCAAAGACTTTTTCTCCGGCGCCATGGGTAAGAGCGGCGATGTCGACTGCGCCGACTGCCACGGCAGCGCCCACAAGAGCAAGGCCGATGTCGACAAGGTCGAGCTGCCCACCGAAAAGACCTGCCAGAAATGCCACGAGGAGCAGCACGACCAGTACATGGCCGGCAAGCACTCCGCCGCCTGGATCGCCATGAGCGCCATGCCTACCAACTCAATCCAGCCCCATCCCTATATCCAGGGGCTGAAAGGATGCGGCGGCTGCCACAAGGTCGGGGTCCGCGACGCCGCCACCAAGGGCAAGGGATACGGCTCCCCCTGCGATTCCTGCCACACCAGACACAAATTCTCCAAGGCCGAGGCCAGCCGCCCCGAGGCCTGCCGCACCTGCCACATGGGTTTTGACCACCCGCAGTGGGAGATGTGGTCCGGTTCCAAACACGGGGTCATCTACCAGACCGAGGGCGACACCGGCCGGGCCCCCAAGTGCCAGACCTGCCACATGGAAGACGGCAACCACAACGTCACGACCTCCTGGGGTTTCCTCGCCGTGCGCCTGCCAGAGGACGACCAGGAGTGGATGGGCTACCGCGCCACCATTCTCAAGGCCCTGCACGTCCTTGACCCCGACGGCAAGCCCACCGCCCGTCTCGACGTGGTCAAGGCTGGCAAGGTAGCAAGGCTTGACAGGAAGTCATGGCAGAAGGAGCGCGACCGGATGATCAAGGTCTGCAGCAGGTGTCACAGCTCAAAATTCGCCAAAACCAACCTGCACAACGCCGACATGATGATCAGGGAAGCGGACAAGCTAATGGCCGGGGCCATTGAGATCGTGGCCGATCTCTACAGTAAGGGCATCATCAAGGCCCGGGAAGGCAAACCGGCCTATCCTGACGTACTCACCTTCTACGACGCCATGACCCCCATCGAGCAGACCCTGTATGTGATGTTCCTCGAGCACCGGATGCGCGCCTTCCAGGGGGCCTTCCACATGAACCCGGACTACGTCACCTGGTACGGTCTCGCGGAGATGAAGAAGGACCTGGTCGAAATAAAGGCCGAGGCCGAAAGGATGGCAAGGGAAGCGGGCCGCAAGTAAGGGCAGCCCGGACCACAGACAACAGGAGAAGGCCGTCCCCTGGGGCGGCCTTCTTTTTTCACAGCAGCAGAGCATGATGGCCTCTTAACAGACTGCTGAAAAAGCCGTCCTGCCTTTTTCAACTCCCGGTTGGTCAAAACAAGTTCCGGTCAACCTCGCGATTGTATTGGATTTTTAAAGCCCAATAAAATCGGCGGCGCGTCCATGCACCGCGACCAGTCCGTTTTTCAACGGAATGTTAAAGGATGATGAACTCATGATGGACTCGTAACAAGCACTCACGGCGGATCGAAGCATCAGAAAACTGACAATTCAAGACCTTACCCCATAATCCCTTGCTTTCTTGTTTATCAACGGTGACGATAAAAGCCAAAAGCGGACTTGCCCCCCGCTGTTGTCTCTGTCACGCCCCCCTGTCCATGTCGAGAAAAAATATCAATAATTTGCCTCAGAATTGTGGTATGGTATGCCATGGCTCGGATCTCCTTGTTGTTATGCGTTTTTTCGCAAAGACAGTATGATACAGGAAGACCTCCGGGCCTTTATTTATATGATTTTACTTACAATTTCATAAGATAGCAGTGATACTTTATGAAAAAAATCGACCTCCATACCCACTCAAATTGTTCCGACGGAAGCATGAGCCCGGCGGAACTGGTGGATCTCGCCGCCGCAAGCGACCTGGCCGCCATCGCCCTCACTGACCACGATTCCATAAGCGGACTTGACGAAGCAATCAACCGGGGGAAAAAAATCGGCATCGAGGTAATAAACGGGGCTGAGTTCAGCCTCTTTAATGATGATACCGCTATCCACCTCCTCGCCTACTGCTTCGACCCCGCCCATCCGGCCATCAAAAATCTGATAAAAAAGGCCCAGAAGATAAGGGACGACAGAAACAAAGGCATCTTCGCAAAATTTTCTGACCTGGGAATTGAAATAGACCACGACAAATTACTCCTGAGTGCCAAAGGCCAGCTTGGCCGACCCCATTTTGCCGCCTATCTCGTCAACCACGGGATGGCCCGCAATAACCAGGACGCCTTCAATCGTTACCTGAAACGCGGTGGACCGGCTTATGTCGCCAGGGAACGGCTCAAGACAACAGAAGCAATGACGGAGATCTCCCGCGCCGGGGGAATATCGGTTCTGGCCCACCCGATGGCGGTCAACCACAGCCGCAAAACGATGACGGGGATAATCCGCTCCCTCAAAGATCATGGCCTTGGCGGTGTTGAGGTCCTCTATCCGGCCCATGACAACTCCACCATCAAATATCTCACTGCACTGGCCCGGGAACTCGACCTGGCGATCACCGGCGGCAGTGATTTTCACGGGGCAGGCAAACCCGACATCCGCCTCGGCGGTCCGGGACTGATGCCCCCGGTTCCCCTCACCCTGCTTGAAAATCTGAAAAAAAGATTGCCCACCCCGTAACAGTCACGCTGCAAGACAGACTGCGCCCGACGCATGGACGATTTTTTTCAGCAGTCCGGCAGCGGCGTATTTTTTTCATATTCCCCTTGTGTCACCTTTCCACTCCATCATAGAATCTAAAAATGATGGCATGGTGTTGTCTCCATCGGCCGTCCCCGTCCAGAATGGAAAAGTCAGATGACAATATCGACAAATACCGCCAACGATCTGACTATCAACGACGACCGGAATTACCACCCCCAGGTGCTGATCGTTGACGATGAGATCACCAACCGCCTGGTACTGGCCGCCATTCTGGCGGAACAGGGCTATATCCTCCACGAGACCGGCAGCGGCGAAGAGACCCTGCGCTTTGTCGACCTCCTGGTCCCCGACCTCATCCTCCTGGACATTGTCATGCCCGGGATCAACGGCTACGAGGTCTGCCGGCAGCTAAGGCTTAACGAGGCCACCTCCCAGACTCCGATTATTTTCATCACCGCCTTGAACGATCCCGAAAATCTGCTTGAAGGCTTCAGATGCGGCGCGGTTGACTACCTGACCAAACCCTTCCACGAAGCCGAGGTCCTGGCCCGGGTAAGCACCCATCTCGAGCTGAAAAGGGTCCAGGATCGTCTGCGAATATATAACGAAAATCTGAGACAGATAATCTCCGAGGAATCAAAAGAGCTGATAAAAGCGGAACGACAGGCCGCGTTCGGCCAGCTCATTCAGGGAATTGTCCACAACATGAAGAGTCCGCTTACTGCCATCCGTGCCGGCTCCCATACCGCCCTGGCAACGGTAAGATCAGTGACCAGGAACGCCGCGGATCAAAACGGCGCCAACGTCGTCAATCCCCTCGAATGCATAATCCGCTCCCTTGAAATCATTGATCTCGGCGCTGTAAGGCTGACCCAGATGATCAACATGATGATGGCACGCAGCCATCAGGGACATAATCAGGAAATAAAGGTAGTGGACTTAAACGAGCTGATAAGAGAGGAGATGAACTTCCTTGAGTCTGATCTCTTTTTCAAACATAAGCTCAAAAAAGAAATAAACCTCACCCCCTCCCCCCTGCCCACCAGGGTAGTGCCCGGGGAGATGGCCCAGGTGTTCTCAAACCTGGTCGGCAACGCCATCGACGCCATGCACGGACACAAGTCCCCAACCATACGGATCGAAACCAGCAGAGACAACGGCACCGCCCGGCTCATAGTCGCCGACAATGGCTGCGGCATAAGCCCCGACAATATTAAACGAATATTCGATCCCCTGTTCACCTCCAAGCCCAGAAGCCGGGGAGAAGATGTATTCAGACAGAAAGATGGCCCCACCGGCACTGGTCTGGGACTGTATATGTGCCAGCGTAGCGTAGAGGAGGTCGGCGGCAGCATAGAGGTAATTTCAGCCCCCGAACAGGGGGCGACCTTTATTGTCAAGCTCCCCCTGGCAGATCGTTGAAAAACGGCACGAAAAACGCCAACGTCGACGTTTCCTTTCCCGGGACAAAACCGAGTCTCCAAGAAAGGCCTGACAACACTTGTTACCCCGGCTATAATACCAACTCTGCCGGCACTTGTCGGCTTAACCGCGTCTTTAAATCACAGGAACAGAACATGCACGCTGTCCTCGTTGTTGACGATGAGCCCAATTACCGCCTGATCCTCTCGGAACTTATCGGTGAGGAAGGTTATAAGGTCATGACCGCGGAAAGCGCCGACGGCACCATGGATATCGTCAAGGAGAGTGACCTTGATCTGGTGATTACCGACATGCGGATGCCAGGGCGCGACGGCATGAGCCTGTTGCGGGATATTAAGAAATACAACCCGGAACTGCCGGTAATCATGATCACCGCCTTCGGCGATGTCGACAAGGCGGTGACGGCAATGCAGGCCGGGGCCTTTAATTATCTCACCAAACCCTTCAGCAACGAGGAGGTTCTGGTCAACGTCAAAAAAGCGGTGGATCACTACCAGCTCTTAAAAGAAAATTATCGTCTGAAAAAAGAGGTAAGCGGCCGCTACAGTTTTGCCAACATGATCGGCAAGAACCGCCGAATGCAGGAGATTTACAACCTGATTGAAAAGGTCGCGCCCACCAACGCCTCTGTCCTGGTGAGCGGTGAGAGCGGCACCGGCAAAGAGCTGGTCGCCCGCGCCATCCACTTCAACAGTCCCCGGCGCGAGGGGCCGATCATCTCGATAAACTGTGCCGGACTGCCGGAACAACTCCTTGAATCAGAACTGTTCGGACATGAAAGAGGGGCCTTTACCGGGGCCACCGCCCTGCGTAAAGGCCGTTTCGAACTGGCCGATCACGGCACCATCTTCCTGGATGAAATCGGCGAAATGCCCATGACCCTGCAACCCAAATTACTCCGGGTCCTGCAGGAAAAAAACTTTGAGCGGGTCGGCGGAACCCAGACTATAGAGGTCGACGTCAGGATCGTCGCCGCCACCAACCGTGAGCTGAAAGACGAGGTCGGCCGGGGCAATTTCCGTGAAGACCTGTTCTACCGTTTGAACGTCCTCAATATTCATCTTCCGCCTCTGCGGGAAAGACGCGACGACATCCCCATTCTCGTCGACCACTTCATCGGCAAATTCTCCGAGCGCCTCAATATGCCCGACCTCAAGATAACCCACGCGGCGTTGAGAAACATGACAACACGGTCATGGGAAGGAAACATCCGCGAGCTGGAAAACACCATTGAACGCGCGGCAATACTCTGCAACAACAGCAGTATAGAAATTGACGATGTCATCCCCGAAGAGGGTGGCAAAGAAAACAGTGACAAGACCCCGGAGATAAACGACGATATTCTCGGTACCCTTTCCGGGCGTCTGCCCGACATCCTCGACACCATTGAGAAAAAAATGATAAAATCAGCCCTCAAGGATTCCGGACAGGTACAGGCCCATGCCGCCGAGAAACTGGGAATCACCAAAAGCCTGTTACAGTACAAAATGAAAAAATATCGTATCGCCAGGAAAAACGGCTAAATCAGTCGCCGTGGCTGATTTTTTATTCATGTCGTATTAATTGATGGTCTTGTAACAAGTTCCCGCGGAGGCGTCTTCGGCGATTTTCGGAAAAAGCGACGGGCGACGGGGTGGGTTAAAAAATCCCGCATGTTTGAGATCATAGCCCGAGTTCGGGATTTCAGCAGCCCGCCGCCCGGTGCCAGAAAATCGTCGTTTTCAGCCGGAGCGGGGAATTGTTACGACTTGATCATTGATTGACGACAGAAGACGTCAAAAACTCAGAACAGCGATCAAGTGACAAAGAAACGGGAGCGACAAAACCGCTGAACCGTGAACCCATCAACCCGCATAAACCCAAAACCATGAATCCTGAACCGGTATTAACCCTGGCCCTGACCCTGCTGGTTGTCGCCCTGACCGTGGCCCTGACGCCCCTTTTTATCCAGCTGCGCCGTACCCTGAAAAAGGCGGAGGGATTACTGTCCCGTCTTGAGGAAGAACTGCCGGCGGCGATAAAAAAACTCGGCAACAGCGCCGACGAACTCGCGAGCCTGGCGGAAAGCCTGAACCACCGTCTGACCGGCCTCGACCAGGCAATAAGCCGGGCCCGGGTCGCCGGAGACCATCTGGCCGATACCGGGGCAATGATCAAAAGGGCGCTTGCACCCTGGGTGATCCAGGCCGGTAGCATCGGCACTGGGATCAGGGCTTTTCTGGATGTCATCGGCCGAGGCAGGAGAAAAAAAGACCAGCGGGAGGAATAGATATGGCAGAGAGATACACATCGGGAAGATTCACCGCCTTTGTCGCCGGAGCCATTGCCGGTGCCGCCTTCACCTTTCTCACCACCCCGAAGACCGGCCGGGAAAACCGCAGAATTTTAGGCAATCTCGGAGAAAAATTTCTTGATGAACTCCAAGACAGATATGATGAAAACGGCGATGATATCAAGAAAAAGGGCAGAGACCTGATGGATCGTGGCCAAGAGTACCTGAACGAGAAAAAAAAGGACCTGAATGAGGCCATAGCCGCAGGCAGCGCCGCAATGGAAAGGGAAAAAAAAGAGCTGAAAAAGACAATCGACCCCGAATTTGTCGAAGATTGATGGCGTAGCGGGCTTTACAGCCGCTCGGATTCGGGTTTCTTCACGGGATGTTAACCGCCGTTGACCCCGCCCCAATTGAGTTTAGCCCTGAGAATCTCAAAATAGCCGCGGCGTGGTGAACTTACCAGCCTCAGCCTTTTTTCCGCAGCCCTTACCTCAAGCACCTCACCCGGGGCCAGACTAAAGCTGGACTGGCCATCAACAATCACCCCGACCTTATCGCCACGGCCACTGATCTCAATCCTCAAGACCACCTCGGGCGGCAAAAGCACCGGCCGGGTCTCAAGCATGAAGGGACAGATGGGGGTAACCAACAGGGTATCAAGACCGGGCCGGACAATAGGCCCCCCCGCCGACAGGTTATAGGCAGTGGAACCGGTGGGAGTGGCAACGATCAGACCATCGGCGCGGTAAGCGGTGATAAGCTAGTCGTCGGCCCAGACCGCAAGCCGGGGCAGACGGTCAAGACTACCCCGGCTGATGACCACATCATTCAAGGCCGGCCGCCAGGCGCCGTTACCCCCGGGAGCGCAAACCCTGGCCTTGAGCATCAGGCGTTCCTCGATCACCAGCGACCCGGCAAGGATATTCTCAAGCGCGGTCAGGCGGTCGGCCACCTCAACCTCGGTCAGAAAACCGAGATCACCAAGGTTAATCCCCAGGACCGGAATCTCAAACTCGCTGGCGCGATCGGCCACATGCAACAGAGTGCCGTCCCCTCCGAGTATCACCAGGAGATCGAGGTCGGGATCAATCCAGTCAACCACCGCGGAGATTCCGCGTTCGGCAAACCATTGCGAAAGTTCAGCAGCGACCATACGCGGCTCTTCACTGTCCCGGCGCAGGATTATACCGGCCTTCCGTACCCGCATGGCACTACCCCCGCCCAAGCTCTTCGGAGCGCAGGGTTGCGGCCTCGACCGCGTCAATAACCGTTCCGGCGAATCCGGCCCGGGACATCTCTGCAAGACCTGCAATAGTAGTACCGCCGGGAGAGGTAACCATGGACTTGAGCTGATAGAAATCCATCCCCTTTTCCTGTGCCAGTCTGGCACTGCCGATGACCGTCTGCACTGTAAGTTCAGCCGCCGCCTCCCGGGCCAGCCCCATCTTCACCCCGGCGTCAACCATCGCCTCCATAAAGGCAAAGACATAGGCCGGGCCGCTGCCACTCAGGCCGGTGACCGCGTCAAGACAGCCCTCATCAACCACCACCACCCGGCCCACGGCGGAAAAAATCATCCGGGCCGTCTCAAGATCATCATTGCCGACCCCGGAGGCGCCGCTTATGGCCGCCGCCCCTTCAAGAACCAGGGCCGGGGTGTTGGGCATCACCCGAATTATCCGGCACCCCCGACCGTCAAGGCACCCGGCCATGACCGCGATACTGATCCCGGCGGCAATGGAGATCAACAGGTGGGACGAGTCGAGATTATCGGCATAATCGCGTAACAGCCGGGGCATGATCTGGGGTTTTACCGCGAGAACAATCGTCCCGCACGACCATAACTCATCCGCCGCCGCCACGCTTACGACCCCGTATTCGCCGGATAGATATTCCCTCCTCGCCGCCAGAGGCTCATTAACCACAACCTGATCCGCGGCCACCAGACCGGCGACGACTATCCCCTTGATAAGGGCCTCGGCCATCCGGCCGCCGCCAAGAAAACCTATTTTACCGTTGATATCCATATTGGATGATCCTGTGAAAAGTAATGTTCTACCTGTACCTCGCCATAAACACGAGGAAACAATAAACCCTACCCCCGGTCATGCCAATAAAAAAACCCGGTATAGAACCGGGTTTATCTCTCTACGAACTACGGCGAACTATGGCCGGAAATATTACCTACAAATTCTGCCCCACCGCTGGAACTGCGTTCTGACCCATGGCTGGACGACCGGGGACAAAGAAGGGAACCACCACATTACCGGCAGCTCGACTACTGTTCTTAATCGCCCGGGTCAGAATATTTCCCTGACGATTACGGGCGAACTCAAGGTATTCCCAGCAATTTCCAGCCGCCGCCATCTCCTTCATGAAGGCAAGATGCTGACCATGGCCACTCTTTTTTGCCACCACATGCCCCAGAAGAGGAGCGCCTAAAAGAGAAAGGTCACCAATGAGGTCAAGGGCCTTGTGACGAACGAATTCATCGTCAAAACGAAGACCGCCGGCATTCAAAACCCTATCAGGACCGACAACCACCGCGTTATCAAGGGAACCGCCAAGGGCAAGACCGTTGGCCTGCAGGGTCTCAATATCCTCAATGAAACCAAAGGTTCGGGCCCGGGATATCTCTTTTGCAAAGCTCACGCCGTTAACGTCAAGACTATATGACTGACTACGAATCAGATTGTGATTAAACTCTATTTCGCAGGTAACCTTGAACCCCTCATGGGGAAAAATCCGAATACAGGTGTCGCCGTCGTCCCAGGCAATTTCACGGGTGACCTTGATCAGCCGACGGAAATTTTTCTGTTTTCTCACCCCGGCCTTTTTCTTCAGCAGAAAGACAAAAGGACCAGCGCTGCCGTCCATTATCGGGACCTCGGGGCCGTCGATATCAATACGGACATTGTCAACCCCGATACTACGCAGGGCGGCAAGAAGATGTTCAGTGGTGGAAATTCGGGCATCACCACAACCAATGGTAGTGGCAAGCCTGGTATCGACCACACTTTCGACCAGGGCCGGAACAGGCATATCGGGATCAATATCGCTGCGATAGAAAACCACCCCGGTATTTTCCGGCGCCGGCTGCATGAGCATCCTGATGGTTCGTCCGGTGTGAAGACCGATGCCCGAACAACTCACCTCACGGGCCAGAGTGTATTGATTCGGTTCGTATTTTTTAAGCATATTTTTCATCGCGCTCACAGTAGCAAAAAAAAGGGGGGGCAGACACAGGCTGCCGTATGATCAGCACAAAACAACGCTTTAATATTGATGCAAAAGACAGGCCATCGTCCAGCAAAAACCCACAACAACAACCAACTGCCTGCAATCACGTCATTTAAACATCACAAACCCTGCCTGCGCATTCCAACAATCCCGTTGCAGAAAAAGCACACATCTCCCCCAAAGAGGAGAAAACACAACAATATCAACCCATCCTCCCCCCAATACGATCGTGGATAAAAGTGGCAAAGGCGGGATCAGGAACGACCTTGATCAAAAGGGCGAGGAGAGGAATCCTTCTCACCGCCGCCCGCCCTCGGCTGGAAACAATCCCGGCGATCTTGACCATATCCTTTTCTGTGGTAACCAGAATCCGGGCGCCCAGGCTTGTCGCCTCGGCCTCAAGACGGCCAAAATCGGCAGGTGTATATTGGTAATGATCAGCAAAGGCGCGAAAGCCGACAGGGTCAAGCCCCGCGTCAATAAGACTCCGGCGAAAACCGACGGGGTCGGCAAGACCGCAGAAAGCGAACACCTTAGTCCCCGGTTCAGGGGCGGCATTACTGTTACCACTGGAATCGACAAAGCCGTCAAGTCCAAGCCCGAATAAAAACACCGGCCGGCCGGGAAAACGGCGTTCAAGCCGGAGTTTAAACATCTCAATATCCGCGCGCCTATCGCCGACACCGGTAATAATGAAGGCGTGGGCCCGGGCAAGGGCGTCCTCCCCCTCTCTGAGGATACCGGCGGGCAGGAGACGGCCGTTTCCGGCAAGGGTAGTGGCGGCAAAGAGAACAAGGTCAAGATCCCGGGCCAGGGAAAGATGCTGAAAGCCGTCGTCAAGAACAACAATGTCAGCGGAAAGCTCGTCCACGGCAAAGGCGGCGCCGTCATAACGCCTGCGACTGGTGATCACCGGCACCCCGGGCAGGGCCCGGGCCAGCATCAACGGCTCATCCCCGGCCATACCCACCGACAACTTTACCTCAAGTCCGTCGGAAACCAGATTGACCCTGCCCCCGGCCCGGCCCCGATAGCCACGGCTGACAATCGCCGGCCGCCGCCCAAGGGTCTGGATAAACTCGCACAGGTGACGGGTAACCGGGGTCTTGCCGCTGCCGCCGCAGGTGATATTGCCAACACAGATCACCGGCACCGCAACCCTTCTGCCGACAAAAACCCCCCGGCTGAAGGCAAGGGCCCGGAGCCTCATCACCAGACCGTAGATCCGGGCAAGGGGTAAAAGCAGGGGAGAGAATATCTTCTGCGCTGTTTCAAGCTTCACCATCGACGCTCCCCGCGGTCATGATTTCCCGGACCAGGGCGACAATACGCCTACCGACCCCGGCGTTAGCCGCCACCATTGCCACCGCCGCCGCCCCGGCCTCAAGACGACGGGCATCATCCTCCAGCCATTCCCGGGCCTGATTAAAAAAACCCTCTATACCGCCCACCTCATACCCGCCACCGGCGGCGATAAGATCGCGGGCCATATCAGCAAAATCCTCCATGGAGGGACCGAAAAGCACCGGCACTCCACAAACGGCGGCTTCAAGGGGGTTATGCCCCCGCCGCGGCACCAGACTGCCGCCGATAAAGGCCATGTCCGCAACGGAAAAAATCCCGGCCAGTTCACCGATGGTGTCAAGAACCATCACCGCGGTGGAATGATCATTATCCCGGCGCAGGGAGACGGAAAGGCCCATGTCCGCCGCCAGAGCCGCGACCGCCCTCCCCCGGCCCGGATCACGGGGGGCAAGAAGAAGAAAAACCGGCAGGGATCGCGCCCGCAGCCGCCGGCAGACCTCAAGGACAATCTCCTCCTCACCCCGATGGGTACTTGCGGCGACAAATATCCTGTCCTCGCCATGGGCGGCGGCCAGAACCCGGGCCAGCCCCCCGCCCGATACCGGGGCCGGGGCGTCATACTTCAGGTTACCGCTGACCCGGATACGGTCCGGGGGCACCCCCAGGTCAAGAAACGCCGCGGCATCATCAACGTTGGCGACGCATACCGCCCCATATGCCCCGAAAAGCCGGGCCACCCTCCCCCTTAAGTAACGGTAACCGCGCAGGGAGGCCCCGGATATCCGACCATTAACCAGGACGGCGGCGACACCCTGTTTTTTCAACCTATAAAGAAAATTCGGCCAGAAGTCGGTCTCGACCTGGATAAACAGCGCCGGATTGACCCGCGCAATCCAGAGTCTTACCACCGGATAAAAATCAAGGGGAAAGGGAATAATCGCGTCAACCATCCAACCCAGATTCTCCCGTGCCAGTTTTTCACCGGCGGCGGTGGCCAGGGACAGAACCAGGACATGGTCGGGGAACTCCCGGCGCAGACGGGGAATAAAAGCGGCCACACTCTTCACCTCCCCCACTGACAGGGCGTGAATCCATATTCTCCCCCCCGGCGGCAGGCGATCAAGCCCAACCAGCCCGGCCCGGGTCAGACGCCGGAGGATGCGACCGCGATATTTCCGGGACCGGAGCGTAAGCGCCACCGCGACCGGCCAGAAGAAGAACATAAAAAGCAACTGGAGCATATTGTAGAGGACGATCATGAAAAATTTCCGGTTTACAGTTACCGATTTACGGTTATCCTTCCGGCAAAAGCCGTCCCATAATTTAGACCAAGCAATAATTTCTATATACAAGAAGCAGTGTCCCTTTGTGAGCAATGCCATACACCGGAGGCAGCCGAACGAAGAAAAAAGGACACCACGACACCGTAGATCGGAATTTATTGATGGTCTCGTAACCATTCCACGCTGAGGCGTCTTCGACTATTTCCGGAAAAAGCACCGGGCGGCGGGATGGGGCAAGAAACCCCGCACGATTGAGGGCATAGCCCGAGTTCGGGATTTCAGCAGCCCGTTGCCCGCCGCCCGAAAATCATCGTATCAAGCCTGAGCGGGGACTTGTTGCGAGTCCATCATTAATTGCGACGCCATCAATTAAATTGCTGACAACCATGAACCTGATTATCATTGACCCAAAAGAGATAAAAAACAACAAGGCGACCTTAAGTGGCCGCCGCGGTGATCATATCCGCAAGATAATAAAACCCCGGAGAGGCGACACCCTTAAAATCGGCCTGATCAACGGCCCGACCGGTACCGGTCGGGTTATCGCCTGCGGCCGCGAGACCACGATTGAGGTCCGCGACCTTGACGACGACGCACAGGCCCCGGACATCATCATGATTACGGCCCTGCCGCGGCCAATCATGTTACGCCGGGTTCTTGCCCAGGCCGCGGCCTTTGGGGTTAAAGATCTGCACCTGATTAACTCCGCCCGGGTGGAAAAAAGTTTTTTCTCATCCTCTCTGGTTCGGGAGGAAAAATGGCGCGAGTTTCTTGTCCAGGGCCTTGAACAGGGGGGACGAACCCGGCTGCCCCGGGTTCTGGTCCATAAAAGATTCCGCCCCTTTGTCGAAGACCTGCTCCCCGGGATCTGCGGCAATGCCGCAAGGAGATTTCTCGCCCATCCGGCAAGCCCCCCTCCCCCGACGGATAAAAACGGCCGGGCAACCGTGGCCGCTATCGGTCCCGAAGGGGGATGGACCGATTTCGAGGTGGAAAAATTCCTCGCCGCCAGGTTCACCCCGATCTCATTGGGGACGACAATCATGCGGGTCGACTGGGCCGTCCCCGCCCTCCTCGCCACCATGGAAACAACCCTGCCTCTTACCCTCCGGCCAGCCGCGCCCTTACCCGGGTGACCACGATATCGAACTCCTTGAGTCCCAGAAGGTGCAAAAACATACCGTAGGTTACAGTCGCGGCAACAATCACCCCTGATAAAACAGAAATCTCCACCACCCGACTCCCCTCCCATAACGTTATAAGCCTCAGCCCTACGGCGGCGACCAACCCCATCCCCGTGGCCGCCGTAAGAATTTTCACCAAGCCGGCAAAGAGATAGCACCGGGAAAATCCACCAAGGCGGTGATATACCACGACCAGAAGAAAAAGAAAATTACCCACCATCCCGAGCGATATACCCAGGGCCATGGCCCGATGCGCCAAAGTGCCGATGGTCGTAAGAACCACCAGCAGATTAATCGCCACTGCGATGAAACTGCCGACCACCGGATAACGTGTCTCATCCAGGGCATAAAACACCGGCACCGTCACCTTGACCGCGGCATAGGCGAAAAGGCCGACCACGAAACAATCAAGCGCGGCCGCGGTCATACGGGCACTCACAGCATCAAAACGGCCATATTGAAAAATCACCCGGACAACTGGTTCTGAAAGGACGAGCAGACCCACAGTGGCCGGAATCGACAGGGCCAGCGACATCAACAGTGACGAAGTATAGGTCTCACGCAGGGCGGCAATATCCTTACGGGCCGCGTGCCTGGCCATGACCGGAGTGGCGGCGATGGCCAGGGCCACCCCGAACACCCCCACCGGAAACTGAAAAATGCGGAAGGCATAATTAAGCCAGGATAGCGAGCCAACCACAAGTGAGGAGGCGAAGAAGTTATTGATAAAGACGTTTAACTGCAGGGCCGAGAGACCGACAACCGCTGGCAGCATCAGCCGCAATACCCTCTTAAGCCCGGGATCACCGAGGTTCAGGTTGGGAATAAAGCGAAAGCCCGAACGGTAAAGCGACGGGATCTGGCCGGCCAATTGCAGAAAACCGCCGACCAGGGTTCCGAAGGCCATCCCGGCAATGGCCGGCAGCCCGTAGGCGGGGAAGATCAGGGCCAGGGCAACCCCCACCGAGATCGAACCAAAATTGAAAAAACTCGAAGCCAGGGCGGGAATAAAAAAATAACCGCGGGAATTAAGAATTCCCATGACCACACTGGCGAGACTGACAAAGAGAAGAAAGGGAAACATGATCCGGGTCAGGCTTACCGCCAGCCCCATCCGCCCGGGGTCGATCTCAAATTTCTTCTCAACCAGCAACCGTACCAGGTTATCTGACTGCCAGATTCCGACGAGACAGATCAGCCCGACCAGAAGGGAAAAGAAGACAATAACATTACCGGCAAGACGCCATGTATGCTCCGCGTCACGGTTTTCCTGACAATCGCTGAACACGGTAACAAAAGCGGTGCTCAGGGCCCCCTCGCCAAAGAGATCACGGAGAAGGTTGGGAATACGGAAAGCGACGACAAAGGCATCAAAGGCCGGACCGGCCCCGAAAAGATAGGCAAAGGCCTGTTCACGCACCAGCCCCAGAACCCTGCTGCACATCACCGCCGCGCTGACCGCAGAGGCGGACCTGACTATGGTTGTGGTATCACTTGCCGCTTTTTTCATATTTCCGGGTGGATACAATCACGGCTTGACTTTGCCGAGGGCTTCAGAATAGTATTATTCCCCAGGGTATAAAGCTCTTTTTTCTTAAAAAAGGAGTTTTTGCGGTCAATCAGCAAAAAGAGGTCTACAAGAGACAGACAATACCGGGCAAAACAACTTTCTGCCAACCTCTCGATCTTAAACGGACTGATAAAATTCAATGCGCAACGGAGGTCTTTCATGAGCAAAAGCGCCATGGTTAGAAATCTGGTACTGCTCGGGCATTCCAAATCGGGCAAGACGTCCCTTGCCGAGGCGATGCTCTTCACCGCCGGCAGGAACAAACAGATGGGATCGGTCGACGACGCCACATCGACCATGGACTTCGAGCCCGAAGAAAAACACCGCCACCTCAGCATCAACGCCGCCTTTAACAACTTCACCTGGAATGACCATCACATATTCCTCACCGATACCCCCGGCGATGAAAACTTTGTCACCGAATCAGTTTTCGCAGCCCAGGTCGCCGACGGCGCGGTAATGGTCATCGGCGCCGTCTCCGGAGTCAAGGGAGCCACGGCCCGATTTGCCAACATCATCAGCGATTACCGGCTCCCGGCGTTTATCCACATCAACCGTATGGACAAGGAACGGGCCGACTTCACCGCCACCGTCAACGCGATAAAAAATGAGCTTGAGCTCAAGTGCGCGGTGGTTCACCTGCCCATTGGCGCCGAGGATAATTTTCGCGGTTTAATTGACATCGTCACTGGCAAGGCGTTTCTCTTTGACAGTGCGAGCGGAAAGATCAAAGAAAGCGAAGTTCCAACGGAGATGGCGGACGAACTGGCCCTGGCCCGGGAAGCCCTGATGGAAAACGTCGCCGAAACCGACGACGAACTGATCGAAAAATTTCTTGAAGAGGGAGAACTGAACCAGGAAGAACTGCTCGACGGGCTCAAAAAAGCAGTGAGCAGTGGTGCCATCTGCCCGATAACCGTGGGCGCCGCCACCGCCAACAAAGGCACCGCCCCTCTTCTCGACCTCCTCTGTCAGACCATGCCCTCCCCCCTCGAAAGGCCATCCTTTATCGCCACCGCCCCCGACGCCGGCGACCCGATTGAAATCAAACCCGACGAGGATGCCCCCTTTGTGGCCCTGGTATTTAAAACCATCACTGATCCCTATGCAGGCAAGCTCTCGGTATTCCGGGTCTTTTCCGGCACCATCAATAACGTAAACTTTGTCAACGCCAATCACGCCACCCCGGAAAAAGGCGGCAACCTCCTGACCCTGGCTGGCAAAGAACAGAAAAACATAAAGGAACTGGGGCCGGGAATGATCGGAGCGGCGGCAAAACTAAAGGCAACCGCCACCGGCGACACCATTTGCGCCCCCAGACACCCGGTGATTATCGACATTCTCTCCCGGCCGACCCCCGGTCTTGCCTATGCGGTCGGCGCCGTCAACCCCAAGGAAGAAGAAAAGCTCTTCGCCTCCCTGAACAAGATCGTCGAAGAAGATCCGGCCCTGAAGCTTGAACGCCATACCCAGACCAAGGAGACCCTGATCTCGGGTATGGGCCAGGTGCACCTGGAGGTCTGTGCCGACCGGGTAAAACGTAAATACGGGGTTGAAATGAAACTCAGCCCTCCGCGAATCCCCTATAAAGAGACGATTAAAGGCCGGGCCAGGGTTCAGGGTAAACACAAGAAACAGACCGGCGGCCACGGCCAGTACGCTGACAGCTGGTTAGAAATCGAACCCCTGCGCCGGGGTAGCGGCTTTGAATTCGAAGACCGGATCGTCGGCGGGGTCATTCCCAGGCAATATGTCCCGGCAGTGGAAAAAGGGGTGATTGATGCAATGGAACACGGCACCCTCGCCGGATATCCAATGGTTGACGTCAAGGTTGCCCTGGTAGACGGTTCTTTTCACGCGGTCGACTCTTCGGAGATGGCCTTTAAAATTTCCGGCTCAATGGCCTTCAAAAAAGGGGTGGAAGAGGCTGGTTCCATTCTCCTTTAGCCGATCATGAACATGACCATCAGGGTACCAAAAGACTGCGTCGGAGATATAATCGGTGACCTGAATTCAAGACGCGGCAAGGTCATGGGAATGGACTCCGGCGAAAGGTGCGAAATCATAACCGCCCAGGCACCACTGGCCGAAATCCAGACCTATGCCACCGAACTCACCTCAATGACCAGCGGCCGCGGCGAATTCAGCGTCGAATTTTCCAATTATGAAGAGGTACCGGCCAATCTGGCGGAAAAGATAATAACCGCAGCTAGGGGAAATGTGGCCTGAGACCGGGGGAAGTCAGACAAAACCGGCACCACAGTCAAGATCAACCTCGCGGCCCTCACCACCACCAACAACGACCTCGCCGATAACGTAAGGATGCTCTCCTAACGCGGCCAGCTGGAATGAGATGTCTTCAACCACGTCCTCCCGCACCACCAGGATCATGCCGATACCGCAATTAAAGGTCCGGCACATTTCCTCGGGGCTGACGCCGCCACCTTCCTTCAAAAACTTGAAAACAGGCAGCATCGGCCAGGTACCGGCGTCAATTTTGACCCCACAGCCATGGGGCAGAACCCTGGGAATATTATCAAAAAAACCGCCGCCGGTTATATGGATAATCCCCTGAACGGGGAAATTCCTGACCACGTTACGAATCGTCGGGACGTAGATCCGCGTCGGCTTGATCAACTCTTCGCCCAAGGTACAGCCCAACTCAGGGATATGATCATCAACCCCGAGGCCGAGGTCCTCAAAACATATTTTACGCACCAGGGAAAAACCGTTGCTGTGGATACCGCTTGAGGACAGACCCAGGAGCTTGTCTCCGACCTTGATATCAGAACCGTCGATAATCTTTTCGCGCTCAACGATCCCGACAACGAAGCCGGCGAGATCATAATCTCCGGCCCGATAAAGTCCCGGCATCTCCGCGGTCTCGCCGCCGATCAGGGAACACTCCGAAATTTCACATCCCCTGGCGATCCCCTTGACCACCTCGGTCGCAACCTCAATTTCAAGTTCACCGACGGCAAAATAATCAAGAAAAAACAGCGGCAGACCGCCGTTGACAACGATATCGTTAACACACATGGCGACAAGATCAATGCCGATGGTATCATGACGACCGCAAAGCTTGGCAATATTGAGTTTAGTCCCTACCCCATCGGTTGAGGATACAAGAACCGGATCCTTATAATTAAAGCCACCAAGGGCAAAAAGGCCACCAAAACCACCAATATCGGCAAGAACCCCCCGTTTATGGGTGGCGCTGACCATCGGTTTTATTTTTTCAATAAAGGCATTACCTTTGTCTATATCGACGCCGGCCTCAGCATATTTAGACTGCTTCACACTCATTTGATCCCCACTGGTTGAAAATCAATCCGGTTAAATCACAAAGAGGTTGTTTTTAACTTCCGCAACGGGAAAAGTCAATCAAGGTCCGGTTCCGGGGTCCCGGATATCACCGGGATCATCTTTTATTACAAACCATTAAATCACGGCTGGCAAGGGAAAGATGGGCTGAAAAGAGCAAAGAAAAATATAATAAGGCCATGCAAATTGACCCAGCCGGGTTTATGCATTATTTTTTTCCTTTTGTGCCTGTTCCCAATCAACCTTTTAAACAGGGATACCATCCAAAAATGTTTCTGAACGACGATCTCCTCGAGTTTATTGCCGAGGAACATGTATGCCCCCACTGCGATACCGCCATGACCCCATGCCAAACTCCGACGCTCAATGTCGGTGACGGCCTTGGCTGGGGAAGTCCGGTATTCATGATCTGCCTCAATAATGAATGCGGCCTGTACAAAAAAAGCTGGCAGGAATTTGAGGACAACTACGGGCATGTCGCCTCCTGTCGCTACATGCTGCTTCCCGGGGCGAAAAAAGGTGAACCGATCATGGTCGGCAGCTGTGACGCCTACACCGGGTGCATAATCGACGTTGAAGAAGAAAAACTCCGCAATAAACGCAAACAGGCGGAGGACGCTGCGGTAAAAGACCTTGACACATGTATCGCGAAGCGCAACCTCACCCCGGTCATCCTCCTGATCCTCGATGAAAAGGCACACCTTGAAAAAAGGCAGCGGGCCTGTGCCCTCCTGGATGAACTCAACGACCTCGAATGCGTCGATCCGATCCGCAACCATGAATTCAAGCACACCGAGATCGGGCAACTGGCCAACATGGCGGTTGACCGGATCCTCAAGGCCAACAATTTGAAAGAGTGTCCTTTCTGTGCCGAAATAATCAAGACCAGGGCCAGGGTCTGCAAACACTGTAACCGGGAGATGTGAAAGCCCTTAATCCGTGAGCGTTCGAGGTCGGTATTTCCCCTTGCCAAACCCCAGGTAATTTATTAAATAGCAGGATTGTTTTTCATGCGTGGTGGGCGTGGCTCAGTTGGTTGGAGCACCGGGTTGTGGCCCCGGAGGTCGTGGGTTCGAGTCCCATCGCTCACCCCATAAAAAAAAAACATGAGGGTTGTGGCCAGGCCACAACCCTCATTATTTTTCAAAATCGGGGAACGGGTTGAGACAAAAAGACGGCCCGGAGCTTACCTGTTTAATCTGCAAAGATCACGCCCGGGGCAACGGTAATCTGCACGGAGCGCGGACATGAAACAGACTTACCGGGAACAGCATCAACGCCTGTTAGAAAAGGATATACTCCCGGTATCGACCCGACCTGCCCATGGCCCCGATAAATAGATTTCACCCTAATTTCCATTCAAACAGGAGATCGTGACCAATGAACAAAGACGAACTCACCTTTACCAGCGAGATCTTCGCCACCGAAGACATAAAACTTGCCGAAACCGTAGAAACCGTGGTGATAGGCGGCCGGGACAAGTTTCCCCTCCTGCCCGAAGCCTTTAACGGTATCAATAAAATCGGGGTCATCGGCTGGGGCTCCCAGGGACCGGCCCAGGCCCAGAACCTGCGGGACTCCCTTAAAGAAACCTCGATCAAGGTCGCGGTCGGCCTCAGGGACGGCAGTGGTTCCATGGCCGCCGCACGCGACGCCGGATTCAACGAAGCAGACGAAACCCTGGATGAGATGTACGAGGTTATAAGCTCATCCGACATGGTGGTCCTCCTGATCTCGGACGCAGCCCAGGCGGAGAACTATAAAGAGATATTCGCCAACATGAAGGACGGTGCCACCTTAGGACTGTCCCACGGTTTCCTCCTCGGATACCTTGACAGTATCGGCGAAAAATTCCCCGCCAACATCAATATCATCGGCGTCTGCCCCAAAGGCATGGGCCCTTCGGTGCGACGTCTGTACGTCCAGGGGAAAGAAATCAACGGCGCCGGGATCAACTGCAGCTTTGCGGTTGAACAGGACATCAACGGCCGGGCCACCGATTACGCCCTTGCCTGGGCGGTTGCGATCGGGGCGCCATATGTGTTCAAAACCACCCTCACCTCCGAATACCGAAGCGACATCTTCGGCGAACGCAGTATCCTCCTCGGCGCAGTTCACGGTATTGTCGAGGCCCTTTACCGGAAAATGGTAATGGAAGACGGGGTCAACGAGGAAGAGGCCTTCACCGCCACGGTTGAAAACGTCACCGGCCCTATCAGCCGCACCATCTCCCACGACGGTATCCTCGCGGTCTATAATAAGTTCTCCGGCGACGACAAAAAAGTCTTTGAACGGATGTACTCCCTTTCCTATAAACCCGCCCTTGATATCCTCCTTGAAATCTACGACGAGGTCTCAAGCTGCAACGAGATCAGGAGCGTAATCATGGCCGGCCGGCGTCATCACCGTTTCCCCATGGACAGGATAGACGGCACCAGGATGTGGCAGGTGGGCGAGAAGGTCCGGGCCAACCGGAGCGACGATCCCGAACTTAACCCGATGACCGCCGGGATGTACTGCGCCACCATGATGGCCCAGATTGACCTGCTGATCGAAAAAGGCCACTGCCTGAGCGAAGTCGCCAACGAATCGGTGATCGAGGCGGTTGACTCCCTCAACCCCTATATGCACCACAAGGGTGTCGCCTTCATGGTTGACAACTGCTCCACCACCGCCCGGTTGGGTTCAAGAAAATGGGCCCCCCGTTTTGACTATAACCTGAGCCAACAGGCCCTGGTTGATTTCAACAACGGCAAACCGGCAGATGAAAAACTGATCAACGATTTCAAAAACCACAAGATCCACGGGGCCCTAGCCACCTGCGCCACCATGCGCCCGGCAGTTGATATCTCCTTTAAAGGCTGAAATCTGAGAAAAGGGCACTTTACGAAAAACGACAATCCCCCCGGAGCAGGCAATAGCCTTTTCCGGGGGATTTAACAGTCCGTTGAAAAACGGATTGTACGCGGCGCATGGACGCGCCGCCGATTTTATTGGATTTTTCAAATCCAATAAAATCGAGAGGTTGGCCAGAACTTGTTTTGGCCAACCGGGAGGGGATAACTTCCGTGTTCGCAATGGGAACGGGTGTCCCCCCTCGCCATGCCACCCTGATTGTGCAGCCGAGGCAAAAAAAATCCCCACGACCTTCAAAAGAAGGAGTGGGGATCAAAAAAATATTCTCGGCAGCGACCTACTCTCCCACCAGGTTGCCCTGGCAGTACCATCGGCGCTGAGGGGCTTAACTTCCGTGTTCGGAATGGGAACGGGTGTGACCCCCTCGCTATGGCCACCGAAATTCTTTATTTCAAAACCTGATAACCGAATATCTGTCGATTAAGCTGTTGCCCGATTGGCAGGCACAACCCGGTATCCCTTCATGGAAAAAATTCAAGTCCACTCCTTACAGCAACGCCAATTAAAATAAAAAATTGGTCAAGCCGCACGGCCTATTAGTATCGGTTAGCTCCACGTGTTACCACGCTTCCACACCCGACCTATCTACGTTGTAGTCTTCAACGAGCCTTCAGGTACCATTATGGTACGGGATATCTTATCTGGGAGTGGGCTTCCCGCTTAGATGCTTTCAGCGGTTATCCCTGCCGAACTTAGCTACCCAGCTATGCCGCTGGCGCGACAACTGGAACACCAGAGGTTCGTCCATTCCGGTCCTCTCGTACTAGGAACAGATCTCCGCAAATATCCTACGCCCGCAACAGATAAGGACCAAACTGTCTCACGACGTTTTAAACCCAGCTCGCGTACCGCTTTAATTGGCGAACAGCCAAACCCTTGGGACCTGCTCCAGCCCCAGGATGCGATGAGCCGACATCGAG
>JAJRZW010000007.1 GCA_024275015.1 Deltaproteobacteria bacterium | reverse complement strand
GCCGAATGCGGCGGTTTCATGTATCTCTGCGGAGAAATCCGTGACCTTGAGGGACGGGAACATTCCATGGCCGGAGTATTTCCGGCGGCCGCAACCATGGACCGGCGGCTGCGGAGTCTTGGATACCGCGCGGCGCGGCTGAGGCATGATTGTTTCCTCGGCCGGGACGGAGACGAAATCCGGGGACATGAGTTCCATTACTCCACCATTACCCCGATGGCGGAGACCGTGGAGCGGATCTATGACCTTGGCGACAGGATGGAAGGCTTCAGGATCAAAAACACCATCGGCAGCTACATCCATCTCCACTTCGGCTCAAACCCGGCCGCGGCCCGGGCCTTGGTGGAAAAAGGATGACCCCCGGCAGGCGAAAAAATCGGCTGCGCTCCGGTTTCACCACCGGGGCCTGCGCCGCGGCCGCGGCCCGGGCCGGATATGAATTCATGTTAACCGGCACCGCCCCGGCCCGGGTGGAAATCCCTTTTCCCGCCGGCGACCGTCACTCCTTCGAGGTAGCCCGGGCCGCGCGGTTGTGCGGCCCGGGTGGAGAAAAAAGTTTTGTCACCGGGATCATCAAGGACGCGGGCGACGACCCGGACGTGACCAACGGCGCCGAGATCACAGCCACGGTCTGGCCATGGCGCGAACTGCCGGAGACCGCGGTCCTGATACCGCATAGCGGAATCACGATTCTCGCCGGCAACGGGGTCGGCCGGGTGAGCAAACCGGGTCTCGCGGTCCCGGTGGGCGAACCGGCGATCAACCCGGTGCCGCGGCGGATGATCGCCGCCGCCCTCATCGAGGCCGGACTTGAACCGGGAAAAAGAATCGCGGTTGAAATAAGTGTCCCCAACGGGGAAGAACTCGCCAAAAAGACCCTGAACCACCGCCTCGGAATCATCGGCGGACTGTCGATCCTCGGCACCACCGGCATCGTCCGCCCGGTCTCAGCCGCGGCCTGGACCGCGACCATCACCGCCTCGATGAACGTGGCCCGGGCCGCCGGAATATCCGAGGTGATCCTCGCCACCGGCCGCACCTCGGAAAAAGGGGCCTTCGCCGCTCTCGACCTGCCGGAGGAGGCCGGGGTAATGATGGGCGACTACCTGGAATTCGCTCTGAAAGAGGCGGCATCGCACGGATTTAAAAAAATTCATCTCGCCGGGATGTGGGCCAAGATTTTAAAGGCGGCCCTGGAGATTCCCCAGACCCATGTGCGCAACGGGGTCCTGGAGGTAGCGGACGCGGTGAACATTCTGGTGAAACTCGGCCTGCCCCGGGCCGAGGCCGCCAGATTACGCGACAGCAACACCGCCCGGGAGATCCTGACCCGTCTTGACATAAACGGCCGCGGCCGGATGGCGGAAGCGGTATGCGACAGGGCGCGGGAATACGCGGCCCGGGTATCGGGGCTTGAGGTCAACGTCTATCTGGTGGAAAGCGGCGGCCGGATACGCTGCCGGTCGTCCCGGAGCTGAAACAATGGAGAAAAAAATACGCATAATCGGGCTTGGCCCCGGGGAAAATCCCAGTCCGGAGATGTTCAGCGGCTGCGGCCGGGTGGTCGCCTCATCCCGCCTCCTTGACCTGGCCCCGCCAAAGATGAAAAAAACCGCCATCACCCCGGTAAGGGAGACGATGGACGAGATCGCGGCCCAACGGGACGACGGGGTGGTGGTACTGGTGGGCGGCGACCCGCTCTTCTTCGGCATCGGCCGACTGCTCATCAACCGTTTCGGCCCGGAGGCCGTTGAAATCCGGCCCGGGGTCTCCACGGTCCAGGCCCTGGCGGCGCGGCTGAAGATTCCCTGGGACGACGCCGTGTTCCTGAGCCTGCACGGACGGAGGCACGACCGGGACGCGGTCCGGCTCCTCATGAACCGCAAGACCTTTGTCTTTACCGACCGGGAAAACACCCCCGCAGCACTCGCCCAAGCCATGCTCAACCGTCTTGAGACCTGCGGCTGCGGGGATCTTGCCGATGATTACCGAGTCCACGTGGGCGAAGATCTGGGACGAACGGGCGAACGGGTGCGACGATTCACCCTGGCCCGGGCCGCGGCTGAAAAAACATTTTCGCCCCTGAACCTGGTCCTGGTGGAACGGACCGGGCTGGCCGCCCCTGCCCGCCTCTTCCCCGGCGAGAAAGACATAAGCCACAGCCGGGGACTTATAACCAAGGACGAAGTCCGGGCGGCGGCAATGGCCGCCATCGACCCGCCGGAGAGCGGAGTGATGTGGGACATCGGCGCGGGCAGCGGCTCGGTGGGCCTGACCTGCGCCCTGCTGCGGCCCGGACTTGAGGTGCTGGCAGTGGAAAAACGCGATGAGGAAATCGCGAACATCCACGCCAACATAAAAAAATTCCGCGCCTTCAACCTGACCGCGGTCACGTCCCCGGCCCCGGAGGGCCTCGCGGGCCTGCCCAACCCGGAACGGATATTCATCGGCGGCAGCGACGGGCAAATCGTCTCGATCATCGACAGCGGTCACGCCCGGCTCGCGCCCGGGGGACGGATGGTGGTCAACGCGGTGCTGGAAAAAACGAAAAAGGCGGCAATCAGGACCATGGAAGATCTCGGCATGCGACCGTCTTCAAGCCGGATCGCGGTCAGCCGCGGCCATGCGAACAGGAACCTGACTGAACTGAACCCGATAACCATAATCACAGGAACAAAGAAATGAGTACCTTTCACCTCCTCGGGGTCGGCCCCGGCGACCCCGGACTTATAACCCTCAAGGCGGCGGAGATCCTTGGCCGCTGCCCGGTGTGGTTCGCGCCCCGGGCGACGGACTCCTCACCCTCGACCGCGCTTGAAATCGCCCTTGCCGCGGTGGCAAGCCGCGGCAAGGAGATCATCAACCATACCTTTCCCATGAAAAAGATCCACCGGGGCGAGATCCCGGACCCGGAAGTGGCCCGGGCCTGGGAAAAAGCGGCAACCCTGGTGACGAAAAGACTGGCCGCCGGGCTCGAAGTCGCCTTCCCCACCCTCGGTGACCCAACCCTTTACTCCACCGGCTTTTACGTCTGCGAGGCCCTGCTAGCAAAGGCGCCGGAGACCAATATCGAGATCATTCCCGGGGTCAGCTCCATCACCGCCGCGGCCGCGGCCGCGGGCGTCTCCCTGTGCCAAGGGAACCAGCGTTTCACCGTGATTCCGGCTACCTACGAAAACGGCGCCCTGGCCCGGGCCATTGAAACCAGCGACACCGTGGTCCTGATGAAGGTCCACCGGGTCATGGCCAGGGTCAAGACCCTGCTCACCGACCTCGGCCTCCTCGACCGGGCGGTGCTGGTGGAACGGGTGGGACAAAATAACGAACGGGTGGTTCGGGGGCTTTCAGGGTTCGACCCGGCCCGGGGATGCCATTATTTCTCCACCGTCATCATCAGCCGGGGAAACGGCCGATGAACGGGCCGGTATATTTTGTCGGCGCCGGGCCCGGTGATCCCGAGCTTCTCACCCTCAAGGCCCGGCGTCTTCTTGACGCCGCCGACCTGGTAATCTACACCGGCAGCCTGGTGCCGATGGAGGTGGTGGCCGGGATCAGGGCCGAGGTACGGGACTCGGCCGGGATGCACCTTGACGAGATCTGCGAGGCGATAACCATGGCCTGGCGGGCGAAAAAAAAGGTGGTGCGGCTCCACACCGGCGACCCGGCCATATACGGCGCCATCGGCGAACAGATGACCCGGCTCCGCCGCGAGGGCGTGCCCTTCACGGTGGTGCCGGGGGTGAGTTCGGTGGCGGCCGCGACCGCGGCCCTGAACGCGGAACTGACCCTGCCGGAAATATCGCAGACGGTGATCATCACCCGCCGCGGCGGCCGGACCCCGGTGCCGAAACGGGAGTCACTTCCCGAACTGGCCCGCCACCGGGCGACGATGATGATTTTATTGTCAGTGGGAATGATCGATGAGGTGACAAAAGAATTGATAACGGCAGGATACCCCGGCGATACCCCGGCGGCGGTGGTGGAAAAGGCAAGCTGGCCTGAAGAAAGGACAATACGGGGAACGCTTTCCGACATCGCCGGAAAAATCGCTGCCGCCGGGATCAAAAAAACCGCGATCATCGCCGTGGGCGAGGTCTTTTCCCTGGATAAAACCGGGCCGGGTACCCTTTCCCGCCTGTATGACAAAAATTTCAGTCACGGAACGAGGAAGGCGGAATGAGGATCGCGGTCATCGCCATCACCCGCGGGGGAAAACGCCTTGCCGCCGAAATCGCCCCGCGGCTTGGGGCCGAAATCATTGAACCGGAAAGGGGAATAAAAAAGGCCCTGGCCGAACTCTGGAAAATCCACGAGGGTTTTGTCCTGATCATGGCATCAGGAATCGCGGTGCGGGCCGTGGCCCCCCTTGCCGCTGATAAAAAAAACGACCCGGCAGTGGTGGTGATGGATGAAGAAGGACGTTTCGCCATCAGCCTGCTCTCCGGTCACCTCGGCGGGGCCAACGAACTTGCCGAAAGGGCGGCGGCGGCAAGCGGCGGCAAGGCGGTGATCACCACCGCAAGTGACGTCACCGGCCATACCGCGGTTGACCTGTGGCTGCGGGACCACGGCCTCGCCGCCGCTCCGGAAACCGTTACCCGGACGGCCGCAGCCCTGGTTAACCGGGGAAGTATCACGGTCTGCGACCGGGTGGGCTACCCCCTGTCGGATGATTTTATCCCGGTAAAAGACCCGGCGTCGGCCGACCTGGTCATAACCGACCGGGACGAATGGGCGGACAAACAGGCCCGGCCGCTGCCGATATACCTCGGCGTAGGCTGCAACCGCGGCACCGCGGCGACGGAGATCGAGACCGCGGCCAAAGAATTTTTCGCCGCCTGCGGTCTGGCCCGGACGGCGGTGGCCGGGGTGGCAAGCATTGACCTGAAAAAGGATGAACCCGGCCTTGCCGCATTCGCGGAAAAAAACGGCTGGCCCCTGTTTTTTTACCGCAGTGAAGAATTGAACCTGATCCCGGTGGCATCGCCGTCAACGGCGGTCATCCGGGCCACCGGGGCGGCCGGGGTGGCCGAACCGGCCGCGGTGCTGGCCGCGGGTAACGGAGAACTGATCGTGAGGAAGAAAAAATGGAAAAACGTGACCATGGCCGCGGCCTGCTCAGCGTGGTCGGCACCGGCCCGGGCGATAAAAAACAACTGACCTTTGCCGCCGCCACCGCAATCGACCGGGCCGGGGTAATAATCGGCTACCGCACCTATCTCGACCTTATTCCGGATCTCATCAGCGGCAAGGAGGTAATCGCCTCAACCATGATGAAGGAGGTGGACCGCTGCCGCGAGGCCCTTGAACTGGCGGGAGAAAAGCGGGTGGCCCTGGTCTGCGGCGGCGATCCCGGGATCTACGCCATGGCCGGACTGGTGTACGAGCTTGCGGCCGGGATGAACGCGCCGCCGGATATCGAAATCGTCCCCGGTATCGCCGCGGTGAACAGCTGCGCCGCCCGTCTCGGCGCCCCGCTGATGCACGACTTCGCCGCCATCAGTCTCTCCGACCTCCTTACTCCCTGGGAATTGATCGAAAAACGGCTCAACGCCACGGCCGGGGCCGATTTCGTCATCGCCATCTACAACCCGAGATCAAAAAAACGCGACTGGCAGCTTCCCGGGGCAATAAAAATCATCGCCGGATATCGCCGGCCGGAAACCCCGGTGGGTATCGTCACCGCCGCGACCAGGGAAAACGAGAAGGTCATCCTCACCACCCTTGCCGGGTTCGACTGCGAACAGGTGGGAATGCAGTCAACAGTGATCGTGGGCAACTCAACCACCCGGGTCATCGACGGCCGGATGGTCACCCCGAGGGGATACGGAAATAAATACGGGATATAACCGCCCGTTGAAAAACGGACTGGTCGCGGCGCATGGACGCGCAACCGATTTTGCCGGGTTAAAAAAAACGGCGAAATAGAGAATTCGGCCGGAACTTATCTTGGCCAACCGGGGTTGACAGACGGTCTGGAAATCAATCACGGCTGAAGCGATACCTGCCTCGTGTTCCCGGCAGATATCGCCTCCGCCGATCAGAAAGTGTTTCTGGTGGTGGGGGTATAAGACGGAGCTACATCCAGGCTGTTTGCCGGATCATCGACCCAGGAGCCGTGAAAATGGCAGTTCCGACAATTTATCGGGTTCCACGAAAAACCGTGGCATTGATTACACTTAAACTGACTATAGGGTTTATCCGCACTTTTATGGTGGGCGTATTCCCAAGCGTTCACTGTCCCTCCTTCGGCAACGGCGTCATCCTGATGACACTGACGGCATAAATAGCCGAAATCCTTGGTGCCGGTACTTACCACACCCGAAAGTTCACCACCGTTGACCTCGGCCCTCAGCAGGTAATTATTGGGAGAACCGTGCGGTTCGTGACAATCGGTACAGGAAAGGACCTTCCCCAGAGTGGCGGGATAGGGGCCGAGCATATCGATGGCTCCATCGGCATCAGCCAGACCGTGCTTGTCAACACTCCAGTCGATCTTAATCAGGTCTCTGCCAAGGGTGCTGCTGTAAATAGTAATGCCGGGATTATGGCAGTCGGTACACAGGGAGACAAAGTCGGTAAGGTTGGAGCCGTCCTGGATGTTTGAACCATCAGGTTCATAGGTCAAAGTTGATCCGTAACGATATGGCGCCTGATAGTTGGGGGTATAGGCGCTCATCCTTTCAGCGGTCGTGTCACCCCACAGCCCCCATGGCGTTCCCCCATGCTGACCGGGACGGGAGACCGGATATCCCCTGGACGTGGAAGTTTTGGCCCCGGACGGGTCATTGGCCGGGTCACCCTGAACCGCGTGGGGATTATGACAGGCGGCACAGGGGTTGGAGTATGAACCATACCCCCACCGGCCGTTGATAACGTTAAGAATGTCCCCGAGGTTATGAGAACTTGCCGGGGAAACAGAAGCAAAGGCAGAAGCGACATTATTGACAGGATCCAGAATCCAGCCGCCGGCCCTGAAACTGTAACTACGGTTGACGATAACACCGCCCGACTGATAACCGCCGGCCCCGGTATGGCATTTGATACAGAAATTATCTGTCTGGGAGACGAAGTTGTCCGAGAACAGGCCATAGGCCGAAGGTCCGCCGGTAGGAGCCGGTTCAGAGCCCTGCACACTGGCATGCAGTTCATGACAATGGGCGCAATTTCCCCGGGCATACGAGGTGGCCACTGAACTGCGCAGAACCCCGTAAGTGGAATTACCGTGGGAAGAATTCAAATACTGACCGGCATCCGCGGAAACGGACAGCATACATGTTAACCCCGCCCATAACAGACAGAACAGGAAGACAACACCGAACCGGACCGGACCTTTGGCCGGTTCGGTCATAAACGCGGTTCCCCGCTTGACGATAAACCTACAGCCGCCATACATATCATACGCCTCTATAACCCCCTGGGAACAATAACCCTGCAGAATATCTCCGAACCACGAACACCAGCAGTGCCACAAAGTAGTATATCAAAAAAAATCGCCCCTGTCGTGCGACAATTTGTCGCACGACAGGGGCGATTCGACTACCGACAAGATACCCGGAATCCATCGCCTGAATGACGAAATAACTAAAAACCTGAATCCGTGACTGCTTCAAGGCCCTTGATGACGCATCTGCTCGAAACAGCGCGCATCAGCCGGGCTTGCAGCCTTGGTGGCAGATTCCCCCGCCGCCCTTGGGAGCGCCCGAGAGCGGGCAGTCTGCGGTGTCGGCAAGTCAATTGATATATCTAACAGACTGTTGAAAAAGCCGTCCTGGCTTTTTCAACTCCCGGTTGGCCAAAACAAGTTCCGGCCAACCTCTCGATTACACCGGGGTTTTCAACCCGGTGTAATCGGCGGCGCGTCCGTGCGCCGCGACCAGCCCGTTTTTCAACGGACTGCTAAGTATTATCAACATGGCTACCTCCTTGCATCCGACCCGATCTCGAACACTCACGGATTCAGGAATATTTTTTTGTAAAAAAAAATTAAGGTTTACGTTAAGGTTGCCGATAAAGAAATTAGAAAAAAATGCAAGTACCTGCCAAGCAACCTTATGGAGGGCCGTGTAAACGGCACTTAAGATGAAACTGACCGGAATCGCCCCGCAGATGAAGGGAGACAGCTCCCGGATTGAGTCGCGCAAAAACACGGGTCGCGCCAGTGGCGAACGGATACGGGCCGAGACCGGCGGCAGCTCCGGTGACCGGGTGCAAATCTCCGCTTCCACCCGCGACGCCGCCGCGATACACAAAACCATCAACCAGACCCCGGATGTGCGCGCCGACAAGGTCAGTGAGGTAAAGGAGCGGATCGAATCCGGCACCTATGAAATCGATCCCAGCAAGATCGCCGACAAGATGATCGCCTCGTTCATGGAAGAAAACCTCTGACATAGCGTCAGTCACTGTCTGTCCAGAATATGGACAGGCACCAGTTAAAAAACACGGCCTGTTTCCAGACGGCTGGAAAAACCGTCCCAGCTTTTCCAGCAACCGTTTTTCAACGGGCTGGTACGATACAGACAAAAAATCCGCCGCCGGTGAGACCTTCCCCGACGGCTTTTTTTATTCGTTTCCCCGCGCGACCGCATTTCCCCCCGGTTTACGGTTTATGTTTTACGGTTTACATTGGACAAATGGTCTATCCGTCCGTTGAAAAAACCGTCCACGCGCCGCCGATTTTGCCTGGTTGAAAACCCCGGTGAAATCGAGAGGTTAGCCGGAACTTGTTTTGGCCAACCGGAGTTGGAAAAGCCATGAATGGCTTTTCCAACGGTCTGTTAAAGAACTGACAGCAGATATATAAATCCATGACGGAAGAGAAAAATGCCTGAAAAAGAAGCAAAACCGGCGGCGATAAACATCATCTGGCTGGGGATGATCCTCATCGCCACCCTCACCGCCGCATTTACCGGCCGCATGGACGCCCTGACCAGGGCATCCTTTGATTCCGCCAAGGGCGCGGTCACCCTGGCCATTTCCCTTATCGGCCCCATGGCCCTGTGGCTGGGGATCATGAAAGTGGCCGAGGCCGGGGGGATGCTAAGACTCATCGCCCGGGCGATGCGGCCGCTGATGACCCGGCTCTTCCCCGAGGTTCCGGCCGAACACCCGGCCATGAGCGCGATGATCATGAACCTGGCCGCCAACGCCCTGGGCCTCGGCAACGCCGCTACCCCCATGGGGATCAAGGCGATGCAGGAACTGGACAAACTTGCCGCCGAAGAGGGTACGGCCACCAACGCCATGTGCCAGTTCCTGGCGATCAACACCTCAAGCGTCACCCTCCTGCCGTTGGGAGTAATAACCGTCCGGGCCGCGGCCGGGGCCCATGACCCGGCCGGAATTCTCATCCCCTCGCTCATCGCCACCACCTGTTCCACCGCGGTGGCGATCATTGCCGCGCGGATGCTGGCCCGGGGGCCGGATCCAAGTCTTGCGGCAACGCGATTTGCAGAAAAAACGCTGGAAAAAAAAGAAGGGAACACAACATCGTTCATGGTCGGTCAGGTCGGACGCCTGATGATCACCGCCTTTGCCGCCCTCTTTGCCGCGGCCATGATCTATCGGGGAATCAAGGCGCCGGCGCCGGAAAACTTCACCGGTCTCATCGCCAATATATCCGCCTGGCTGGTGCCGATCATCATCTGTTCCCTGTTGATCTTCGGCTACCTGCGGGGGGTGAAGGTGTACGAGAGCCTGACCGAAGGCGCCACCGAGGGTTTCACCACCGCGGTCAAGATCATCCCGTTCATGGTCGCGATCTTCGTCGCCATCGGCATGCTCCGGGCCAGCGGCGCCATCGACTTTGCCATATCCGTGCTTGCGCCTCTGACCAACAAAATGAGGATGCCGGCCGAGGCGTTGTCAATGGCATTTCTCCGACCGCTTTCCGGTTCCGGCGCCTTTGGCCTGATGAGCGAAATCGTCAGCCGCGAGCCGGACAGTTTCCTCTCGTTCCTGGTCTCGACCATGCAAGGCTCAACCGAAACCACCTTTTATGTGCTCGCGGTCTATTTCGGCGCCATCGGCATAAAAAAGACCCGCCACGCCCTGCCCGCGGCCCTGTGCGCCGACGCCGCCGGGATCATCGCCTCGGTCACGGTGTGTCGGATTTTTTATTCCTGAAGCGGGAGATCCCTCCCTGCGTAAACCGCAACAAAAAATTGACAGTCTCAAAACAATTCCCCGCGGCGGCGTCTCCGACGATTTCCGGAGAACCGGCAACCACCTGGCAAACTTTGTCCAACTCGTTTTGTGAAATACCTTTCGGCATAACTGTCTTATGACGGCTTAACAGTCCGTTGAAAAACGGGCTGGTTGCTGTGCATGGACGCACCTTTCGATTTTATATCGAAAGGTTGGCCGGAAGTTCGCGACCCGGAGGTCACTCCCCCTGGCTCACCCGGGAACCGGCCAGCGGCAATCGTACTTACCGGAATCAAGCAGGACCTGAGCCGCGAGCCGGTCTTCGCTGTTCAACAGCAGCGGCGCCATGAGATTAGCGGTGATTACACCCTTGCCTCCGGAAGGAATGGAAAGAATGACCAGGACATCAAGGGACGCGGACTCGACTACGGCCAAGGCCTCGAGTACCGGGGGTCTGACTTCCGGACGATAACCAGCTACGAGATAGGCAGGGTCGATTACCACGAAGGCCAGATCCGGGTCTTCAATGGCCTGAAACCACAAAAGGGGAGAATTGTCATGATGGCGCTTTAAAAAATAATGCCGCGCCTGGGGGAAGCCGAGAACCGGAGCGGCCATGGTGACCACCGCATCACTTCTTACCTCGACCTCGCCGAAACGGCTGGTCATAACATGAATCGTTTCCGCCTCCACTCCAACGGCGGAGAATTTGTTGCCGTGTCCGGCCGCTGATACCGCTGTCTGGCCCATATCTTCTCCTCTTGAAATCATCTTTCCCCGCTGAGTACGATTGCCGGCGGCACATACAGACCGCTGCCGGTCGCGCCCGGATTCAGGACTTTTTCTTCTGCCCTTTGATCAGCTCGTCAACCCGGTCAAGGTCTGCCGGAGTACCGGTCGCGGCCATGACATTGGCCTCGCTGATCATCGCAAAAATCTCTTCCCGATGGACCTCGACCTCGGCCGGAGCATCAATCCCCAACCGGACCCGTCCACCTTCGCTATCGAGGACCTTGACCCGGATATTGCCGGCGATAACCAGGCTCTGGCCGGGTTTGCGTGACAGAATCAGCAATTTTTACCTCCATTTGCGTTCAAGATGACTCCACGCGGATATGCGCATACTTCGTCAACCTATCAGCAAACAGGGTAAGTTCTCAAGTTTTATTCCACCCCCGGTGGGTTACAAAAAATTCACCAGACTCATCTGCATCGTCTGGGCCGCGGACTTGAGGGCGGCCTGATAGGCCAACTGTTTAGCCTGCAGATCCATAATCGCCCTGGTAATGTCTGTATCCTGCTTTTCGGACAGATTCTCCTTAAGTGTTACCTTTAAATCAGAAAAAATAGTGGCCTGAACATCAATACGGTTGGACCGGGCACCGAAATCGGAGACCTGGGTGGTGAGGGTATCCTGCATGGTCTCAAGGCCGCCAAGGGCCTGGCTGATCGCCTGAACCTGCATCTGATCAAAGTTTACCCCCACCCGTTCGAGGAAATTACCGCTCTCGTCACTGAGCTTAACGCTGTAGCGGCTCTGATCATCGGTCTTTACCGTCAGGTAGCCGTCTGCGTCCCAGCTCGCCGACAGCCCGGGGATCCCGTTGATCCTCGCGGCGACATCGGCAAAGGTATCGTTGTCGATGTCAACGCCGATGGCCACGCTCATATCCCGCGCCGGGCTGTAGCTGTTGTCACTCACCGTTACCCGGAAAGTCCCGTCTTTGAAGTAATTGTCACTATCAAAACCGGTATTGAGACTTGCCAGGGTGGCCGCGGTGTCGGCCACCTGCAACGATCCCTTGACCTCGCGGAAATTTTCCCCCCTGAGGGCGTCCTCGAATTTCTTCAGCCCGGAAAAAACGCCGGTGTCAAGGATGGCGGCCTTGCCGTTTTTACTCACCTCAAGGGTGGAACGGCTGCCTATGCGGACGGAGAAATCATTTTTTCGGTCGCCGTTATAACGGACCTGGCCCGTCTCCTTGATAATACTCGTGACCTGCACCACCCCGTCACCGGCAACATCGGCGGCCTCTCCGGTAACCGCGCTGCCGCCGCTCATCCCCATGGCGATAAGCCCGGCCTCATAACCATCAACGGTGGGGGGCGACTCAAGGGTAAACTCAAGACCGCCGCTCAGGGACACGGAACCGAAATAGACCTTATCGCCGGCCGCGGACGGACTGGCTCCGTTGAGGTGGCTGACATCCTCGCCCCGGGCCGAAGTCCGGACATGGAGATTACGACCGTCAACCGCGGTCAGAATCAGTTTTCCAAGACTGTCGCGCCCGGCGGTCACCCCGGTCTGAGCGGTTTTGGCGTTGATGGCGTTGACCATGGCGTTATTACGGTCGCCTTCCATAACCAGGGTCGGGACGGTAAAGATATCAATGCCGTTGATGACCAGATCACCACCTGCAAGAAATCTCGGGGTGGAACCGTAATCGATCATGCCGTCAAAGGGCTGGTCGTTGTCAACCCCGGTCAAATTTTTGCCACCGCCAAGGCCAAGGGCGTTGAGGATGGAGTCGTCGTTTGAGTTGTTGGGGCTGCTGATCTTGATGGCGGCGTTGGAAGAAAAGGATATCCCGCCGGTGTTATGGGTGGCGTCGGCCCCCTGGCTTATATTGCCAAGACCGGTAGTCGCGGTGCCGGCGCCGCCGTTATAACCGCTGATGACGATATTTGATTCATCACCGCTTACCTGGTTCCTGAGCACAACGGTACCAGCGGCGCCACCGTTTGTACCATTGCCGATCACTGCCTCGACCCCGGTCTGAGCACTGACGGCGTTGATGGCATTGATAACGTCACCGGCGGGATCGCTGCTGGTGGTAAAGGCGACAGCCACTCCATTGAGACTAAAACTGACGTTGGTAATGGTTCCGGCCGCGGCCGCGCCGCCGCTGATCAGGGTGGTAAGATGACCATATACCCCGGTCTGGGCCGCGGTCTGATCAATGGCGGCCCTGGCGTTGGCCGCGGTCTGCATATAAAGGCCGTTGGCGGCCGCCGCGGTATTTATGGGGCCGAGAGCGATACCGTTAATTGCCAGATCACCGGCGGCAATGGCGGTCCCGTTCAATATTCCGGTAAGAAAACCCTTCTCACTCCCGGAATTAACCGCCTGGGACGCGGTATGCCAGGCCGGGGTCACCACTGCCGCGACCCCGGTGGTGTCATAAGCGTTATTGATCAAAGCGGCCTTGGCCCCGGCACTGACATCGGCCAGAACATCAGATACCCCGTCGCTTACAGTGGCCCCGACATCGTAACGGTTGACCAGAAGGCTGCCGGCGGTTATGGCTGAACCAAAAGTGAGAATACCGTCAGCGGCGTCATCGGCAAATCCGACCCCGCCGCCGCCAAGGCCGAGGGAGGCCAATACCGCATCATCACTCGGATTGTTAGGACTGGAAAGGGTAAAAGCGGCGGCTGAGCTGATACTGATCTGCCCGGTATTGTGGCCGGCATCCACCGCCTGGGTAAAATTACCCAGACCGGTGACCGCGTCGCCGGCGACCACGGTATAACCGCTGATACTGATACTTGATTCATCCCCGGGGTTGGAATTTTGAAGCACAATGGTTCCGGCCGCGCCACCGTTTGTGCCGTCACCGGCCAGGGCAATGACCCCGGTATCGCCGGTGCGGGCGTTGATGGCGCTTATGGTGGCGCCGACCACCACGGCGGCGCTGGAGCCGTCGGCAATATTAACGTTGACCGCAGTGCCGTTGAGATAAAAAAGAATATTGGAATCAACCAGATCGGCGGTATCAGCCCCTGACGCTCCGCCACTGGTCAGGGTAGTGAGTTTTACGCTCACCGTCGGGTCGGCGGCGGTGATGGCGGCCCTGGCGTTAAAGGCCTTGGTCATATTAAGACCGTTTACCGCCGCGGCGGTATTGATAACCCCGGTGACCGTGCCGTTGATCGCCAGGTCACCGGCGGCAATGGCCGCGTTGGCGACCGTGCCGGTAAGGTTTGTCGCTGCCGGGGAAAAATCAGCGCCGTTGATCCGATGGCCGTCCAGCTGGTCTTTTACAAACGGGGTCGGCTCTACATCGTTATAACCGGTGGTGCGATAACCGCCGAAAATATACTTGCCCTCGATCCGGGTATTGGCCAGGGCCAGGGTCTGGTCATACAGCCCCCTGATCTCCTCGGCCCCAAGGGACCGGTTCCCGGCACTCATCGAGGGATTGATATACTGCAGGGCCAGGGTATGAGCCCGCATCACCTGTTCCTTGATCTTGGTCAACGCGTTCTCGGAACCGTTGGCAAAATTGCGGCCATAGGAAATATTTTCCTGGTACTGAGTGAGCTGGCTCAGGCTTGAACGCAGGGAAAGCGCGCTTGCCAGCCCCACCGGGTTATCGGAGGGCCTGGAGATCTCCTTCCCCGAAGATATCCGTTTATTAATCTGATCAAGGGAATCGGTAATACGATTGAGATTACCGAGAATATTGGCATTTATGGTTCGCATGGTCACCCGCATCTTCTCCCCTCCCTACCTTCTCACGCTGTCGAGCAGGCTCTTCAGCATCTCGTCGGATGTTGAAATAAGCTTGGCCGCGGCAGTATAAGCCTGCTGAAACATAATCAGGTTGGCCATCTCCTCGTCAAGGGAAACACCGCTGGTCTCGTCGCGCAGGCCCTGGAGCTGATTCTGCACCAGAGTGTTATATTCGTAATCACGGTTGGCGGTACGGGTGTCAGTGCCGATCTCGCTGACCAGGGAATTATAAAAATCATTGATGGTGGTGGCGGAACTACCGGTAAAACCAACGTTCTCATTGGTTTCGATCTGACTGACCAGAATAGCGTTGGAGTTGTCGCCATGAAAAATCTCGCCGTCAGCGGTAACGGTACCGGCGGCGATCTTCGACAGATCATTGCTGATATCGCTTGAGATCCCGATATCAGAGGCATCATGACCGGTAAAGAAGGTGTTGATCCCCGCCACCTGGAGGAAATTGGTGGAGTCGCCGCCAAAGGCGAAGGAATGATTTGCGTCGGGAGCCAGTTTCAGGCGGTTATTCTCCACCGACGCCGAGAGCCAGGCCGGGCCGCCACTTGTGTTGGTGACCGCGACATTGATGGCGTCGGCGACGTCCTGCAGGGTCCAGGCGCGGTCAATGGACACCTTGACCGGCGCGGCCACCGCCAGGGTCTTATCGCTGTTATAGATCCAGATATTGAAGTCTTTATTATAGGTATCAAGATCATCGGCGTAATAATAACCCACAAGCGCATTACTGATGCCGCCGGGATCGGTATAGGCGTAAGAAAACTTGCCATCGCCGGCGGCGTCGTCAGCGGTAAGACCGCCGCCCATGCCGAGATGGTCAAGCCAGAGGTCGTCGGTGCCGGCAACCACGTCAAAAGGCTTTTCACTGAAGATACTGATTTCACCGGTATTATGACCGGAATCCGCGTTATAAGCGCCGTCGACAAGGCCGATCTTGACCTCGGTGGCGTCAGTGGTGTCGATCCCGGATACGACAATGGGTGATTCATCGCCCTGGTTGGTGTTTTTAAGAATCACGCTGTTAAATGCGCCGCCGTTGGTGCCGTCGCCGACCACCGCCTGGATGGTCATGTCCGGGGCCGTGGCGGGGTCGGTATTATAGGCGGTTATGGCGTTATTGATCGCGGTAACAAGATTGCCCGCCATAGTGGCGGCGTTGTCGTCACCGGGTACGGTGACGGTGTAATTAACCGCGACGCCGTTGACCGTGAAACTGACCACGTTGCCGTTATCGCCGGCGACCATAGGGGTCACCGCCGGACCCGCGACCTGGGTGGTGAGGCGGGCCTTCACCCCGGCATAGGCATTGTTTATGGCATCGACCGCGCTGGCAGCCTTGCCCATGGCCAGACCGTTTACCACCGCCGAACCGTCGATATGTCCAACCGGACGGTCATTGATCCTGATCGCCCCGGCGTCGATATCCTGGGTGGCATAAGTGGTGCTGACGGTGGAGGCAAGGTGGACGGTATTCGGTGCCACCTCCTGGCTGATCAGGGTGTCACTGATCGGCTCCATTCCCACCCCCTGGGAAAATTGCTGATTGACCTCACGGATCAGCGAATTAGCCATGGCGTTCAGGCGACCGAGAAAATTCTGGGGATTATTCCCATCAAGCTTACCCCTGATCTCAAGCCAGCCTCCAATTTTACCCCCTAAACCAGCCCCACTACCGACGTCAAGGGCAAGCGCCCGACCATCGCTGTTTACGCTCAACCATTGGAGGCTGTTATTGAGCCAGTCAAGATTCCACTGCTCAACCCCGTCCACCAGGGGATGACCGTCACTCAGGAGGACGGAATATTGGCCATTGCCGCTCTCGAAATAGGAGACGTCAAGATATTTCGAGATGTTCTGTACCAGTTGATCCCGCTGATCCCGCAGATCATTGGCCTGGTGTTCATCGGTTTCCGTACTGTTGATCTCTTTGTTGATCCGCGCCACTTGTTCCGACAACGAATTTATGTCACTGATAGCGGCGTCGAGGTTTGAGCTTATATCGTATTTGGCATTGGCGACCGCGGAATCCATATAATGAAGCTGATCGTTGACCAGTTCACCGGACTGAGCCACGCTCTGCCGACTGGCAAGAATATCAGGGGCATTGGCAAGGTCGTTCCAGCTCTGCCAAAACTTGTTCATAACCGTATTCAGGCCGTAATCGCCGGCCTCGTTGAAAATGGTCTCCACCACCTTGAGCGACTGTTTCTGAGCTTCAATATTTGACAGCTGCGATTGCTGCGCGGCAAGGCGCTGGACAATAAAACGATCATAATTGCGGTTGATCGACTCGGCCCTTACCCCGCCGCCGAGAATCCCGACCCCGGTGGGGGTCGACTGATTCGCCCCAATCATCAGGGCCTGACGGGTGTATCCCGGGGTATCAACATTGGCAATATTGTGGGAGGCAACGTCAACCGCGAGCTGATGCGCCAGAAGGGCCTGTTTGGCAATACTCAGGACATGGGCGATACCGGCCATTTTCTCATACCTCCCGGCTCACCATTTCCGGCGACCGCCGCCGACCGTTCAAAGACCCGGGGCCGTGATACTCGTCACCATCGCCCACCGGGCCGGTGAGAATGGTTATGGCGTCACCAAGATAACCGAGAGTGGAACGGATATACTCACGATTGACCTCGTTGATGGTTCCGCTTCTCTCCTTCAATTCCCGCAATATTCGCCCGTACGCGACAAGCTCATCGCCTTCAGCACCCCCCACTTTTGCCGCCACCGCGGCAAGACGCCCCGTCCCATCACCATGCTCGGGCAGCAATTTTCCCGCCTCATCCTGAAAAAGCCGGTCCTCGCGCATTATCCGGGAGGCAAGATCCTGTTTGGCGACACTCATGGAGATGATCTTTTTCATGTCCATCACCGTAAGCGCGGTCTGCTCTTCAGTGAGGAGGGCGATCATCCGCTCGCATAACCCCTTCTCCGCCGTGAATATCGCCAGAATCCTGACCGCGCTCCTTTTAATCTCTTCAGCATTCATCAGGCCACCTCGTCAACACGAGACGCCGTAGTCGAGGTGGCGGCGAGAGTGGGCGAAAGCTGGCGATAGAGGACATCGGCCAGACCGGAATGATTGTTGCGGGAAATCTTTGTTGCGATGATATCGTCCTGCATTGACTCATACATCTCTTTGGCAAAACTCCTGCCGAATATAGGGTCATCGCCCGTGCTCTTACGCATGGCGGCAAAAAGCCGGCGGGTTATGATCGCCTCAAAACCCTGACATGCCTTCCTGAGGCGCACCTCCTTCGGCGTCAGGAGGGAGGGATCTGTCATGTTCTTATCGGCCGCATAACCGGTCGCCATGAGGCCAATATCAAAGTTCAACGAAATATTCATTGCTGCTCCCTCTCTTGTCAGACCGTTTGGGAACGCCGTCCATGGCTTTTCCAAACGGTCTGCTATATTATTTCAAGCTCGGCCTTGAGTGCGCCTGCGGCCTTGATCGCCTGGAAAATGGCGACCATCTCCCGGGGACTGGCGCCGACGGAGTTGAGGGCGGTAACCAGATCAGCGAGGGTGCTGCCGTCTTTAAGGTTCAACAATTGCCCCTTGCCGCCACCGACACTGACCGTGAGTTTGCCGTGGGCCACCGCCACCGGAGAAAGCCTGATCCTCCCCCCCATGACCACGGTGCCGGTACGTTCGTCGAGGATCACCCGGGCAGGGGAATCGGTCTTGATCTCAAGATTCTCAATGGTGGCGATGAGTGAGACCTCGTTACCGCGAAACCGTTTCGGCACCGTCACCTCGACCGTGGCACCGTCCACGGCGTGGGCCGTCGAGGTGCCGATGGCTCCGTTAATGGCCCGGGCCATGCGGTTGGCAGTGGTAAAATCCTCCTGCTTCAGATTGAGGCCGAGCCTGCCGTCGGCACCGAGCTCCAGCCCGACCTCGCGTTCGACCAGCCCGCCGTCGGAGATCCGGGCCACATTCAGATGACGGTTATCCCCCGTACCGCCGATTACCATCTGCCCCTGGGCCATGACATAAACCCTGCCGTCAAGACCTTTAAGCGGGGTAGCCAACAGAGTTCCGCCGGACAACGACCGGGCATCGCCCATGGAGGAAACCTGAACATCAATTTTCTGCCCCTGGCGGGCAAAGGGCGGCAGGGCCGCGCTGACCATAACACTGGCAACGTTCTTGACCTTGAGTTTATCAGCCGGGACGTGAACCCCCATGTTTTCGAGCATATTGGCCAGACCCTGAACCGTGAACTGCGCCCGGCTGCCGTCGCCGGTCCAGGCTAATCCCACCACCAGGCCGTAACCGACCAACTGGTTGTCCCGGACCCCGGCGATGTCAGCCAGTTCCTTGATCCTTTCAGCCCGGACCTGCAGGGCAAAGAGAAGGAAAAACAGAAAAAACATTGTTACCTTCATACGCATGGCGATTAACCTCATCAGTCTGAAATATTCATTCCGTCTTCTATCCCAGCAAACCCCATGCCAGACGGCCGTATGGATAAACACCACGCTAACAGTCCGTTGAAAAACGGACTGTTAGCGGCTGATGTCCGCCCCGCCGACTTTGCCGGGCTGAAAACCCCGGTGAAATCGAGAGGTTGGCCGGAACTAGTTTTGGCCAACCGGAGAGAGAGAAAGCCAGAACGACTTTTTCAACGGTCTGCCAAGACAATAAATTGACCGGCAAGGAATAAACGCCGACGGCAAAAATTTCCCCCTCCGCCGCCTTGCCCGACGGATCCGGCTAAAAAGGCCAGACCACGTCCAATGTCCGCGCCAGCCAGCCGGGATGTTGCTTGTCACTTAAAATCCCGGTACCGCCATATTCAATCCTGGCGTCAGCAATCTGGGTGGAAAGAACGGAGTTGTCCGCGCCGATGTCCTCGGGACGGACAATTCCGGTAAGAATCAGGTGCTGGGTCTCGTCATTTACCTTTACCTGCCGGAAACCGCGGATAACCATATTACGGTCAGGGGTGACCTCAACCACCCGGGCCGACAAAGTGGCGGTGACGGTGGAATTACGTTTGGTCTCGCCCTTGCCTTCGAAATTATTGGCAAGATCAGCCTTGAGGGACTTGGCCGACGGGGTGAAACGGGCGTTACGGTCGGAAATCCATCTCTCGATCCCGAACATCGAGGTCACTCCGCCCTCAACGGCGGAGGTGCGCTCGGTCTTGGTCGAGGCCTTTTTGGATCCGCTTGAATTCTCAACGATCCTGACAAGGAGGATATCACCAACCCGATGAGCCCGACGATCGCGGTAAAGATCATAGGTTCCGTCGGCACGGAAAATCGCTCCCGGTGCCGCCTGCGGATGCGGTCGTTCAATATCAGCGTATCCCTGCGTTGCCGGAAGCGCGGGCGCGGCCTGACGGTCAGTCCCGGCGACACAACCTGAGGCCGCAGTCACGGCGAACAAAACAAAAAATATCCACTTAGCCATAATCCACCTCATGATCATCACCCGAACCCATGACGGATTCAGCCCACCGCCATGCGGGATATTCGGTCAACAGACTGTTGAAAAAGCCGTCCTGCCTTTTTCAACTCCCGGTTGGCCAAAACAAGTTCCGGCCAACCTCTCGATTTTATTTGATTTTAAAAACCAAATAAAATCGGCGGTGCGTCCATGCACCGCGACCAGTCCGTTTTTCAACGGACTGTTAATAAACCGCGGCCACCGTATCCCGGTCGATTACCCGGGCCATGAGTAACTGGCGGCTCATCATATTCTTAACCCGTACCAGCTCACCGCGACGACCATCCTGGCGCGATACCCCCGGCACCCTGACCCTGATCCCGTTGATATCGGCGACAATACCCACCAGCTCACCACGTTTCAGCACCGGGGGGACGACAAGGTCCCGGACGCGGAGCACCGAACCGGCACGCCGCCCCCGGCGCAACCGTTTACCGCAGGCATCGGTGACCAGGGTTATGGCATCGGGGCCGTAAAGGGAGAGATCGCCACGACCAATCCTGATATCACGCCCGGAAACGAGATGATTCCGGGGAAGAGTGCGAACCAACTGCACCACCGGCCCAAACAGGTGCACCTGACCACTGAGCCTGGCCCGACCGACCTCCCTGCCCCGGCGGATAATCTTCAGGGCCAGACTCCGCCGCCCCGGACCGGGAAGCAACCCTGACGGAATCGGGACAAAACTCATGGGTTCCGCGACAGACCCGGGCTGGTCGTAATTAAAGGAAACAGCGTCAACCCGGATATCAGCCGCGGGCCAGATATTGACCGTTGCCGCCTGGTTGACGAACATCTCCTTCAGTACCTGGTCCGCCGATGCCGCCGATGCCGGAACGGAAAAAAAAGAAAGAATAAATATCAAGACTGAAAAAAACCGCATGATCATTACCTGATTATGTTATTGCCGATCTCGAGGATCCGATCGGCGGTGGTGACCGCCTTTGAGCTGATTTCAAAGGCACGCTGGGTGGTAATGAGGTTGATCATCTCCTCGGTAACATCAACATTGGAAGTTTCGATAAAGCGCTGGGCAATGGTTCCGAGCCCGTCGGAACCAGGGATTGATTCAGTCGGGGTGCCGGAGGCATCACTCTCCCGGTACAGGTTGCCGCCCATTGCCTTTAGCCCCCCGGGGTTAACAAAATTATAGAGGTTGATCTGGGCCGAGGCCAACACGGTCTGGGCGTTATCTTTAGCGGTAATCTGCCCATCGGAATCAACGGTGAGATTGGTAGTACCGATGGGGATGGAAAATTCCGGCTGCAGGCGGTCCCCGTTCTGGGTGACGATATAGCCGTCGGCGTCACGGGTAAAACTGCCGGCCCGGGTATAAAACTCCTCGCCATTATGAACGATCTTGAAAAAGCCCTGCCCCTGAATGGCCCAATCGAGATCATTACCGGTCTCGGTGTAATTCCCCTGGGTAAAAAGCTTCTGCACCGATACCGGACGCACCCCCATACCCACCTGGATCCCGGCGGGTATCTGACCTCCGGACGCGGTCTGTGCCCCTACCCCGCGCAGTTCCTGATAAAGGAGATCCTCAAACTGGGTCCGGCTTTTTTTGAACCCGGCGGTATTGACGTTGGCAAGGTTGTTGGAGATGGTATCCAGTTGCAGTTGCTGGGCCATCATCCCGGTACGGGCGGAAAAAAGGGCGCGAATCATTACCTGAAACCTCTTGTTGAATTATGCGCAGTGTCACTGAGCCTTTATTACTTTAAGGATTCAACCGGCCGACACTTGAGATTGCCTGACGGTCGATATCATCAATTACCGTGATCACCTTCTGCTGTGATTCAAAGACCCGGGTAAGGTCAATCATCTCGGTCATCTCCAGCATCGACTCGACGTTGGAACCCTCCAGATACCCCTGCGACAGGGTGGAATCATGAACCGGGGCCTCGCCGGTGTCATTGTTTTTCAGGCGGTAGAGATTACCGCCCACGTGCTCAAGGGCACCATCGGCAAAATCCACCAGCCGCAGACGACCGTTTTCAATATTATCCACCAGTACCATGCCGTCCGGGGCGATGCTGACCTTGCCACCCGAGGCGACAATGGCGCCACTCTCACCGGCAACCAACTCTCCATCCTGAGTAACGATCCGCCCCTGACGGTCAAGACGAAAATTACCGGCCCGGGTATAACGGGGGCCATCGCTGGTCTCAATACGGAAATATCCCCGACCGTTGATCGCGAGATCAAGAGGGTTATTGGTCCGGCGCATGGGGCCGCTGCGCTGATCTGTCTTCACCTTCAAACCCTTGCCCACCCGCGAAAGTTCACCGCTCTTGTGGATCAATACCTCATGAAAGGTGGTAGCGTTACGACGGAAACCCGGAGTATCAACGTTGGCGAGGTTGTTGGCGACCTGGTCGAGGCGACGCTGCTGGTTGATCATGGTCTCAACGGTCTCGATCAGACCCAGTCGATTTTGGATGAACATGCGCTTTCCCATCTGAATAAAATTGCCACGGCGAAATCACGATTTTTCCGGTTTCGTCAACGTCATATTGTTTTGAGCAACAACCGTGCCACCTGAAAGCCAGACCGGCATCCTACCGCCAACTTATTGAAATAACGTAATAAATTAAACAAAAGAGAAAACTGATAAAGAAATTCCCGCCAGGACAGCGGGTGAAAAATTTTCCCACCCCGGATTGAGATCAGGATTTACTGAAAGATGAATTGGAGCGATAGATAAAGGCGAGAACCTCGGCCACCAGCAAATATGTCTCAGGCGGAATCTCGGTCATGAGATCAAGGCGGGAAAGGACCTCTACCAGGTCAGGGTCCTCATGGATGGGGATATTGCAGGCCCGGGCGAGCTCGAGTATCCTTTCAGCCACAAGACCGCGGCCGCCGGCCACCACCCGGGGAGCGGCATCGGCCCCGGCCCGGTACTTGAGGGCCACCGCCTTGTGCGGCGATTTCTTATCTGAACGTCCCATGACCAATAAAGGGTAAACCCTGAACCCGCAGCCGTAAACCGAAAATGCGCTTCGACCAGACCCTGATCCCGGCGACCCTGATCCGCCGCTATAAACGCTTTCTCGCCGAGGTCAGACTTGAAGACGGCGGGGAAATAACCGTCCACTGCCCCAATTCCGGAAGCATGCGGGGCTGCGCCGCGCCGGGGACAGCGGTGATGATCTCGGTTGCCGCCAACCCGAAACGCAAATACCGCCATACCCTGGAAATGGTGCGGGTCGACGGCTACTGGGTGGGAATCAACACCTGGCGGACCAACGGCCTGGTGGAAGAGGCGATCGGCAATGGGCTGATACCCGGACTTACGGCACTCGGACTCAGAAGAGAGGTGAAATCCGGCGCCAGCCGCCTCGACTTCCTCCTTAAAAAAGATCATGAAAAAATCTGGCTCGAAGTCAAAAACTGTACCCTGGCCGAAGGCCGGGCCGCCATGTTCCCCGATGCGGTCACCAGCAGAGGGAAAAGACATCTTTTAGAACTCATGCGGGCCAGGGAGAATGGTGACCGGGCCATAATCTTTTTCTGTGTCCAGCGACAGGACTGCGACTTTTTCACCCCGGCAGCGGATATCGACCCGGCCTACGCCGCCGCCCTTGACAAAGCCGTATCCACCGGGGTGGAAATCATGGTCTGGCAGGCCCGGGTATCGCCGGAGGAGATCACGATCTTTCGCCCCCTGCCGGTAATGCCGGGTCCGGAAAACTGTGACGTGTGCGGAAAAAAGATACAACCGGAAAAAGGACAGTGGCAGGACGGAGAATTCTCATGCCCGCCCTGCCGGGATGAAAATCATGCCTGCGGCTGTGAAGGTGGCTGAAGTCAGCTCCGCTGTTCTTCCTCACCGTCCGGGTCGAGAAGATCGCCGGCAAGGGAGATCAGGACCTTGCAGTTGCGGCACAGGGCGATCTTTTCCCGCCAGGTCTTACGCGCCCTGCACTCACAGATGGTACCGTTGATAAACCAGCAAAAATTACCGGCATTGAACTCCCAGGCAGGACAGGCCTCCTTGCGCCCGGTGGGACATTTCTTGATATCCCAGCATGGCTTGATCCGATTCGCGGCCTGGGATTTATTGGCAAGGAGGAAAAACACCTGCCGCTCAACGTGTCCCGGGATCCGGCGCCATCCCTGTTCGTAGCTGTGTACCGACTTTATCGAGGCCCCGAGGAGCTCGGCCATCTCCTTCTGGGTCTTTTCAAGTTCCTTGCGGATGCTGACAAATTCCTTGCTGGTCAATTTCCCCTTCCTTAATAAAAAACAATTAAGCGTATCAGACGCCGAGACATGCCGGACGCCCCGAAGCCGTCACGGTTTGAAGATGTTATGTCAGACATCCTTGCCCGAGGTGGTGAGCATGAGCCGGCCGTGCTTGACCCCCTTGGTGCCGATCAACTCATCGGCAAGATGCCTTATCTTGCCGGTACTGCCCTTGATCACCACCACCTCAAGACAATGATGGGCATCAAGATGAACATGCAGGGCCGAAATGATCTCCTCGTGGTGGGAATGCTGGTGTTCGGTAAGTTTATCGGCCAATTCCCGGGTATGATGGCTGTAAACCATGGAGACAGTGCCGACCATCTCGGCGTCGTCCTTAAGGATCTGCTCCTCCACCAGGGAATTACGAATAAGATCACGAATGGCCTCGGAACGGTTGTCGTACCCCTTCTGCCCGATAAGGGCGTCAAAACGTTGCAGAAGACCTGAATCTATGGATACCCCGAATCTTACCGTCTCCGCCATCCACTTTGCTCCCTGAAATCAAACAAGTGCCGCTACCGCATCTTGAGGAAAGATATATTATATCGCCGCTAAGGGCAAGTTCCACCTCCTCCTGTTTCCTCACCCCCCTTTTGCGAACTCGACAGATGAAAGAATTTGCCCCGACGGCTTTCATAACACATAACAAAAAAACGTAATATCCAGCTTGACAAAAATTATTTCCAGGTTTAGACTCGTGCCACTTTTTCGTAAAAAATATTACCAAAGAGGGAGGACATGAAAAAACTTATTTTTGCGACCACGGCCATGCTCCTGGCCGCCACTGCCACCCCGTCTCTGGCCCTGGACATCGATACCAGGGGGGAAATCGAGAATCTCCGCAGCCGCCTTGACCGTCTTGAATCCAATGCGGCAAAGAAAGACCAGCTCTCGCTGTTCAGTCTCAACAAAAAAATCACCTTCTACGGGGCCCTGGAGGCGGAACTCTCCTATAATTCGCCCGAAAACCGGCCTGACGAGAGCGACATCACCCTCGCCACTGCCATGTTCGGTTTTCAGGCCGACGTCAACGACCATGTTCACGGCCACCTAACCTTTCTCTACGAAGAGGACGAGACCCCGCTGGGGGTGGACGAAGGCTTTGTCTCAGTCGACCTGAAAGACATGGGCCCCGGCCACGCCAAACTGGTGGCCGGACAGTTTTACCTCCCCTTCGGCGGTTTTGACTCCGAGATGCTCACCGACCCGGTCACCCTCGACCTTGGGGAGACCGACCGCAGCGCCCTTATGGGCCAGTATGAACTCGGCCCCGTTGAGGCGTCCCTTGCCGTGTTCAACGGCGATTCCGATCCTGACGGCAAAAACAACGTCATCGACGGGGTCGCGGCCTCGCTCACCGTGAACCCGGTAAAGCCTCTGGAATTAGGAGTTTCATACATATCCGACCTGGCTGAAACCGATATTGAATTAATCAAGGGCACGACATACGCGAGAAGCGTTGACGGGATAAGCGCCTTCGCCACCCTCGACCTCGGCCCGGTAACCCTGAGCGGCGAATACCTCACCGCCCTCAAGACCTTTACCGCCGGTGAGGTCGCCGCCGCCGCGGGCGCGAGCGGCGAACTGTCCGGGGAAAAACCGCAGGCGTTCTTCCTTGAGGCCCGGGGTGAACTGACCGAGAACCTGAGTTACGCCGTGCGCTATGAAAACAGCGACGACTTTGAGGACGACCTCCGGCGCTACGGCGCCACCTGTTCCTGGAGCTTCGCGAAAAACACCGCCCTGTCACTTGAGTATCTCTTCAGTGACGCCGGTGACAACCCTGACACCAATACCAGTCACACGGTCACCGCCCAGCTGGCGGTCGAGTTCTAAGCCACAGCATCTCTCCGTTGTCCACCGGTTCGACGTTTCCCCCTTACGCCGAACCGGTGGAATTCAACGGATTTCTAAGCCCTGGACGCGATTAAGCGTTCTTTTTTTGCCGACGTTGTGCTATCATTTAAAAACTTGTAATACCCGGAGGAAAACCATCATGCATATGGCAGACGCTTTACTCTCACCCGCGGTCGGCGGGACCATGTGGGTCGTCACCGCCGCCACCACCGCTTATGCCTCACGTAAGGTAAGAAAAAGTCTCGACGACCGCAAAATCCCACTCATGGGAGTTCTGGCCGCCTTTGTCTTCGCGATCCAGATGATCAACTTCTCTATCCCCGGCACCGGTTCAAGCGGTCACCTCCTCGGAGGACTGCTGCTGGCCATTCTCCTTGGCCCCGACGCCGCCTGCCTCGCCATCGCCTCGGTTATCGTGGTCCAGGCCCTGTTCTTTGCCGACGGCGGCCTTCTCGCCCTTGGCTGTAATATATTCAACATGGGAATAATCGGCTGTTATATCGGCTACCCCCTGATTTACAAAAAAATCGCCGGCAACAGCCCAAGCGGCACCAGACTCCTTGCCGCGGCCCTGGTCGCCGGAGTGGTATCACTGCAATTAGGGGCCTTTGCCGTAGTCCTTGAGACCACCATGAGCGGGATCAGCGAACTCCCCTTTTCCTCGTTCATCATTATGATGCAGCCCATTCACCTCGCCATCGGCATTGTCGAAGGACTGATAACCGCCGGCATCGTCGCCTTTATCTGGAAAGCGCGCCCGGAGATTCTTGACTGCGCCGCCACCGACCGCCCCCTGGGAGACCTTCCGATTAAAAAGGTTCTGACTGGTCTGGCGACGGTGGCGGTGATAGCCGCGGGAACCCTTTCCTGGTTCGCCTCAAGTCATCCCGACGGACTCGAATGGTCGCTGGCAAAGGTCACCGGCCATGAGGAACTGGCAGGACCGGGCGACGGCGTCCACTCAGTCATGGAAAAAGTACAGGACAAGACCGCGTTTATGCCTGATTACGGTTTCAAGGAAAAAACCGCGGCCCCGGAAGCGGCCGACACTTCATCCAGTCCGGTCAGCCTCGGCACCTCCACCGCCGGACTCGTCGGCGGAGTAATGGTCATGCTTCTCGGTTTGGGAATAGGCTTTGCCCTGAAAAAGAAGTCAGGAAATCCGGCCTGAGGGGAAACAGGGGGTGTGTATATCGTCAAGAATAGACAAGGCCTTCTACGATATCGGTCGTCTCGATATCCTCGCCCTGGCCGACACCCCCCTGCACCGTCTTGACCCCCGGGCCAAACTCCTGGCCACCCTGGTGTTCATCGTCTGCGTGGTCTCGTTCGGCAAATACGAAATCAGCCGCCTGTTGCCGTTTTCTCTTTACCCCGCGGTACTGATCGGCCTTGGCGATCTGCCCCCCGGCTATCTTGCCAAAAAGCTCATCATGGTCTCGCCGTTTGTCATCTTTATCGGGATCTTCAACCCCTGGTTTGATCAGACAGTGATGTTTACCATCGGCCCGATTGCCATATCCGGCGGCTGGGTCTCGTTCGCCTCTCTCATTATCCGTTTTATCCTCACCGTAAGCGCGGCCCTGATCCTCATCGCCTCAACCGGGTTCGCGCCCATGTGCATGGCCATGGAAAAGCTCGGGACGCCGAAGATCTTCGCGGTCCAGCTTCTCATGCTCTACCGTTACCTCTTCGTCCTCATTGCCGAATCCCTCCGCATCGTCAGGGCCCACTCTCTGCGTTCCTTTTCCCGCAAGGGGAAGATAACCTACCGGGTGTTTCTACAGATCGCCGGCAACCTCCTTCTGCGGACCATCGACCGGGCCCAGAGGATTCACATGGCCATGCTTTCGCGCGCCTTTACCGGTGAAATAAAGATAGTACGACAATTTTCCTTCGGTTATAAAGAATGGCTTTTCGCCGCCGGATTCAGCGTCATTTTCATCACCATGCGAAGTGCCGACATCGCCGGGCTTCTGGGCCGGCTGCTTATGGAGATCAAATGAGCCACCATATCGTTGCCGTAGAAGATTTGAAATTCAACTATCCCGACCACACTCCGGCCCTGAAAGGACTGTCGTTCACCATCTACCATGGAGAATCGGTGGCCATCGTCGGTGCCAACGGCGCCGGAAAATCGACTCTGCTCCTGCACCTAAACGGCTTTCTCGCCCCCACCAACGGTCAGGTGCGTATCGGCGATTCCCTGCTCACCTGCGACACCCTTCAGGAAGTCCGGCGCACCGTGGGCATGGTCTTCCAGGACCCCGACGACCAACTCTTCATGACCACGGTGTTCGATGATGTCGCCTTCGGCCCCCTGAATCTTGACATGACCCCGGAAGAGGTGAAAAAACGGGTGGAAGACGCCCTTGAAACCGTCGGGGTCACCGATCTCGCCGAACGCCCCCCCCACCGCCTCTCAACCGGCCAGAAACGCCGGGTAGCAATCGCCTCGGTTCTCTCCATGGCCCCGGACATCCTGGTGATGGACGAACCCACTGCCGGCCTTGACCCCCGGGCCCGACGGCGGCTCATCGAGCTTCTCGCCACCTTCAAACACACCAAGATTATCGCCACCCACGACCTTGACATGGTCATGGACCTGTGCGAACGGACCATCGTCATGCACGCGGGAGAAATCAAGGCCGACGGCCGCACCACGGATATATTTGCCGACAATGACCTGCTTAAATCAAGCCGCCTTGAAAAACCCCTGCGAATGCAGGGCTGTCCGGCATGCGGAGGCTGACTGAAAATGAAAGGGGAAAAAGCGGTTATCCTCCTCTCCGGCGGCCTTGATTCGACCACAGTCCTGGCCATTGCCACCGATCTGGGTTACCAATGCCACTGCCTCAGTTTCGCCTACGGTCAACGACAGAAGGTGGAACTTGACCGCGCCGCCGGAATCGCGGCCGAAATGGGGGCGGCACGACATCTGGTGCTGCGCATCGATCTTGACCGCATCGGCGGTTCCGCCCTCACCGACCGCGATATCGGGATACCGGTTGACCGCGAAGATGACGAGATGACCGACATCCCCGCCACCTATGTCCCTGGACGTAATACCATATTTCTCGCCCATGCCGCCGCCTTTGCCGAGGTCATCGGCAGCGGCGACATCTTCATCGGGGTAAACGCCGTTGATTACAGCGGCTACCCCGACTGCCGCCCCGAATACATTGCCGCCATCGAAACCGCCTTCAACCTCGGAACAAAAGCCGGGGTTGAGGGACACGAGTTATCCATCCACACCCCGCTTATCGCTTTAAGCAAGGCGGAGATTATACGCCGCGGCCTTGATCTGGGGGTGGATTATGCCACAACCCATTCCTGTTACAACCCCGATGCCTCCGGCCGGGCCTGCGGCATATGCGACGCCTGCCGTCTGCGCCTGGCCGGATTCGCCGCAGTCGGGATAAGTGATCCAGCCCCATACGTCGAGGAAGAGGCCGACAATGCCTGACGCCGCCATCCGCGAAACAGGCGGGTTGTTCATGACCGGGCTTCCGGGACTGTCGCTTGACGATTCCAGCCGGGAATTGATCCACGACCACGGAATCAACAACTTTATTCTCTTTAAAAAAAACTGTGACACCCCGGAACAGATCACGGAACTGACCACCTCGATCCGGAAGGAATGCGTGGCCGCGGGACTCATGCCGCCGCTGATAGGCATCGACCAGGAAGGCGGCAGCGTCGCCCGTCTGGGTCCGCCCTTTACCCTCTTCCCCGATCTTCGGGAAACGGCAGAGTCGGAAAGCCCTGAAAAAGCGGTACAGAGATACGCCCGCACCTGCGCCGGAGAACTCCTGAGTGTGGGGATCAACCTCAACTTCTCCCCGGTCCTTGATGTCAGCCCCGGGGGCCGAGGGCTGTTCATGGAACGCCGCAGCCTCGGCGGCGACCCGGAGACCGTGGCCCGATTAGGCGTCCTGATCATAAAAACAATGCAGGGAAACGGCCTTGCCGCCTGCGGCAAACATTTCCCCGGTCTCGGTCGTGCGGTCCCCGATCCCCATATCACCCTGCCGACCATCGCCGCCGATGCCGCTGAACTCGCGGAAGACATCATCCCCTTTGCCGCCGCGATCCGGGCCGGGGTGGCAATGATCATGACCTCACACACCATATATCCGGCCCTGGACCCGGACAATCAGGCCACGGTCTCGAAAAAAATCCTCAGCCATATCCTGCGGCGGGAACTGGGCTTTGACCGGGTAATCGTCACCGATGACCTGGAGATGGGGGCGGTGGAAAACGAGACCAGCGCCGCCGATGCCGCCAGTGACGCCTTTGCCTCCGGGGCCGACCTCCTCCTCGTCTGCCATGATCACAACAAAAGCAGACAGGCAATCGCGTTAATCACCCGGGCCGCGGCCGAAGACCGGAATATCCTTCAACGAATAAAAGAAAGCCGCCGACGTATTGCCGCTATCCCCCGAGGCTGATGACGTCAGAGTGTCCTCTTGTTCGCTCGGTTCCGCCATGGCGGTATATGACCTCGCTCGCCAAATGACACCTCTCCTGTATATCAAAAATCCTGCCCAACCATCACATTACATGATGGTCTCGTAACAAGTACCCGCGGAGGCGTATTCAACCGGACGGAAAGCTGTTACGACTTCATCATTATATGGTTACGAGTTCATAGGGACTGAGCGATAAAAAATTGGCCAATTCCCTCCCCCGGTCATATTTTTTTGATAGAATAAAAATGTCCTCTGGATTCTTAACAGTCCGTTGAAAAACGGACTGTACGCGGCTGATGTCCGCGCCGCCGTATCCAAAAACCCCATTATGGAGGTATCTGCATGGAACTTCAGGTTGAAGGCCCGAATCTCGAAATCAGGAAATCCTGGCAGCACAAAATCGAGGAGGAAAGAGACCGGCTTTCCCGGCACCACCCGGGTCTGGTTCATAACCTCAGGGTAACGCTTGAATCGACCTCAAACCACCGGGAGGGAGGATACGCCCTGCGGGTGATTGCCAGTGTCCCGGGTGACACCCTGGTGGTCAAACGCAAGGGTGAAAAGGTAAAGGCCCTGCTGGTGGCGGCCTTTGATCGCCTGGGCGAACAGCTCAAAGAATTGCAGCGCAAGAGAAGGAAGACCGTCAGGGTCCATGACGACACCACCGCCGCGTCTTCGGGAACCATCAAGACCGTGTCGCCATACGAGTCCTACGGTTTTATTCTCACCGGTGACGGCCGGGAAATATATTTTCACGAAAATGCCCTTAAAAACGCCGCTCTTGACAAACTCAACGAGGGAGACAAGGTATCGTTCATCGAATCGGAGGGGGATAAAGGCCCCTGCGCCTCGATGGTGAGCGTCATGGCCTGAGGCGAGAGGATAAAAAACAAAAAAACAGACCCACGGCGGGGCCGGATGGCTCCGCCTTTTTTTTGTAGTATCCGCCGCTTTTGGGTATATTATTTTTTTTTCGGTTCAAAGTTCAAAATAACCGTCAGGCAAAGGTAAATGACCAACCCTCAGACTGAAATCAACGAGAAATATTTCTCCGCTCCGGAAGATGAGATAATCGCCCGCATCACCAAAAGGCGAGGAGAACTTGGCGACCGGCTCCTCATCCTCTGTCATCACTACCAGCAGGAGGCGGTCTTCCGTTTCGCCGATCTCACCGGCGACTCACTCAAACTGGCACGGCTTGCCGCTGAACGCGACAACCCGTTCATCATTTTCTGCGGGGTCCACTTAATGGCCGAGGGCGCCGACATGCTCTCCGGACCGAAGCAGCAGGTAATCCTGCCCGACCTCCGCGCCGGCTGCCCCATGGCCGACATGGCCACGGTGGAACAGATCGAGGAGGCCTGGAACGACCTGGCCGCGGCGGCGCCGGGGACAAAAGTGATTCCGGTGACCTATGTCAACTCGTCGGCAGCGGTGAAAAACTTTGTCGGCCGTCACGGCGGCTCGGTCTGCACCTCGTCAAACGCCCGGCAAGTGCTGGAATGGGCCTTTGCCAGAGGCGACAAGGTCTTTTTCTTCCCCGACGAACACCTCGGGCGCAATACCAGCGTGGCCATGGGCCTTGACAACGACGAGATCGTCCTCTGGAAACGCGGGGAAGAAAACGGCGGCAACAGCGCCGAAGCGCTGAAAAATGCCAAAAGCATCCTCTGGGACGGCTACTGCACCGTCCACATGCAGTTCCAGCCGGAACATGTTGAGCAATGGCGCGAAAAAGACCCGGGGATAAAAATAATCGTCCACCCCGAATGCCGTCATGAGGTGGTGGGGATAAGCGACGCCGACGGCTCGACCGAAAGGATCATCAACACCGTTACCGACAGCCCCACCGGCAGCCACTGGGCCGTGGGTACCGAAATCAACCTGGTAAAACGCCTGGCCGACCGTTTCCCGGACAAGGAAATCCATTCGCTTTCCCCCTTCCAGTGCCTCTGCTCCACCATGTACCGGATCAAACCCGGCTATCTCCTCTGGGTCATGGACAACCTGGCGCAGGGACGGGTGGTGAACCGGATAACGGTTGACGAAGACACCGCCAAAGGGGCCAGAATGGCGCTTGAGAGAATGCTGGGAATAAAATAACCGCCTTAAAAAAATGAAAATCTATCTCGACAATAACGCCACAACCCGACCGGCGGATGAAGTGATCGCGGCCATGCTAACCTGCCTCAGAGAGAAATTCGGCAATCCCTCAAGCGCCCACTCCTTCGGCGAAGCGGCCCTGGCCGTGGTTAACGGAGCAAGGGAAACGGCAGCGGAGTTTCTGTCCTGTCCGCCAACGCGGATCACCTTTACCGGCGGCGGCAGCGAGGCCAATAATCTCGCGATCATGAGCGCGGTCGCGGCCCACCCGGAAAAACGCCATATCATCTCAAGCCCGGTGGAACACGATTCCGTCTTAAATCCCCTGGCCCATCTCGCGGCCCGGGGGTATGAAGTGGAGATGCTCAGCGTTGATCGCCAGGGCGGAATCGACCCGGAGAAACTTTTAAAAAAAATCCGTCCCGACACCTGTCTCGTCAGCCTGATGGGGGCCAATAACGAGACCGGGGTGATCTGGCCGGTGAAGGAAATAGGCCGGATCTGCGGTGAGCGCGGCGCCCTCTACCACTGCGACGCGGTGCAGATGGCGGGCAAGATTGAATTGCGGAGCGATTTCTGCGATTACCTGGTGATCGCGGCCCACAAACTCCACGGCCCAAAAGGCGTCGGTCTGCTCTGTTCAGGCCGACGCGCCCCGCTCACCCCCATGATCCACGGGGGCTCCCAGGAACACGGACGCCGGGCCGGGACTGAAAACGTCCCCGCCATCGCCGGCATGGCCGCGGCCCTCACTCTGGCGATGAACAAGCGCGCCAACGACGGAATCAAAGGTTTAAGAAAAAGAATCGAGCAGAAGATAAAAAAAGAAATCCCCGGCGTCCTCATCGTTGCCGAAGCGCGTCCACGCCTGCCCAACACCGTCAACGCCTGTTTCCGCCACTGTTCCGGAGCCGGGATCGCCCAGGACCTCGACTCCCGCGGGATCGCGGTTTCGACCCGGTCCGCCTGCCACAGCGGCGACATCGACCCCTCCCATGTCCTCGCCGCCATGGGAATTCCGGAAGAATATCTCCACGGTTCAATCCGGATCAGCCTCAGTCGTTATAACACCGAGGAAGAAATCGACCTCTTTCTCAAGATTCTCAAAGAAATCACAACCAGGGCGGCGAAAAACTTCATCGCCTAAACGACGCCCAAATAAAACCCGGAAAATAAAATGTGTGGAATTGTTGGATATACCGGCCGCCGTCGGGCGGTACCGATCATCATTGAGGGACTGCGACGCCTTGAATACCGGGGCTATGACTCGGCCGGAGTCGCCTGCCGGGACGACGCCGACAACGGCAGGATACTGCGCCGGCGGGCCCGGGGAAAACTGGTCCGGCTTGAAGAATTGCTTGAGGACCAGGACATCAGAAGCACCACCGGCCTGGGCCATACCCGCTGGGCCACCCACGGTGCCCCTTCGGAAGACAACGCTCACCCCCATTGCGACTGTTCCGGCGATCTCGTCGTGGTCCATAACGGAATCATCGAAAACCACCGTTCCCTGAAAGAAGAACTGATTGCCGCGGGCCACTGTTTCAGTTCCGATACCGATACCGAGGTCCTCGCCCACTTGATCGAGACGGAACTTGACGGCGACCTCGCCCGCGCGGTGCGGGCCGCCCTGGCCCGGGTCAAGGGTTCATTCGCCATCGGCGTCCTCTGGCGCGGAGCCGCCGACACCCTGGTCGCGGCCCGGCGGCACAGTCCCCTGGTCATAGGGGTGAGCGATGCCGGCAGCCATCTGGCAAGCGATATACCCGCCCTTCTTCCCTATACCCGCGAGGTCATATTCCTGAACGATGACGAGATGGCGGTCATCACCTCTGATTCCCGCGAAATCATGACCTTGAGCAACGGCAGCCCCATCAACCGGGAAATCACCACCGTTGACTGGAACGCGGCCATGGCCGAAAAGGCGGGTTATAAACACTTCATGCTCAAGGAGATCTTCGAGCAGCCCGAGGCGGTGAGCAATACCATCCGAGGCCGCGTCGATCCGGAAAGCGGCGGGATCACGCTGCCGGAAACCGGCCTTGATGAAAAAAGTGCCGCCCGGATCAGCCGCATCACCCTGCTGGCCTGCGGCACATCCTGGCACGCGGCCCTCATCGCCCGCTACTGGATTGAAAAATGGTGCCGGATCCCGGTTGAGGTCGATATTGCCAGCGAATTCCGTTACCGCAGTATCCTGATTGACGCAAACTCCCTGGTGGTACCGATCTCGCAGTCAGGTGAGACCGCCGATACCCTGGCCGGAATGCGCCGGGCCATGGAAATGGGGGCAAGGGTGGTGGCGATCTGCAACGTGGTCGGCTCAACCATGACCCGCGAGGCCGACGGCACCATTTACACCCATGCCGGACCCGAAATCGGGGTGGCCTCGACCAAGGCCTTTACCAGCCAGCTAGCAGCCCTGTTCCTCCTCACCCTCCACCTGGGTCGACTCAGGGGCAGCATCGCCCCGGAGACGGCGGTCAGACTTGCCGCCGCCCTTACCGAACTGCCGCTGCTGATGGAAGAGGAACTCCGCGACCTTGAGTCACGCACCATGCCGGTGGCCGAGGAGTTCAACCGGGCCCGTGACTTTATCTATCTCGGCCGGGGGATGAACTTCCCGGTGGCCCTCGAGGGGGCACTTAAACTAAAGGAAATCTCCTATATCCACGCCGAAGGCTATCCGGCCGGAGAACTGAAACACGGCCCCATCGCCCTGGTTGACCGCGAGATGCCGATCCTGGCCTTGCTGCCCCGCGACCCGGTGTACGACAAGGCGGTCTCAAACGCCGAAGAGGTCAAGGCCCGCAGGGGACGCTTGATCGTGGTCGGTAGCCGCGGTGATGAAAAAAACCTGCGGGAACTCAGCCGCCATGTCCTTGTGGTCCCGGAGATCGAGGAAGATCTCTACCCCATGCTTCTCTCTCTGCCGCTGCAGCTTCTGGCCTACCAGATCGCCAACCTCCGCGGCTGCGACGTTGACCAGCCAAGGAACCTGGCCAAAAGCGTCACCGTCGAATAATCCGGGGTATCTTATGGATAACCCCACCATCTTTACCTATATAGGCGCGCGCTGCACGACGACGCCCATCGTCTTTCTCCCCGGCTGGGGATTCTCCGGCGATATCGCCCGGCTCATTCCCCTGCCGCGGGGTACGGTCATCCCGCAGGGAACCCTTGATCCCGGTAATGCCGTCACCGCCCTGCGCGCCTTTCTGCACCGGGATGGTATTAAAAAAATTCACATCCACGGTTGGTCCATGGGGGCCAATCTCGCCATTGATTTTGCCGCCGGATTTCCCCATCTGACCGCCTCTATCACCCTGCTGTCCCTTCGGCGGTCATGGCCCGAGGCGGAAATAAACGCTTTCACCGCCGGGTATCGCGAGACGCCGGAGGCGACATTTAAAAAATTCTGCCGTCGCACCTTTGCCGGAAATGCTGAGTTCCTCTCCTGTTTCGAGACTGATTTAATTCCCCGGAGCATGAGTGCCAGGAGAAAAAAAAACCTGATCGCCGGGCTTGCCTATCTCTGTAACCACGAACCGGAAAAAATCGCGGCCGGACTTGCCACGAGGACCTTGCCGGTTACCCAGATACACGGCAGAAAAGACCTGGTAGCCCCGGTGGCGGAGATGGCCGAAATTGCCGGGGCCGAGACCATCATCATCCCACGCTGCGGCCACGCCCCCTTCCTTTTTCCTGAATACCGGAACCTGCCGGAAATCAGGAAAAAACTGTTAACCCAGCGTTTTTCCCGGGCCGCGGCCACCTATGACGCCCACGCCCACATCCAGAAAAAATGCCGCCAGGACCTTGCCGCCTTCTTTCCGGAAAAGGCGGGGGAAATCCTTGAGCTTGGTTGCGGCACCGGTGGCCTGAGCCGTCGGCTGCGGGCAAAATATCCCGCAGCCGGGATTACCCTGGTGGAATTAAGCCGGGAAATGCTCAAAGAGGCAGAAAAAAAACTTGGCGCCGCCAGGACCAGGACCGTCTGCGCCGATGCCGAGACCTTTATCCGGGGATGTGAAGAAAAATTCGACCTCATTGTCTCCGGCGCCGCCATGCACTGGTTCTCAGGCCTTGATCAGATGATGGCGCATTGCCGTCGTCTTCTCGCTCCCGGAGGGAGCTTTATTGCCAGCCTTTTCGGCCCCGGAAGCCTCGGTAACCTGGGAAAGGCCCTGGCGCACAGTGGCGGCGCGGCAGTGGCGGCGGCGGATTTCCCGACCAGGGAAAGGCTGAAGGCCCTGCTTGAGACAAACTTTATCCATACCAGAATAGAGGAAAAAACCATAAACCGCCGCTACCATTCCACCCTTGACCTGTTGCGGCAATTGCAGAAAACCGGCACCAGCGGCACCGCTTCCGCTCGCCTGACCCCAGGCATGATCCGAAAAATGGACCGATGGTTTGAAAAGAACACGGGTGAGGTGAGAGACGAATATCAGATTTTTTTTCTGAGCGGCAAAAGGGGGAATCCATGAATGCCTCCATAAAAAAACCGATAATATTCATCAGCGGCACTGACACCGGGGTCGGCAAGACCACGGTCAGCGCCCTGCTCCTGCGCTATCTGCGAAAGCGGGAAATAGACTGCGGCTACCAGAAATGGGTCGCCACCGGCGATGAAACAACAGCGACGGACCTCGTCCGGATTCAAAACTTTGCGGGCATCGAAACCAGCAGGACCCGGGTTGATTACCTCTTCCCCTTTCCGGCCTCGCCCCATCTCGCCGCTGACACGGCCGGGGATAAAATCGACCCCTCCGTCCTGGTAAAATCAAGCCGCGAGATGGCCGCGGCCCTTGACTTACTGATAATAGAGGGGGCCGGGGGACTAATGGTCCCCATAACCCGCGAGACTCTGCTCATCGACCTGATAAAACGCCTTTCCTGCCCGGTACTGCTGGTGGCAAAAAGCGGCCTCGGGACCATCAACCACAGCCTCCTGTCCCTTGCCGCCCTGCGGGAACGTAATCTCGTCTGCGCCGGGATCATCTTCTGCGATGAGGCCAAAGGCCTGAATGAAAAAATAACGGCCGACAACCTCAAGACCATCGCCGCATTCGGCAAGGCGGAAGTCATCGGCCGTATAACCCGGCAGGAAAACGATACCGGGATGACAAAAGAATTTGCCCCCCTTGGCGAAAATCTGAGGGATATCTTGAAACGGATTCTATCGGTTTAGGCCACCCGGCTCACTGCCACCGCCACCGCGCAGCTGACCCCGACCATGGGGTTATTGCCGAGGCCGATGAAGCCCATCATGTCCACATGAGCCGGCACCGAAGAGGAACCGGCAAACTGGGCATCGGAGTGCATCCGCCCCATGGTGTCGGTCATACCGTAAGAGGCGGGGCCGGCCCCCATATTGTCGGGATGAAGGGTACGGCCGGTACCGCCGCCGCTGGCAACGGAAAAATACTCACGCCCGGCCAGAACGCACTCTTTTTTATAAGTTCCCACCACCGGATGCTGAAACCGGGTGGGGTTGGTGGAATTGCCGGTGATCGAGACATCAACTTTTTCATGGTGACAGATGGCCACCCCCTCGCGGACGTCATCGGCGCCGAAACAGCGGACCGCGCCGCGTTCCCCGTCTGAATACTGTTTCTCCTTAACAATAGTGAGTTCACCGCTCTTGTAGTCAAAAAGGGTCTCCACATGGGTGAAGCCATTGACCCGGGCGATTATCTGGGCCGCGTCCTTGCCAAGGCCGTTCAAAATTACCCGCAGGGGCTCATTCCTCGCCTTATTGGCCGACCGGGCCAGACCTATGGCCCCCTCGGCGGCGGCAAACGACTCATGCCCGGCGACAAAGGCAAAACAGCGGGTCTCTTCGCGCAGGAGCATGGCGGCAAGATTTCCATGGCCGACCCCGACCTTGCGCTCGTCGGCCACCGACCCGGGGATGCAGAAGGCCTGTAACCCTTCGCCGATGATCGCCGCTATCTCCGGTGCCGCCTTCGCCCCCCGCTTTATCGCCAGTGCCGCGCCGACGATATAGGCCCAGCACGCGTTATCAAAACAGATAGACTGTACCCGCCTCACGATTTCAGCCACGTCAAGGCCCTGGTCGCGGCAAATCTTTTCCGCCTCTTCAAGGGAAGCGATGGCGTCAACGGCCAACACCTTCTCTATCTGCGTTATCCTTCGTTCATACCCTTCAAAAAGTGCCATAATGACTCCTATTCGTTTCTGGGATCGATATAACGGGCCGCCTGGGCAAAACGGCCATAGGTGCCGGTGTTGGCGGCCAGGGCCTCTGCCGGATCACTGCCTCCGGTGATCTGTTCCATCATCGGCCCGAGACGAACAAACTCATAACCGATGATCTCGTCGTCCACGTCAAGGGCAAGACGGGTGACATATCCCTCGGCCATCTCAAGATAACGCGGCCCCTTTTCCCGGGTTGAGTGCATGGTTCCGAGAACACTGCGCCGCCCCTTGCCCAGATCCTCAAGCCCGGCCCCCACCGGCAATCCTCCTTCGGAAAAGGCGGTCTGGGACCGGCCATAGGCCAACTGAAGAAAAATCTCCCGCATGGCGACGTTGATCGCGTCGCAGACGAGATCACTGTTCAATGCCTCAAGCATGGTCTTGCCGGGAAGGATCTCGGCCGCCATTGCCGCTGAATGGGTCATGCCGGTACAGCCGACGGTCTCGATCAGGGCCTCTTCAATGATCCCGTCCTTGACGTTGAGGGTGAGCTTGCAGGCCCCCTGCTGCGGGGCGCACCAGCCGACCCCGTGGGTGAGACCGCAGAGATCCTTTATCTCCTTTGCGCAAACCCATTTACCCTCTTCAGGAATGGGGGCGGGACCGTGTTTGGGGCCCTTGGCCACACAGGCCATTTCCTTTATTTCCGGGGTATATTCCATACCTGCCTCCGTGTTGCAAATAGTGCGGTAAAAGTTTATGGAAAAGTTTTACCACTTATCAGTTTGCCCCTTATTTTACAAGGGAGAATGGACAAAAGCCGACAAACCGGCATCAGGGTCATGGGAAACCGCGATGTTACCGGGATCTGGATCAGACTGTCTGCCGCCGGCGCCATGGTTGACATTTCCCCTCTCCGGTCAGCATAATATTTAATTATCCATCTCTGAAGCCGTAACCGCCTTTAGACTGTTTGAAGATGCATCAGGTTGAAACAATGCGTCTTGGCCCGGGCCGCAGTCCATGTATTCATCTTCGGCCACCCCGGCCGGGGAAAGGATGTCTTCCGGGATAAAAAAGGCGGCGCGGACATCAGCCGCTAACAGTCCGTTTTTCAACGGACTGACAACCGTGTCGCCAACAAAATCAAAAGCGATATACCAGCGAACCCGTGGCCTCCTTGGTTAATTTCCCAAGACTTGCCGCCAGATCAAACTGCACATCATGACTCAGCAACACCCCGAAACCAAGGGAATATATATGTTCATCCTCCCGTTCAGGATAAACCTTTTTTATGAGATCATAAAAAGGATCCGTGGTGTCACTGAAATAGAAGACATGCGCCGGACGGTAATAATAACCACAGCGCAGAGCCAGGGGGGTCGCCTCAAGATCAACAATATATTCAAAACCCACATGAAGATCGAGGGCATCGTCAATGGAAAAAGACTGCTCGTAAATGGTGCCGCCCTGGTCATACATCCCGTCAATCAGGTCGGAATACTCAACATAATTCAGGTCAAGAACCGCGGTTAAAGTCGAAGAAACCCGGTAGGCGATACCGATACCGTATGAATCCGGGACCTTGATCTCATGATCAAGGGCAAAATCCACGACATTGGTCTGTTTAAAGCTATCAAGTACCCCGTCATTATCACTGTCGATCTGGATAAGTACAGGAGACAGGGAATTTTTAATAAACTTGAACCCCGGGCCCTGGCGGTAATAGACCCCCACACTCAAGGCATCAATGGGACTCAACAACATGGAAAGGGTATAATGGATATCATTGTCCGATCCATCTACCCGGTCGGTCTGTTCGAGTTTCCCGGTCGGAATGTAATATTTCAGGGTTTTTTCCCAGAAATTCATCTCGGAAAAACCAATGGATATCCCCAGATTAACCATATCCGAAATCTTCATTCCGGCACTTAACCCCAGAGTGTCCGCAACGATATCAACATTGACGTCAAAACGGTCACCACTACTACGAAGGGCGCCATAAATAAAATTCGTTTTGATATCAACCAGACGATGACGGAAAACGGCAATGGTGGCCTTACTTCCCGGGTGAACGTAACTTATAAATGAAGGGCCGTCGATGGTACTGTCGAAATCGACATCCGTTGCCTGCCAGGGACTGGTATTCACGATTTCAGTAATGGTCGAGGTGTATTTGCCATACTTGTACTCAATGGAAATCTCAGGCAGTGTCAGGACGGGAAGACCGGCCGGATTGGCGTAAGCGGCAGTGGCATCGTCGGCGAGACCGACAAAGGCCCCGCCCATGGCATTACTTCTCGCCCCAGGGTTGTTGAAACGAAAATCAAAACCGTAAACAGAAGGGCTTGATGCAAGGTAACCTGCGGCGCAAACACTGCCGGCAGTAACGGCCGCGAACAGAAAAAAACCTGTCAGGAGCCACAACAGCAATCTTTTATTCATTCCCCTCACCTCATAGTTATTGTTTATGTCCCTGTGTCTGCCGTAACGCCGCGATACCAGGCAAGCGATCATTTAACCACATCTAATGCAAAAAAAATCGCACTCAGTAACAGACTGTTGAAAAAACCGTCCTGGCTTTTTCAACACCCGGTCGGCCAAAACAAGCTCCGACCAACCTCTCGATTTTATTGGATTTTTCAAACCTAAATAAAATCGACGGTGCGTCCATGCACCGCGACCAGTCCGTTTCTCAACGGACTGTTAGGGTGTATCCAATGGTTAAAACGCGTGCAGGGTGGTGTTCATCGAGCCATTACCATACCATGGCACACCACAACTCATTTGCGGACAAAGGCCGTATCTACACCCGGCAGATACGGCACAACTCCATACTGTCAATAATTGTTGGACTCATAACAAGTCCAATTCATTGAGATATAATAAAACTGCAAATAGTGTCAAGGCCAATCCCTTTCCGGGACAGGAGCAAAACACCTCCTTATGGTTCTTCCGCCCGATCCCGACGACATGAACAAAATAAAAAATGCTCATATTTTATCGATATGCCGCTCTTTTTAATTTCGCTCATGCCCTGGCCCCGGACAAAAATCCTCATTTCAGCCCCCCTGACAACAAAGCAGAGATTCAGCGCCGGGCAGATATGCCTTGTCCTGGCAATATCCTTATTTTTCCCGGAGTCATTGGCCGGGACGGCAACGACCGGGACCTGGGTGGCGTTGAGTGATTTCAATGCAGTACCCATGAAAAGGAAAGGATGCCCTCAGGGACGATTACAGCCGGCATGCTGACCCGGGAACTGGCGCGCGACCGCCGGGTCAGAGTGGTTGAACGGAGGCTTATAAAAAAAATCCTCGAGGAAAAGAAACTGGCCATGGCCGGAATAACCTCGGGGATAGCACCACTGCCGGTGACCTATCAGGGGTAGACTACATAATTGGCGGCAACCTTGTCACCAATGACGACGGCCGCGAGCTTACCGCCCGCATGGCCAGCACCCGCGCCGGGATGATCGCCGCCACCGGGACCATTGATTCTGACAAAAACAACGACCAGGATCTGGGGCTTAAAACCTCGCGGCCATGCTGGAGCACAACTTCACCGTCAGCGATGCCTTCAGCGACAGACAGGAGGCCAGGGGCAGAAGGGATCCCTATGCCTCAAGAAAGTCCCAAAGCCATTTTGAGGCCGACAGTACAAACGTCACCTGGACATACGGAATCCGTCCGGAAACCATGAAGACGATTTATTTATTGCAGCAGGAACCGTCCCGTTCTTCAGGCACCCCGAAGGCCTTTAGGATAAGAGCCAGGGGACAGAACCTGGAAAAGCCGAACTGAAAGAGGTTCGCGCCGACAAAGGCGGTAAACCACAACCAGTACTTGCTGACAAAGATCGGGCTGGCATCAACACCAAGGGCCAGGGATACAAGGATAAAAAGCCCGGCCAGCACATGAACCCAGTCATTAATAATCATTTTTCCCCTCCGAATAATGTTATTACTTTGTCACTCTGTCAAAACCCGTAGCGGGCGGAAAGATAGACGTTGGTATTGTCCTCGAACTGTCCCCAGAAGGTATAATCATCACGGCCGCCGAAGATATTGACGCCGCCTTCCACCGTCCATTGGTCGTTGACCTTGTAATTAGCCTTGGGCCTGAAATAGTAGTCGTGGTCCGAGGGAGAATAATAACAGAATATACTTAAACGCAGATTCTGCTGCAAAAGCATTTTCGTCAGCCGCATGGTCAGAAGATGACGGTACTCGTCCCTGGCCGGCATCCCCGCGGGCATATTTGCCTCGTAGGCGGAATAGTCCTGCATCCATTCAAGGTAATACTGGAAGCCGCCGGTAAAATTTCGAGCCAGTTCCCGTTCAAACCCGGCCAGAAAACGAATCTCCGAGTTACGGACAAAGGGATCGGCGCCGGAAGAGTCTTCAAGGGAATCATAGTAACCGGCCTCGACATTGACAATGCCGCCGCCAAACTGGCCCCGGGCGCTTGCCCCCCACTCCGCCAGCCGGGGATAAAAGAGAGTCGGGAGCGGAATGAACTCCAGCCCCTCGGGGGTCTTCCAGAAACCGTAATAACCATACATGGCAAGCTCTACTCCGGAAACGATTTTACTTGCCCGCAGGGCGAACTCGGAGTCACGGACGAATTGATTACGCTCATCGTCGGCGAAGACATAATCCCGCCCGGCCAGACGGCCAAGAACGGAATTATAATAGGAGATACGGGAACCGTCGATATAGACCGAACCCTCCATCACCGGGGTCCAGACAAAATCAAGGTTGAGCGCGTCGGAAAAGACGCTGGCCTTAACCGCGTCGCTTGGGGCCTTGAGGTTTTCGTCGTCCCGGCCGATGAAAAACGATTCCCAGTCTTTGGGAAACATATCGTTTATAAACAGAAGATCTCCAGTTCCCCAGGTAAGGATCTGACGCCCGGCCTTGACATCCATCCACGCGAGGGGCGAGAATTGCAGATTGGCCTCACGAAGCTCGGTTGAGACCACCTCCCCGACCCCGTCGGCAACGAAATCGGTCTTGAGCCGGGCCAAGGCCCAGCCGAAATCACGGCCGAGATCAAGCTGAATACGGGCCTCCTCAATGCTCTCGCGCTTCTCGTCCTGATCACGGTCGGTACGGGTTCCGATCCTGGTCTCGACAAATCCCGCCGCATCAACACCGGTGACGTCGTAAATCCGGTCCTGAAGCGCCTGAACCGAAGCCATGGCCGGAGAAGCCGCGCCCAGGAGCAGGGCTGCGGTCACGACAAGGGGAATACACCTGGTTCTCATCTCTACCTCCGGGCCTCACGCGGCGGCCGCCGCAAATAGCGCTCAGTAAAAATCGAGTTTTTGAGGCCGATATTATAACGGATGTCCTTGAACTCGCTCACCGTCTGACCGCCGGAATTAAGGTCTTTGACCCGTGATCTGGTCACCGTCGGAATGCCCTGGATGTCCTTTATTTCCAAGGCCTCGACCACCCGGTAAATCCGTCCCTGTTTGTCGGTGTACTCGGCCTTTTTCGGCATGAAATCCTTTTTTCTGATCCATACCCGGTAGGAAACGAACTCCACCGCGGCCGGATCCTTCGGGATATTATCAATCACATAATATTTATCGTCTTCCTTGGCTATTTTATGGGTATCTTCGCCCTCGCCACGGCCGGAGACATCTTCATAAAAGAAATTAGAACCGACAAAACTGGTGCGCTTATCGGAGGCGGCGATCCTTTTCACCAGATCGAGTTTGGCCAGATAGAGCCAGCGGTCGTCGTCGCCCTTGACGTGTTTATGAACCATGAACACCATCTTTCTGACATCACTCGGTCTTTTGAAATAAATATAAAAATTCTGATCGCCGCCGTCTTTCTCATCACGCCGGAGAATAACGAACTCGCGAATACGTTTACGACCTTGGGCATCGGTAATGGTCATCTTTGCCAGGGCCTTGCCGTCGTCACCACCGTAATAGGAAACGAGATTAGCGCGGTGGACGACCTCGTCGGCACTCATTCCCGCCGCGGCGGTGAACGGTGAGAACAGAAAGAACATCGCGGTCAGGACAAAAAACTTTCTCATTTCAGGCCTCCCTGGTTTCAGGTTTAAGCTTTTTGAAAAGGAAACGCTCAAAAATAGCCATCAGGCTTGGCAGAATAAACATGGTAGCGATGCCGCTTACCGCCATAATGCTGGCGAGAAAAACTCCCACCGTCTGATACGGAACCAGGGGGGCCAGAAGCAGCGGAGTAAAACCGACGGCGATGACGATGACGTTACGGGTAATGGCCCGGGCCGGTTCGGCGAACATCTGTTTAACGCTCTCCTCCCAGGAGCCGGTTTTCCTGTAAACCGCGCGCGAACGCTCAAGGAAATGGATGGAGAAGTCCACCGCCATCCCCAGGGTCAGCGAGGAAAGCACCGCCACCGGCATATCGTAATCCTTGCCGATCAAACCGATGAACCCGTAAATAAAGGCAATGGTCACGGTCAAAGGCACCATGGACAGCAGTCCCCACCAGAAGGAACGGAAGAGAATAACCATCATCACCAAGACCACGACGAAACTGCTGGCAAAGGATTCAAGCATGCCTTTTACCATCTTGTCCTGCCAGACCACGTTGAGATAAGTGAGCCCGGCCCACTCGTGTTTCAGTTTGACCGGCGGGGGATTATCACTGAAGAACTTCTCCGTCTGCCGCACCACATCCTCCATGTCACGGTTGTCGCCGTTCTTGAGCTGGAGCCAGATGTTGACCTTGCGATAATCCGGGGTGACGAGATGAAAGAGGTCGTCGGGTTTATGACTGTTCTGGAACGAGATAAGACACTCAGCCACCGCGCCTCTGGATTCGGGTACGGTGTAATGTTTCACGTCACCGGCAAAAAGCTCCTGGTGGACCTTCTTGACCACATCGGTGATGGAGTTGGATTTGCCCACCACGGCTTGGGTGGCAAGGTATCGCTGCAGGCGACCAATATAACGCATAACCGCGGGATCTTTAAACACCTGCTCCCTGGCCCTGATCTCGCCGGGGACATCGGCAAGCCGCGACCAGTCGTCATAAGTGGCATCCGGGGCCGCGTCAAGCCTTGACTCAAGCAGAGTCGTGCCCCGGTCGAAAAAATCAGGCCCTTTCTGATTCAGCGAGGCAAGCGCCCGCACCGCATCATCGGCGACATCGGCCCTGACCTTGCCGGAAGCGGCAAGCCCCTTTACCGCGGCAATCAGCTCGGCGCGCTTATCGGTCTTTGTCTCGTCAACAGCGCTCTCCAATACGAGATAGGCCTCATAGGTACCGGCAAAATGCTTGTTCAAGACCCGGTCGGCCACCCGGATTGGATGGTTTCTGGTAAACCACTTAACCGGGTTGTCGTTAATGGTGATCTTGCTGATCCCGTAAGCCGAGACCCCAAGGATGGCCACGGTCAGAAGGACAAGGAGCTTGGCGCGGCGGTAGGTAAGCCCTCCGAGCATGGCAAGGCTCCGGGCCATAAAGGAATGATCGTCAGAGGCATCGGCGGCCGTCCCGAAACCGGCCAGGCTCTCTTCCTTCATCATCATGATATAGGCGGGGACAAAAGTAACGGTAAACACCCATGCAATGAGAATACCGATGGCGACAAAGGCCCCGAATGCCTGTACCGGCGGAATCGGGGTCACCGCCAGGGAGGCGAAACCGGCGGCGGAAGTAAGCGAGGTATAGAGCATGGGCATGAACAACTCGTCCATCACATGCTTAAGGGTCTTTTCCCGGTCACCGATCTTCTGATAGGAATCAAAAAATTCACTCAGGATATGGATGGAGTCCACCACCGCAATCGGCATGAGAAATATGGGGATCATCGAACTCATGATGTGGAGGGTGAACCCGGTGCCGATGAGAAGCCCCATGCTGCACAGAACCGACATCATCGCCACCACCATCGGGGCGATGATAATCTTCACCTGGCGGAAGAAAAGAAGCATGAGGAGAAAGATGGCCAGCATCGCCCCGGGGGCGGAAATCGCCATCTGAATGAACATCTCCTCGCCAAAGGTGTCCTCGGCCACCGGCAGACCGGTGATATGAAACTCGTCGCCGTTGGAGTTATCAAAGGTGGCAATTTCCTTCAGCAACGATTTGCGCACCGAGGCGGCAAAATCCTTCTGCGAGATCGGGATGTATATACCAAGGGCGCGGCCGTCCCCGCTGACCAGGGTCCCCTTGAGGAGGGGATTACCCATGGCGAGGTCACGAATCCGGGCCGCGGCTTTTCTGGTCGTCGGCGGGGAACTCATGAGCCAGTTGAACTTCACCTGCCCCAGGCCGGCCTGTTCGATAGAATCAACGGTGCCAGGGGCGATGATATTCCTGGCGATGACCCGCCGCGATGGATCGTCGGGGTCACTCAGGGTCTTGGCGAAATTGGTGAGTTCATCGACCTTCTTCAGGGTCACGGGATTGAAAACCCCGTCTTTGTCCTTCTCGTTGACCACCCCGAGGACGACGTAGTCGTTAAGATCAAACTCCTTCTTCATCTGGTTATGGAACACCCGCACCCGTTCGGTGGGACTGAGCATGTTCTCAGGGTCGGTATCAACCTTGACCCGGACGATGAAAGAGGCCAAGACAAGGGAAACAATAACCATAACCGCAGTTACCGTCCGCGGCCTCCTGACGGCGATAGAGACAAAACGACTTGCGCCCATGATGATATAACTCCTTAAATTTTCGATTATTTCCCAGCTAAACCACACTGAAGATAATATTACCGGCCTCGCGATAAATCGTAGGCCAACGGAAATTGCGCTTATAACTTGTTGAAATTACGTGAACCCGCTTCCGTTTGAGATACTTGTTACGAGTACGTCAAGAAATTATCATGTTTTTCAAGACACCCTTTTCTGCCGCTGTTCTGACCCTATTCCCCAACCGCTTTAGATATCACAGAAAAGCCGGCGCATCTGGCTCATAAACTCAAGAACCCGGGGATCATCTATACGATTATAGATAAAGTTTGCGTCCTTACGGAAGGACACAATCCCCTGGTTACGCAAAATCGACAAATGCTGCGAAACATTGGCGTTAGTGGTCTTGACCTCTTCCCTGATCTCGCCCACGGTCATTTCCCGGTTCTGCAACAGACAGAGAATTTTGAGCCTGAGCGGATGAGACATGGTCTTGAGCATGGCGGCAATTGCTTCCACATGTTCGTCCTTCAATGATTACCTCACCTTATTTCACGGTTTAATTTAATACTAAACCTCTTTTCTGTAAAGACTTAAAATCGGCCCACCCGGCAATACCCTTATCTTGGTGCCGCAGGCGGCATCCAACTGTTCAGCGGCATTGGCCTGGTTAAGGGCCACCTCGAGATAACCGCGGCTGCCGAAAATAGCCAGGAGAGATTTACGCGGCACCGCACTGTAGGCATCCTCAACCCGGTCAATTTTCTGGCCGCTGATCTCCACCATCATTGATAACATCCGCGCCTCACCCACCATCTCCACCACCACCTGACGATGAATATTGCTGACCAGATTGCCGAAATGATCCACCCGGACCACCTCGCCGCGAATACAATTCTGCGCCCGGTCGACCTCTACCCGGGGCAGGTCAAGACGCGCGATCGCGTCCGGATCAAGACGACGGCCAAGCTCCCCGGGCGGGGTTCCGGATGCCAGGGACGCGGCAACCGGGGCAAAAATATCACGACCGTGAAAGGTATTGCTCACCGGCTTGAGATAAAGCCCGGGACAATCGACCGCGAAACAATCAATCTCACCCCGCGGCTCAAGCAGGAGGGATAAAATGCCATTGTCCGGAGCCAGAAAAAACTGGCCGCCGGCGCGGAGGAGAATTATCTGCCGGTTACTGCCGACCCAGGGATCAACAACAATAATATGGACCGTACCCGGTGGGAAATAGGGGACCGCGGAATGAATTACATAGGCGGCCTGTTTCATGTCCTGTTTGTCGATATTGTGGGTAAGATCCACCAGGACCGCGCCGGGGAAACGGGAGAGGATAACCCCTTTCATGACCCCGACATACTCGTCTTTCAGACCAAAGTCCGTGGTAAGGGTGATTATCGCCGCCATGTGCCGATCCTGCCGATCATCTAAAAATTACCCGTAGGGGTTTTAAATAATTTTACCATTTAACTTACATGGTGATGGCGTCGTAAAAAGCCGCAAATCATCATTTTTGTCATTCCGGACTTGATCCGGAATCCTGTGATTTCAACACATTATGGATTCCGGCCTTCGCCGGAATAACGGAAAGAAGGAATTTTTACGAAATCATCAATGGTAAGTTAACACCAAAAACCGGCAGGATGCTTGCAAAATTCCCCCTGCCCGTGAGGACAGATCAGACGGATTCGCGAATCAATGAACCAGACGGCTTACCCCCACCAACCGTACCCGTTGAGCGAACCATCTCTTCTCCGCGGTGATCGTCTTGAAAGTGGCCTGGTGCGGATGGCCGATGCCGATGGCCCAGCCCTTTCTGCCGGCGATCCGAACCAGGGCCACAAGCTGGGCCCGTATTTTCCGTCGATCCTGAACGTTGTCAAGAAAAACATCACGCCGCGCGGTCCTGATCCCCATCTCCCGGGCCAGGCGGTATCCCACGGAATTGGCCGAGGTAAAGCTGTCTAAAAAAAACAGATCACGGCCGAACAACAAACCAAGGAACTCACGCATGGCGGCACTGTTCTGGGTATAGCGCGAGCCCATGTGATTATTGATCCCCAAGACCCCGGGAAGCCGGGAGAGATTTTCCCTGAAAATCGCCTTAACCTCATCATAGGGGGTGTCAAGGTAAATCGCCCCGGGACCGGGACTGACATTGGCGTTGGCAGGTTCCATGGGGAAATGCAGCAGACGGTCACGGCCGTATCTCCCGGCCATGGCCAGAAGTTCCGCGGTATGAGGCCTTTGGGGCAAGAAGGCGAAGGAGAGATTCATCCCGCTTGCAATCAGGGCGCGACCGACGTCAAGATTGTAGCCCATGTCGTCAATAACAATGGCGACGAGGGGAAGCTCCCGGGTCTTATTTGCCGCTATTGCCGGTTTATGCTTCAATCTGCCGGAGTTGATGACCACCAGGTGTTCCGGTGCCGGCTCCTCGTAAAGAACACGGGCCGGGGCAGACGCCCCCCCCCCTGCCGCCCTGCGTGGGGTACGGATACGACCGGCAAGAAATACCACCGCCACCACCACGGTCACCACAAAGATCACAAGGACGACAATCGCGGCGATGACGTTGGCACGGCGGCGACGGCGACGGACGCCCTTTTTCTTCCTCCCGGCAACCGGCGGCATCAGCGATCCCGCCTGATCACATACATGGCAAGCCCTTCAAGAATCGCCGCCGCCGGGTGACCGGCAAGAAACGAAATCGCCGCGAGGGCCTTATCAATCAAGGCCTCGGCCCGGGCCGAGGTATCGACGAATGATCCGAGCCCGGCCAGAAGCTCCCGCACCGCGGCAAATTGCCGCTGCCGCTCGCTCCGACTGGCCCCGAGAAGATCACTCAGCCATTGCCGCGCCTTGTCATCACTATGGGCCAGGGCATGGATGATCGGCATGGTCATCTTGGCCTCGGCCAGATCATTGCCCACCGCCTTGCCGGTCTTTTCCGGATCGCCTAAATAATCCAGGAGATCATCACGCATCTGAAAGGCAAGGCCGAGACATGAACCGTATTCGGCCAGGGCCCGACGCTGTTCTCCATTGCCGCCGGCGACAATCACCCCGGTCTCACAGGCGGCGGCAATCAGGGCTGCGGTCTTACCCGCGAGAATGGCCAGATATTCTTCCTCACCTCCGGCAACCATCCCGGCAACCCGCATCTGGAGAAATTCCGACTCAACCATGACCTGGGTGGCGGCCGCGATCACCCGGAGACATTCCACCCCGCCAGCGGTACCGGCAAGGGTCATGGCCCGGGCGTGGAGATGATCACCGGCAAGGATCGCCACCGCCGGAGAATGAGCCCTCCACACCGCCGGCCTCCCCCTGCGGGTGTCTGAGGCATCAATTATGTCATCATGGACCAGGCTCGCGACATGGAGATATTCAAAGGCAATTGCACAGGCCGAATGCTCCGGGACAAGGTCTTCCACCGCGCAACCCCGAACCGCGGCAGCGGCAAGAAGATGGAGAAGCGGCCGGATTCTCTTGCCACCGGAGAAGATGGCCTCGGCCAGAACCCGGCCCAGGTCGGGATCGGCGACAGTATCAAGATCACGGCGCATGACCCCGTCGATGATTACGGCCTGTCTTTTAAAGTACTCCAGAGGGTCGGACATGGTCTCCTCAATTATTTGATGAAGTCGTAATATCTCAAACGGAATCGGGTCCATGTAATTTCAATAAGCCAGAAGCGCAATTGCCGTTGGCCCGCAATTTGATGATCTCGTGACAAATCCCCGCGCAGGCGTCTTCGGCGATTTCCGAAAAAAACGGCGGCGCGGACATCAGCCGCGTACCGTCCGTTTTTCAACGGACTGATAAACCTGAATCTGAATCCGTGACAGCTTCGCGGTACCCTGGGGCCAGCCGCTGATTCACCGGCTCCCGGAGGTGCAACCCGAAAATAAATGGCCGCCGGACAAAAATCAACCACGATAACGATCAAAAAAGCTCTCAATTTCGTCTAAATCATCACTCAACGGCGCCGGCGGCAGACTTTTGAGAAAGATTTTGCCGTACCCCTTGCTCCGCAGTCGGACATCAAGCACGGCCATGACCCCGTAATCAGTCGCGCTGCGCATCAGCCGCCCGACCCCCTGCCGCAGGGAAATCACCGCCCGCGGCACCTGATAATCAAAAAAAGGTTTACCGCCGCGCTCCCGCACCGTCTCGCTTCTCGCCTTAAGTACCGGATCATCGGGGACCTCAAAGGGAAGCTTGTCGATGACCACGCAGGCCAGCGATTCCCCCGGGACGTCAATCCCTTCCCAAAAACTGGCCACCGCCAGCAGAACCGAACGCTTCTCGCCCCGGAAACGCTCAAGAAGATGGTGTCGCGGCGCATCTCCCTGAACAAAAACCAGCAGGGGAAAATCCATCTCCGCCAGGGTCTCCCGGCAGCGGCGCATGGCCGCGACACTGGTAAAAAGGACAAGGGTACCACCAGGACACATCCGCGCCAGACGGGCAATGATCTTTACCGCCGCCTCGGCGTTGGCGGGATCAGACGGGGCAGGGAACCCCTCTGCCGGAACATAAAGGCGGGCCCGCCCCTGGTAATCAAAGGGGGTATCCAGCATCATGGTTTCCGTCTCCTCCGGCAGCCCGAGACGTGAGGCCATATAGGCGAAGGAGCCGTCACAGGCCAGAGTGGCCGAGGAAAATATCACCGCCCGGGTCTCGCTGTAAAGAAACTCCGTCAGGATCGGCGCAACTTCAATCGGCATCGCGGTAAAGGCAATACCGCGCCGGCGGCGCTCACCCCAATAAACCAGATTATCCTCAACCTCGGCGGCGAAATAACCAATCTCCTCTGCGAGAGACTCGGCCCGGCTGCAGAAAAGGTCAAAACCTTCCCCCCCGGCATCCTCCAGGTCATGACCGAGGCGGAAGAGGCCGTCAACCAGATGGCGCAGCAGTCCGGGCAGGGGCGAATCAGAGGCCATAAGATGGGAAAAATCGTAACGACCGGGCCGGGGGGGAAAGGCGTCAGCCAATGCGTCGATACGACTACGGACAAGCTTTATATCCTCAACCAGGGGCTGATCCTGATCGGCAAAAAGAATCCGCTCCAGGTCCGCGGCCAGATCACGAACCTGGGCGGAAGAAAAACCACGGCCGAAATAACGCCCGGCCACGTCTTCAACATGATGGGACTCGTCAAAGATCACCGCCTCGTAGCGGGGCATGACCTCGCCGTAACCCCGGCTCTTCAGGGCGAGATCGGAGAAGAACAGATGATGGTTGACCACCAGGATATCGGCGGCCCCGGCCCGGCGACGCAAACGATTGAGAAAGCAGATGGAGGCGTCGGGGCAGCGGTTTCCGGGGCAACGTTCCGGGTCGCAGCAGACCTCGTTCCACAGGCCGGCATCATCTCCGAGCCAGTCAAGCTCGCTCTTGTCACCGATTTCGGTCTCCGTGAGCCAGTCGGAAATTTTCTCAACCTCGGCGTCGGCGGAAAAAAGCGAGGAGCGGCCGGCAGCCAATTGCTTGAAACGTTGCAGACAGAGATAATTACGCCGCCCCTTGATGCCGCAGGCGGCGATCCCCGGACGGATATGCTTTTTAACAAAGGGAATGTAACCGTTTAAAATCTGTTCCTGGAGATTAAGGGTGGCGGTGGAGATCACCACCCGGCAACCGGAAAGCGCCGCCGGAATCAGGTAGGCAAAGGTCTTACCTACCCCGGTACCGGCCTCGGCGGCTAAAAAGCACTGTTCCTCGCCGGCCAGAGCCCGGGCAACGCCGCAGGCCATCCGCAGCTGTTCATCACGCTGCTCATAGGGATCAAGCTCCCGGGCCAGGACCCCGTCAGGGCTGAATATCTCCCGCACTGAATCTATAAAATCCCCGTCATCCACAAATCAATCCCGAAAAAATTGCCCGATGCCTGACAGCGGCGGACATAACAGAGCGTTGAAAAATCCTGCCTGTTTTTTAAAAAGCCAGTAAAACCGGCAGCGCGGACATCAGCCGTTTGACCTATTGTTGCCCGGCATTCCCTTCTACGAATTTTCTGATCCATCATTACCTGATGATTTTGCCAAGGCCCCTTCTTTACCGTCATTCCGGCGAAGGCCGAAATCAATAATGTGTTTCCTCACAGGATTCCGGATCAAGCCTGGAACGACAAAAATGATGATTTGCGACTTTTTATTTAGCCATCCAGTGATATTATTACGAGTCCATCCTTCCTTGACAGAGTCAGAAAACCTTTGATAGCCTAATAAATAAAGGGAAAATTATTTTTATCCAATTCGGGAAAAGCATAACAGGAGAATACGATGAAAGAGATTAAAAAAGTTCTGGTGCCGGTAGATTTCTCTCCCAACGCCGCCAAGGTTCTGGAATCCGCTCGTTTTCTCGCGGACAAATGCGGCGCCGAGATCGAGGTACTGTTCGTGGTCCAGAATTTTGACGACTACTCCGGCTTCTTTGTCCCCCACATTCCCATCGCCCAGTTCGAAGGGGAGATGATCAACGGTGCCAGGAAAAAGCTTGACGCCTTTCTTGAAGGCAACCTTCCAGAAGGAAGAACATGCGCCTCCGAGGTCATCCTTGGCGAGGTGGCGGTGGAAATCGTCAACCATGCCAAAAAAAACAACGCCGACATGATCATCATGGGAACCCACGGCTATAAAGGCCTTGAAAGCGTGCTCTTCGGCTCGGTTGCCGCCAAGGTGGTCAGAAATGCCTCCTGCCCGGTAATGACCATCAACCCCTACCGCTGACCTGACAGTCCGTTGGAAAACGGACTGGTCGCGGCGCATGGACGCGCCGCCGATTTTATTGGGTTTTAAAAACCCAATAAAATCGAGAGGTTGACCAGAACTTGTTTTGGCCAACCGGGAGTTGAAAAAGGCAGGACGGCTTTTTCAACAGTATGCCAAAGGACACCCGCCGCAACAATCCATGCGAAAAGACGAAGGATCAACGCGGGATTTCCCCCCTTTCACCTCTGGGAAAGCACGGCAATCAAGCCGTGTTTTCCCTTCTTTTTATCGTCTCCGCCCCCGGGCAGGATAATGTCGGCAAGGCGGTATAGGGCAAGGCGACCACGGCAGTCATCACCGCCGCGGTCATGCCACTGCCGCGCCAAGGCCGATCCCGCCTCCGGGGACAAACTCTCCGGGGCGGCAAAGACCCCGGCAACCGTCTCAAGCAGGCCACTGAATCTCCGGCGCTGTTTTCTGATCCATTCCCCCGGATCTTCCCCTGCTGCCGCAAGCGGCATATCGAGGACAAACAACGGCTCTGAGGTATTGTCCCCGGGGAACACGGCCCAGGTATCCGCGCAACAGGCAAGAAGGTCCACCGTCGAGGTATCAAGCCCCCGGAGGACAAACCAGGCCGCGAGCAAGGCGGGGTAGTTCACCGTTGCCCCATAAGTGCCCGTACCCGGCGCAGATGATACCGGGGCGGCGGTCAGGGCACCCATGAGCTCCCTATGTTTCGCCTCGGCCCGGGCCATTCCCCGGGCTACCTCTTCTTCCTGCCGCCGATGAAGATCCGCCAGAGCAAGGAGCAGCCGGGCCCGGCTTATACGCTCGCGTTCCGCCTCGCGACCCGCGTCAACGTCAGTGCCGCGCCGCAATTGCCCGGTCAAACGGGAAACCGCGGTCTCCGGCCCCGGGGCAGACGAAGTCATCAGCGATAATTGCCCGAGAAGAAACTCCTCCCCATGAACTGCGACATCGGCCATCAACGCTGCCAGGAATTCGCAGTCATCATCGATCACCGGATTGATACCGACCCAGACGGCGTCATCGGCAAAAACGGCAATATCCGCCGCCGCGCCGCCCAAGGGGCGGTAGAAAAACAGCCGCTCAAGCAGAAGCATGAGCGGCGCCTGCAGAGGCCAGGCAGGTGCCGCGTCAGGCAACCACAGACCCCGGGATAAATTCAGACTTTGATATGATTGCTGCATGGATTACTATCCTCGGGCCATCTCAAGGAGCCCTCAAAAGCACAATTTTCACAAGGAACCGGAAAATGCCTGAACCCACCCCTTCCCGAACAAGGGAAATAATATCCCTGGCCCTGCTTGTTCTGATATATATTCTCTGTTCCCTGCGCTACTTTCCGGCCCAGGCGCTGAAAACCATTATCGCCAGCGGCAGCCATATCCTGACCTTTGCCCCCTTCCTCCTCGGCGGCACGATTATCGTTGCCGCCGTCTTCAGGGCCTTTGCCGGCATACCCCCGCCAAAGATGCTGCTGGCCAGGATATATCTCACCCTGGGCCTGATCGCCGAACTTTTCGCCGGTATCTATAATTATCTCAAATACAACCCATAACGCCGGGATCGGACGAAAAGACCATTCCCAGTACACCCTGATGGGTGTTTTGAAAAAATGAAGATTTTCGCCCGAGGCCAAGGAATGAGCGAGATTAAAAAGCGCAGCATATCGAGAATATGTGAGCATTTTTCATTTCGCTCATGACGCCGGGATCGGACGAAAAGACCATTTTTCACGACATCCTTATGATACTTCCCCGGGGGTGGAAGCCCGAGGCAACGGTAACATTGGGCAGAACAATGGAACGGGGGCCGAGCAGGGTGCCGGGGTTGGTTACAGAATTGCATCCGCTCTGAGCATCGTCGCCAAAGATGGCCCCCATCTTGCGCAGGCCGGTGGCAACCATATCGCTCCCGGCCCTTACCCCTACCTCGCCGGGAATAAGGCGCAGGTTGGCCAGCTTGGTCCCGGCGCCGAGATTGACCTTATTACCTAAAATAGAGTCGCCGAGATAGACGAAATGCCCCGCCTTGGCATCGTCCAGGAAGATCACGTTTTTCAATTCAGTCACATGGCCGACCACGCAGCGCCGACCGATGAGGCAATTACCCCGGAGATAGGCCCCCTGGCGAACCTCGCTTAAATCGTCAATGAGTGCCGGCCCCTTGATCATCGCCCCGGACTCAACCAGCACCCCGCGGCCAAGTCGGATATTACCTCCGAGGAAAACAGCCCCGGCCATGACCACCGTGGCACCTTCGATCTCACGGCCATTGTTCTTAACCTTAAGCTCACCACGACCGACGCTGCCGTAATCTATCTCAAAACCGGCAGCGCTGAAGACCTCCCCTTCCGCGAGGATCACCGTCTCCGGCAGAGGGCGACCGTCCCCCATGCCCTCCGGCAACACCTGCCCCGCGGAAACGGGGTCGGCCAGGTAATCGCCAATGACTTTAAGCGCCTGCCACACCGGCTCCGCCTCAACAAAAACAGCGACATGGACAAAACCGGAAAGATCAAAAAAAGAAGGGGCTGATAAATTAACCGGCATCTGCTATGTTCCTTTTTCATTTTTTCATATAATGATAATACCATCCGTAAAAAACATCCCGGAACAATATGGCACTTGCTTTATTTGTTCAAGGATAAAGGATCCAGGGGATGCTTGACGGGACCAGGCTTGATGCTTAAGGTGCAGAATCCCGATAAAATAAAAAGGAGCTGAACAAATTGGAATTAAACGACTCCATGAGCGGCGGGTTTGAAGATCTGACCGACCAGGAACAGCCCGATATCCCCGAAACTCTGCCGATGATGGCTGTCAGGGATGTGGTCGTCTTCAACTATATGATCATCCCTCTCTTTGTCGGTCGCCCGGCATCAGTGAGTGCCATCAACGACGCCCTCACCAACGACAAGCTCATGATGCTTGTCACCCAGAAAGACGCCACCGTTGACGATCCCGGCCCGGAAGACATTTATACCACCGGCATGGTCTGCATGATCATGCGGACCCTGAAACTTCCCGACGGCCGCCTCAAGGTCCTGGTCCAGGCGATGAACAAGGCGGTGATCCGCGATTTCATAAGCACCTCGCCCCATTTCACCGTCAAGATCGACACCATTGACGAGCCCGACATCACCAAGGTCACGGTCAAAACCGAGGCGATCATGCGCAACGTCAGGGAACAGACCGAAAGATTGCTGTCGCTCAAGGGCATCATGTCCAGCGACCTGATGGTCATTCTGAACAACATCGAGGAACCGGGACGGCTTGCCGACCTGGTGGTATCAAACCTCCACCTCAAGACATCGGAATCGCAGTCGGTGCTCGAAATCATCGACCCGGTGAAGCGCCTGCGCCAGGTCAGCGAATTTCTCAACAAGGAACTGGAGGTCTCGACCATGCAGGCCAAAATCCAGTCCGAGGCCAAGGAGGAAATGGGCCGAACCCAACGGGAATACTTTCTCCGCGAACAGATCCAGGCCCTGCGCAAAGAACTCGGCGACATCGACGACCGCAGCCAGGAACTCGAAGAGATGCGCGGCAAAATCGAAAAAATGAAAATGCCCACCGAGGCAAAAGACGAGGCCCTGAAACAACTCAAACGTCTGGAAATGATGCACCCCGACGCCTCTGAGGCGACCACGGTCAGGACCTATCTCGACTGGATTATGGAACTGCCGTGGAACCACGGCACCAGAGACCGCCTCGACCTCAAAAAAGCCCGCGAAGTCCTTGATGAAGATCATTACGGCCTTGAAAAGATCAAGGACCGGATTCTCGAATTTTTAGCTGTGCGCAAGCTAAACCGCTCAACCAAGGGTCCCATCCTCTGCTTCGTCGGCCCCCCCGGGGTCGGAAAGACCTCGCTTGGACAGTCAATCGCCCGGGCCCTGGGGCGTAAATTCCACCACGTCTCCCTCGGCGGAATGCGGGATGAGGCCGAAATCAGGGGACACCGCCGCACCTATATCGGTGCCATGCCGGGCCGGATCATTCAGGGGATAAAGAGTGTCGGGGCCAATAACCCGGTGTTCATGATGGACGAGATCGACAAGATCGGCTCCGATTACCGCGGTGATCCGTCATCGGCCCTGTTAGAGGTCCTCGACCCGGAGCAGAACTCGGCGTTTTCCGATCACTACCTCAATCTGCCCTATGACCTTTCCAGGGTAATGTTCATCACCACCGCCAATATGGGCGACACCATTCCCGGCCCCCTGTTGGATCGAATGGAACTAATTGAGCTCCCGGGATATATGCTGGAGGAAAAACTGGAGATCGCCAAACGCTATCTCCTGCCGCGCCAGATAAAGGAAAACGGCATACGCCGGAAACACCTTAAGCTTGCCGACGATGCCATCGAAAAGGTGATCTCCCTATATACCCGCGAAGCAGGGCTACGTAATCTTGAGAGGGAATTAGGTAAAATCTGCCGCAAGGTGGCCCGCAAAATCGCCGAAGGCGGCCACGGCCCCTATGTCATAGGCGGACGGACCCTTAGCCGTTATCTGGGGCCGCCAAGGGTCATCCCCGAAAGCGAAAAAGACACCATCTACCAGCCCGGAATCGCCACCGGTCTCGCATGGACCGAGATCGGCGGAGAAATCCTCCATATCGAGGTTTCAATCATGCAGGGCAAGGGCAGCCTGATCCTCACCGGGCAATTGGGCGAGGTAATGAAAGAATCAGCTCAGG
>JAJRZW010000006.1 GCA_024275015.1 Deltaproteobacteria bacterium | reverse complement strand
CGGACGGCAGCCAGATGGATTCGATGTTCACCCGGCCCGCCGCCGACCGGCTTATGTCGGACCCGGCGGCATTGACAACGGGCAGGATGCCGAAAAGCTTCCAGCGCATGATCCCCTGGCCGTCGAGAAAAAAGTCACCTCCGCGAATGGGCATTCCGAACATGCGAACCTTGGCCCGCCAGATCATGCCGCGGTTCCACAGGATGACCTGTTCGGCCGTGAACGGATGCCACCCCTTGAGCTTGATCTCCCCGTGCATGCGCAACCGGACAGCGGAAGCAAGAGGGGTCCCGGCCGCGATGGCGTGCTCGAGATAGCGGCGGGCTCCCTCCGGAAGCCCTGAAGCCTGGGCGGGATCGAAGACGCGCGCGCCGGGTTGCGCTGAACTCCAGAGATCATCCAAAGACAACATCTCTTTCATGGCTTTCCCCGAAGATGCTCACAGACAGTTTGCATATCAATCATCCGGACCCCGGTGCGAGGTGGCGTCCTCGTCGACCCAGTCCTCTTCGGTGCAGGACATGCCTTTTCGACCCGGCACCTTGCGTTTGGGCCCGGCCCGGTAAAAGGAACAGCTTTTCGGCCCGTAGCAGAAGGTCTCGAAACGGTACCGTTTCCTGGACGGGTTCCAATGATCAATGATCATCTCCACCTGCATCCGGCATGCCCAGATGCAGGTCAGGCATTTGGTCTCGTAAGTGCTGGCGTCCAGTCGCCGGCACCCGCGCTGCCGGTACGTCGTCAGATCAGTCGGCACATCGAGGAAGTGCGGACCATCGGACAAAGCATCCGTCACGTCCTTTTTTGTTTTGATTACGCTGGTCATGTAGAATCCGGGCGTCTTGAGCCTCGCCTGCCTGCCACGCCCGCGGCGCTGGCAGGGATCAGGGACCGGAACCGATAAACCGTTCACTACCATCCCGGCGTGAAACTGATGCTTCTCGTGAGCGGCCTTTCCCACGGCGATCAGGAATTCACCGATTTCATCCCCGCATGTTCCATCAATACGCAGTACATATCCATGGTAGCTGTGGTGTCGCTCATCTAACAGCCCGTTTTTCAACGGGCTGTTAATTTTTCAGGCAAGGCTGATCTGAACCAGCCAGCGGGCCAGGGCGAAAAATGGTGATAAGAGGCGTGGCAGAATTCCGGTGTAGAAGAGAGCCAGGAGGAGGATAAAGCCGAAGGGGGCGAGCCTGGCGTAGCTCCGGGCCATTTCATAGGGCAGGGTCCGTATGAGGATTTCGCTGCCGTCAAGGGGTGGGATCGGCACCAGGTTGAATATTGCCAGGACGATGTTGATCCACACCGAGGCCGCGGCCATGTTCACCGCTGGTGAGATAAATGATTGTGGCAGAATCGCGGCGGCAAGGGCGAGGCCTTTCAGTGCCACGACACTGGCCAGGGCGAGAATGAGGTTTGCCGCCGGGCCGGCAAGCGACACGTAAAGCATGTCCCGGGCCGGGTTGCTGAGCCGGGCGGGGTTTACCGGTACCGGCCTGGCCCAGCCGATCTTGACGATGAAAAAGGCGATAACCCCTAATGGGTCGAGGTGGCGCAGGGGATTCATGGAGAGCCGCCCGGCATCCTTTGCGGTTGTATCGCCAAAATGGCAGGCCACATACCCGTGGGCGAATTCATGAAAGGTGATCGCCAGGAGGAAGGGCGGTGCCAGGATGAGAAATTCGAGGATTTTCTGGTTCATGGTATATCCGGTTTACGGTTCAAGGCCAGGGGCCGGGACGTCGTTCAACGGCGCAAGCCATAACCCGCCGCAGGGTGGCCACCCATGGTACCCCCTCAGCCTTCAGCCTTCAGCCTTTTATTGTACCGCGCTATGGGGTAATGGCGTTTTAAAAAGGCGATTTCATCCTCCCGGCTGTCCAGGGTGTTGTCGAGCCGTTCCAGCAACAGGCGGTCGAGAATACGGCGGAAGGCGGGGCCGGGGGGGTATCCCAGTTTTTTAAGGTCATTGCCGTCAAGGTGACTTTTTACCCGGCGCAGGTAGGTGACATGAAGGGATATCGCCTTTTTGGCCTCCTGGTCTTTGATAAATCCCATAAGAAACAGCAGCGTTTCGGTATCAATGGGCGAGAGAACCCGGTAGATAGCGCCGGCTTCTTTCGGTACCTGGCGCGAGAACGAGCGCAGTACCCGGCTGGTTTCGCGGCGGGCGGCGAGAAGAGCCTTGCGGTATTTTCCCGGGATGGCGAAACTGCGGCTGAACTCGTCCACCTGTTTGAAGGTGATGCGGCTGGTCAGAGCCAACAGGAGGATAAACCAGCGCCGTACCACCTCATCCTGATAGAGGAGGTGGTGCCAGTTCATCGCCTGCGCCGTATCGTCCAATATCTGTTTAAGGCGGGGGTCAAGTTTGAGGGCCGGGTGGATAAAGCGGAGGAGGTCAAGAGCGGCAAGGCGGTGGATGGCGCTGACCGGGTCGTCCTCACTAAGAATATGGCGCAGTTCGCCGAAAAACCTGAATCCCATCTGCAGCCGTTGCTTTTCCGCCGTTTTGTTCCCCGGGGAGCCGAGGCTTGAAAAGAGATCCATCTTTACCGCGCTTTTGATCAGGCGCAGCGAGTGTTTGCCGATGGAAAAGCCTAAGCGTTGTTCAAAGCGTACCGCCCTGAAGATGCGGGTCGGGTCTTCGACGAAACTCAGATTATGCAGGACCCTGATTTTGCGGTCGCGGAGGTCGTTTAAGCAGTTGAAAAAGTCGACCAGGGTCCCGAAGCGATCCGGGTTGAGGTGGATGGCCATAGCGTTGACCGTGAAATCGCGGCGGTAGAGATCAAGCTTGATCGAGCTTTTTTCCACCATCGGCATCGCGGCCGGATGTTCGTAATACTCAAGCCTCGCGGTGGCGATGTCGATTTTTCTCCCATCGCCGAGTTTGACTACCGCGGTTTTGAACTTTTCATGTTCGCGAACCGTACCCGCCGTCTTTTTCGCAAGTTCCCGGGCGAAGTTGATCCCGTCACCCTCAATGACCACGTCAAGATCGAGGTTGCGCCGGCGCAGGAGGAGGTCGCGGACGAAACCACCTACCCCGAAGGCCCGGCAGCCCGTGGCCTCGGCAATTTCTCCGATCCGGCGTAAAAGGATGATGAATTCGCGTTTATGGAGTTCAAGGAGCAGCGTAGTCAGGTTGCGGTCCTTGCCCCCGGGTTCCATCCGGCCATGGTCCTGAATCAGATGATCACGAAGGGGCTGGTCGTCGACGAGGAGGTTCAGGAGGTCGGTGCGGGTAATCGCCCCGACCAGGACGTTGTCTTCAACCACCGGCAGGAATCGTTGCCGGCGGCGGACGATGATCTCCTGGAGTTTCCCCAGATCGGCGTCAGGGGCAACGGTGACGAAATCGCTGGTCATGTATTCGCTTACTGGCCGGTCGCCAAGGCCGTGGTAGATGGCCTTGCCGGTCATCCGGCGCGATATCATCCCGACCATTTTTCCCTCGGCGTCGATTGCCGGCAGGACGGTGATGTTATAGCGGTCAATGATCCGGTTGGCCAGCCGCAGTGGTTTCTCCGGCCGGGTGCTGATTACCGGGGCGCTCATTAATTCCCGGGCCTGGCTCGGGGCGTGAACGTGGCGGTCGAGGAGGGCCAGGAGGCGTTCCTCGGCCTCGATCAGAGTAAGGTCGCGGATGGCGGCGCTGGCGGCCGAGGCATGGCCGCCGCCGCCGAAATCCATGGCGATCCGACCGGCGTTGACCTCCGGCACCCGGCTTCTGGCGATGAGGTAGAGCCGTTCCCCCATCCGTGCCAGGGCAAAGAGGTTGTCCATGTTTTCCATGGTCATCAGGCGGCGGACTATGACCGCGAATTCGTCAATATATTCATGCAGCTCGATTCGGGCGATATTGATTCGTACTCCGTGGATAGTATAGGCGCTGGTCGCTTGCAGGAGCTGGTTCAACAGCCTGACCTGCTGGGAGTTTATCTCTTTGGTGATATGACGCGCCGGGGTCCCGGGGTCGGCACCCTGTTCGATAAGCCAGGCCGCGGCCATGAGATCGGCGGCAGTGGTCGAGGTAAAGGTGAATGACCCGGTGTCTTCGTGGATGGCCAGCAGGAGCAGCTCAGCCATAAGCGGGTCCGGTTGGATTCCCTGGTCCTGAAAGATATTGCAGAAGATGGTGGCCGTGGCCCCCACCGGGCGTATCATCTCGATATCGCCCTTTATGTTGTGGCCAAGGCCGGGGTGATGGTCGTAGACCACGGTCAGGATGCCGGGATTGTCAAGGGCGGCGGCAAAGGCGCCGATCCGTTCCCTCTGCCGGGTGTCCACCAGGATCAGGCGCCGGATTTTTTTTATGTCAATAGTTCTGATCCGGCGGAACTCCGGCGCCGCCAGCAGGGTGGCAAGGTAGTCGCGGACTGTTTTTTCAAGGGCCCCGGGAAAGGACAGGACCGCATCCGGGTATAGTCTCTTTGCCGCGATCATCGAGGCTAAGCCGTCGAAATCGGCGTTTATATGAGTGGTTATGACTTCCATGGGAGTTTAAAGGGGGATGGAATCGTGACCAGCTGTTGCCGAATTACGAAACCGTCCTCAAAAGTGTACCCCTCCCCGACGGCGACGGGAAGATAAAAGTTCCCTGCCAGCCCGTTTAAAAAGCCGTCCATGGCTTTTTAAACGGGCTGCTACCCTCTGGGGTGGAAGCGTTTGTGGGTTTTTTTCAGGCGGTCGCTGTCAACGTGGGTGTATATCTGGGTGGTACTGATGTCGGCATGGCCCAGCATCATCTGAACCGAACGGAGGTCGGCGCCGCCGGCGAGGAGGTGAGTGGCGAATGAGTGACGCAGGGTATGGGGGGATATCTCTTTTTTGATTCCGCAGACCCCGGCCCGGTCCTTGATGATCTGCCAGAATCGGGTTCGGGTCATGGGGCGGCCGCTGTTGGTGAGAAAGAGATAATCGGAACGGCCTTTTTTTATGAGTTTCGGCCGACCATCCTTCAGGTAGGCGTTGATTTTTTCCGTCGCCACCTCGCCGAAGGGTACCAGGCGTTCCTTGCTGCCCTTGCCGAACACCCGCAGGCGGCCGGCGTTGATGTTGATCCCGGCCACCGGCAGGTTGACCAGTTCGCTTACCCGGAGGCCGGAGGCGTAAAGGAGGTGCAGCATGGCGTCGTTTCGCAGTCCCAGGGGTGAAGGATCAGTGGCGGCAAGAAGGATGTCGACCTCGGCCATTGACAGGGCCAGGGGCAGGTAACGGCGGGGTTTGGGGAGGTCGATCAGGGCCAGGGGGTTGACGCTGATGATCTTTTCCGCTGCTAAAAAGCGAAAAAAGGAACGCAGGGATGAGATCCGCCGGGCGTTGGAGCGCAGGGAAATCCCGCGTTTGAGGCAAGCAGCCATGAAGGCCCGGATATCTTCCGGGCTGACCGTGGAAAGGGATGTGTTCCCTGATTTCAGGTGAAGGCTGAGAAAGAAAAAAATATCCGCCTGGTAGGCGGATATGGTATTGGCCGCGAGATGTCGTTCCGCGACCAGATATTGCAGAAACGCGTCAACAGCGGCAACGGTTGTCGGAGAAAGGTTTTCGTTCTCGCCCCGGTCAGCCATCCGTGCCCCCCGTTCAGACTATGACTAATCCCTGGCCATCCTGTGCATGAGCTTGCGCAGTTTGCGCTTGCTTTCCGCTTCTTTGCGGCGGCGGCGGACGCTGGGCTTTTAGTAATATTCACGACGCTTGAGTTCCTTTTTCAGCCCGTCAAGCTGCAATTTTTTCTTCAACAGGCGAATGGCCTGCTCTATATCGCCTCTGACCTCGACTCCAATCATTCTTCTCTCCCGTATGCGACAAAATAAAAACGTATAACTGACAAGAAGGGCTTTATAACTTTAGACAGGAGGACTGTCAAGTTTTTCAGACGGCCGGGGGGGAATCAGGAAAAATCTTGCCCGGGTTCATCAGGTTACCGGGGTCAAAGGCCTTTTTTATCCCGGCCATCACCCCAAGACCGGTGGGGGGGATTTCTTCGGGGAGGAATTTTCGTTTGCTCAAGCCCACTCCGTGTTCGCCGGTAATGGTGCCGCCCATGGCTATCACCCGGCGGAAGAGTTTTTTTCTTGCCTCGGCCCCGGCCTCCCGCTGGCGGGGATTTTTTTTGTCAATCATGATGTTGACGTGGAGATTGCCGTCACCGGCGTGGCCGAAGGTGAATACCGGGATCGCGAGTTCGCGGCCGGTGTGGTGGACGAAATCCACCAGTTCCGGGATTTTTGTTCTCGGGACCACCACATCTTCGTTGATCTTGTCGGGATTTAATTTAAACGATGCCGCTGACAGCGAACGCCGCGCGGCCCGTAGCTCTTCCGCTTCCTCCGGGGTGGCGGCCTCGCTCAGGCCTTTAACCTCGGGGCGATGCCGGAGGAAATCGTTCAGGATTCGTTTCTGGATCGCCACTGTTTCAGAATCGCCGTCCAGTTCGATCAGGAGGAGGGCCGCGCCTTGGTCCGCCAGGCCCAGGGGAAGCCGGTCTTTTACCAGTTCCACCGCGGTCTGGTCCATGAATTCAAGGGCCCTTGGGGTCGTCACCCGGAGGATCGGGGCGACGAGGTCCGCCGCCCCGCGGGCCGAGTTTGTACTCAGCAGGAATACCGCCTCGGCGGTGGGGCGGGGGACGAGGGCGAGGGTGATTTCGGTGAACAGGGCCAGGGTGCCTTCAGAGCCGACAAGGAGGCGGCAAATGTCGTATCCGGCCACGCCCTTGGCGCATGCGGTGCCGAAACCGACCCGGCTGCCGTCGGCAAGGACGCAGTCAAGGGCGCGGACGTAGTCACGGGTAACGCCGTATTTCACCGCGCTCGGCCCCCCGGCGCCGGTGGCAACGTTGCCACCGAGGGTGCAGAATTTGAGGCTGGCCGGATCAGGGGGATAGAAGAGACCATGCTCTGCGGCCGCGAGTTTAAGCTCGTTGTTTATTACCCCCGGGCTGACCCGGGCCAGGTGGTTTTCAGGATCTATCGCAATGATCCGGTTCATCCGCGCAAGCGAGACGACCATGCCGCCGCGGATCGGGACACAGCCGCCGCAGACCCCGCTGCCGGCTCCCCGCGGTACCACCGGGACCCCGTTTTTTACCGCGATCCGCACCGCCTGCTCGGCCTCATCGCCGTTGGCGGGGATCACGGCCAGGTCAGGGGCGGAATTGCGGGTTGATGCGTCGGAGCCGTAAAGGGCGAGGAGATCCCGGTCAATCACCAGATTGTCACGGCCGACAATCGCCTTTAACTCTCTTTGCAGTCCGCGGGGAATTTTCATGGTTCCGGGGGGTTTACGGTTGACAGTTCAGGGCTGACGGTTTCCATATAAAATGGGTTCATTAACCGTAAACTGGAAACAGTGAATCGTAAACTTGTAATTATAAGGGATAATCGGCCGTGAAGGACAAAATCAGACTGGCATTGATCGCCGGTGGACGTTCCGGGGAGCGGGAGGTGTCGCTGGCCGGGGCCGAAGGGGTTGAAAAAAATCTTGATCCCGGCCGCTACGAGGTAAGACGTTATGATCCGGCCACTGATCTCGCCGGGATCGTCGCTGACCGCGGTTGGATTGATGTCGCCTTTATCCTCCTCCATGGTCCGTTCGGCGAGGACGGCACCATGCAGGGTTTTCTGGACATGCTCGACATCCCTTACCAGGGGGCGGGGGTGTTGGGCAGTGCCATGGCCATGGACAAGGAGATCGCCAAGGCCGTTTACAGGAACGCCGGCCTTCCGACCCCGGAGTGGATGATGGTCGAGGCGGGGATCGCGGCAGTGGACGGGATTGTACGCCGGCTGGGTCTGCCGCTGGTGGTCAAACCGGTGGGTCAGGGATCGAGCCTGGGTATGAGCATTGTGACCGAGGCCGGGGGGCTTGCCGCTGCGGTTGGCCTTGCCTTTGAGCATGGCCCCCGGGTGATGCTGGAGCGGTTCATCGCCGGCCGTGAGATCACCGTCGGGGTCCTGGGCAACGCTCAGCCCCGGGCTCTGCCCCTGGTGGAGATCATCCCCGGCGAAGGTTTTGATTTTTTTGATTACCGGGCCAAGTATACTCCCGGTGCCAGCCGCGAGGTCTGCCCGGCCGAGATCGATCCGGTTATTGCTGAAAAGGCGCGGGAAATGGGGATTGCCGCCCACCGGGCCTTGAAATTACGTGGTTACAGCCGCACCGACATGATGGTGGCGGTGGACGGCTCGATCAATATAATCGAGACCAACACTATCCCGGGAATGACCCCAACCAGCCTTTTCCCCCAGGCCGCCGATGCCGCCGGTATTGATTTTTCCTCTCTGCTCGACCGGTTGATCGGTCTTGCCCTGGATGGTCGTCGGGGTCAAAAACGGGTCTCGAAATAGGATTTCAGCACCTCCGGGATTACCACCTTGCCGTCCGCGGTCTGGAAATTTTCGAATATGGCCGCGAGGGTCCGGCCCACCGCAAGGCCGGACCCGTTCAGGGTATGGACCAGGCGGCTTTTCCCCCCCTCTATCGGGCGGTAGCGGATGGAACCGCGTCGGGCCTGGAAATCGGTGAAGCTTGAGCAGGATGAGATTTCCCGATACTTGTCCTGGGCCGGCATCCAGACCTCGATATCATAGGTCCGGGTGGCGGAAAAGCCCAGGTCTCCGCCGCACAGCTGCACCACCCGGTAGGGTAATTGCAGAAGCTGGAGGATCTCTTCGGCATCGGCCAGGAGCTTTTCCAACTCCGTGTCTGAATCTTCCGGGCGGGTGAACTTCACCAGCTCGACCTTATCGAATTGATGCTGGCGGATCAGTCCCCGGGTGTCCTTGCCGTAGGATCCGGCCTCGGAACGGAAACAGGGGGTATAGGCGCAGTATTTTATCGGCAGATCCTTTTCCGCCAGGGTCTCATCGCGGTGGAGATTGGTCACCGGGACCTCGGCGGTGGGGATCAGCCACATGTCGCGGTCTGAGACCCCGGTCTTGAACAGGTCGTCGGCGAATTTCGGCAATTGCCCGGTGGCGGTCATGGTCTCGGTGGTGACCATGAACGGCGGCAGGACCTCGCGGTAGCCGTGTCTCTGGGTGTGGAGATCGAGCATGAAGTTGATCAGGGCCCGTTCAAGACGGGAGGCGAAACCGGAAAGGATCGCGAAACGGGCCCCGGATAGTTTGGCCGCCCGTTCAAAATCAATTACTCCCAAGGCTTCGCCAAGCTCGAAATGAGCCTTGGGGACAAAGTTGAAGCGGGTCGGTTCGCCATTGGTGCGGACAGTCGGGTTGTCGCTGTCGTCGATTCCATCCGGAACCGAGGAATGGCAGATGTTGGGGATGGCCATGACAATGTCGTTCATCGCCGTTTCAACGGTGTTGATCCCGGCCTCCAGTTCCCGGATCCGTTCCCCGACCCCGCGCATTCCGGCCATCAATGCATCAGCGTTGCCGCCGCTTTTTTTTATTTTGCCGATCTCCCGGGAGGCGGTCTTGCGTTTATTGCGCAACGATTCCGATTCGGTCAACAGCTCCCGGCGGCGGCGGTCAAGGTTGATCAATTCATCCAGGCGGTCATCGTTGATATGACGTTTTTTCAGGTTATCCCGGACCAGGTCGAGGTTGTCGCGGATAAATTTCAGCTCAAGCATTTTTCTCTCTGAATGGTTTTATGGAATAAAGATGAACTCGCAAAACTCGGGCTTTCGCATCAAACAAGCGGGTTTTTCAACCCATCTCGCCCCGGATGCCTTTTCCCGAAGATTATCGAAGTCGCCCGCGTGATATCTGTTACGGATTCATAACCATATATCATGGAAACGTCGTCTTCAGCAAGGAGGGGGCTGACTGCGCTTGCCGCCTTGTCTCTGCGCCCGTCTCATTGTAAACGCTCCATGAACACCACCCTGCACGCGCTTTAACTCTTTGATATACCTAACAGACTGTTGAAAAGCCGTCCTGGCTTTTTCAACTCCCGGTTGGCCAAAACAAGTTCCGGCCAACCTCTCGATTTCACTGGGTTTTTCAACCCGGTGAAATCGGCGGCGCGTCCGTGCGCCACGACCAGCCCGTTTTTTAACGGGCTGCTAAGAACCTGAATCTGTGACGGCTTGGTGCTGTTTTCTGGCGCAACTGCTTGATTTTGCGAGTCTGCAGCTGCCGGAAACCCTTGGCGGGAAATTCACCCCGCCGCCCTGCGGGCGTCCGGGAACGGCGCATCTGCGGTGTCAGCAACTCGTTGATATACCTAAGTATTATCAACATCGTTGTCTCCTCGCATCTGTACCGTTCCCGAACGTCACGGATCCAGGTAAGTATAATCAAAAGGGGTTAAAACGTGCGCATGGCGGCGTCCCTGAACCCCTTACCGGGTGCGATTTTTTTTGCATCAGGTTATGGTTAATTGATCGCTTGCTCTCATTTGACGGTGAATCTGGATGGGGTGAGTTTCGACTATTCCCGTTGAGGTTGACAAGCAAAAAAGAGCAGTCTATTCTCTCCTGACTTATAATAACAGGGGGGCGTGATGCGAATCTTTTTTTTATTGTCTTTTATTTCAGCCTGTCTGCTGGCGGTTCCGGGACAGTCAGGGGCCAATTGTATGGCCGGTGGCTGTCACGCGGGAATTGCCGGGTTGCGTTATATGCATGGTCCGGTGGGGGCCGAATTTGCCGGGGTCAAGGGTTGCGAGGCATGTCATCAATCCGGCGGTCGCGCCTGCAGCGGCAAAAAAGGTGGGGTCTGGCACCTGAAAAAGGGCCGGATCTGCGGAACCTGTCACAGGGCCGGGACTTCCACCATTCATTCAAACTCGAAAAAGAAGTGCCTCTCCTGTCATAATCCTCACGGTTCCGCCACCAGTTCAGCCCTCCTGCGCTGAGGCTTCCCGGATTCGCTCAAGTTCTCCGGGCCGGTTGGCGTTGGCGAATATCAACGATCCCGGGGCAACGGTACTGGTTTCTTTGGCGTCAATAAACAGTATGCCGTCCATCTCCGCCAGCTTTCGCAGCCGTAATTCTCCCTGGTCGAGAAGCCCGCTGACTTCGGGCAGAAGGTCGCGGCGATAGACGGCGCAGAGGGGTTCGATCCCCCCGGGGCCGGTGGGGATTACCGCCCTTGAATCAGCGCGACGGGAAAAGAGATAACGAATCAGTTCTCCGGAAAGACAGGGAAGATCGCAGCCGGTGAGAAATATGTGATTGGTGTCGCTGGCGGCAAGGGCTGCCTCGAGTCCGGCCAGGGGGCCATATCCCGGACGAATATCGGCCACGGTTCTCCAGCCCAGGAAAGAAAATTCCTCCGGGGTATTGCTGACCAGAAGGGTGTGGTCGCAGATGGCGGCGACATCGGCGGCGATTTTTGCGATCATGGGTCGGCCGTGCCAGTCGGCCATGGCCTTGTTGCCGCCGAAACGGCGGCTTTCACCGCCGGCAAGGATTACTCCGGTGGCGGCGATTCCGGTCGCGGAATCAGTCTTCATGCCTGATGTGGATCACCGTTTCTTTAGGATTCTTGCAATCCCTGAGCGACGAGAGCATGCCAGTGACGGTTCGCTTGATAAATATCGAGACAAAGCGATTTAACTCGATGTTCCGGCCATTGACCATGAGGCTTACCCCGATTGATTTCGGGGTGGCTTTTGCTTTTGCCTTTGGTTTTTTGGGAGTCTTGCGGGGTGTTTTTGTCGTTGATGTTTTTGCCTTGGTCAAGGCCGGTTTCTTCTTTGCCTGGGGGCGTTTCGGCAGTTGCGCGATAATAAACTCAGCCAGTCTTCTGTCATCGGTAAGGGTGAAAAACGGCAGGTCATCGAAATCGCCGCCGATGGAGGCAATCCAGCTCCCGTCCGGTTCAATCTGGTCCGGTCGTCCGGGCCAGGAGATACCGATTTTCGGAAAGGGACCGTTTTTATAGCCTTCGGTGAGGACCAGGTCGACTTTGCCGATCATCTCGTTCTTGATGACCTCCTGCGGCGGGATGTCGCCGTCGTTGATTCCGGGGCCTACGAGGATGGTGACCGCGGCCCCGGAGTCACGGATGATGGCGGTGTCGGAGCGGCTGTGGGTTTTGTGACCGTAACGGTGGCCATGATGTTTGATTACCCCGACCCTGAATCCTCTGGTAGTCAATATGGGGATTATGTTGGCCAAAAGGATGGTCTTGCCGGCATTGGAGGTCCCGACAATGGAAATTACCGGGATCCGGGATATCTGTGAGGTTATTCTGGGTTTACGCATTGTTTTTTCAACCTGGGGGCCAGGTCATGGCACGGCCGCCAATGACGTGGAGGTGGAGATGAAAGATCGTCTGCCCGGCAGCGGCGCCGTTGTTGAATACCAGGCGATAGTCGCTTATGTTTTCCCGGGCCGCGATAATTCCGGCAACCCGGACAAGATGCCCGGCCAGGGTCTCATCGTTGATGTCTATCGCTCCCGGCCCTTTAAGGTGTTTTTTGGGGATAACGAGAAAATGCACTGGGGCTTGGGGGCTTATATCCCGCAAGGCGAGGACAAGTTCGTCTTCGTATATCTTGTCGGCCGGAATATCCCCGGCGGCGATTTTACAGAAGAGGCAGTTGTCACTCATGCGGTTTGCTCCTTATTGCAGAACGGCGTTTCAGATTCTAAAGGCAAACTTAGCAAAAATGTCTGCGGCAGGCAAAGGGAAAAGTATCGCCTAAGCCGGTGCTTTTCGTTAAAATGATTTTTTCGGAGCTATTTTATAAAAGTTGATGCACCCGTAATAATTCAAAATTCGCGGTTAAAACCGTTTCCACCAAGGGGTTATTCCCTTGGTTTTGCGTGGGAGAGACTTGATTCGTGAATCTGTTCCCGATTTATTGCGGGTTCCTCAAAATGGATAAACTCGTAACAATATCACGGGATAGCTAAGCAATAATTTCGATATACTAAGGAGTAAGGGTATTTTTGCGAGCGAGACCATATCCCGCCATGGCGGGATCGAGCGAACAAAAATGCGCTACGACGTCATCAAGATTTGCTCTTTCGAGGGGTATAATGACCCAGATTCTCTATAAAGGGAAAAAGGAGATGTTAGGTGAAATGCTGGTCAGCAGCGGCAAACTTGAGCGTCTTGAGCTTGAGAGGGCCCTGTCGCATCAGTCCGAGGTGACAAGCCGTATCGGCGAGATCCTTGTCACCCTCGGTTTTGTCAGTGAGGACGTCCTGATCAACACCCTGGCCGAACAGCTTGAGCTTTCGATATACCAGGCGTCAGCTGAGGATGAGTTTGTCCGTCCCATGGCCAGTGATGACTTCCTCCGCGCCCACCCCTTTCTTCTTATACGCCGGGCCGGTGCGATGTTATTGGTGAGCGGCAATCCCCTTGACGGTGACCTGGTGCAGGCGGCTGATCTGGTCTGCGGTGAACCATGGCAGATGCAGCTGGCCACTGAAAGCGAGGTCAAACGTCTGGTGGACGAACATTACGGGATCACTAATTTTCTCGCCGACATCAATCTCGCGGTTGACGAGTCGGATATCGATCGTCTGAAAGACATGGCCAGCGAGGCCCCGGTCATCAAGTACGTCAACTCTCTCATCGATACCGCGGTGCAGCGCCGTGCCAGTGATATCCATCTTGAGCCCGATGGCGAGGGGCTGCTGGTGCGTCTGCGGATCGACGGTATCCTCCACGAGCTTGAGCGGCCGCCGCATTCGATGCAGGCGGCGATTGTATCGCGGACCAAGCTTCTCGCCGCCCTTGATATTGCCGAGCGGCGTCTGCCCCAGGACGGCAAGATCTCCATGCGGATTTCGGGCAAGGAGATTGATCTACGGGTCGCGACCATGCCCACGGTTCACGGCGAGGGGGTGGTAATCCGGATTCTCGAAAAGGGGTCGATTATCTTTGATCTCGCGGAGTTGGGAATGCCGGAGAGTTTTCGGCATGATTTTGACAAACTTGTCCGTCAGCCCGACGGTATAGTCCTGGTCACCGGCCCCACCGGCAGCGGCAAGACTACTTCCCTCTATTGTGCCCTGCATCAGATCAGTGATGTCTCAAACAAGATCATTACCATTGAAGACCCGGTTGAGTACCAGCTCAAGGGGATCAACCAGATCCAGGTGAAGCCCGATATTGATCTCACCTTTGCCAAGGGCCTGCGTTCCATTGTCCGCCAGGATCCGGACGTGATCATGGTCGGTGAGATTCGTGACCTTGAAACCGCCGAGATCGCGGTGCAGTCTTCTCTTACCGGTCACCTGGTTCTCTCGACCCTGCACACCAATGATTCTATTTCCGCGGTTACCCGGCTGGTTGATCTGGGGGTGGAGCGTTTCCTTCTGGTCTCATCCCTGCGGGGGATAATGGCCCAGCGTCTGGTCCGGCGGATATGCCGCCATTGTAAAGAGGATGCCGGTACCGTTGCCGTTGCCACCGGCGAGGTGCCGGCGGGCGGTGATTTTCCCATTTATGAGGGCCGGGGCTGTCCCGCCTGCTCCGGCAGCGGTTATTCCGGCCGGATAGGGGTTTTTGAGTTATTGCTCATTGACGATGTCATTGCCCGGGGAATCTCCCGCGGCCTTGATCTTGCCGATCTGCGGGATCTGGCGGTAAAAAACGGTTTTAAATCCATGGCCGATGACGGTATGGCCAAGGTTCGGGCCGGGGAAACCACCCTGACCGAGGTCGTCCGGGTAATCAGGGAACGGTAACAGTATGGCCAGGTTTAACTACACCGCCCTTGATGTCGCCAATCAGGTCAAAAGCGGGGTGATCGAAGGCGAGGATAAGGCCGGGGCCGTTGCCAGACTGAAGGGATCGGGTCTGAGACCGCTGGCGGTGAGTCCGGCCGGGGAAAGGCGTGTTTTTCTGCCCCGTTTGAGTTTCGGCCGTAACCGTATGACCCCCGCCGATGTCGGGTTTTTCACCAAACAGGTGGCCCTTCTGGTCGCCGCCGGACTTCCCCTTGATAAATCTCTGCGGGTAATCCGCCGTCATACCCGGCGTCAGGTGCTTAAGGATTTTGCCGCTGACATTGAGCAGCAGATCAAGGAGGGCAAGTCTTTCTCCCAGGCCCTGGCCGATTACCCGGAACAGTTCAGCGCCATGTACGTCAATATCGTCCGTGCCGGTGAGGAAGGCGGTATCCTCCCGGCGATGCTGCAGAAGATCAACGACTATCAGGCGACTTTTCAGGAATTAAAGCAGTTCATTCTTTCCGCCTCCATTTATCCCATTTTTCTGTTGGTGGTTGGTTTTGTCGCGGTGGTGGTGTTGGTGACTACCATCCTGCCGCGGTTTGAGCTTCTTTTTTCAGGGATGGGCCGTGACCTGCCGCTGAATGTGCGGGGCCTCATGGGACTGGCGCGGATGATCAGTGATCACCTTGCGGTTTTTTCCGCTGTTACTGTCGCGGTTCCGTTCGGGATATATCGTTATTGGAAAAGCCGGGCCGGAAAGATCCTGTGGCAGCGGCTTTCCCTTAAACTTCCGGGGTTTTCCGGTTTTGTCCGTGACCTTGAAACGACGCGGGTGTTTCGTACCCTTGAGGTCCTGGTCAATAACGGCGTTCATCTCGCGGTTGCCCTGAGGATCGCCGCCGGGGTTGCCGGTAACATGGAGTTCAAGCGGGTCCTTGACCGGGCTACCAGCGCCCTGAAGGAGGGGCAGCGGGTGGGAGAGCGGTTGCGGAGTTCCGGCCTTTTTCCCGACCTTGCCGCCGATCTTCTCTCCATCGGCGAGGAGTCCGGCCGTGTCGGTCTGGTCTGCGGCCAGATTGCCGAACATTATGAGGAAAGTCTGAGGGTCCGGGTTAAGAGGATGATTGCCCTGATTGAGCCTTTCTTTATCCTGATTATCGCGCTGGTGGCCGGCTACGTGGTGATCTCGATGCTTAGTGTCATTCTCTCCATCAACGAGATCGCGGTGTGATCATGGCCCTGTTGCCCCGTGGCCGCAATGCCGGGTTCAGTCTCTTTGAGATGATGGTGGTTCTCTTTATCCTTGCCATTCTTGCGGCCATGAGCGCTCCGTCGTTGGGTCGGGTCATGGATGCCGTTGCCTTTAAACGCAAGGTCGCGGCGGTGACCGCCGCCATGCGCTACGGTCGTCTGCGGGCGGTGGCCTCCGGGGTGGCGGTGAGGATGTCGCTCTCCCGGGATGACGGCTGCTTTTTTATCCTTAAAGGGGCAAAGACAGAGAGACGCCGCTGTTATTTCGATGACCGGGATGAGGTGCTTTTTGAACCCGCGGCAGATATCCGTTTCCTCGTCGACGGCCGTACCCGGCCGGTGACGATTACGATCCGAAGCGGGGTCAGAACGCGGTTGATCCGTGTCGATATCCTTACCGGCCGGCCCCTGGTGGTGGAGGGGATGTCGTGAGGCCCCGGCTTGCCTCCTATCGGGGTCTGACCCTGTTTGAGGTCATGGTGGCTATGGTGATCATGGTCACGGTGATGGTGATGCTGTATGAGGCCATGAGCTCCGGGATCAGCTTTTCTAACCGCGGCAAGGCGAAGATGGACGCCCTTGAGCATCATACCGCTGTTCTTGATCTCCTCCACCGTCAGATTCATGCCGCCGTCTATGACCGGGCGGGAAAGAAAGTGCGGCTCAAGGTGGATGCCGACCGTCTGAGTTTTGTCACCCTGACGCCGCTTATTGCCGTCTCCGGGCCGGTGTTCGTTTCCTACCGCGTTGATTACGGGCGGCTCTATTATCTTGAGAAACGGGATTATTTCAACGAAGATTACCTGGACAACGAACCGGACCCGCGGGAAATGACGGTGCTGCTGGCCGATGCCGGAGACCTTGCCTTTGCCGAGTCTGATGACCCCGGCGGGGTGACGGTTACTCACCGCGGCCGCAGTTATACCATCTTTCCCCGTTGCCTTTTGCCGGAGGGGGCGCGATGAGGAGGCCGGGGGAATACGGTTTTACTCTGATGGAGGTCCTGGTGGCGGTTACCATCCTCGGCCTTGCCTTTATGGTGGTGATGCAGAATTTTTCCGTCTCCCTTGGCAACATAGTCCGGATCGAAAGGGCCTTTGATCAGGACTACAGTGCGATGTTGCGGCTTGAGCGGTTGTTGATTCCCGGGCTTGACAAAGATCCCGCCACTGGCACGGTTTTTGTCCGGGGGCGGCGTTATCAGTTGGTGCTTGTCGTCCCTGAGGGCGGTCGGCTGAGCACTCTCCGGCTGGAGAAACTGCGGTGAGGGGCTGCGGCGGAAATCGGGGTTTCGCCCTGATTGTGGTCATTGTGGTCATGCTCCTGGTCACTTTTCTTGCCTCCGAGCTTCTTATGCGGGTTCGTTTTGAAAGCCAGGTCGCCTTTAATCGGCGCCATCAGCAACGGGCCCGCTTTCTGGCCGAGGCCGGGATCAATCTTGCCATCTTTCGCCTGCTTGATAAGGCCGTTGACGATACCCTCGGTGATCCGGACAAGCCCTTTCTTTACGGCCGGGAGTACGAAGCGGTTTTACCGGCGGGTAAAATAAGGTATTATGCCGTAAGCGAGAGCGGTAAGATCGGTCTTAACAGCAGCAACCTGGCCCCGCTTAAGGCCTATCTTGCCTGGATGGGGCTTGATGAAGACCGGATCGCGGTGATCGCTGATTCACTTCTTGACTGGCGTGACAGCGATAACCTTCATCATCTTAACGGGGCGGAAAAGGATTATTACCAGGGCCTTGCCGACCCATATATCCCCCGTAACGGTCCCATGCAGGACCCAGGGGAGTTCCTCCTCCTTCGGGGGACCGAGGGGTTGGAGGAGATGTTTGATCCCGGGGCGGTCTTCAGTGTTCATAATCCTTCGGGGAAGATTAACGTCAATTCGCTTGCCCCGGGCCTGGCGGATTTCATCACCGAAGGCGACCGGGAAAAGATAAAAATGTACCGCGAGATTCGTGGCGGCAGGGGGGTGCTTAACGGTTCTCTCATGATCCAGGTCCTGGGGGGTGATCGTTTTGCCGCCCTGGAGTCAAGTCTTACCTATTTTGCCGGTAACAACCCGTATTTTACCCTGACGGCCTATGGCGAACCCGCTGGCGGCAAAGGGGAAGGCAAAGAACAGGCCGTCGGGATCAGGGTCTTGGTATATAAGGGCGGTGCTCGTGGTTATGAGTATCGTTCATGGCAGGAGATCCGCAACCCCCGGACGAAAATCGATGATAATTCCGCAAAGCGGGATTGAATCTGAATCCGATAAAGGTAGTCGATAGATGACAGTCTCGTAACTCCCCGCTCCGGCTGAAAACGGCGATTTCCGGGCAGCTGGCGGCGGGCTGCTGAAATCCCGAACTCGGGTTAAGCCATCAAACATGCGGGATTTCTTAACCCACCCCGCCACCCGCCGCTTTTTCCGGAAATCGTCGAAGGCACCTACGCGGGGAGTTGTCACGAGACTGTCAATAATAAGATGATGAAGTCGTAAAAATCTTTTCTTTCCGTCATCCCGGCGAAGTCCGGAATGACAAAAATAATGATGATTTGCGATTTTTGACGACGCCATCATATAGATAGATGAAGTTCAGCAAAAACAGGAATAGTCTGAAGGGATGAAAAGAGGTCTTGAATTGATCATAGGCCGGGCCGGCGGCCGGATCTGCCGGCCCGGCAGTACCGCCGCCGCGGTCATTGCCGATGATGCCGACTGGGGCGTTACCCTGCGGCGTTTCTGCGAACGCGAGGGATCAGGGGGTGAATTTGTCACCATCTATCTTGCCGAGGACATTGTCTCCCATAATGATCTTGAACTGCCTCTCACCACCCCGGATCTTGAAGAGGCGGTGGCGATGCAGTTGGGGATGCTGACCCCTTTTGAGGTTGAGGAAGCGTTTTTTGCTTTCAGCAAGGCCAGGGGACCCGAGGGGTACGACTTGCATCTGGTCACTTGCGGACGATCTCTGGTCGAGCCGATTCTCAAGAGTATGCAGGCGGCGGGGTTCGGTCTTCGTGGTCTTTATCCGGAGTCGCAGCGTTACCTGACCGCCCAGGCGGCAAATGGGCTTTGGGCCATGATACTTCCCGGCCATATCCGGCGGATCGCGGTCTTTTCCGGACGGCATTTTGTCCGGATGATCCTGAGCGACAGCGATCTTGACCATGAAAAGGTCATGGACCTTGCCGGGGTTGAGGCGGTATTGACCCTGCCGGAGGCGGAGATGGATATTATTGCCTCGCCGCCTCTTCTGCAACAGTTTAATATGCTGCCGCGGGCGTATCACCGTACCGATTTCAGCGCCATGGCCATGAAAGGCCTTGCGGTTGCGGTGGGCCTGGCCCTTTTTGTCGCCATGGTCGGCGGTTTTTATCATCTCCACGCTGTGAACCGCGTCCTTGCCGCCCGGGTCGCGATTCTTAAGCCGGAGGTGGAAAAGGTCCATGACCTTGATAGACGCGGCCGGGAGCTCAAGGCGTTTATTACCGCGGTTGACGAGGTCGGCGTCAATCCCGAAATATTCATGGCCCTGACCCGGCTGACCCGCCTCATGCCCGATGATTCTTATCTCGATCAACTGCAATATGACGGGGGAAAGGAGATATTTATTCTCCGTGGCTTTACCGAGGACGTGGGAAGGCTGACCGCGGCCCTGGAAAAGGATATGGGGCCGGTGAAGCTTAAATCGACCAGCCGCCGGGCGAAAAAACTCTATTTTCAGATCGAGGTGGGGCGTTGACCGATATCCTTTCCCGGCTGCCGAGATATAATCCCCGTCTGGTCCTGCTCGTTTTGGCGCTGGCTCTTTTGGTGGTCAATCTTTACAGCTGGCTTGGCGGGCGTTTTCAGGCGATGAAAACGGAGATCGAAACCAATGTCGTCCGTCTGGAGTCATACCAGCGGCAGAAGAGGGATCTTCCGTCTCTTGAGGCCCGCACCAGGGAATTAAAGGCCCGGGCGGCGGTGGTTGAAAGGCGGCTTTTCACCGGCGCCGGCGAGGCTGAGATTTCTTCGGCGATGCAGATAAAACTGCAGGGGATGGTAATGGCCGTCGGGATTGAATCTGAATCGATCCGTCCGGTGGCGGCCCGGGGCAAGGCGAAAGGCGATGATAATGCGATTATTATTCCCTTGGTGGTCAAAATGCGTCTGACCGGTACCATGCCGGAATTTCTCGATTTTCTGAAACTTCTTTACGGCGATGAAAAATTGTTCCGGATTGAGGCCATGACTGTCAGGTCCTATAAAAAAGCGGGCCTGAAGATTTTTCTCGAGATCAGGGGCTATTACCAGCTTAATTCCGGCAGCGGCGGATTGAAGGAGGGCGGGGGATGAACTGGAAAAGGTATATCCTCCTCGCCCTTGTCTTTTCTCTGCTTCTGTCTCTGCGGCTGGTCTGGTCGGCTCTTACCTGGCAGCCGCAGGTGGTCCCGGCAAAAAAGGTGGCCGCATCCAGGGCCGGGATTGCCGGTCTCGGGATAAGAACAACCCGTCCGCCGGTGGTTATTCCTGACTTGCTCGACGGCTATATCTTTAACGCTGAGCGAAAACTTGATCCCGCCGCAACCCTTGTCTTCGGCGGCGGCAAGGAGAGGATCTCCCCCCGGGGGGGAATTGACGAGCTTACCTACAGCGGTTCGATCATGGTCGGGTTAAAACAGCAGGCTCTGGTGGCGTTTCCGGCCAGGATTCGCGGTCCCGAGGGGCGCGATAAAAAGGTTATCCTTCACCGGGTGCTGGCTCCGGGGGATGAATTCAATGGTTACAAGGTGGCCGCGGTAGAGCCACTGCGTCTCGTTTTTACCCTTAACGGCGAAAAGGTGGTAAAACAGCTTTATGATAAGGACAAGGTGCGGTCCGTGGTCAGCGTGACCCTGGGAAAAGGGCTCCCGACGGCTGGGCGACGGGCGGATTTGCCGCCGACGCGGATAAAGGCTGTGCCGCCGGTTCGTTCAAGCCTGAGAGCGGTTACTTCAAAACGGCAGAGCCTGGTCCGGAACGATACTCCGGGAGTAAATAAACCGGCCAGCCGCAGCAGCAGGCGGATGCAACGTCTAAGACTTGAAAATCCCGATATTATTATTCCGGCGGTACCCGGCGGCGTTTCATCGTCAACGGATATCGCTCCGGCAAGATGAAATCCATGAGAGCATTAAACATGAGAATCAGACTGTTCCCTCTTTTAATCTTTTTTCTTATCCTCTCCGGTTGCGGTCTGGGGCTTGAGCCGCCGCCGTCCATGGACGCATCCCTTAATTTAAAGGATATCAGCAGCAAGATCGTTAAAAAGGCGGACCAGAACCGGACTGTTGACAGGACAATTGCCGGCGCGGAAAGGGATGAGAAAAGACTGACGCCGCCGGTAAAGAATATGGCCGGACGGGTGGAAGGGCATAATCCTTTTCTCAAGACCCTGGCCACAAGAAGTGGCCCGAAAACAAAACCCCGGTCCGGGGCGCCGGGTGAAGGGGTCCTGCTCAATTTTGATAACGCCGATATCTACGAGGTGGTGCAGATTATCGCCGAGATCCTTAACCTCGATTACATCATTGATCCCCAGGTAAAGGGGACGGTAAATATCCGTTCCGGCCGCCGGATTCCCTTGGCGCAATTACCCATGGTTTTTAATAAGATTCTTCATATCAATGGCCTCGATATGCGTAAGGAGGGGGCCTATAATTACATTTTTCCGGTCAAGAAACCGGCCGGCAGTGCTATCCTGACCCCGAAGGAAGCGGCCGGCCTCGGTGAATCATCCCGGGTGGTTACCCAGATCATGCCGGTGGAACATATGTCGGCCACCGAGGCGGTGAAGCTTATCAAACCCTATCTTTCCGCCGAGGGCGAGGTCTTTCGTCTTGATAGTCATAACACTATTATTGTTCAGGATTTTGAGTCCAAGGTCCTGGACGCCATGGTTATCCTGGCAAAGATTGATGTCTCGCCCCTGGCCAACCTCAAGATCCGTCTGGTGCGAGTGAATAATGCCCCGCTGTTTGATCTTCGTAATGAGCTTAATGAGATTCTTGCCGCCATGGAGGTTAACAGTAAGGGCCATGAGGGGGTAACCTCAATGGCCCTGGAGCGGGTCAACTCTCTCCTTCTCATAAGTTCAAGTCAGGAACTTATTGATACCGCCACCCGCTGGGTCATTGAACTGGACGTGGTTCCCAAACAGGGCCGCGACAATATCTATATCTATAATGTCAGAAACGCGGTGGCCACTGAGCTTGCCTCCCTGGTCAACGAGATGATTTCATCCAAGGGCGGCACCCGTAATGCGGCGGTGAAAAAGAGCGTCGCCGGGGGCAAGGCGGCGGCACGCAAGGCCACAAGTGCTGCGGTCAGTGGTATGAGGTTTGCCGGTGAACCGGTGCTGATCGCCGATGACAGTCGCAACGTTATCCTGATCCGGGCCCTGCCTACTGATCACATTCGGCTGGTAAAACTCCTTGAACGTCTGGACAATATGCCGCGTCAGGTGCTGGTGGAGGTGATGGTCGCCGAGGTCACCCTTTCAAATGACTGGCAAATGGGGATCGACTGGTACATGCGCAACCATGATCTTAAAATCAACACCTCGTCTTATGATCAGAGTTTTGAGTCCAACAGCACCAACCTGTTCAGTTCTGCGACCAACGGTTTCACTTACAAGCTCGCAAACGGTCTGGTTGGAAGCAGTGAACAGATATTCGGTCTTCTGAATACCGTGGCCAGCGATAACGACGTCAGTATCCTCTCTTCGCCGCACATAATGGTGCTGAATAACGAGCAGGCAGTGGTCAATGTCGGCCAGGAGGTGCCGATTATCACCACCCAGACGGTTGCCGGTAACGATAACAGCACTGCCAACGATGTCCGCACCGTGCAGTACCGCGACACCGGGGTTGTCCTCACCGTTACCCCGAGGATCAACTATAACGGCATCATCCTCCTTGATATTGAACAGCAGGTGAGTGATGTCACCTCAAACACCACCAGCAGTATTGATTCGCCGGTGATCATAAAGCGTGACCTCAAGACCAAGCTGGCGGTAAAGGACGGGCAGTCGATCCTCATGGGCGGCATGCTGTCCAATAAAAAGGACAACAGTGAGCGCGGTATTCCGGTCTTGAAGGATATTCCTCTCCTCGGCTGGTTGTTAAAGAGCCGGGGCAAGAGTATGAAGAAAACCGAACTCCTGGTGATGATTACCCCCTATGTTATTGATACCGAGGATGTCCTTGACCAATACATCCGCCATTTCGAGGAAAAGATGAAAACCCTGCGCCGGCAGATCGGTGAGAAAGGAAAGGATGATGCGGCAGTATCTGATTGATGATTTTTCCTGCGAGGAACGGGACAATATTGATAGTTACCTGAAAAGAAACACCCGCCCCGCGTTCATGGGTGGGGTGTTTTGGATAGATATCCCGGAAGGACTTCTGTCAGGATCTCAGGCTCAGCACCTTGAGAAATGTGGTCCTTATTCTTTTGCTGTTGAGCTCACCGAGAAAGAGGTGATTTTTGAATTTTTGGTCCGTAACAACGCCAATCTTCACTGTGATTGTATCGCCTACGCCACGAAGGAGCAGCGGGAATTTCTTCTGGGGTTCATCGACCGGATGCTGGAAGAGGAGATGATCCGGGCATAGCCATGGTCTCCGGCGAATAAATCTAAAAAAGGCCCGGATCAAATGATCCGGGCCTTTTGATATTAACCTTATAACAGACTGTTGAAAAAGCCGTTCTGGCTTTTTCAACTCCAGGCTGGCTAAAACAAGTCCCGGTCAATCTCGGTTTTATTGAATTTTTCAAGCCCAATAAAATCGACGGCGCGTCCATGCACCGCGACCAGCCCGTTTTTCAACGGATTGTTAATCCGTTACCAGGTGTCCCGCAGGGCGGCGGGGTGAAAAAGGCACAAAATAAAAGCCGCAAATCCCGCCAAAGTCGTCACGGGTTCAGGCAATACCGCCGGAGAGAACGGTAAAGGTTCATCCAGGGGACCTTTACCACCAGCAGATGGTTTGATCGGCGGATAGAATTTTATCAACCAGGGTGTCGTAATCAGGACTGTCGACGTTTAAGTCAAAGGAGTCGCTGTCGCGGTCGCGGGTGACGATCTCAACCAGTTTTTTGACGGTGTCGTCGGGTTCGGAACGGTAGACATTCAATACTTTCATTTTCTTTGCTCCCGGGTTATTTGAGGCCGTAGGGTACGACGATGGTCATTTCACGGAGTTTTTCGCCCAGCTCCTCGATGGTCAAGGGCTCAAAACCACATTTGTCGACATTGGCCGGCACGGTGGTATACACTTCGCCTTCCATGTCGCGGAGCATCTCGACGCTTTCCTGGTTCATCTCGTCCAGGGGCTCAAGTTCGGCATCCATGACCACGCCGTAGGAGTACATGTTTTCAACCGCAAGGCCGAGGGCGGAGCGGATGCCGTCGATGGCGTAATCCTTGTTCCGGTACATCAAACATACTTTTTTGTATTCCATTTTTAATAACTCCCTATAAGCTCAGATAACAGTCATAGTCTTCGATGATTTCGCCGTGCTGGGCCTGGGTCGCCATTTTCTTGGGATCAAGCCCCGGGGGGACGTCATCCCGGTCATAGCCCTGCTTGGCGTAACTGTCGACACAGATGGAAACATCGTCGGCCAGTTCGCAGAGGGCGGGGAATTCCGCGAGCTTTGAGTTATGGGTCGCGGTCCAGGTGAAGAAGACCTTGACCTTGCAGCCCTTGCCCTTGGCGGCCTTGACAATACCCTCAACATGACGGAAATTGTCGGGATTGGTTACAAAGATACCTAAACTCTTTGCCATTTTTTTTCCTCCAGTAAAATCCGCGGCGCATCGATCATATATTATGGTCGATGCGCCGGTGATGGAATTAAACCATTTCTATTTTAAAGACTAAGGTCTCAGCCCTTCTTGATATAGAAGTGGAAAAAGCCGGAATCCTCGGCCTCTCCCAGGTACTCATGGCCGCTGCGGTCACACCAACCGGGGAGGTCGTTACGGGAGCCGGGGTCGGTGCCGAGGATCTCGAGGACCTGGCCGGATTCGATTTTGTCCATTTCCTTTTTGGTCCGCAGCAGCGGCATCGGGCAGCTCAGGCCTTTGGCGTCAAGGGTGCGGTCCGCACTGATGCCCTCGGGGGCGATTTTGTTGTCACTCATGGTTTTCCTCCTTAATGTTGATTGACTTCCAGAAAATTTAATGATGAGATGACCGGAATCACAGCTCCGTTCATATATATCTTCAACATGGATCAAAATTAAATTTGATTACCAAGATTGCTTCGGGCTGTCAAGGTGAAAGTGAATCGTGATTCATTGACGCGCCGACGGGGGGGGAATGCTGCGATTCCTTGTCCTGGTAAGGATAATTCATTCTTCAGAACCGTCATTGGCATCGTTGGTTTTTATGACACATTGTCGTAGTCTGGAATCACGGCAGGGGAGCTGATCAAACTTGACAAAAAACACCGTCGCGGTTAATAGGGAAAATTCAAACGTTAGGATTTTATATATTGCGGGGGGAGCGGTTTCTTGCGGAACTGTGTCTCAATTGCGCCAAAATGAATAAGCGGGAGGAGAACTATGGGTGCTGGCAGCGGTTTCGGCGGCAAGTTCAAACAACTTTATAAGGGGTTGTGTCAGGATGAGTGGAACGCGTACACCTCAGGAATTATCGTCGCTTTTTTGAGCGTGCTGATCCTGGCCTGGATGCGTCCCTGGGGCGCGGTGGGCGCGGTGCGTAACTGGGGTGACTGGATCCTGTTCAGGATGGGGGTTAACCCTTTTGATATGTTCAAGGATGGCGCTCCCAGGGCGATTTTTGCCAATTCCGGCTCGCTCATCGGTGTTGGTTTCATCGGTGGAGCCTTTGTCTCCGCCTGTCTCGGCAATAATTTCGCCTTTCGGATCCCGCCTTACCGTGAGATGGTCAAGGCGATCATTGCCGGTATTCTCATGGGCGTCGGGGCCGCCATCGCCGGTGGCTGTAATGTCGGCGGTTTCTATAACGCCATCGGCAACCTCTCCGCCAATGGTTTTGCCATGTGGGCCGGTCTGGTAATCGGCGCGGTTGTCGGTCTTAAATGCCTTTATTTCGAGATGGAACATATTTCCTGGGGCTCAGGCGGGGCCAAGACATTTGAGATGCCCTTTGCGGTAAAGATTGTCCTCGGACTCGGAGCCCTTGCCTGGATGATCTGGGGCGCCTATCATTATTCCGCCAGTAGCAACGATTACATGAGCAAGATGGGCGGTATTCTTCTTATCTCACTCGGTCTCGGCTACACCATGCACCGGGGACGCTGGTGCATGATTCAGGGTTTCCGTGAGCCGCATATGACCGGCGACTGTACCCTGGCCAAGTCAGTGGCCCTGAGTGTGTTTCTTGTTGCGGTCGGGGTTACGGTTTTGAAGGCCGGCGGCCTGGCCAACCCGATTCATTACGTTCGCGGTACCTTTGGCTGGGGCGGTTTTGTCGGCGGGATTATCTTCGGTCTCGGGGCCATGTTTGCCGGTGGCTGTGGTACCGGTACCCTGTGGCGGGTCGGCGAGGGTCAGCTCAAACTGTGGATCGTGGTCCCTTTCTTCGGGATAGCCAATTCTCTGATGACCGCGTGGTTCAAGAGTATGGATTTCGAGGGCCGTGTTGCCTGGGCTGATTTTCTTGATGACGCCGATACCGACAAGCTCCTGGTGTTTAGCGGCCATCTGGGCAAATTCGTTTACATGCCCGATACCTTCCTTGGTTACGGCGGCACCCTGTCCCTTATCGCCATTGCCATGGGGATTTGGTATGTGGTGGTGAAATGGAATGAGGATTCCAACAAACTCATCGTACCGATGTAAGTATATCAATGCTCCGGTCGACAGTCTGGGGTTTGTTGAAATTCGCAGTGGTAAAAAGGCGTGTCCCTGGCCGGGGCGCGCCTTTTACCATTTCATCTCTTATTCCTTGACATGGATGGCGGTGGCACAATAGCCTGAAGTAAAGTCGGGGTTTATCGTTTGCCCCGTGTAATTTTTCGGATACCAGGGAGACTAGATGGTAGTAGCGGTCTCGGGACTGAGACAGCATATTGCGATGCCCCCGGAACAATTGCTCTTTGCCGGTGAGTGTCTGGTGGTGGTCGATGACGATATTGATATCCGCGACACCGTGTGCCGTTATCTCCGCGCCCAGGGGTTTGCCACCGAGGCCGCCGGCAGCGGCACCGAACTTCTGGAGATCATGGCCCGGTGTAATGTCGCCCTGATTCTTCTCGATATTGGTCTCCCCGACCGTGATGGCCGGGCGGTATTGAAAGACGTGGTTGAGCGCAATCCCGACGCGGCGGTGGTGATGCTTACCGGGGTTGCCGATCTCAGAGTGGCGATGGAGTGCATTCGCGACGGGGCGGATGATTTTCTTGCCAAACCCGCGCCTTTCAACGAGATTCAGTTTGTGGTCAAGCGCACTCTGGAGAAACGGCGCCTGATCTTTGAGAACCGTCGCTACCATGAAGACCTTGAAAAGGCCCATTTCCGCATCAACGTCCTCCATCATCTGTCGATCAAGATGAACACCGCCTACCTCAGCACGGTTGAGGTCGACGAGATCCTTCAGGCTATTCTGGTCGGGATCACCGCCCGTGAGGGCCTGCGGTTCAACCGTGCCTTTCTGGCCATGCTATCCGATGACGGTCAGCGGTTGAAAGGTCATCTGGCCATCGGTCCTGTCTGCCGTGATGAGGCGGGACGGATCTGGAGCGAGATCGAGGAAAAGGATCTTGGTTTCATTGATATTATCAAGTCTTTGCGCCATACCTGCCATGACGATACCCCGGTAAATCAGGTGGTGCGGCAATTTGATATTCCCTTGAACGAGGGTGATAATATTCTGATCAAAGCATTGCTTGAACGTCGAAGTATCAAGGTGTTGCGGGAGAATGGCAGCCATCCAGTCCCCGTTGACCGCCGTCAGGGTCCCAGCCATGATTTTAACGGCGGAGAGCGGCGGGGGGACGGGAGTGAGGAAGAGGTTCTGTCGGTGCCGGTGGAGCTGATCGAACTTCTGGGAAGCGAGGATTTTGTCGTGGTGCCGCTCTTTTCTCCGCGGCAGTCCTTCGGAGTGATCATTGTCGACAACCTAATCAACGGTGACCCTATCACCGACGGGATGGTCAGCGCCATTGAGCTTTTTGCCAGTCAGGCATCGCTGGCGATCGAGCACAGTCACCTCTATGCCGAGATGAACCGCAAGATCGCTCAGCTTGAAGATCTGACCCGTGAACTTGATCACAGTCGTGACCTTCTTGTGGCATCTGATCGTTTTACCGCCTTAGGACAGATGGCGGCGCAGTTGGTCCACGCGATCCGTAATCCCATTACCTCCATCGGCGGGGTGGCGCGGATTCTTGCCCGCAAGACCGATGATCCGGAATGGCTAAAGTATTTACAGGTAATCACCAAGGAGTCGGCCCGGCTTGAGATGACCATGAACGATCTCTTTGATTTTGTTGAAACCGAAGGGATGGTCTTTGGCCGTATTGCTCTTGCCGGACTTCTGCGCAAGACCATGATCCTGGTGCAGCAGTCGGTGGAGAAGAATGGTATTACGGTGGAGTTTGGGGTCGACGATGATATTTTCGTCAACGCAGATCCCGAGCGTTTGCGGCAGATGTTCCTTCATCTGTTCAAGAACGCGGTTGAGGCCATGGCCGATGGTGGTGTCTTGCGGATTTTTGTTGCCCGGGTTGATGATGGGCGGGTTGAGATTGTGGTAAGTGATACCGGCCGGGGGATGAAGAACGGCCACGTTGAGCACGCGACCGATCCGTTCTTTACCACCAAGACTTACGGTACCGGCATGGGCCTGAGTCTGGTCTCCAAGATCGCCGAGGCCCACGACGGGGTGTTTTCCTTTCGCAGTAAGCCCGAAGGCGGGATGGTGGCCACGGTCACCCTGCCGCTGGCCGTAAGTGACGTCCAGCAGGCGGCGACGTCTTAACCGTAATGAAGATTTCCGGTGTTCTCTTGCAGGCCGATGCCGCGGGCGGCGGGGAGCGGTCTTCATCCCGTGGCCTGTGGGCAAAGATGACCCAGGGGCGGATCTTTTCCGCCCGGGTGGTGGCGGTGGAGTCCGGCGATCTTTTAAGCCTTGATATTGACGGTCGCACCGTGGTCGCCCGGAGCGGGATCAAATTGGCTCCGGGCGAAGAAATTTTCCTTGAGGTGAAAGATCCGGGGCCGCCGCCGCTTCTGATTCCGGTCACTGCTGACGGTAAAAACCCTGCCATCCTTTTTTCCCGGCTTATGGCCCTGCTCGACCGTAATGACCCGGCCACTTTTGCCTCTGCCATGACTCCGGGCCGGGCTGATTCGGCCACGCTCCCCCTGCCTCTGTTTGCTGATCAGCCTGACCTGCAGGCCTTGTTGCGCCTTCTGGCTGCTTTTTTACCGGATAAGGCTGGTCGCGTCGGTCGGGGGCGTTCCGCCGGAGATGATCGTGAGGGTATTGCCCCCCCCGGCCACGGCGATATATTCAGCCTTATGCAGCAATTTAATGCTGCTACGCCTGGGGGAGGTGGGTTTTATGGCGCTTTTCCTTTTTTATATGACCACGGTAATGGTTATGGCGCCTGGTTTTTTTCCCGGGGAGATGACTCCGGCCGCGACACGGCCCCTTCGTGGGTGGCGGAATTTTTTCTTCTTCTCTCCTCTCTCGGTGAGGTTCGGGCCCGGGTGGGTATCAGTGCGGCCGGCATCAGAGGGGATATCTGGCTTGCGACCGAGGCGGCGCGGCAGTATCTGCGTCGGGAACTTGGTGATCTGAAAGATCGGCTGGTGGTGATGAGCGGGAAGACGGTGGAGATCACGGTACGTTCCGAGTCCCCGGGAATGCGGGCCGAACTTGCCCGGGTTTTGAGTGCCGGGGGAGGTAAATCCCTTCTTGATACCAGGGTCTGAATATATTTTTGCTGTCGGAAGAACGGTTAACATTCCGTTGAAAATCGGACTGTACGCGGCTGATGTCCGCGCCGCCGATTTTGCCGGGTTGAAAACCCCGGTGAAATCGAGAGGTTGGCTTTTGCCAACCGGACTTGAAAAAGCCATGGACGGTTTTTTTAGTCCGTTACGAGTCCATTAAAAAAAATTCCCTGTCTTTAGTTAATGATATAGAATCAGATATTATTATCATTACAGGTCCGGCCGAATAACCCAAAGACAAGGAGTTTTGCGAATGGACAGGAAAGATCTCAGAAAAATCCTGGCGGGACTGAGTATGACCGCCCTCCTGGCCGGAGCGGGCATTGCGGGATGTTCTCCCGGAAGTGCCCCGCCTCCGGCCCACCATGAAACGGGCGGCAGCGGCTGAGGACACTCATCCGGCGCCGGGAGCGCCGAACAACCCGCCCCTGCTCCCCCATCGGGCAGCGGCTGAAGCGGCAGTCGTTAAAAACGGTGCGGTCGCACCGCAAGAAAACTGAACGCGTCGCGCGCCGGGAGGACAACCAGGGGCCGGACCTCCCTCGACAACCGGCCGCGACCGTTCTATAGAGGAGCCATCATGGATCGTGGCTGCGTGGCGGGCCGGCATCCCTGTTCGTTGCCGAAGTCGTGCCCAGTCATCCATCCCCCACCCGTAACCTATCAGCCACGTCAACCATGAGCCATAACTCATCAGCCATCATTCAACGTGAAAGACAGCGGTTGGCCCGCACTCCTGCGCCCGTGGAAGATGTGGGCGAGTACACGGTCAACCCCACCCTGTCGCTCTCGCCGCTTGAAGACGGCGGCCTGATCCTCGCCTGCAGGACCCCATTCGGCGAAATACTCGTAAGGGATGCGCAACCGGCCGATCTGGCTGCCCTGAAAATAGTGGTCGAGGATGCCGATCCATGGCATGCGGCCAAGGAACACGGGATAAGCCTCGCCGCAATCGACCACGTCCTTGAGCATGCCAGGGCCTGCGGCATCCTGCTCGCCCCCTCCCCGCTGATACAGAGGCCGGAGGAATGGTTCGCGGACGGCTTTCCGGCAACATTCAGGCGCCCGGCCGTGTTCACCCTGCAATGGCACATCACTCAGGCCTGCGATCTCCACTGCCGTCACTGTTACGACCGCAGCGTCCGCAGGCGGGTGGGGAGAGGGGATGGGGAGATGATACTCACCCGGTTCCGCCGTTTCTGCGACAACCATAACGTCAGGGGCCAGGTGAGTTTCAGCGGTGGCAATCCCCTGCTGCATCCTGATTTTTTTCATTTTCTCCGCCTGGCCCGTGAACTCGGCCTGGTGACGGCTGTTCTCGGCAACCCTTGCGGAGAGGAGGCGCTGGAAAGGATCATGGCCGCGTCCCCGCCGGCCTTCTACCAGATAAGCCTGGAAGGGCTGGAAGAGACGAACGACCGCATCCGCGGGGCGGGACATTTCCGCCGGTCCCTGGCCTTCCTCGATCTGCTCCGGGAAAAGGGCGTCTACAGCATGGTGATGCTGACCCTGCACCGCGAAAACCAGGAACAGCTCATAGCCCTCGCGGAACTGCTGGAAGGCAGGTGCGACCTGTTCACCTTCAACCGCCTCTGTCGCACCGGCGAGGGGATCGGCCTGGCCGGCACCGACAGGAACGGCTATGCCCCGCTGCTGGAAAGATACCTTGAGGTATCCAGACGCATGGCGCACATGGCCATCAAGGACAACCTCTTCAACATAATCATGGAAAGAAACGGAGACTGCCTTTTCGGCGGCTGCACCGGCTATGGCTGCGGTGCGGCCTTCAATTTCGTATCCATACTTACGGACGGCGAGGTCCACGCCTGCCGCAAGTTTCCGTCCAGAATAGGCAGCATTCACGAAGACAGCCTTGACGCCATCTATCATTCAGAACGGGCCGAATCCATCCGCCAGGGGCCGGAGGAATGCGTGGGATGCCGCCTGCGGCCGGTGTGCCGCGGGTGTCCGGCCGTGGCCACGGGAGAGGGGCTGGGTTTCCTCAAACAGCGCGACCCTTATTGTTTCCACAGGCTCAGCCGGGACTGAACGGTCGCCGGACCATGTACACGATGGTCATGCCCCGGTCCTCGACGGTGAAGCCGAAACGGGAGTAGAACCCGACCAGGCGGTCGAGGTTCTCGGGAGTGGCGTTGCCGATGGGCCTGGCCGAGACCCTGGTCTTCTTTCCCAGGGCGTCGGCCAGGACGAGCACATGGCGAACCAGTTCCGAGCCTATCCCTTGGTTGCGGTACCTGGCGGGAACCAGGATGGTCTCTATGAAAAGGCAGTGGCGGTCCTCGGAATACTTCATCCTGGCGTAGTCGTCCTCGCCCAGGAACCACTTTATTTCCCCTACGAGATTCATGCGGATCCCATCATGTCTGTCGTCGGGCGGGCTGCACGGAGTCCCGCCCGCCGCGTGGGAACAGCTGGGGAACCTGTGTCCCCCGGCCCGGTGTCAGCTGATAAGGTGTTTCATCACCCTTGGTTCCAGCCTTGCAAGCTCCATTTTGGCCAATGCGGGGTTGCCGTCAACGCCGAGAAAAACCATGAGATGGAAATGGATCTCCGCCTCCACCCCGGAACAGCGCATGATAACGAACCCTTCCGGCGTGGTTATCACGGTTTCCTTACAGGACTCGAGTCCTATCTTGCTCGACGCCTCGTGGGCGGAACGGAAGATGTCGTTGAACACCACTCCGGCCACGTCCAGGTCTATGTTGGCATCGACGGTGTCGCCGACGAGAAGCTCGCCGGTGAAGGTCATTACCGCGGCCGCCTTGTATCCCCTGAGCCCCTTCACCCGCCCGAGCATGGCGAGATAGGCCTTCTGTTCCTCCTCCATGGGATCGACCATGGGCACTACTTTTGCCGGTTTTGCCATTTTTACCGCTTACCCCCCTGTGGCGTGTCTCAGGCGAGTTCCTCCATTATCCGGGGAACCATCTTTTCCATCTCCATCTTGGCCAGAGCCAGGTTGCCGTCCTTGTTGATGATGACGATCATGTGGTAATGAACCTTGGCCTTGACTCCGGAACAGCGCATGATGATCTGGCCGTTGGGAGTGTTGATGGTGGTCTCCTTGCAGGCCTTGAGACCTATCTTCTCGCTCGCCTCATGGGCGGAGCGGAAGATGTCGTTGAAGGTGGCTCCGACCATGGCAAGGTCGATGTTGGCGTCGATGGAGTCACTCGCCAGCACCTCGCCGGTGAAGGTCATGATCCCCGAGGCCTTGTAGCCGTTGATGGACTTGAATTGTTCGAGATATTTCTCCAATGCCATTTTTAACCTCCTGGTTCTTTTACGGTAGCGCTGTCGCGTTGAATTTATGGAAGAACAGGCACCAGCGGTTCCGGCCCCCCGGGAAAAACACCGCAAGGCGTCCCGTGACCTTGCGTGAAACTCTACGGAAAGACCCCCGGACGTCCTTTTCCTCCACCGCCTGACACCGGCCGGCTCCGGACAGATCCAGCATTTCGTTGTCATCCATGCTGGATTCAGTCATGTTGTTGTCAGGTGCAGTTCTATAAACGGTTACAGTTAAATTTATACCACAATGCATCAGGCGGGCAGAAAGAGATTTCTCTGTCAGCCTCTTGGTTTTATTGGATTTTTTAAATCCGATAAAATCGACGGCGCATCCATGCGCCGCGACCAGTCCATTTTTCAACAGACTGTTAATCGTAAACAAATAATTACTCTTTAAAAATACTTTTCATATCAAGTCAAGGGATTTTAAGAATATAATTAAAAACTGATAAACTCGAGCCAAATATGTTGATGGCTAAGCAATGATGGACCTGTAACAACTCCCCGCTCCGGCTGAAAACGGCGTTTTTTCCGAAAATCGCCGAAGATGTCTCCGCGGGGACTTGTTGCGAGGCCATTGGTAATGATTTCGATATACAATGAGTAGGGTGTTTTCGTGAGCGGACCATATCCCGCCATGGCGGGATTGAGCGAACATAAATGCGTTACGACGCAGTAGATCGGAATTATTCCGATGCCATCAAAGTTAGGCCCGGCCCCGGTGGTGGGAGATAAATACTCCGGCGGCGGCGACGAGGGCGGCTCCGGCAAAGGTCAGGCGCATCGCCATGACCATATATTTAAGTGATTCCGGCCGGAATTCATGGATTCCGAATCCACTCAGGTAAGCGAATATCTTGGCGAACATCAGGGCCGCAAGCGAAGTCCCGAGAAGCATGCCGACATTACGGGCGGTGGCTAACAGGGCGGCGCCGCTGCCGGCCTGGGCTCTGGACAGACGTCCGAGGACCGCGGCGCTGTTGGGGGCGAGGAACACCGCCATGCCGCAGCCAAGGACAAAGAGGCGAATCCATACCAGGGACAGGGGGGTATCGGGGCTGAGGGTCGCAAGGCCGAGCAGGCCCGCGGTGGAGATGATCAAGCCGAAGGTGGCGATGGGCGGGCCACTTAAATGGTCGGCCAGGCGTCCGGCAATGGGGGCGGCGATAATCGCCGCAACCGGAACCGCCAACATCACCATCCCGGTTGCCGAGGGGGATATTCCGCGGCCGTGTTCAAGGTAAAAGGGGAGGAGAAAGATTGCGGCAAAGAGGGCCGCAAAGCTGATCATCGCACTGATAATTCCGAGGAGAAAATAGCGGTTACTGATTATTTCGAGGGGGAGGAATGCCCGGTTCCGGTGTCTTTGATGCCTGATGAGGAGAATGGTGGTGATAATAAAGAGGCCGAGGCTGCCGTAGACCGCGATTTTTCTGCTGTCGCCGGCAAGGCCGGAAAGAAACAGGGTCAGGGCAAGAAGGCCTGTCCCCCAGAGGATGGCGCCGCCGTAATCGATTCGGCCGTGGCCGGTTGTTTTTCCCCTTTTCGGCAGTCGCAGGGCCATGGCGGCGGCGATCGTTCCGGGAATCAGGCTTACGCAGAAGATAAAGCGCCAGGGCAGGTGGTCCATAATTATCCAGGCAACCACCGGGCCGCACATCAGCCCCAGTCCCACCGCCATTCCGATCAGTCCCAGCCGGCGGCCGAGACGATCGCCGGTAGTGGTGTCACGGATTAGTGCCGGGCCGCAGGCCATGATGATTGCCGCTCCGATGCCCTGGGCCAGGCGGGCGGTGATCAGGAAGTTTAGGGATGGCGAGAAGAAGGCGGCAAGAGAGCCGCAGAGGAAGAGAAAGAGTCCGGCGGCGTAAAGCCGGGCCCGTTGGATCCGGTCGCCGATCCGACCCCAGAAGAGGAGGGTGGCGGAAATGGTCATCAGGTATGCCAGTACCACCCATTCGGTACGCCCGAGGCTTGCGTGAAAGGTGCCCATGATCGCCGGCAGGGCGAGGTTGACCATTGAGCTGTCAAGGGTGGATATAAACACCCCCGATGCCACCACCGCGAAGGTCAGGCCGGATTTATGATTGTTCCCCGTATTCATGCCGGGGAATATAGCAGAAAATAGAGATTAACGAGAGGATTAACATCTGTCTTTAGCAGCCTGTTGAAAAAGCCGTCCTGTCTTTTTCAACTTCCGGTTGGCCAAAACAAGTTCCGGCCAACCCCTCGATTTTATTGGATTTTTAAATCCCAATAAAATCGGCGGTGCGTCCATGCCCCGGCTAATGGCCCATGGGGGCAGTCAGGAGAGATCGTCCAGCGCCATTGTCGCCAGTCGGGCAACGGTGGCGGGGCTGATCTTGTGGTCATGGTATAGGCGTAACGGCGTCTGGTCGGTGAGCAGGGCCGAGATCCGCCGCCGGTATTCGTCGGCGCCGAGACGGCCGAGGCTTATGGCGGCAAGGCCGCGGACCTCCGGATGGGGGGAGCCGAGGTAGGGCGCCTGATAGCTGGCGGCATTCTTTTGCCGCAGCAGTTCGGGCTCGACCGCGGCCAGACGCCACAGGCCCCACATCAGTCCCGCCTGCAGGGGTTCGTATTCGAGGAAAAAACCGTCCTCGCGCATGAAAGAGACGAGGATATGGCTGTACTCTTCAGCGAGGCGATGGTGGCGGGCAAGGCATTCGGCCATGGCCTCGGGCGCGCCCCAGCCAATACCGCCGGACTCGTCATTCAGGCTCCACATGAAACGGCGCATGACCACCCGGGCTGATTCCAGTTCTTCTTCGGCCATGCGTCTGACCGCCTCGCCGACGCAGGTGACCGCGTGCCAGTGAATATCTTCGTCGCTGTGACAGATCCCGGAGATGAGCGGTTTTAACAGCTTTGCCGCCGGTGTTTTGTCAAGCAGGTCCGTGAACCTGGTGAAGAAATCCGGTTGTTTCAGTATATGGTATATCTCGGTCTTGAGCCTGACGACGCCCATGGTTATTCCCGGTCTGTCAGTCCCGCGCCATGATTATTGCCCCTGCTTTACGGCCAAGTTCGACACAGAGCTTAAGACCCTCATGGTCGGGGACGTTTTTAATCTTGACCCCGGCGTCTATGAGTTCAAGACCCATGGCCTCGATATAGCCGTTTAAATGCTTTACCGATTCGCCGCTCCAGCCGAAGGAACCGAAACTCGCGGCCAGTTTCCCCTTGGGCCGCAGCCCCTTCAGGTAGGTGAGGATGTCGGCCATTCTCGGGAGGATATTATTGTTCAGGGTGGGGGAACCAAAAAATACCGCCCGGGCATCAAGGATCTCGGTGATGATGTCGCTGCGGTGGTTGACGTGGGCGTTCATCAACAGGGTTTCAACGCCCTGGTCCACCAGGCCCGAGTAGATGGCCTTGGCCATTTTTTCGGTGCTCTTCCACATGCTGTCATAGACGATTACCGCCTTGTCCCGGCTCTCCTGTCGGCTCCACTGGTCGTAGGCGGCGATGATCTTTCCCGGGGATTTTCGCCAGATGATCCCGTGATCCGGGGCGATCATGTCGATGTCAAGCTTCATTTCCGCCACCTGGGCCAGGAGTTTTTGTACCTGGGGCGAGAAGATTGTCAGGATATTGGCGTAATACTTGGCCGCGTGCTTCATCAGCATGTGGTTGTCGACTTCGTCGTCAAAGCGTTTTGAAGTCGCCCAGTGTTCACCGAAGGCGTCGCTTGAGATCAGGAGTTTGTCCTCGGGGATGTACGAGAACATGGAGTCGGGCCAGTGGAGCATTTTTGTTTCAAGAAAATGGATCGTCTTTTTGCCGAGGTTCAGGGTGTCTCCGCTTTTTACCACCTCAAGCGGCCAGTCTTTCGGATGGAAATGGGCCTCAATTGCCTTGAGCCCCATGGGTGAGGTTAAGACCTTTTTCGGCTTGATCAGCTTTATTATCTCGGGCAGGGAGCCGGAGTGATCGAGTTCGACATGGTTGACGATCAGGTAGTCGATTTTTTCCGGATCAGTGAGGTGGTGGAGGTTATGGAGAAGGTCGGAGAGAAATTCTTTTTTAACCGTGTCAAAGAGGGCGATCTTGTCATCCTTGATCAGGTATGAGTTGTAGGTGGTGCCGGCCGGGGTTGAGTAGCCGTGAAAGTCGCGGACGTTCCAGTCGATCGCCCCGACCCAGTGGACATTGGGTTTGATTTCGGTGGTCATTTTTCTGCATTTACGGGAGTAGGTTGTTAATTGAGTGATTAAATAGTAACAATTATCACAATTGTCTGCAAGAAATAATTTCTATTTGAACGAATCGTGGCTTAAATCGCGGTCGCGTTAACGCTTAATCCCAGCTGTTGATATCCTGGTTTTCACCCTCGCCGCCGCTGCGGTTATCAGCGCCCAGGCTCGAGATGTCGATGTCATTATGCTGCCCCGGGTTACGGTAGATATACGGGTGTTTCCACGGATCAAGGGGGACCTTGCCTTTTTTAAGGTACGGCCCGTCCCAGTTGTCAATCCCGGGATTGTTTACCAGGGACTCAAGCCCCTGGTTCTGGTCGGGGTAGGAGCCGACGTCAAGACGGTAGGCGTCAAGGGTGGCCAGGAGCATTTCGATCTGGGCCTTTGCCGCCTTGGTCTTGGCCTTGCCCAGCTGGCTGAACAGTTTTGGTCCCACCAGGGCCGCGAGGAGGCCGATGATGATCATCACGATCATCAGCTCGATCAGGGAGAAACCTCGTTGATCCGCGATTACGGGCTGGTCTTGTTTTTTCATCGTCTTGTTTTTCTCCGGTGCTTTTGAAATTTTGCCACCGCCCGGTTGTGCTGGGAAAGAGAGGTGGAAAAATAATGGCTGCCGTCATTTTTTGAGACAAAGTATAGGTATCTTCCCTCTGCCGGTTTAATCGTTGCCGCCATTGCCGAGCGTCCCGGGTTGCAGATCGGCCCCGGCGGCAGCCCCTTGTTTATATAGGTGTTATATGCTCCGGGGGTTTTGAGGTCTTTTCTGGTCAGGTTGCCGTTAAAGTCCCTGATTCCGTAAATTACGGTGGGGTCGGCCTGGAGGCGCATCCTCTTTTGCAGACGGTTGAGAAAGACCCGGGCGATCAACGGCTGTTCGGTTACCCGGCCGGATTCTTTTTCAACAATGGAGGCCAGGGTCATGAACTGATGCAGATCGAGCCCGATCCGTGGCAGCTGTTTTTTGATGTTCAAGGCCCTGATCACCTGCCGGGTCTGACCTACCATGGTCGCCAGTATCTCTTCGGCGCTCTGGCCGCCACGGACAAAGAAATAAGTGTCAGGAAAAAGATACCCCTCAAGGGAAGAGGTGGCAAGGCCGAGGCTGTGGATGAATTTTCGATCCCGGGCCAGTTTTTTTACCATGCCTTTTTTCGTCCAGCCTTTGGCGGCAAAGATCTGGTCAATCTGGGCGATATTGTAACCCTCGGGAATGGTGAGGGGCTGGATGCGGATTGATCCCAGGGCCAGGCGTTTGAGGATATCGTATGGGCTGAGGCCGGGCCGGAGGCGATAATCTCCGGATTTGAGGCTCCCGGAAAGCCCCATGAGCGCGGCGGTGAGGCGGAAACGGCGATCGGGGCGGACAAGCCCTTTTGCCAGTAGTTCCTTTTCGATGCCGCGGAAGCTCGTCCCCGGTGGAACGACCAGCTCGATTACGGTCGGGGTGGCTGCTTCCGGGCCGGGGCTTAGGGCGTAGCTCCAGATCCAGGCCATGATGATAACCGCGACCATGGTCAGGATAAATAGTATGTTTTTGCCGGACTCCGCCATTGTCGTCCTATGGGTGCTTCACATCCGTCCGCAGTCCTTTGGGGCGGAAAGATAACGGTAGGCCTTTTGTGCTATCAACTTGTTGGTATGCCGAAGTATTATCAATATCGTTGTCGCCCTGTCTCTGTGCTGTTTTTCCCTTTCGCGTATCCGGGACGTGCCGTTTTACCTGAGGCCGGCCAGAGGTATTACCTGATCCATGTTACGAACCGGAATGAATTTCATTTTTTTGCGCAGGTCCTCGGGGATCTCGACCAGATCTTTTTTATTATCCGCCGGGATGATGACCGTGGTGATTCCGGTACGCAGGGCCGCGAGTGCTTTTTCCCGCAGGCCGCCGATGGGAAGGACCCGGCCGCGGAGGGTAATCTCGCCGGTCATTGCCATGTTTCCGATAACCTTTTTGCGGCACAGGGCCGAGATCATCGCGGTGGCAATGGTGATTCCGGCCGACGGCCCGTCCTTGGGGATGGCGCCGGCGGGGACGTGGACGTGGATATCGATCTCCTCGAAGCGGGATTCTTCTATCTTCAGGCGTTTGGCCCGGGCGCGGCAATAGGTCAGGGCCGCCTGAGCTGATTCTTTCATTACCTCGCCCAATTGCCCGGTGAGGATCAGGCTGCCCTTGCCCTGCATGATTGAAACCTCGATATGGAGGATTTCTCCGCCGATCTCGGTCCATGCGAGACCGGTGGCGATTCCGGGCTGGT
>JAJRZW010000005.1 GCA_024275015.1 Deltaproteobacteria bacterium | reverse complement strand
GGGGTGGATTTCACCGCCCATGCCCTTGGCAGGAACGATGCCACCGGGGTGGATTTCACCGCCCATGCCCTTGGCAGGAACGATGCCACCGGGGTGGATTTCACCGTCCATGCCCTTGGCAGGAACGATGCCACCGGGGTTGACTTCACCGCCCATGCCCTTGGCAGGAACGACGCCACCGGGGTTGACTTCACCGCCCATGCCCTTGGCAGGAACGACGCCACCGGGGTGGATTTCACCGCCACACCCATCCAGAACTGGCTTGTCGGGCCGACACGCCCCCTCACGGCAGGTGAGTTGACCATCGCCCGCTCCGTTTTCGGCGACAGTCTTGATTACGGCCGCGTCAGAATATCTGCCACCATCGGTTTTTCAGACAGGGCATGGACAACCGGCACTCCGGATCCGCTGGCTGTTGCCGTTCGTCTCGGCGACATAGGCGATACCGGGCTTGACGCTCCGGCGGATACGCTGATAAACGTCCTCAACGTGGGCGAGGACGCCTACAGCAACGGCATGGACGGCGGCGTCCGGATAGACCTCTCGCCCGACGATCCGAACAACCCTCTGAGGGACGCCGGCTCACTCCTTATCCATGAGCTGACCCATGCCTGGCAGTCCCAGCACGGCAATACAGGGCTGGAGTATATGGTCAACTCCATGATGAGCCAGGCCATGTCGGGCGCCGACGGGCACTGCGCCTATATCTATCAGCCCGGCAAGCCCTTCGGCGAGTACGGCGCGGAGCAGATAGCCTCTATAGTGGAGGATTACTACATCGCCGGTAAAAATCCGGCCGGTTCGGTCGGGATAGACACAACAGGTGACAAAGCGGTGGATACACATGTTACCCGGGCCGATCTTCAGTACATCATTAACATCGTCCGGGGCGCTGCAGTCAACACCCCAGAAGGAGAGAACCTCGCGAGTCTCTCGACGCCGAGCGAGGGGTGCGGCGCTGCCTCTGGCGGCACGGCTCTGCCGCCCCCTCTCCCCGGTGGGCCGGTGGTTTCACCTCTGCTGCCTGCAACGGCCGGGAGTATTGTCTTCACCCCGTTTTCTGTCACATCAGGGGGACTCAAGCTCACAGGGAAGAGAACCACCGCTTCGCCTTTTGAACCGCTGTCTGCGCTGTCGGGTAATCTCTCGCTCACCGGGAGAAGGGGAGAGATTCTCTTTGAGCCCCTCTACGCAACATCAGGCGGTCTCAGCCTGAAGGGGCAGCGTATAGTGCCGGTCCGGTTCCAGCCCTTGAGGGTTATGGCATCGGGGCTTCAACTCAGAGGCAGGCGGGTCCAGTCACAGTTTGCGGTACTGTTCGCCCCGCTCGCAACAGAGGCGCCGGGCGTCTCCCTTACAGGCAGGCGGGTATCATCCGTACAGTTCAGCCCCCTCTCTGTAACATCAGGTGGTCTCAGCCTGAAGGGAAGGCGCACCGCCGCGGTATCGTTTCAGCCTTTAACCGCTACAGCGCCGGGGCTTTTGCTAAATGGAAGGAGATAAAAAAACTATAAGAAGGAGGAGGATAGAAAAATGAGACACCTGTTATTTGCAATATTAATGGTTCTGCTGACCTTAACCAGGGCAGGAGCCGCCGACTTCACCGTCACTGTACCCGTAGACCTCTCCAGGATGCCTGTCAGATACAGGACTCTCCAGGTCAAGTGCTGGGCCCTTTGCACCGCCGACGCAACGGGAGAAGAGTACCGGAACCGGGTGGACGGCATCGACCACGGCCAGCCGGGAAGCAAACTGAACAAAATAGCCTCACAACTCTTTACGAACTGGGATACCGTTATACGGGGTACCGGGGTGACTGTACCCGGTTACCAGAGGAGTGTCGTGATTCCCGGTGAGACAGTGCAGGTTGTGGGGATCGGGATGGCGGAGAGGTCCATACCCTCCACGACGGGAGAGCTCCAGAGTTCCATTCCGGTCTCCTTCAACGCGGCGCCGGAGTATGCCCCGGACAATGTCCGCTCCTATGTGTGCGGGATGAAGGTGTCCGTGGATGGCAGGCAGGGAAACTGGGAGCCGAGAACCCTCCAGGACAGCGACATTGATGGGCTGGCCGCGGACGGCACAACGCCGATGTTTATCAGCAAGGGCGAGTTCGACAACCCGGCGGTTGACACAAGCCGTCCCAACCCGAGCTGCCGGAGACAGTAGTGAATCGGGGAAAAGTATCAGGCGCAGAAGAAACAAAATTTGAGACCCGCAAAATCAAAGGAGGTGTGAGATGAAGAAACTAATGAAGATAGCGATAATATGCATGGTGACAGCCGTTGCCGTTACAGGGTGGACGGCAAAGGTCAGCGCCTTTACCCTGACCTTTACCGATCCGGCGACAGGCAATAACGTCAACATCGATATCCCCGACGACCCGGGGGAGGCCTTTGATGCGGTTACGAAGGATATGACCCGTCTTCTTGAGCAGGCCGGGGTTGCCGTTGACGAGCTGGTGGCGAGCGTATCGGGGTGCCTTAAGGATAAGAGCGGCAAACCGATGGTGGGGACGATGGTCTTTCTTGTTAATTTTGACATGATCCCCGAACCGTCATACGGCGTGACGGCGGGAGAGACCGGCGTAGGGCTCTTCAGCGGAGTCGGTTTTCCCACCCCGAAGCCCGGCCTTCAGTCCGGCTGCTACTGGATACCGGTGCCGCCGTCTATCATCAGTTCCATTTTGAGTGTGGTATCCGGGGACTCATCAGACCTCACCAGGAGTCGGGCCAGGTTCTATGTCTACCCGGTGGCGCCGGGCTACAACTTCGTTCCCCCTGCACAGTCTGTTTCAATTCTTTTAGACGGAACTTTTTTAAAGACTCCTGTGGAGAATCTGGGTGAAATCTTTTCCGTTACCGGTACCGAGCAAGGCACATCCCAGTAGCAACATCTAAACATGAAAAAAAAGGAGGTGATCACAGTGAATAAAAAGAAACGGGTGCTATTTCTGACATGGCTTGTTCCGGCCTTGCTGTGCCTGCTTCCCGGCGAGTCCGGGGCCCACGTTGATCTTAACCCGTTTAATCTGAGTCACAATTCCCCGTCTCACCTTGTAAGCACAGTCGGGCTGGATGCCTGCATTCAGGCGGTTAACACAATAAGGGGCATCGACAGCAAACTTGCGGACTCCATCGGCCTGACCGCCCAGGGGTGCCGTGACGCGGCAAATTCAATGTCACGGACCGCTAAGGAGGCGGAGCAGGTTGTGCAGGATACGGTAGAGGACGCTATCGATTGTGCCTCAGACCCGGTCGGGTGTGCCGAGAAGATTGCCGCCGATCTCGGTGTTGACGACCCCAATCTGGGTAAAATGGCGATCCTTACAGGTAATGTCACCTTTAAAACCGGAGGACTGCTCTTTTCCGACTTTGGCGTGACAAACCTGAATATTGACGCCGACGATTCAAGGGTATCTGCTGCATGCAAGGCATTTATCGCCGCATTTCCATGGCCTAGAGGCGGCGCGCTTACTTTAACCACGGGCGGCTCATACCGTTTAGTTGTCCCCGCTTGCGGTGCCATTATCTATACCCTGAAACCTACCAATCCCCTCTTTACCTGGAACCCGCCAACCCGCACCGTTACCGTGGGCGCCGGCGGCGGCTCCTCAACATCGGGCGGCAGCGGCAGTTCCATCTCCACAGGAAACATGCAGCAGATGGAAACGACGGGGGAAGGCGGCGCACAGATAATGATGCGGCAACAGATGATTAAACAGCAGAACGACCAGAGGGACCAGCAGCAGGAGAGCGGCAGTTCAGGCGGCAGCGGTAAAAGTGGAGGTCAGCCGTATTACCGGAGTCGTGGGAAAGGCGGGAAATAGGGCGGCAAAACAGCCGGGTTGTTCCGTGAACATTGAAAGTTGAGCGAGATGAGAGACCTGATGAAGACAATCATGCCTGGAAAGGCGGCCACAGGGATGGCGGCGGTGATAATCATTCTTTTTGCCGTCTTTTTTCTCCCCCCGGCAATGGCCCGGTCCAAGGGGGGTGGAAAGGGAGGCGGAGAGGATATAAACAGATGCGTTTCGGATCCTGCCGGATGCGCCGGCAGACTGGGTGTCGACCACTCCCTTTTGACTTTTGTCGAATTGAAGGGAAAAGTCAGCGGTGAGGCCGGCAAGGGCTTCGGGGAGACGGCGGTAAAAGTTGGATGGGACAGCAGCCTGGCCCCGGAGGAGTGCCGGCAGGTCATAGAGACGCTCCTTGCGGGGCAAAGCTTCACCACATCGGCCGGAGGAGAATACTCCATCTTTGTCCCGGCCTGCGGCTCAATCACCTATACCCTGACGCCGGACAATCCTGAGTTCAGCTGGACGCCCGCCAGCAGGAGTGTGAGGGTGAGCGGCGCGTCCCCGGGGGTGGCGTACAAGAGCGGAGGAAGCGGCGGCAAGGAGGCGTCAACCGGCGGCAAGGCCGCTGCCGCTGATTCGGGAGGACTTGTAGATAGTGCCATCGAAGGCACACCCGATTCGGACGAGGTGGCAAATGTCAACATGGGAGAGCTTACGGTCGAAGGGAGGGATTATGATTCCCTTTCCGGTGAGGAAGACGAATCGAAGGGTCCCCTTCGCGGCACTCCCGCACCCGGCTATGCCGAGCTTGAGCGAAACGCCATCGACGCCCTCTGGCGCGCCACAACCGGGTGCGATTCACTGGGCGATCCCCTGGCCGGTCCCTCCGCCATGGAGCTTGCCGCCTGCGCGGACAAACCGGTCAGTCAGCGCATGCAGACCGCGGAACAGGGGCGCAATGATTTCAACAACATTTTCGGCATCGGAGGCAGCACTTCCAGCGGCCTGGCCAGCCGGGCGGCAGGCGACAGGGGGCTTCCTACTCTTACAACCGATTCCGACGGCAATCCGGTCCTTCCCACAAAGGAGGAGATACAGGCCTGGTTGAGAGGGTTGCAGAATGAGTATTCAGACGATCCGAATAGCAATAATTCAGATGTACCAACCACCGCTGGAGGAATTACACCAAAGAAAGCAGGTGAAACAATAAAAACCATTGGGAAAGCTACCGAGTGGGTAGGAAGGATATATAGCAAAGTTGGCGTTGGTTTGAAGGAGGCTGGTGAAGCCATTCAGGGTATCAACTGGAAGAACGTAGGGGAGTGGGCTCGCGGTTATGACATATTCCGTAAGGTTGATTCCATCAATACCGAAGGTGGTGACAATAAAAGTCCGGATGATACAACCCCCAATCCCGACGAGGACCAGCCCTATCAATATTCCGCCAAGGAGTGTGAGGCGATCTGCAGCGGCACAAGCGCCAGCAATACACAGAGGCAGCAGTGCGGCTGCGATGATCCTTCCGAAGGGGTAAAAAACCCGTCCGGCACCGATAACGGCACAGGAACGCAGAGCATATCAGAGGTAGACGGTATGAATATGATGAAGAAGAAGCTTGACCCTCTGATCCATACCACGGAGCCGGAAATAGAAGAGGCGCCTGTTGAGATCAACGACCTGCCCGACAATGGCGGCAAGGGGCCGAGGCCTGACCCGGCCAAGGGAAAGACCAAATAAATAATGAGTCGTGGCAATGAGGACGAGATGTTTGCTAAGTGTGTAAGGTTATTGTTTGCAATAATAGCGATTGCAGTTTTGACAGGCTGCGGAGCAGGCGGAGGCGAGGGGCAGAACAGCTCCTCGGGCACCGGAACAGTGTATATAAGCCTGGGTGGAGGAGTTCAATCCTCCGGAATGGTTAGCAGATCCGCAATTGCCGGACTGCCTTCGGGTATTACGGATATTATTGTTACCTGTACTGCCAACGGCATAACTCCTGTAACAGGCAGCCTCCCCCTTGACGGAACTCCTCTTGCACTTGAAGTGCCCGCAGGTCCAAACAGAGTGATTAGCGCAGATGCATATGAAGGAAGCACCCTGAGAATGAGCGGTTCGTCTGCATTGAGCTATCTTTATGCCGGTACTCAGAGCACAGTATCAATTACACTCACGGACGTGGCAACGCTGATTCTCACGCCTGCCACAGCTGCTGTCCAGACCGGCGCTACACAGCAGTTTACCGCAACGGTTACCGGTCATACCAATACGTCAGTGACCTGGAGTGTAAACGGAGTCACCGGCGGAAATTCGACGGTGGGCACGATCGATGCCGCAGGCCTCTACACCGCGCCCGCGAGCGTGCCGAGCCCGGCCGACGTCACGATCCGGGCCACGAGCGTGGCCGATCCGACGGGCTGGGACGAGGCCACGGCGACCGTGACAGCGGCCGGGCCGGGGCGTCTTCCTGGGCCGGGACTTTCGGCGGCGTCTGGGCCGACGATCCCTACGCGGCCATCGAGACTTCGGATGGCGGCTATCTCATGGCGGGGGACACCACCTCCTTCGGCGCAGCCAACGCCAATGGGTGGCTCGTCAGGCTCGATTCCTCCGGATCGGTCTCCTGGGAGCGTTCCTATGGGGGCAGCGGTTCGGAAGGCTTCCGCGCGGTCATTCAGACCGCCGACGGAGGTTTTCTTGCAGGCGGTTATACCCTGGGTTCCTGGACGACCGGCTGGTCCATGTGGCTCCTGAAGCTGGATGCCATGGGTGCCGTACTCTGGGAAAAGACCTATGACCGGGGCGACTCGGAGGTCGTCCGCTCCATGCTCCAGACCTCGGACGGCGGGTACATCGTCGCCGGTGATGACGGTAACGACGCACACCTGATGAAACTGGCTTCGGACGGATCGGTCGTCTGGCACAACGAATACGGCTTCAGCTCGAGCTATGGCGAAGGATTCCTTGATGTTCTCGAAACGGCCGGCGGTTATATCGCCACGGGCTACGCCGATCCGGACGACGACGACTGGGCTTCCCTCTGGGTGGTTGCTTTCGATTCCTCCGGCGCGATCACCTGGCAGAAGACCTACGATCTGCCGGGAACTTACGACCGATGGGGAACGTCCATTGTTGCGGGCGGAGCCGGGTACATGGTGGCCGGAAAGAGCGGCTTCGACGCCTGGGTGCTGAGCATCGATGCGACAGGCGGGGTCGTCTGGCAGAAGACCTACGGGGTCGGATCGGGTGGCTTCGAAGCGTTTCACACCGTCGTGCCCGCAACGGACGGGGGGGTGGTGGTTGGCGGTTCCTCCGGTTCCTACGGGGCGGGTTCGGGTGACGCGTGGCTTCTCAGGATCGACAGCTCCGGCGGGATCGTCTGGCAGAAGACCTACGGCGGAACGGGTATGGATTCCATTGAAGGTCTTGTCGCCGCGTCGGACGGGGGGTACTTCGCGGCGGCCTACACCGAGTCCGCGGGAGCCGGTAACAACGATTTATGGGCGTTGAAGGTGGACGGCAACGGTGATATCGGAAGTGTCTGCTCATACGTTGGAACATCAACAGCGACACCCGCCGACCAGACGGTGACGGTCGCGTCGCCGGCGGCGACGACCTGGACCACGACGATGGCCGTCGCCGACAGCGCGGCGACGGTGACGAACACGGCCTCAACGACCGACACGCAGTGCAGCGGCGCGGTATCGGTTTCCGTGTCGCCGGGCGCCGCGAACGTCATGGTCGGCGGCACCCGGCAGTTCACGGCGAGCGTCGCTGGAACCACCACGACGACCGTCACCTGGCGGGTCAACGACGTGGCCGGAGGCAACGCCACCGTGGGCACCATCGACGCGGGCGGCCTCTACGCGGCGCCTTCGAGTGCGCCCACGCCCGCCACGGTGACGATCAAGGCCGTAAGCGACGCCGACGGCGTCACGGCGGGCGCGGCTGAGCTCACTGTGGTTCCCCCCACCTGCCTGGGTTACATCGTCACGGTGGACAGCACGGCCGATACCGTTGACTCGAATATAGGCGACGGCCTCTGCGACGACGGCTCCGGCAATTGTACATTGCGAGCCGCCGTTCAGGAGACGAACGCGTGCAGCGGCGCCGATTTTATCGAAGTGCTGACGGGGACCTACACGCTTGCAATCGGTGGAACCGGTGAAGAACTCGCCGTCACCGGTGATCTGGACATCACCGACGATCTTACGCTGACCGCCGCCTACGGCGCTTCGGTCATCGTCGATGGGGGAGGCATCGATCGGGTCTTCGATCTGGATCCCGGATCTGCCGGGATCACGGTCAAGGCTTCGGAATTCACCATCCAAAACGGCAACTCGCCGGTCGGCGGAGGAGTGCAGGTGATGAACGGAGTCGCATCGTTTACAGACGTGGTCCTGGCCGGCAACAGCGCGACGGCTGCCTGTGGAGGGCTCTACAACTATGCCGGTACGGTAACGATAACGGATTCCATTGTGAGCGGGAACAACAGCTCCGGCAGCGGCGGAGGTTTCTGTACAGAGAGCGGCTTGACGATCACCGGCAGCTCGGTCACGGGCAATATCGCTTCGAGCGGGTCCAACGGCGGCGGGGCTCTGTACAACAACGGCGGAACGGTATCGATCGTATCATCCAGGGTCAGGGGAAACAGGGCGCCGAACGGATACGGTGGCGGAATTTACAACCTGGGTACAACTCTCGCCCTGACGAACTCAACGGTCGACGACAACGGCGCCCTTGTCGGCGGCGGGATTGCGAACTACGGAAGCCTCGTGGTTGCCGGTTCGACGATCAGCCATAACAGGGCCGACAATTTCGGCGGCGGCATCGATTTGAGCGGCGCCGGCGCAACGCTTTCCATGACCAATTCGACCATAAGCGGAAACACGACCACGCTCTTTGACGGGGGCGGGATCAACAACACGAGCGGCGCCGCTTCGACGATCGGGAATTCGACGATCACCGGAAACGGCGCGGGCCGTGACGGCGGAGGAATATTGAACTCGTCCGGTACAGTGAACATGACCAGCACCGTCGTTTCAGGAAACGCCGGTGGAGACTGTTCGGGCCTGGTCACGGATAACGGCGGGAGCCTGGACGGTGACGGGTCCTGCGGAGCCGGATCGACCGGGAATCCTCTCCTCGACTCCCTTGCCGACAACGGCGGCCCAACGCAGACCCACGCGCTGCAGGCAGGCAGCCCGGCCATCGACGCGGGAGACAACGGGAGCTGTCCGGCCACGGACCAGCGGGGCGTTGCGCGTTCGGACGGGAGTTGCGACATCGGAGCCTATGAGTATCCGTAATCTGAGAATACAGAAGTTAGCAAAGCGCTCTAACAGGGTGATGCGACAAGGAATGTGAATTCACACCGGGAAAAGCAGAGGCGGCCCCGGTTATTAGGACAGGTCGGCGGTTGAAACAAGGTGGAAAGCCTTCATGTTTATGCCGCCAGTTTGATGGACGGTCCGGCGTAACCGGGACGGGGTTTATTCCAATATGCCTCGTTCGGGGGTCTGACGTCCAGAGATGGAATGATGACGGCGTGTATTATACAAGGCTATCCAGTGCTTGAGACCTTGCCTCATTGCGCTCCCGGTTTCAAAGGCATGCAGGGAGGATAACGGCAAAGATGACGACAGGCAACTTATAAACTTATGAACGTCCCCTGCTTGTCCTTGCCCCTGCTTGCTCCGAAAAAGCCATGGACGGCTTTTTCAACTCCGGTTGGCCAAAACAAGTTCCGGCCAACCTCTCGATTTCACCGGGTTTTTCAACCCGGTGAAATCAGCGACGCGTCCATGCGTCGCATACAGTCCGTTTTTTAACGGACTGTTAAGGGGAATCTACCGGTGCAATCATGAAAATATGATCCGGTCGCAGGTTTTTTTGTCCGCCTGACTGAAAGATGTTATCGTTTATTATCGTTGCAGGTTGCCATGTGGCGGAAACAATATAATTGGACCCGGAGGAAAAATGATGACTGCAGAGACAGACGGTAATATTTTCAGCGATATCGTCCCCAACGCGATGATGGTGGTCACCCGGCCGGTGGATTTCTACCGGCGGATGCCGAAAAAGGGCGGGTTCGGAGCCCCCCTGGTTTTCATGATCGCCCTCGGGGTGGTGAGTGGGTTGGTGAAGGCGGTTCTGGCGATGCTGGGTTTCGGCGTCGCCATGGGGGTGGGGATGGCCCTGGGTTCGATTATCGTCATGCCGATATTCATTGCCGTCTTCGGTTTCATCGGCGCGGCGGTGGTCTTTGTGGTCTGGAAGATTATCGGTTCAGGCGAGGATTACGAAACCGCTTACCGCTGTCTCGCCTACAGCTGCGCGATCACCCCGATCACCACTCTGGTGCAGGTTTTGCCGTACCTGGGGATTATCGTCGCCATGGCCTGGGGTACTTACCTGATCGTCTGCGCCTCAACCGAGGTCCACGGGATTCCGGTCCGTAAAGCCTGGCTGGTTTTCGGGATCATTGCCGCCATTCTCGCTTTGATGTCGCTTGCGGTCCAGCGCACCGGGAGGATGATGCGTCACAGTATGAGCGGCCTTGAACATCAGATGCAGCAGATGAACAGCGGCGATATGTCTCCGGAAGAGGCCGGGGAGATGGTGGGGAAGTTCATGAAGGGGCTGGAAAAGGCGCAGGGAAATCGATAATATTTACGGTTGACGGCGGCAGACGGGTCGTTTCGTGAGGAGCAGACGCGGCTGTCGTCGGTAACTATCGGGCGATGACAAAGGCTGTTGGAAATCCGGAATTTTCAAGCGCCCGTTCGGTGTGTCGGGCTTTTTTCAGGCTTTTCCCCGCCCGCACCTGGACCCGGAAGATCGGTTTTTCTTTGAATATTCCTTTGCGGATCACGGCCTTTCGGCCCCAGGAGAGCATGGTATGGGTGAGTTTTGTCGCGTTGTCGCGGCTGCGGAAGGCGCCGATCTGGACGAAAAACTCACCGGAATCAAAGTCAGGATGGGGCTTCAGGCGGATGGTGGCCCCGGGTTTTCTTCTTTTTTCCGCCTCGGCCAGGGCGGTGATCCTGACCCGGGCGGTCCCTTTGTCGGCATATCCCAGTTTTTTTGCCCCGGCATAACTCATGTCGATTATCCGGCCCTGGACAAATGGCCCCCGGTCGTTTACCCGGACCACGGCCTCGTTGCCGTTGTCGAGGTTTTTTACCAGGAGCATGGTGTTGATCGGCAGGGTCTTGTGGGCCGCGGTCATGGCGTACATATTATAGGTCTCGCCGTTTGAGGTTTTTTTGCCGTGAAAATTGCGGCCGTACCACGAGGCGATTCCGGTCTGCTCAAAGCCCCAGGCCGAGGGGATGGGGTAATATTTATGGCCGCCGACGGTATATGGCCTCTGAGTCGGGCCCACCCGCAGCGGCGCCGGGGCCTCTTTGAAGGGGGCATTTCTTCGGGTTTTTTCATTGTTGCCGTTAACCACCCTGACCTTTGTCCCCCCGTGATCAGCAATAATCCTGACATTGGTTCCCTGGCCGGCGCAGCTGTTTAAAAGCAGTCCTGCCGTAATCAGATGAAGCAGTTTAATTGCCCGCATTGCCGAATTCCCTGAGATTGTCTTTCAACCGTCGGCGGAAGAAGACCGGGGTCGGGCCGATGGTATGGGGGGTGTATGGCAGCCATATCTTGCCGGCGCCGGTGACCTCGGAGTTAAAAATCACCTCTTCGTCAGCGTTTACATAGGAGAGGCGCAGGTCGAGGATGGGGCGCATTATCCGGAGGCGGCCGGACTTGTCGGTGCCGATGGGTATCGGTTGCCAGCGCCGTTTTTCAAAACCCTTGAGCCAGATTCCCGGGCGCAGGACCCCGGTGATCTTGTCGGCCATCATCGGCGGGTCTTCGTTACCGTTATGGAGAATCTGGTTCAACTGCCATTCGGACTCAAAGCTTGACTGGACCACGAATTCGGTCCAGTCGTCGAGGTCTCCTGCGTCAATGCGGATCAGGTTGGTGCCCCAGTCGTTGAATGACCACTGGGCATGGCATACGGTGCAGTCGGCCCGGCTGCCGTATTGTTCGTGGGCCGGGTTGCGCATCTGCGGGATCAAAAGGGTCTTGCCGCTGCCTTTCAGCTTGATATAGAGGCGGTTATTGCTGCTGTTGAGATTTGCCAGCGGCGGCGCTGATCCCGGCCGCCATTGATGACAGGTGCGGCAGCTCAGGCGTTTGTGGGTCGCGCTCGGCATTCCGTGGCCGGGGCCCATGAGTTCGCGGCCGCTGTGGCAGTCGATGCAGATCAGCCCCGCGGTTTTATGGATATCGGGAATCAGGCGGTGCTGCTCGACCCCGAAGGGGCGTTTGGCATAGGTGCCGTCGGCCTGGTAGGGGGTGCGAAATTCCCATTTATAGTCATGCTCGAACATCCCGTAATAGTCAGCGCCGACGTGGTTACCGTAATGACAGGAGAGGCAGCGGTCGTCGTCGGGCTGGAGGATGAAACGGTGTGAGATCATCTTGCCGTCGTGGTATTCAAGGTGACAGGCGCCGCAGCCGGTGGCGCGCCGGGTAGCGGGGTAGGCGTCACCCTCGAAGTAGAGATGACAGCGGAGACAGCGCCGCCGCAGGAGGTCATCCGCGAGACCGAGGATATTACGCGGTGGGTCGGGAAGGGGGATCCGGGTCAGGTCGTCAAGGTCTTTTTGGGCACCAAAGTGGCGTCGGACCAGGTTTACCGCCTTTTTAAGGGTGAAATGGATCGATTTTGCCGCGGTTGGCACCTGGTGGTGGCAGGGGCCGCAAGTCCTGGCCATTAATTTCGGCTGGGCCGGGTGGGGGATCAGCCCCTGGTGCGAGGCCTCGATATTGCTAAGGTTATCGCGGCCGTGGTGGCAGGTGGAGCAGCCGAGGTCGTGGTTGGGGTCGATATCCAGGGGATGACAACCGCGGCATCCGGATACCACCCGGGGCGCGGTTATGGTTTCTGCTGTTGCCACCTTGTCTTCCCGGCGGGAACGACAGGATGGAAAGAGCAGGAGAAGCAGGGGAATAAGCAGGATAAATTTGCAGCGCATGGTGGCAACAGGGTAACAAAAATGGCGGCGAAAGTCTTAGGGTTTTTCCGCTTAGGAAAAACCTTTTGCTCATGGTGCGAGGGGTTGCTATAGTGATGGCGATTATGCGTTTTTTGCGCTGATCGCACTCAATAAAATTCTATCCAAAGAGCAATATGACAAAGATCAAGGCGAGCAATAAGACCAAGTTTATCTTTATTACCGGCGGTGTCCTTTCCTCCCTCGGCAAGGGGCTGGCCGCGGCGGCCATCGGCGCCCTGATGGAAAGCCGGGGGTTGTCGGTGACCATCCAGAAACTTGATCCCTACATTAATGTCGATCCCGGGACCATGAATCCCTTTCAGCACGGTGAGGTCTACGTTACCGATGACGGGGCCGAGACCGATCTTGATCTCGGTCATTATGAGCGCTATACCCATGCCAGTCTCGGGAAGATGAACAATTACACCTCGGGAAGAATTTATAATGCGGTTATAACCAAGGAACGGCGCGGCGATTATCTCGGTGGCACCGTCCAGGTGATCCCCCACATAACCGACGAGATCAAGCGGGCCATTATCCAGCTTGATTCCGTTGCCGACGTGGCCATTATCGAGATCGGCGGTACGGTCGGTGATATTGAGAGCCAGCCGTTTTTAGAGGCCATCCGCCAGATGCGTCTTGATGTCGGCCGGGATAACTCGATTTTTATTCACGTTACCTGGGTGCCTTATCTAAAAACCGCGTGTGAGTTCAAGACCAAACCGACCCAGCATTCGGTGAAAGAGCTGCGGGCCATCGGCATTCAGCCCGATATCCTCCTCTGCCGCACCGAAAAACAATTGGCGAAAAAACTCAAGGAAAAGATATCCCTGTTCTGCAACGTCCCCACCGACGCGGTCATCACCGCCCAGGACGTCAAGAGTATCTATGAGGTGCCGCTCTGTTTCAGCCGCGAAGGTCTTGACGCCAAGATCCTTGACCTCCTCCATGTCTGGACCGGGACCCCGAAGCTTGAGCAATGGGAGGAACTGGTCCGCAAGGTCAAGAATCCCAGAGGCAAGGTCCTGATCGGGGTCATCGGCAAGTATGTCGATCTCACCGAGTCGTACAAGAGCCTGCACGAGGCCCTGGTTCACGGCGGAGTGGCCAATGATGTCCAGGTTGACCTGCGTTATATCAACGCCGAGGATCTTGAGGAAAAAGATCCGGCAGAGGTGCTTGACGGCTGCCACGGCATCCTGGTGCCCGGCGGTTTCGGCAGCCGCGGGGTCGCCGGCAAGATGCGGGCCATTACCCATGCCCGCGAGAACCGGATACCCTTTTTCGGGATCTGTCTCGGAATGCAGCTGGCAGTGGTTGAGTTCGCCCGCAATATCGCCGGGATGGACGACGCCGACAGCGAGGAGTTTGCCGACTGCAGCAGGCAGCCGGTTATCTATCTGATGCGGGAGTGGTTTGATTACCGGAGCCAGAAGACCGAGGTTCGAGACGTTGACAGCGAAAAGGGCGGGACCTTGCGGCTTGGCGCCTATCCCTGCCGTCTGGTTGAGGATACCCTGGCCATGGCCGCCTACGGTGACGAGGAGATCAGCGAACGTCACCGGCATCGTTTTGAGTTTAACCCCGAGTTTAGCGACCAGCTCACCGCCGCCGGTCTGGTGGTCAGCGGCACCTCCCCCGACGATACCTTGGTGGAGATCATTGAGCTTGAGGACCACCCGTGGTTTCTGGGCTGTCAGTTTCATCCGGAGTTCAAGTCGCGGCCCATGGAACCCCATCCCCTGTTCCGCAACTTTATCCGCGCCGCCATTGATGAGACCCGTTAAATCACCGTCTGGAGACCTGAAGACGTGCGACCTGTAAGAATCACTGAAGAAATTGAGGTCGGCCGCGGCCGACCTTTTTTATTGATTGCCGGTCCCTGCGTTCTTGAAAGCGAGGCCCTGGCCCGGGAGGTCGCGGCGGGTCTTAAGGATATATGTCACCGTATGGGGATAAATTTTATCTTTAAGGCATCCTTTGACAAGGCCAACCGGACCTCGATTTCATCCTTCCGGGGGCCGGGGCTGGAAAAGGGGCTTGCCGCTCTTGCCGCGATTCGCGATGACCTCGGGGTGGCGGTGGTTTCCGACGTCCATGAGCCCCGGCAGGTTGAGGCCGCGGCCGCGGTCCTTGATCTTATCCAGATCCCGGCTTTTCTCTGTCGCCAGACCGATTTGCTGGTGGCAGCGGCAAAGAGCGGCATACCGGTCAATCTGAAGAAGGGACAGTTCCTTTCACCGCAGGATATGGTCCACGCGGTGGGTAAGCTGCGCGAGGCCGGGGGCGGGCGGGTATTGCTTACCGAGCGCGGCACCATGTTCGGTTATAATAATCTCGTGGTCGATATGCGTTCGTTCGCGATCATGCGTGAATTCGGCTGCCCCCTGATTTACGACGCCACCCACAGCGTTCAGCTTCCCGGCGGTGCCGGGGGAAGCTCCGGCGGACAGCGGCAGTTCATCCCCCCCCTGTGCCGGGCCGCGGTGGCAAGCGGTATAAACGGCATTTTCATGGAGGTCCATCCCGATCCCGATAACGCCCTCTGTGACGGTCCCAATTCCATCCCCCTTGAACGGGTGGAAGGGCTGCTGCGGGGGTTGCTGGTCCTTCATCAAACCGTGGAATCTCTTCTTTAATGCCGATAATCACGACCATCAGGACTGTTTCATGAATGAAGGCGAGGGAAGATACCCTTCCGACTGCGATATCACCGCCGGTCTGCTTGCCCGGGCCCGGGCCCGGCATGAGCGCGAGGCCCGGGGCTACGGCTGGAAGGCCTGCATGGAACGGGCGGCAAAGGTGGAACTGCTTCTCCTTGATGTTGACGGGGTGATGACCGACGCCTCGTTGATATTCGGTCCCGACGGTCGGGAAAGCAAGGTCTTTTCCTCCCGTGACGGTCTGGGCATCCGTCTGGCGCAGAAGAGCGGGGTTGAGGTGGGGATCATCACCGCCCGTAAATCTGAGGCGGTGCGAGCCCGGGCTGAGAATCTCGGCATTACCCGGCTTTATCAGGGGGCGGGGAAGAAGATAGAGGTCTTTGATCGCATTATTGTTGAAACCGGTCTCGATCCGATCCGGATCGCCTATATGGGTGACGACTGGCTCGACCTTCCGGTTATGCGTCGGGTGGGTCTGGCCGCGGCAGTGGCTGACGCGGCCCCCGAGGTGCTGGAGGCGGCCCGGTTCATCAGCCGTAACCCCGGCGGTCACGGGGCGGTGCGGGAACTGTGCGAACTGTTGATAGTCGCCAGATGTGCCTATGACCGCCTTCTGGCCGAGTATGCCGGGTAAGGGGTTGAGTGACAGGGTATGGGTTGGTTCAGAAAAATCCTTTTTTTAATCCTTGTCGCCGCCGTCTTTTTTTCCTGGCCGCGGGTTCGGGATTTTCTTACCGTCTCCTCCGGTTTTGAGATCAACGCGGCGGGATTTTCCGGGATCCGGCGGTTTACTATCACCAGGGTTGATTTTCTCCAGGTCGACGTCAACGGCAGCCAGCTGCGGATGACCGCGGCCCGGGCCGAAAAGGGGGCGGACAATCTCCTCCGCCTTTCGAAAATCGTCGGCCGCCGCAGTGACGCCCATGGCGACACCAGTCTTCGGGCGGCAAGTGGTATCTATGACGAGAACAGCGGCAACGTGACCCTGAAGGGCGGGGTGGAACTCCGGACCCCTGATGGTTTTGTCGCCACCAGCGAGGTGGTCGTCTATAATCGCGACCGCGATGTCCTTACCGGCTCGACCCCGGTTGAGATCGTCGGCAGCCGGGGAAGGATTGCCGGCCGGGGATTTACCTACCGTCCCGCCGACGGGGTGATGCGGGTTACCGGCCAGGTCCGCTGTATCATAAATTCGGGAGTAATCTGAAGATGCGGGAGAGAGAAATCGCGATAAAAGAGCGGATCATTCTCGCCCTTGACGTTGAGGATATCGGGGCGGCAAAGGCATTGGTAAAGAAGACCGAAGCGGCCATGGGGTTTTACAAGGTCGGGCTTGAGCTTTTCCTTGCCGCTGGTTTCCCGATGGTCAACTGGCTGGTTGACCGCGGTCACAAGGTAATGCTTGATCTCAAATTTTTCGATATCCCCGAGACGGTGAAACGGGCGGTGGCCCGTCTTTCCGGCCGCGGGATTACCTTTGCCACCGTCCACGGCAATGACGCCATACTCGCCGCGGCGATCGCGGCGCGGAACGAGGTAAAGATCCTTGCGGTCACCGTGCTCACCAGTTTCGGTTCAAGCGACCTCGCGGCCATGGGGATGACCCGGTCGGTGGCCGATCTCGTCCGCTTTCGTGCCGCCCGCGCCCTTGAAATGGGCTGCGACGGCGTTGTCTGCTCCGGTCTTGAGGCCGACGATCTGAGGCGTGAGCTTGGTCCCGGCCTGATTCTGGTGACTCCCGGCATTCGTCCCGGCGCTAACCGCATGGCCGGCGGCGACGACCAGAACAGAATTCTTACCCCCGGAGAGGCGGTACGCCGTGGTGCCGATTACCTGGTGGTCGGCCGTCCCATCAGCCGTGCCGACGATCCCGTCGCGGTGATTGAGGCGATGCAGGCGGAGATTTACGGCTGAACCCGGGGGGCGTTTTTGTCGGATTTTTCCGGGACATAAGCCTTGAACAGGGGGCGGAAGTCTTCCAGATATTCGGCCAGGGAAAAGGGCATGGCCTTGGCGTAGAGGTCGAGGAGGATGATGGCGTTGATCGACGAGTCGGTCTGACTGGCACGGCGCAGCCTCCTGACCACGTTTACGTTTACCTGCTGCAGGTTATGGTACATTCGGCTCAGGCCTTTGAAGGCAAGATCTATTTTTTCTCCCGCCCGGTGGCGGAAATATTGTCCCAGCATATAACTTGCGGCGGCGCGGAACACGGTTTCGGTTTCGCTGGCCAGGGGCAGATGGAACCTGGCCATGGGGCGAAGGAACTCGGTGTGTGGGCAGCCGCTGGTGGCGATCAGCAGCCCCATGAGCGATGACAGGGCTCGCTGGGCCGTGGTCTCCTGGCAGACGCGTCGCTCCGGGTTTACCACCTCAAGTTCTACCCGGTCATGGGAGATGATCGCCTGGAACCGATCCACCACCCTTACCAGAGATACCGCCAGGGGGCATAATTTATCCTCTCCCCGCCGGGCGCAATGGTCGCAGCGGAAGGAATCAAGCCGGGTCCATTCCGGCAGGTCGGCGGCGGTATTCTCCGTTGCATCACCCTTGACGTTAATTATGAACTCAACGATCTCCTCCGGGCCCAGAGTGAGACGGTAGGTTATGGTATTTTCAGCGGTCATTATTCGTTCCTTGAGTGTGTCAGGTATATTTTTACGCTAAAATCGGGGAAAGATCAAGACTGTCCCTTACATGATTCATCGTCAAGTGAGATGGCCGCCACGGACGGGATTGGTCAGAAGGCGGGAAAAAACGCGATCAGGCCGTGGAGCAGTATCGCGGCCATGGCCCCGGCGGCGAGATCGTCGATGACGATACCGGGGCCGCCGTGCAGGTGGCGGTCAAGCCAGCCCACGGGGAAGGGCTTGGCTATATCAAAGGCCCGGAAGAGGACAAAGGCCGTGATCAGGTGCGTCGGGGTCGGGGGGAGAAAGGCGAGGGCGACGAGCATTCCCGCGATTTCGTCGATGACCACGCAGCCGGGATCGGCGCGGTCGATGATCTTTTCCGCCCCTCCGGCGCAGAAGACCGCGATTACCGTGGTAGCGGCAATCGCGCCGAGATAAAAAGGCGTGGTCAGGGGATAGACAAGCCAGTGCAGACCGAGACCGAGGATGGAGCCGAAGGTTCCGGGGGCAAAGGGGATAAGGCCTGTGCCGAATCCGGTGGCGAGGAGGATTATCAGGCGGTCCATGATGTCATTGCCAGGGGAAACGTCAGGATATTTTTCAATGTTCTTCCTCCCTGAAGGTCTCCGGGTCCGCGTTTTCAACCGCCTGGTAAACGGCGGTGACCGGAGTTCCGGTCTTGGCCGCGATCCGGCGGCAGTCTTCGAATTCCGGGGTGATCCGTTCACCTTCGGGGCCGGTGATTTTTTTTACCCCTACCCGGCCGTGGACGGTGGCGACACTGCCGTTGACCCGGGGCAGGACCTGGCGCGGCATCCGTTGATAGCGCAGGCCGATGCTTGAGCTTTCCCGTAAGATGAGTTCACGCAGGGCCGGGCCGTTTTCGGGGAGGGCGATGGCCTCAAGGATAAATCCGGGGCGCCCTTTTTTCATGATTACCGGGCACAGGGTGGTGTCAAGGGCCCCGGCGGCAAGCAGACTTTCGGCCAGGGCCGCGGCCAGTTCCGGGTTCATGTCGTCGATATTGCAGCGAATTATTTCGACCTCGTCGCCGTCTTCTTTTTTCCCTTCACCGATAAAAATCCTGAGGATATTGGCGATCCCGCCGCTGGTTTCCCGGCTGCCGGCCCCGTGTCCGCAGGTGATAAGCCGCATCGTTGGCATGGGGCCGAAACCCGCGGCCAGGATTTTTATTATCGCCGCTCCGGTGGGGGTGACGCGTTCGGGACCGTTGCCTGTTCCGTAGATTTCCACCCCGGTGAGAATCGTGGCCAGGGCCGGGGCCGGCAGGGGAATGGCGCCGTGGGCGCAGGTGGTTGTGCCGCTCGGCATCGGCAGGGGTGAGGCGGAAAATCGGTCAATCCTGAGGCTGTCGGCAAGGATGAAGGCGCCGCAGATATCGATGATCGCGTCAAGGCCGCCGGTTTCGTGAAAGTTGATTTCCCCGGGCCCGCATCCGTGGGCCGCGGCCTCGGCCCGGGCCAGGAGATCAAAGGTAGCGATCACGTCTGATTTTACCGCGGCGGGGATTTCCGCGTGGTTGATTATTGCCTTTATCGCTTCGAGATTTCTCTCTTTTTTTTCTTCCCCGGGGTTTACTTCAACCCGCAGCGCCCGCATACCGGCGCGGCGGGTCTCGTTGACGACGATATTAACCATGGGAAGACGCAGACGCGCGGGCAGGGACAGGAGCAGGTCGCGGTCGCCGCCGGCGTCGATCATCGCCGCCAGCAGCATGTCACCGCTTATCCCGGCGCCGCAGTCGAGGAAGGCCAGTTTCATTTTTTCTCCTTCCCGGCGGTCAGGGTCGCTACCAGCCGGTGGCGGTAAAAAAACATCGGCGCGAATACCACCGCGGCGGATATGGAGAACAGCGCCAGCCCGCGCCAGTCGTGGTTATAAACCTGGGCTCCCTGGAAGGAGAGGACCAGGGTCCCGGGGATCCGGCCGACCCCGGCAATGATCGTGAACAGCCGCCAGTCCATGTCGCTGGCCCCGAGGACATATGACAGCGAGTCTTTGGGGATACCGGGAAAGACGAAGAGGAGCAGGGGAAGAAGAAAGTCCCGGCCTTTGACCAGGTGGTTGAATTGTTTATAGGTCTCGCCGTTGCGGATTTTTCCCGGGAACATATTGCCGATGAGTCGGCCGCCGAAAAAGGCGAGGATTGAACCGAGAGTAAGGGCAATGGTCGAGTAGCAGAAGGCGGCCCATCCCCCGAAGATATAGCCGCCGACCAGACCGCTGACCTCGCCGGGGATCGGCGCCAGTACCACCTGGGCCACCTGCACCGCCATATAAACCAGCGGCGCGAGCGGACCAAAGGCGATGATCCGCTGCCGCAGGGCCGGGGCCCGGGTGACAATATCTTTTATCGCTGCGATAACATGTCGTCCCTGGGGCAGGGAGACCGTGACCAGAACGGCAATGGTGATGAGGGCGGCAAGCAGGAAGCGCCCCTTGCGGGTGAGGATCAGGCGCCGCATTTAAATCTCCGGCCCGCCTCGATTTTCCGGCCGCGGAGGAAATCGGCCGCGCTCAGGCGTCTGCTTCCCGGACGCTGGAGTTCGCGGATGAGAAGAAAATCGCGGCCACAGGCGATCATTACCCCGCCGTCGTCGGCCCGGACCACGGTCCCCGGTGCCGCGGCGCTGGTACCTTCGATTACCCGGGGGGAGAACAGGCGAATCTGTTCTCCGTCAAGCTCGCCCTTTACCAGGGGCCAGGGATCAAGACCACGGATAAGGCAGGAGAGTTCGGCCGCCGGGCGGCGCCAGTCCGGAATCGCCTCTCTTTTTGTCAGCGGCGGCGCCGGGGTGGCGAGGGCGTCGTCCTGGATGACCGGGGAAAGGTCGCCCGCGGCCATGAGGTCAAGGGCGCGGACGAGGAGGCGCCCGCCGAGGTCGGCCATGCGGGCAAAGAGGCTGCCGCTGGTATCCTCGGCGGTGATGGCGATTTTTTCCTGAAGGAGGATGGCACCGGTGTCCATGCCGGCGTCCATCTCCATTATTGTGATCCCGGTGATCGTGTCGCCGTTTATGATCGCCCGCTGGATCGGGGCGGCCCCGCGGTAACGGGGAAGCAGCGAACCGTGGACGTTGATGGTCCCGAGAGATGGAAGATCGAGGATGTTCTGCGGCAGAATCCGGCCGTAAGCGGCAACCACGATCAGGTTCGGGTTATGTTCATGAAGGAGGGATTCAAATTCCGGGGCGCGGATATTTACCGGCTGAACCACGGTGATCCCCCGGGCCATGGCCGCGCTCTTTACCGGGGTCGGCATGAGTTTGCGTCCCCGGCCCCGGCCCCGGTCGGGGCGGCTTATCACCAGGCTTACCCGGTGTCGGCTCTTTATTATCGCCTCCAGGGTCGGGACCGCGAAATCTGGGGTACCCATGAAGATCAGGTTCAGGCGCGGATCAGCCATTTTTTTTCTTTGCCAGAATTTTTTTGAGTTTTTTCTTGTACAGGGTCCGGCGCAGGGGGCTGATGCGGTCAATAAACAACTTGCCGTCCAGGTGGTCGAACTCGTGTTGCAGTACCCGGGCAAAGAAGTCATCGGCTTCAAACTCGAAGGTGTCGCCGTCAAGGTTCATCGTCCGTACTGTGATCTTCATTGCCCGGGTCACCTGGGCGGCGTATTCACGTACACTCAGACAACCCTCCTCGCCGTCCTGTTTGCCTTCGGCGGCGATAATTTCCGGGTTTATGAATACCTGCAGGTCGCGTTCGCCTTCCTCATTGTGGCTGAAAAAAATATCGATGAGTACCAGCCGGAGCGATACCCCGACCTGGGGCGCGGCAAGACCGACACCGGGGGCGTCGTACATGGTTTCGGCCATGTCGGTCACCAGTTTTCTGATCTCGGCGGTGATCTCGGTCACCGGTTTGCACACCTGCCGCAGTATTTTATCGGGATAGGTACGGATGGGAAGTATTGCCATGGCGGATGTCGGAAGTAAGAATGAAATAATGGCAGGCCCCGCAGGGCGAACATTCCCCTGCAGTCTTCAGCCTGAACCCCTACCTATAACATATTTTCCGGGTCCACGTCCACGATCACCTTTATCCGGGCCCGGCGGCATTCCCGGGGGGGATCGCGGCGCAGGCGGCGGCAGAGCTGCTGCAGGGCTTTGCGGTTATTACCCTTTAAGAGCATGTGCCAGCGGTAGCGTTTCTGGAGCCTGGACAGGGGGGCCGGGGCCGGGCCGAGAAGCTGGATTCCCTTGCCCCGGGATAATTTTGTCGCGGCCGCGGCCAGGGCTGTCGCGGCCTGGCGGGTTTGCTTTTCGTCCTCGGCCTCGCAGCGGAGGCTGACCAGATAGCCGAAGGGGGGGAAGGCCAGTTTTTTTCGTAGTCCGAGTTCACGGTCGTACATCGTTGGGTAATCGTGATCCCGGGCGCAGGTGACGGCATAATGCTCCGGCTGCAGGGTTTGAACCAGTACCCGTCCGGCAATACCACCGCGTCCGGCCCGGCCCGCCACCTGGGTCAGGAGCTGAAAGGTGCGTTCCCCGGCCTTGTAATCCGGAACCCCGAGGCCGGTGTCGGCGCAGACCACCCCCACCAGGGTGACCCGGGGGAAATCGTGGCCCTTGGTGATCATCTGGGTCCCGATGAGGATGTCGATTTCACCGGCGTGGACCTGGTTTAAGATCTTGAAAAATTGGTTGCGGTCAGCGGCGGCGTCGTGGTCGAGGCGGCTGATCCGGGCCTTTGGAAACAGGCGGACAAGCTCGGCCTCGATTTTTTCGGTGCCGAAACCCACCGGGACCAGGCGGGGCGAGGCGCATTTGCCGCATATGAGTTTTTCCGGCAGACGAAAACCGCAATGGTGGCAGAGAAGGGTGGCGGCGTTTCTGTGCAGGGTCAGTGATATCTTGCAGTTTTTGCAGCCAACCACCTCGCCGCAGTCGCGGCAGACGACCATATTGGCGTATCCTCGGCGGTTTAAGAAAATCAGGCTCTGTTCGCCGCGGTTTAAGTTTTCTTTCAGCTCATCGCGTAACTGCGGGGTGAGTATTGGGGGGCGGCCGGAGACGGTGAGGACCTTTTTCATGTCCACGATTGTAACCTGCGGCAGGGGGTGGGGGCTGATCCGCCGTGGCAGTTTGAGGATGGTGAACTTGCCTGTTCCGGCCTTGTGAAAGGTGGTTACCGCCGGGGTCGCCGAGCCCATTATTACCGTGGCGTGGTTGCGGCTGGCCCGGAATATGGCGAGATCACGGCCATTATAACGCAGCCCGTCTTCCTGTTTATAGGCTGAATCGTGTTCTTCGTCGATGATGATCAGGCCGGGATCGGCCATCGGGGCGAATACCGCCGAGCGGGCCCCTATTGCCACCCGGGCGGCGCCGCTTTTTATCCGCTGCCATTGTCCCAGGTGCTCGGCCCTGGTCAGGCCGGAGTGGAGGAGGGCGACCCGGTCACCGAAACGGGAGACAAAGTGGGCCTCGATCTGGCTTGCCAGGGCGATTTCCGGCACCAGGATGATTGCGTCGCGGTCGGCGGCGAGACAGATGGCAGTAGCCTGGAGGTAGATTTCGGTCTTGCCGCTGCCGGTGACCCCGTGGAGGAGAAAGGGACTGAATTTTTTGCTCTTTATCGCCGGGCCGAGCCGCTCCATGACCCTTTTCTGATCCAGGGTGAGATGTTCCGGTTCGGGAAAGTTCAGGTCGCCGCCAAGGAGGGGGTCTCGGAAGACCGTTTTGGGGTAAAGTTCGACCAACCCACGGTCGGCGAGGCGTTTGATTCCGGTTGCGGCACCGGAGTAGCGGCGGCTGAGATCGGCCCGGGCCATGCCTTCGGACTCTGATCCCCCCCGCAGCAGTTCAAGGACCCGGGACTCGGGCCGGGAGAGGCTGACGGCGGTGGTGGCGTCTGTAAGTTTTACATACATCCTCCGCTGCAGGCTGCCGCTGCCGCTGATCTTGGTGATGATCTCCGCCACCCCGGCGGCGCATAGACGTTCGATCTCCCGTCGGGTTTCGGCCCGGGCCATTAGAGCGGCGGTCTCCTTTGCCGCAAGTTTCCCTGTATGACGCAGTTTTTCAATCCATGGCGACGTTGTTCCGGTTGGGGGGGCGATTTCCGCTCCAGCCTTTAGCACCAGGGTTTTTTGTGAGCGTCGCGACAGGCCCGCCGGCATGGCGGTGCGAAGTACTTCGCCGATGGGGAATTGATAATAGTCGGAGATAAAACGAAAAAATGGAACCATGTTTGCCGGGAACAGCGGGCTCTCGGCTTCGATGGTGTGGATCTTTTTTAATTTCCGTTCTTCCGGCGGTGATTGTTCGGGATCAAGAATATAGCCGGTTACCAGCCGTGCCCCCAGGGGGACCAGAACCCGCTGGCCGATACCCGGGCGTTGGCCGTTTTCGGGAGGGAGATAGGAAAGGGTGGTGAGAAGCGGCGAGACCACCGCCACTTCCACCGTCAGGTTGCGCCGGCGGCTGGACATGACGACCGCCTAAATGCCGGCGGCAACCTCCTTGAGGTGTTTCCTGAACTCGTCGGCCAGCACCGGGTGACGCAGGGCAAAGGCGATGATCGCCTTCAGATAGCCTATCTTGTCGCCGGCGTCGAAACGGGTGCCCTCAAATTCATAGGCGTACATGGGTCGGCGTTTGCTCAGGGCCTGGAGGGCGTCGGTTAGCTGGATCTCACCGCCGTGACCGGGGGTGGTATTGGCCAGGAGGTCAAATATTTCCGGCATCAGGATATAGCGGCCGATGATCGCAAGGTTGGAGTCAACCGTGCCCGGGGCCGGCTTTTCCACCATTCGTTTGACCTCGTACACCCGATCCCGAATTTTTTCACCCTCGATGATTCCGTACTGGTGGGTCTGATTATCGGCGACCTGCTGGATCGCCACCACCGGCTGCTGAAATTCATCGAACAGATCCAGCATCTGCTGGCAGCATGGAACATCCGACTGGACCAGGTCGTCGCCAAGGAGGACGACAAATGGGTTGTCGCCGACCACGTTCCTGGTGGTGAGGATGGCGTGGCCCAGGCCCAGGGGTTTTTTCTGCCGCACACTGACAATGTCGATGAGGTTTGAGATATTGCAGACCTCTTCGCAGAGTTCGTGCTTGTTTTTGTTTTTGAGGATGGTTTCAAGCTCGAAGTTATAGTCAAAATGGTTTTCAATCGCCGATTTACCCTCGCTGGTGACGAGGATGATCTCCTCAATGCCGCTGGCCACGATCTCTTCGACAATATACTGGATGGTCGGGCGATCGACGATGGTCAGCATTTCCTTGGGTATCGCCTTGCTGGCGGGGAGGAAACGGGTGCCGAGACCGGCCACCGGAATGACGGCTTTTTTTATTTTCATGGTTTACGGTTGACGGTTTATAGTTGACGGATGTGAAAGCGGGATTTTGTTTGATCCTAAACCGTAAACCGTAAGCCGTAAACCGTAAATTATTCTGATGCATCTGTTTGAAAAAAAAATGCTGCGTTTCTGCCGTGGTCATTCTCTGTTTCCCCGGGGAGCAGGGGTAACGGCGGCGGTGAGCGGCGGTGCCGATTCGGTGGCGATGCTGGCGGCGCTTGCGGGGTTGCGTGATGAACTGGGGCTGGGGCGGCTTGGCGTGGTTTACGTTGATCATGGTCTGCGGCCGGAGGAGACCCCGGCGGAACGGGAACTGGTCGCGGCGCTTGCGTTCCGGTTTTCCTGTCTTTTTATCGTCGAAGAGGTTGATGCTCGTGGCCATGGCGAAAGGGAGGGGCTGTCTCTTGAGGCCGCGGCCCGGGAACAGCGTTACGCCGCCCTGGCCCGGGTCGCCGGGGAAGATGGGATTATCGCCGTTGCCCACCATGGCGACGATCAGGCCGAGGAATTGCTTATCCGTCTGATCCGTGGAACCGGTCTCGCCGGTCTTGCCGGGATGCTTCCCGATAACCGTCTCGGGGTGGTGCGCCCCCTGCTTGGACATACCCGGGCGGAGATCGATGCCTATATAAAAGAGCGGGGCCTGTCTTATTGCCACGACTCTTCCAACGCCGATTCCACTTTCCTCCGTAATCGGGTGCGGCATGAACTTCTTCCCTTTCTGGGGGAAAGGTTCAACCCCGCGATCAGCGGAGCCCTGCGGCGTGCCGCGGCGATTATCGCGGTTGAAGATGACTTTGTCCGCCGACAGAGCGATACTGCTCT
>JAJRZW010000076.1 GCA_024275015.1 Deltaproteobacteria bacterium | reverse complement strand
TAATCACCAGATCACATTGGGCGTCCGGACCGATGACCGTGTCGGTAAAAATTATCGAATCGCGCAGCACCGCCCCGGGGGCGACAACCACCCCCGGCGAGAGGACCGAATTGATAACCGTCCCGGCAACGCGGCAGCCGGTGCTGATGAGAGAATTTTTCACCTTTGATCCGGCCGCGAACCTGGTCGGCGGCCGGTCGGCGACCAGGCCATCGGCCTCGGGGTTTGATCGTACCCCCCAGTCCTCAGGAGAGATCAGACCACCGCTGCCGATGATCTCCATATTCGCCTGCCAGTAGGCCTCAACCGTACCGACATCGCGCCAATAACCATGAAAGGGGTAGGCCATGACCCGATCCCGGATGATCGCCCCGGGAATCAGGTCGTGACCAAAATCAAGGGCCCTGCGATTCTTCTCTAAAAAATCGATGAGATAGGCGGTATCAAAGACATACACCCCCATGGAGGCGAGGTTGCTCCGCGGGATCTGAGGTTTTTCCTCCCAGTCGATGATCCTCCCCTCGCCGTCGGTGATTGCGGTGCCGTACTGTTTGATCTAGTCACCCTCGACCACCATGGTGGCAATGGTGATCGAGGCCCGGTGCTCACGATGAAAGGCAATAAGGTCGGCATAGTCCATACAGTAGATATGATCGCCGGACAGAACCATGGTCTCATTGGCGGCGTGATTCTTCAAAAAATCAAGATTCTGCCGCACCGCGTCAGCGGTTCCCCGGTACCAGTCAGAGTCATGGCTGCCGGTACGGGGAGGGAGGATCTTCACCCCACGGCTGCGCCCGGCCATATCCCAGGCCCCGCCACTGCCGAGGTGACCCATAAGCGACAGGGGCTTGTATTGGGTCAGGACTCCAACCTGCGACAACCCCGAGTTCATGATATTGCTCAGGGTAAAATCGATGATCCGGTAAAGACCGGCAAAGGGAACCGCGGGTTTGGCCCGACTCTCAACGAGAATATTAAGACGGCTGCCGACCCCTCCGGCCAGCAGCAGAACCGTGGCATCCATTTCTCTACCTTATCGTTGTCCGCGGCGGAAACTCACCCACCACCGTTCCCGGCTCAAGCCCCGGATAGACTACGCAGCCGCCGCTGATCACCGTCCCGGCCTCCACCCGGTTTTTCCAACCGATCACCGTAATCCTTTTATCATCACCGACCCCGATCCGCGCCCCGGCGCCGATATCAACTTCAACATCACTGACCAGGCGGTTGATTCCGGCGTTGCGCCCGACCCGGCAGTTAAAAAAAAGAATCGAGTCCCGCACAGAAGCCCCCTCTTCCACCACCACTCCGGGAAACAAAATCGAGCGGCTCACCTCGCCGCGCACCCGGCAGCCGTTATAGATCAGGCTGTCGGAGACCTCAGCCCCGGCGGCAATGGTCATCGGCTGAAAATCACAGATACCGCGATGCTCAAGATTGGTCCGCACCCCCCAGGAGTCAAGATCAATACCGGGATCATCACCAAGAAGGTCCTGACTGGTGCGCCAGTACTCATCAATGGTCCGGGTATAACCCCAATATCCCCGGAAACGGTAACCATGGACATTGGCCCCCCCGTCCACCAGATGGGGGATGACATCACGACCGAATTCAAAGGTCGGCCGGTCACGATCAAAACGCGACAGGGTCTCGTAAAGGAGCTCGGGCTTGAAACAATAAACAGTCATCGAGGCCCAGCGGGCCGACGAGGATACCGGTTTTTCCTGATAATCAATGACCCGCCCCCCGACATCGTCGTCATCCCCGGCAAGACCTGCGACCCCGTAACGGCTCGCCTCGCCCGCAGCAATGGGAGTAAAGGCAATGGTAAGATCGGCATCATGATCGCGGTGATATTCGATCATCTGCTGGTAGTCCATCTGGTAGATATGATCACCGGAAAGGATCAAAACCTCGGTCGGCCGGTGGTACTGGATAAAATCGAGGTTCTGGTACACCGCGTCGGCCGGGCCGTTATACCAGCTGGAATACTCCGAACCGGTAAACGGCGGCAGAACACTGACCCCGCGATGGCGCCCGACCATGTCCCAGGCAGCGCCGTTGCCAAGGTGGTTGATGAGGGAATAACTGCGGTACTGCGACAAAACCGCGATCTTTTCAATCCCCGAATGCATCAGGTTTGACAGGGGAAAATCAATGACCCGGTAGAGACCGCCGAAAGGAACGGCGCTCTTGGGCCTGAAAAAGGTCAGGACATTTAATTCATCGACCCTGCCGCCGGCAAGGATCATAGCCAGGGTCTGTGGACGCTTGCGCATAATTCCTCTTGGAAAAGAAAATAGACAGGCTCAATTATAGCAGGAGGAAACGACGCGGAGACAATTTTTTTGTTGATTTTTTCGTTCGTCAATCAGGATGGGGTCGTAATAAATCTTGATATAATCCGACAGGTTCACTTCATCAATTGTCAGGATCAAGCTGGCGGAGATACTTGCGCGCCAGACGCATGAGGGTGGCGGTGTCAAAGTCGACACTCTGGATCTCAAGCTTTTTGAACGGCACCTCGGCCCGGGCCGCCTGACGATGGCCGCCGGCAACACCCAACTTACCGAATACCCTTGTTGCCAGGGTGCCGGCGTTTTTCTTGTAACCGTCGCAGCGGATTATCACCACGAGGCGTTCACCGTGGACCCCGGAAACCAGAACCCAGGCAATATCGTGGACCCGTTTAAAGAAATCGGCAATGATCACCAGGACGTCGGGACTCCGCACCCGGCCGACATGGACATAAAGCCGCCGTTTTGAAATCTTGTAGGAAGCAAAGGCGGTCTTGAAATAATTAAGCTCCGAACGCCGGAGCTCGGAAAGCTCGATCTTGCGCATCAGGTTATGATTGGCGATATTGTAGAGATAGCGAAAACTGATGGCGTCGGCCGGGACCGTCTTTTTCTCAAAATTATTGGTATCGACCTTGATCGCGTAATACAGGGCGGTGGCCAGGGCCACCGAAGGCTTCAGACTCGCGGCGCGGAGATATTCAACCATCATCGAGGCGGTTGCGCCGTAATCCTTGCGAATGTCAACGTAGGGGGCCTCCCATCCCCTGCTTGCCGGATGGTGGTCGATGACCGCGTCAAACTCGATCCCCTCAAAGGCGGGAAGATGGGTGGGCTGGGAGTCAAGGATCACCTTTTTCGAATAATCGCCGACCTTAATGTTCCGCAGTTTTGCGGTCTGGATCTTGAGGAGGTCAAGCATTGCCAGATTACTGAGGCGTCTGATCTCGTTGGGATAGGCGATGGTGACGCTCTTCACATGATAACGAAGAATCTTCTTCACCGCCAGGGCGCTGGCAATGGCGTCAGGATCGGCGTTAAGGATGATCAGCACCTCATCCTCCTTGTCAAAGACGGCGAGAAACTCCGTCAACCGTTCTTTTGCCGTCCTTTTTGACAGACTGCGACCATTCTTCATAAAAACTCTCCCCACCCCGAAAAGACAAAGGATGAGAATTTACCATATCCGGGCAGGGGCCGCAAGGAGGACGGGGACATACAGATATCCCCTGACAACCTCCTTAAAACACACATGATTGACGAACGAGGCCAACAAGGATGAATCAGGTTGACGCCGGCAGATGCACCGTGACTTCGGTCCAGTCATCCCGGCTGGTTAACCCTATCCGCCCCTGGTGGAGTTCGACTATACGCCGGGCGATGGTAAGCCCGAGTCCTGACCCTCCGGAATCGCGGGATCGGGATTTCTCCACCCGGTAAAACTGATCAAAGACCCGCGTGATATCTACGACTGGAACCCCGGGACCGCTGTTACCTATCCGGATGTTGATTCCGTCCCCCGCCGCAGTGACATCAAATTCTATCCGCCCTCCGGGACGATTATAACGGATGGCGTTATCCAGCAGGTTTATCAGCAGGCGACGGATCTTGCCCGGGTCACCCTGCATCCTGGTTTCCGCGGCAATATCGCCGGTCACGGCAAGCCCTTCATGATCTATGAGCTCACGATATTCTTCAAGCAGAGACACGGCCAGGCTCCCCGGGGCCATTTCCTCAGGGATGATCCCGTCCCCGATCTCAAGCCGGGAGAGATCAAGGAGTTTATTCAGCAAAAGCTTGAGACGGCGCATGGTGTCCAATTGCCGCTCAAGCTCTTCGGCGAGTTCAGCAGAATTATCCGACCGCCGCAGGAGTTCCTCCTGGGAAAGCATCATCAGGGTTAACGGACTTTTCAGCTCATGGGCGGCGGCGGCAAGAAACTGTTTCTGCCGGGTAAAGGAATGCTGCAGCCGGTCAAACATCAGGTTCAGGGTTCGCGAAAGTTCGCTTAATTCATCGCGGTTATCTCCCACCGGAATCCGGCGGTCAAGGGTATGTCCGGTGATCTTCCGGGCAAGACGGTTGATGGCCTCGACCGGGGCCAGAATCCGGCCGGCGATAAAATAGCTTGCCAGCCCGAACAGGAGGGTAAAGGTAACCAACCCGGCAACGACCTCGCAGACAAGGTCAATCAGCTCCTCTTCAATCTCCTCAACCGGCTTGGCGATCATCACCCGATAGTCACGGCCGTCAACCCGGATCATACGCCGGTTGATCCGAAAAGTTACCTCGTCATGGGAATCCTGACCCAGCTGGAAACGGTCACGGGGGATGATCGTTTCAAAAAACCAGGCCTTCTCTCCACGCTCCGGGAGATTTATGGCCGCGGCCAGCCGGGAACGATAAAGCACCCGGCCCCGGGCATCACTGACCCTGATCCAGTAAAGGCCAGGCGGGAAGGGCAGACGGGAGGCGTCCACCGCGCCACCGCCGCCGGCAAGGGCAATATTCCTTGACACCAGGGCCTCGGCCATATGCCCCAGTTCGGCGTCGATCAACTTGACTGGTTCTTCCAGAAATTCAACAAAGACGAAGACGGCAAACCCCAGGGCCGCGGTAATGGAGGTAAGGGCGATCCACAGCGTTATTTTGTTCCTGATCTTCATTCCTGCCGCCGATTCTCGTAGTCAACGATATATCCTACCCCACGGACGGTACGAATGACCGTGGATCCGAGTTTACGACGCAGATTCTTTATGTGGACATCAATGTAATTGGACATGGAAAAGGGATCGAAATCATCACCCCATACATGTTCGGAGAGATTAAAGCGCGATACCGACCGCCCCTTGTTGTAGAGAAGAAACTCAAGAATGGAAAATTCCAGGGCCGTAAGCTCAATCGCCCCGTCTCCACGCCGCACCGTACGCGCCGCCGGGTCAAGGACGACATCGCCAACGACAAGAACCGAATCGCGACCACTGTTGCGCCGCAGGATTGAACGAATCCGGGCCAGGAGTTCATCCATGGAAAATGGTTTGGCCAGGTAATCGTCAGCCCCGGCATCAAGGCCCCGGATTCGCTCATCAACCGCCCCGAGGGCGGTAAGTATCAGAACCGGGGTGTCTATCCCGGTCCGGCGCAGATGTTCCAGAACCGAAAAACCATCCGTACCCGGAAGCATTATATCAAGGAGAATGAGATCGTGGCCGGCGGTAGCGGCGCAATCGAGGGCCTCGTCGCCATCAGCGGCGGTCTCCACCTGATAGCCCCGGCTCTCAAGGGCGGCCCGGAGACGGGAGCGCATCTCCGCTTCGTCGTCAACCACCAGAATATACATGAATCAGGCGGTCCGGGTAATCAACCAGACTCCGACACAGATAACCGCTATTCCGGTCCAGCGTGTCATCCCCATGGCCTCATTAAAAAAGTAGCGGCCGGCAAAGGCGGTAACGATATACCCCACCGAGAGCAAGGGATAGGCGTAACTGACCTCGACCCGGGAGAGCACCAGAAGCCAGACAACGACGCTGACCACGTAGCAGGCAAGCCCGGCAAGGACAAAGGGATTAAAAGCCACCATCGGCCCCACCTGGACGATATTACCCAGGCGGAAGTCAAAATGACCGATACCGCGCATCCCCTGTTTCAGGGCAAGCTGAGCCGCGGCATTCAATAAAACCCCGAGAAGAATCAGGGGAAGATATCTGTTCATGATCTCATGCCTCAAAAATCTTAACTACGGGCGGTGGCTGCTTTCTTCATAACCGGTCTCCATCCTGGTTTCCTGTTCCTTTTTTGAACTATACCCACGGACGGGTGGCAATAGCAAGGAAAGGGATGAGAGTAAACAATCAATACCGGACAAAGACATAGCCGTCAGGACCGTTATCATCCACCACGCGGGGCGGCGGTAGGACCTGGCGCCAGCGACGGTAATTACGGCCCCGGGCGGTCAGCACCACCCGGCCGGGATTGGCGGTAATCATGACCGCGGCCGCGGCCGGGTCAAGATGACGGCCGGCGGCGTCGGGGAACCCGAGGCCATAGGCAAGCTCACCGGGGCCGTCCAGAACAAAAATATCGTCACGGGCGAAGACAAAACAGGCGGTAGTCAAGGGTTCCTCGCCGGAAATAATAATGGTTTGTGACCCTATATCGCGGCGATGACGGAAAAGAAGGGCCTCGGGCGCCTTTTTGGCGATGGTCAGGTCGGGCATGATGAAATTGATACTGGCGAGAAAAAGAAGCGGGGCGATAGCGAGAAAAAGTATCCGTTCAGCTCCCTGGTAACGGCGGCCGGCAAGGATGGCGAAAAATGAAAAGAAGGCGAGCGAGTTTGCCGCCATCAGCCATTTCCAGGTCCGGGTGTAGGGATGGAAATCGTTGATCCCATGGATCTGGGCCCAGAGAAAGACCACTGTAAGGCCGGCGAAAAGCCCGCCAAGCCCGTATGCTCCCCAGGAAAAAAACCGGTCACGACGACCACCCGCGCGGCCAAGAGCGAGGGCGGCGAGGACCGCAAAGGGAGGGAAACAGGGAAGGATATAGGTGAGAAGTTTACCGTGGGCAATGGAAAAAAACAGGAAAGGGCCAAAAAACCAGCAGAGAGCAAAACGAATCAGCCGCCCCTGCCGGTCTTCACCAAAGAGACGCGACCGCAGCCCGGAGACAAACGCCGGCACCACAAACGACCAGGGGATAAACAGAAGCGGCGCGGCGGCGAAATAAAACCAGAAGGGCTTTCCGTGCTGGGCGTCCCGGGCGAGAAAACGTTTGACATGCTCAACCCAGAAAAAATAATGCCAGAAACCAGGTTCCCGGGCATTGATCGCCACCGCCCACGGCAGAGCAACGACAACAGCGGAGGCAAGGGGAAGCCAGGCAAGACGAAATATATCCCGCCACCGCCTCTCCCACAGGAGATAGGGAACAAAAACCACCACCGGGACCGCCAGGGCTAAAACCCCCTTGGTGAGAAACGCGAGGCCGCATGCGACTCCGGCGAAAAGGAGAAAAAACCGTTCCCGGGCCGAGCCCGGCGACGATTCGGTGGCAAGGAAAAAGGCGGCCACCACCACAGTAAGAAAAAGGGCAAGGAGGGAATCGAGAACCGCGAAAGTACCCACTGCCATGACCTCGGATGAGGTAAAAAACACCGCAAGCGCGAGCGGCGGCAGGACCCCGTCATCGGGACGCGGTAATAAACGCCGGAGGAGAAAAAAAATAATAAGCCCGGTCAGCCCCACGGCCAGGGCCGAGGGGAGCCTGAGGGCGAAACGATTTTCTCCGAAGATCATGATTGCGCCGGCATGGACCCAATAGGCCAGCACCGGTTTTTCAAAATAACGCAGACCGTCAAGGTGGGGAACAACGAAATCACCGTCGGCGATCATCTCCCGGGGGATCTCACCGTAACGGCTCTCGTCAGGGACAAAGAGCGGCCTTCCCCACAGGGGAAAGATATAAAGCAGGAGATAGACGGCAAGGGCGAAAACTGCGTAACGACGGCTGGATGTCATCTTTCCGTATCCATGCGGTTTACGTTCGGATTTTTCGCCTGAATCGCTACCCATCCGGCCCGGCCCGCCATCCGGCCCGTTTTTATCATTCCCGCTTCCGGTACGGCGCGCTCAACAAATTCTCCCAAGGGGAAAAAAACAATGCCGCGGTCCCGGGCCCGGTGGAGGAAGTCAACAAAGAGATCAGCACAGGCAATACCCTCGGCCTCGGCATGAACGGTAAGGACATTGAGACGATCGGGGCGGATCTTATCGAGGAGCCAGGCGTTGTAACGTCCCGGCGTAATTATCCGCCCCACCACCTCGTCATATGCAGGCAGGGTGGTGGGGACCTGCACCGTTGCCTCACCCCCGGAAAACCGGGGGCGGAAGACACTGTAACCCCGGCAGTCGGAGAGATAACGGAAGCCGAAACGCTCCCGGGCCGCGAGTATGTCCCCGGTCACCCGCCATGCCGGGGCCGCGGCCGCCACCGGCGGATGTCCGAGGATATCCCCGAGGGTCTCAAAACCCCGGGCAATGGCGGCGGCGGCATGATCCTCGTCCCAGCCGGAGGCCCGGCACTGCCAGCCATGGTGATCCCAGGCGTGCAGACCAACCTCATGCCCGGCGCCGTCGGTATCGCGGATTACCGCCGCACACCTCTTGCCGATCAGAGGACCGGGCCACAGGATGCCTTTAAAGAGGATATCCCATCCATAGAGGCTCGCGGCCCGGGTCCGAACCATCTTCAAGGCAAAAAACGGATTGGCAAGCCGCCGGAGATGACGGCCCATATTATCCGGTCCCACCGAAAAAAAGAAACTGGCGTGAATGCCCTCATGGGCAAGCAGGTCCAGCAGTCGCGGAACCCCGATCCGGGTGCCGCGCAGGGTATCGACATCCACCCGAAGCCCGACCGGAATCATCACCGATCCCCGCCCCGATCCACCTCCTGGCGGAGGAAATAGTCCAGGGTCTCGTTGACCGACTCCTCAAACGGGACCACAGGCTGCCAGCCAAGGATATTCCGCGCCTGGCGGATGGAAGGACGACGGTGCTGCACGTCCTGATAGCCCGCGCCGTAGAAAACCCGGGCCTCAATCTCGCGAAAACCGGCAAAGGGCGGAAACCTGTCCCGCAGGGGATGTTTTTCAAATTTATCCACCAGGATCCCGGCCAAATCCTTTACCGAGTACTCGTTGTCAGGGTTGCCGATATTAAAAATCTTTTTGTCACAACGGTTGTCACGGTTTTCGATGATCCGGAAAAGACAGTCGATGCCGTCCTTATAGTCGGTAAAACAGCGTTTCTGCCGCCCACCGTCCACCAGGCGGATGGGAGTGCCCTCGACCAGGTTGAGGATGAACTGAGTGATCACCCGGGATGAGCCGATCCGGGCCGAATCAAGGGTGTCCAGCCGGGGGCCGACCCAGTTAAAGGGACGGATAAGGGTAAAGGGCAGGCCGCGGGTGGCGCCGTAGGCCCAGATCACCCGGTCCATCATCTGTTTGGCGCAGGAATAAATCCAGCGCTGCTTTCTTATCGGCCCGAGAACAAATTGCGACTCGTTCTCGTCAAACTCATCATCGCCGCACATCCCGTAGACCTCGGAGGTGGACGGGAAGATGATCCTTTTGCCGTATTTGGCGCAATAACGGGTAACGCGCAGGTTCTCCTCAAAATCAAGTTCAAAGACCCGGAGGGGATTCCTGACGTACTCAGCCGGGGTGGCGATGGCCACCAGCGGCAGAACGATATCGCATTTGCGGACGTGATACTCGATCCATTCCCGCATGATCGAGATATCACCCTCGCGGAAGTTGAAGCCGGGCTCGTTGAAAAACGGGGCGATGGCGTCGGTGCCGAGGTCCATGGCGTGGACATCGTAACCGCCGTCTAAAAGGAGACGCCGACTCAGATGGTGACCGATAAAGCCGTTGGCTCCGAGAATCAGGACATGCTTTTTCCGCTTTTTCTCCTTTACCCGGGAAAGGAGAGGCCCGAAGCGCATCCCGGAAACCAGGTTGAGTTCAACCGCGAGCTGCCCCCCGTTCATATATACCCCGCCGTCGTCCTGCCCGGCCGCGACCTCAACCGCCCCCCTGCCGCAGGCGATAACCAGGGGAGCGGCGGACAACACTGTTCCCGGGGCCTTGCCCTGGTTATCGTCCCGAATCTCCGCCTTCCAGACGAGACATTTACGGTTGCCGAGCCAGGTAAAGGCGCCGGGATAGGGCCGGGTCACCGCCCGGACGAGATTTCTCACCTGAACCGCGTCAAGGTTCCAGTCGATCTCGCCATCCGCCGGTCGCCGGCCGCCGAAGCAGGTGGCCATCTTGTGGTTCTGAGGCGCGCGCGGGGCATTTTTCGCCTTGATCCGCGGCAGAAGCTCGTCAAGGAGACCGGCGGCGGCAGTGGTTAGTTTGCCATGGAGACTTACCGCGTCGTCCTCGTCAGCGATGACGACCTTCCGCCGCCCGACGATATCGCCGTCGTCCGGATGCGGGGTCATATAATGCAGGGTGACCCCGGTCTCGCTCTCGCCGTTGACCAGGGCCCAGTTCACCGGGCAGCGGCCACGGTATTTCGGCAAGAGTGAGCCGTGGAGGTTCAAGGCCCCGGCCGCGGGCATGGCAAGGATCTCCCGGCCGACCAGGTTGCGATAATAAAAGGAAAAAATGATCTCCGGACCCATCTCCCGGACCCGATCTACCCAAAGGGGATGGTTAATGTCGTCCGGGGCGAATACCGGGATCGCGTGGCCGGCGGCAAGCTCGGCCACCGAGTCAAACCAGATGTTTTCTCCGGGATCATCGGCATGGGTAAACACCGCCTGAACATCAAAGCCCGCGTCAATAAGGGCGCTGAGTCCGGCACAGCCGATATTATGGTAAGCAAGAACTATAGTTTTCATAATTTTTCCTTTTTCAGGATTGATGGACAGGGAACGAACACAAAACAGTAACCTGATGATATTTCTGCCTTTTTACTTATCACTCTTGCCTTCGCCGCCGGCCACGCGGCCGGCGATCTCCTGGATAAAGTAACGCGGCCGGGCCCGGACGTCGTGATAGATGCGGCCGATGTACTCACCCAAAAGCCCCATGGCAATGAACTGGGCCCCGATAAAGACAAAAAGAAGGGCGAAAAGGGTAAACACCCCTGACACGGCCCAGGCGGCGCCGTAGACCAGACGCAGGATGAACAATAAGCCCCCGAAACCAATGCCGCCGGCGGCGATCATCGTCCCCAGCACACTTAAAAGCCGCAGGGGAAAAGTTGACATGCTGGTGAGAAGATCAAACTGCAGGGCCACAAGTTTCATCAGGCTGTACTTGGAATCGCCGTGGGCCCTGGCGGCGTGATCGACCTCGATCTCGACGGTGGCGCGGGCAAAGGCGTTGGCGAGGATGGGAATAAAGGTCGAACGCTCACCGCACTGAAGCATGGCGGCGACGATATGGGCCCGGTAAGCCCGGAGCATGCAGCCGTAATCGTGCATCATCACCCCGGTACTCTTCTGCACCATACGGTTGACCAGGGACGAGGCGAAACGACGAAAAAATGAATCCCGGCGCCGGGCGCGGACAGTACCGACCACGTCGACCCCCTTATCCATCTCGGCCAGGAGCCGGGGAATCTCCTCGGGCGGATTCTGCAGGTCGGCGTCAAGGGTGATCACCACCCGACCGCGGCACTGTTCGAAACCGGCGAATATGGCGGCGTGCTGCCCGTAATTACGGTTCAGGATCACCGCCACCACTTCGGGGTCGCGGTCGACGGCGGCAAGAATACGAGCGGCGGAATCATCGTCACTGCCGTCATCGACAAGGATAAATTCAAATGACCGCGAAATGGCGCGGCAGCTCGCCAGGGTCCGGGAGAGGAGTTCATCAAGATTTTCAGCCTCGTTATAGACCGGCACCACTATCGAAAATTCAGGTCGCATCGCCCACCTCACGAATTGCGGTCACCACCCGGTCAACGTCGGCCATGGTCATGTCAGGGAATAGGGGCAGAGAACATATCCGCTCCGAATTCCATTCGGTGGCAACGAGACCTCCGTCCGTCGACGGCAGATGGTCGCGATAGTATTTCTGGGTATGTACCGCCTTGAAATGAAGGCCGGTTCCGATATTTTTCCCCTTGAGCGCGGCCATGAATGCATCCCGGTCAGGAGCGAGCTCTTCACCGATCCGGACGATAAGCAGGTGCCAGGCGTGACGGCTGGTAGACTCGGGTACAGCCAGGGGGGTGATACCGGGGACATCGGCAAGCAGACAGAGATAACGCTCGGCCAGAAGCGTCCGGCGGGCGATGAAACCGTCAAGCCTTGAGAGCTGCCCCATCCCGAGGGCCGCGGCGATATCGGTGAGGTTATACTTGAACCCGGGCTCGATCACCTCGGCCTGGGGGGCGCGGCCTTGGGTGGCGCGGTCATAGGCGTCGACCCCGAGGCCGTGAAATTTCAGGCGCCGGATCCGCTCAAGGAGTTCGGCATCGTCACTGACCACCATCCCCCCCTCGCCGCAGGTCATGTTTTTGATCGGATGAAAAGAAAAAATCGCAGTGCCGGAAGAACCGATCATCCGCCCATCATACTCGCTGCCGACGGCATGGGCGGCGTCCTCGATCAGGGAGATATTACCGGCGTCAGCCAGTTCACGCAGGGGAGCAAGCTCACAGCAGGCCCCGGCAAAATGAACCGGAATAATAGCCCGGGTCCTGGAGGTGATGAGCGGCTCCACCGTCTCCGGAGTGACCATCATGGTATCGCGGTCAATATCGGCAAACACCGGGACAGCCCCGGCAAGAACGATGAGATTGACTGTGGAGACCCAGGTCATCGACGGGGTTATGACCTCGTCGCCGGGACCGATACCGAGGGCGGCAAGTGCCAGATGCATCCCGGCGGTGGCCGAATTCAGGGCCACCGCGGAAGCGGCCCCGCAATAAGCGGCAAAACGATCTTCAAACTCAGCCGCCCGCGCTCCGGTGGTAATCCAGCCGGAGCGCATCACCGCGGCCACCGCCGCGATCTCGTCCTCGCCGATGGCAGGGCGGGAAAAGGGAAGAAATTTGCGGGACATATTTTTTTTCTCTTTCGTCACAATATCCGAAGTAAGCGCTCAACAAACCACGCTCTTGAGTCTATCAGACTGTTGAAAAAGCCGTCCTGGCTTTTTCAACTCCCGGTTGGCCAAAACAAGTCCCGGCCAACCTCTCGATTTCACCGGGTTTTTAACCCGGTGAAATCGACGGCGCGTCCGTGCGCCGCGACCAGCCCGTTTTTCAACGGGTCGGCATAACATCTCGAAACAAGATTTCAGCTGATGACCTGAATCCGTGAGCGTTCGAGATCAGGCCAGGTGTAAGGAAACAACGACATTGAAGTTAACCGAAGATATATGAAGAAAAGATGAAGAGAGTGAATCAGTCAACAAAAAGTGGTACTGACGGAAAAAGGGCGGGGTCGGTATGGGGGATGAAACGGCAGGAGGAAAAGCGGAGCATGAACTCCTGGTTGACGTTGAGTTCCAGGTAGGTGATCCGCTGCACCAGATCTTTAAGGCGGGCGATATCGTCACGATGACAGAGCAGGTGTTCAGCCCCGGCGAGTGAGGTATTGCCCAGGGGGATAAAACGCTCCCGGGGCAGATCTGGCATCATGCCGATGGTAATCGCGCTTTCGGGATTGATATGACGGCCGAAGGCCCCGGCGACAAAGATCTTTTCAAGGTCGGCAAAGCCGCAGCCGACCTCGGCGGTGATGGTGCTGAGAATGGAGTACATCGCCGCCTTGGAGCGCATGACCGCGTCAAGATCGACCTGGGTAAACAGCACCGTCCCGCCCCCGGCCGCTTCCCCGCCCCGGGCCAGGACAAAGGCGGGGCCGTCCGCCGTTTCCGTCAACCGTCCGCCGCAGCGGGAGATGACGAATTTACCCCGCATATCAATGAACCGTCCGAGATAAAGGGCGGCGACGAGGTCGATTACCCCGGAACCACAGATTCCCCGGGCCGGTTGATCGGCGATGGTGCTGAACTCCGGCTCACCGTTCTCAAGCCATACCCGGTCAATGGCCCCGGACCCGGCCCGCATCCCCATCCGCGCCACCCCGCCCTCCAGCGCCGGCCCGGCCGCCCCGGCGCAGGCGATCAACCAGTCGCGGTTACCGATCACGACCTCGGCGTTGGTGCCGACGTCAATCAACAACACCGGCGCGGAAGAACGATCGAGGTCACTGGCGATGATCCCGGAAAGGAGATCACCGCCGAAATAGCTCCCCACCCCGGGCATCACCAGCACCGGGGCGGCCGGGTGAATTTTTTTTATCCCCAGTTCCCCGGCAGTGGCGGGGTCGACAAAGTTTACCACCGGGATATAAGGAGCACGGATCAGGTTGTAGGGATCAAGACCTAAGAAAAAATGGCTCATGGTGGTATTACCGGACACGCAGAGGGCACAGATATCTTCCGGAACAACCGCTGCGGCGGCGGCAAGTTCAAGGGCAAGTTCCGCCACCGCGGTATTAATCTCATGCCGCAGGGTATCAAGACCGCCGTCACGGGTGGCAAAATGAATCCGGGAAAGGATGTCGTCGCCATGGACAACCTGGGGGTTGACGCGGTTGGCGGCGGCCAGACGACGGCCGCTTAGCATATCAATCAGGCTCGCCTCAAGATGGGTGGTGCCGAGATCAAGGGCCATGGCGGGAAGAATCTCCACCGCCGTGGCCCGCGCCGCCATCACCGCTGGTACCGCGCCGCTGCAGTCAAGCAGGGCATGACCGGCGAAATCGGCGGCCCGGAAGGCGGTGGCCACCGTCCGGGCCTGGGGCCAGGGGATAACAACCTCACCGGCCGTCATCCCGAGACCGCGGCGAAGCCGGTCAAGATCGGCGGTATTGTCCCCAAGCCTCGGGGCCTGGGCCAGGATCGGCCGGCATTCGACCAGCGACTTTATTTGCCTTTGTTCGCGCATGAGAGTAAATTGGCTAATTTAAACGACGGCAAGGCCGCCGCCGGAACAAAACCGCAGAAACGGAATGTAACCGATGTTAAATGTACTTGCCATATTGAGCGGCGGCGCTGTGGGGGCCGCCTTTCGTCAACTTATGTTCCTTATCTTCCAGCCCCTGGGGGGAGAAGTCTTCCCGGCCGGAACCCTGGCCGCGAACCTCATCGGCTCCTTTATCATGGGATTGCTCTGGAGCTTCTTCGAGGGTACCACCCTCACCCAGGGCTGGCGGTTCTTCATCTTTACCGGCTTTCTCGGCGGATTCACCACCTTTTCCACCTTTGCCCGTGAAACCACCCAGCTCTTCCGCGCCGGGCAGTGGAAAACCGCCCTCATATACCTCGCGGTGAGCAACCTCCTGGGCATCTTCATGGTCGTGGCCGGTTACGCCCTGACCCGAAAAATCCACCTGTCGGGCTGAGACCCGCGGCCGGGATGCTTAAACCGTCGATCCTCACCCAGTATATCCTCCGCGAACTCACCGCGCCCTTTTGGGCGAGTCTTGTGATCGTGGTGGCGATTATCGGCCTTGGGCAGATACTCCAGCTCATGGGCCTTGTCTTTTCCCTTAACATCGGCGGGGCTGATTTCATCCGCGTCTGCGCCTACATCATTCCCAAAATCCTCCTCTTCGGACTGCCGATGGCCGGGGCCCTGGCAACGATCACCGCCTTTTCCCGCCTCTCCGCCGACAACGAGATTCTGGTTTTGAAGGGCTGCGGAATCGGTTTCACGCCGATAATAGTCCCGGTGCTGCTCTTCGCCATCTTTGCCGCCGGACTCACCGCCTGGGACACCACGGTTCTGGCCCCGGCAGCCACGGTAAACATGAAACGGCTCCTGGTCCGGCTGGCGAAGAACCGGCTCGCGGCCGGAATCAGGCCCGGAGTATTTGTCGACGCGGTGCGGGACGTAATCATTCATGTCAACCGCATCGACCCGGAAACCGGCCGGCTTTACGGGGTTTACTTAAACGATCTCCGTGACCCCGGAGCGCCGATGACCATCAGCGCCGAAAGCGGGGAACTTGTCCCCGACCTCGAACAGATGAGGGTGGCCCTGAAACTCCACCAAGGCACGGCCCTGCAACTCGGCCGGGACAAAGGCGCGGCAACAGGCTTTCTCGACTATGACCTCTCCATGCCGGTGGAACCGCCCCGGGTCATCGACGGCACTGCGGTAAGCACCGTTGACGAGGGCGGCCTGAGCATGAGCGAACTTATTGCCGGGGCCGAAAAGCTCGGGCCCGAAAGCAATCGCGCCCGGCAATTACGGACCGAATTCCACCATCGCCTCGCCCTGCCGCTGGGCTGTTTCCTCCTGACCCTGATCGGGGTGAGCCTGGGGACAAGCGGCGGGCCGGGACAAAAACCGCCGGGCCTCAGCGCCGGTCTCGTCCTCTTCATCCTCTTTTATCTTATGATTTCCGCGGCAAAATCAGCGGCCGAACTGGGCCGGGTGCCGATGCTCATCGCCATGTGGGGCCCGGATGTGGTGCTGTTATTCCTCACCGCCATCTGCCTGTCCATGACCGTCCGGGAGCGTTACCTTCCCGGGGCAGGGGAAATCACCACCCGGACGGCGGCGCTCCTGCGGAGACAGACGGCATGACCCTCCTCGACCGTTATCTCGGTGCCATATTCTTCCGCAACCTTGTCCTGGTGCTCGCTACCCTGGTGGGGATATACCTCCTCATCGACTTCATCGAAAAGGTGGACAATTTCCTCGAGGCCGGGAAAACCGTGGCCCTGACCGGGCGTTACCTCCTCCTCAAGATCCCCCTGATATGCGAACAGATCATGCCGGTCTGCCTGCTGCTGGCAGTGGTCATCAGCGTCGGAATACTGAGCCACGACCGGGAGATTCTCGCCCTGCACGCCGGCGGAATCAGCCTGGTCCGAATCATTGCCCCCCTGCTCACCGCAGTGGCCCTGATCAGCCTTCTGATGACCGCGGCGGCCCAGTGGCTGACCCCGGTGGCGGTCAGCACCACCAACCGCATCTGGTACGAGGAGGTGAAAAACGAAAAGGCGCGAGGTACCGTGATCCGCGGCATGACCTTCCACCAGGGGAAGAAGGGGATCTACGCCTTTAAAAGAACCACGGGGAAAAATCACTTCCGCGACTTCAGCTACGTCGCCCGCGACCGCGGGGAACGCCTGACCCTCTTTGTCGCGGCCCGGGAGGCCCGCTGGCGGAAAGGGAAATGGGATCTGAAACAAGTATTTATCCAGAGAGGCACGACGGCGGCGCGATACCTGAAACGCATGGACCTGACCCTGCCCGACCGGCCGGAAGAATTCTTCCAGCCCCCCTATCACCTTGACGAGCAACCCCTGTCAATCCTGTTCCGGCAACGAAACCAGGACCGGGCCGCGGCCCTTACCCTGCAGAAGAGACTGTCGTACCTCTTTTTAGGCCTGCCCCTGACATTTTTAGGGCTGCCGATGCTGGTTCTCCTTACCCGTCAACGCCGGACCAGTCTGGCCCTGGCACTTCCGGCAAGCTGTGTCCTCGCCTTCATCGCCTGGGGCGGCTGGAGCTTTTCCATCGCCGTGGCCGCCAACTCCGCCTACCCCCCGGTGATCTTCGCCTGGTCGGTCCATCTCGCCTGTCTGATCCTCGGTATCATGCTCTTCCGCCAGGTGGGACGATGAACATTCCCCTGGACGGAGTAAAGACCGCCGGGATCGTCGGAGTGCCGCCGCTGGCGGTGATCCGACAACTTTACCGAGCCAGGGTCGAGGTGGTCGATCTCGACGCCGCCCTCGTTGCCGCTGACCTCGAATGCGCCGTCACCCTGCTGCCGCGGGTGTACTGCGCCATTCTCCGTACCGTGGTGGTCAACGGTCTCAACCTTGATCTCGATCTGATCATTATCGATACCGGGCCGGGGAAATGCGACGCCGCCGCCCATACCGCGGCCATTCTCGCCGACCGGATCAAAACCCCGATCATTACCACCGAAAATCGCGACCGCGAACCCTTCGGCAACCCGGTATGCGAGTCAGACCTGCCGCTGTTACGGAAAATGGAGATGATAACAGCCGGGGTCGCCCGGCCGGATACGCCCCGCACCAGTCCGCCTCCCTGCCCGCCCACCGCCGGATTCTGGGGGGTTCCGCCCCGGGATTTTTCCATCCTGACCCCATTCCCCGACTCCACCCATGTTTACGGCTGGAGCCGCTGCATGGAAAACAAGACCCCGGCGGACAATCGGCTTGAGGCCCGATTCAACCCCGAGGTCCCAACGGTATTCTTCGCCCAGTCGTTCTGCGCCAAGACCGCCCTGGCCCGCCATCTCGCCGCCCGCCATCCCCACGGTCTCTACCTGGACATCGATGCCACCGCAACCGCCAGCGCCCGGGCCAAGATAGAGGCCTTTTTAGAACTATCCGGAGGCAACGGCAGATGATAATCGCCGACTTCGGCACCAGTTACAGCAAGATCCTCGACCTTGACCACCCGACCCCGCGGATCATCAGGAGCCGCGATCTTGACCGCTCGCTGCGGGTTGATCTCGCCACCGGCCATAATGGCAAAAGGTTCGCGGGGCAGTATGTCAATGAACTCATCGCCCTCGCCCGCGGCGGCAAGGCAATGATCGGCAGGGATGATTTTCTTCTCCTCGACTGCGGCAGCCGCGATATCAAATTCGTCCGTTATAAAAACGGCAGATTGGACGACATGGGCTGGAACGCCGAATGCGGCGCCTCCATGGGCTTTACCATCGAACTCCTCGAACGCTACTACGACCTCGATTTCAGCCGGGGAGAAAGGCCGGAAAAAACCTTTCCGGTCACCTGCGGGGTTCTGGGGATGAGCAGCATATTTGACGCCATCTCAAACGGAATGAGCGAAAGAGAGGCGGTGGCCCGCTTTATCCGGGGCATTGCCGAAAACGCCTACCGTTTCGCCGATGCCCCGGAAGAAATATTTTTATCCGGCGGCCTGTGCGAAAATAAAATCTTTGTTAAAAGCTTTCCCTGCCGGACCACGGCCCTGGGACGATTCGTCCTGCTGGAAGGGCTTAAAAAAATCGCCGACGAGCATGAGTGAAGAAAAAAAACGTCCCGACTGCTTCCGCTGCCGTTATCTCAAGATAACCTACGATCCGTCCCACCCCTACGAGTGCCGCGCCCTGGGCTTCAGATCAAAGATCATCCCCAACCTTGAGGCCTTCCGGGCAAGCGGAATCACCTGCCAGATGTTTGCCGCGAAACGATGACTGTTTCTGTTTCGACCTCATCAACCTCCAGCCGTGCCTTATCAGACTGTTGAAAAAGCCGTCCTGGTTTTTTCAACCCGGTGAAATCGGCGGCGCGTCCGTGCGCCGCGACCAGCCCGTTTTTCAACCGCCTGTTATCCCTGCCTTTACCCCTTCCTTTCAGCTCCCGGTGAACATCCGTCTTATCTCGTTGTGGTACCGGCTGCGGCAGAACATGGTCACCAGATCGCCTTCGGCAAAAACAGTGTCGCTGGTGGCGGTAATCACCTCACCGGAACGATTGATGGAGATCACCGCCGTACTCTGATGCATGTTCACCTCTGAAATCATCTTCCCCTTCACCTCACTCCCCGGCGCCACCCGCTCCTCCAGTATCTGGACATCGGATTCAGGACGGAGGATCATCCTCTCGCGCATGGTCTGATCGTGCTGTTTGCGCATCAACCCGACCTGGTAGGCCTTGAGGATATCGCTGCGGCTGATGATCCCGACAAACTTTTCTCTTGTCTCACGATCCACCACCGGCAGCCGCGCGAGATCCCTGGGTGCCATCTTGCGGATCGCCATCCAGATGGGTTCATCGCCGTGGGCGATTACCAGATCGGTGGTGGCGACATCGCCGACCAGAATATCCTTCAGACTCTTGCTCTTATGATCCCGGTTCCGGTCAATATCGTGGATAGTACGATGGATATCCTGCATCGACACCATGCCGTAAAGACGCCCATCCGAATCAAGAACCGGAAAACCCTGGTGATGGGTCTCCTGAAACAGGGCAAAAAGATCGGCCAGCGACTCGTCACTACCGATGGTGATCGGATCGGCGTTCATCACCTCCTCAACCCGCACCCCCTGCATGATGTCAAGGTCGTGTCCCTGGTCAAAATGGATACCGCGACGGGAAAGCTTGATGGTATAGATTGAATCCGCCTCCAGGACCTGGGCAAAATACGACGCGGTCATGCAGGCGGCCATCAGCGGCAGAATAAGCTGGTAGTCGTTACTCATTTCAAAAACGATGAGCATGGCGCAAAGCGGTGCCCTGGCCGCGGCGGCAAACAACGCCGCCATCCCCACCAAGGCGTAGGCCCCGATGGAGACCGGAAATCCCGGTGATATCCAGCTGAGCATATGGCCAAAGACACCGCCGAGCATGGCGCCGGTAAAGAGCGCGGGGGCAAATACACCGCCGGAGTTTCCCGATCCGAGGGTAAACGAGGTCGCCAACGGCTTCAGAAAGATCAGCATCAGGAGAAGGACAAACGGGGCCTGGCCCTTAAGAACCTGATCAATAAAATCAAAGCCGGAGCCATAGATATGGGGGATATTCTGGGCAATGGGAAACCCGAGACGGGAGTCCCCGGGAAATATAGAGGTCAGGCTGAGGATATGGGGATAAAACCAGGCCAGCCCCCCGAGAAGAGCGGCACCGAGGGCCGGCTTGAGTACTGCGGGGATTTTAACCCGGTCATCGAAAAGATTTTCAAGAAAATCAAGCAGGCGAATAAAGAAAACCCCGACCATTGCCGCCAGAAGACCTAAAAAAGTATAGAGCAGGATTTCCCAGGGGGAATTAAGGACATAGGCGGGAACGGTAAAGGCCGGACGGGCGCCAAGATAAAGACGGCTGACGATACTGGCGCTCACTGAGGCCAGGACGACGTTGCCGAAAAAAGCCACCTGCAGTTCACTGGAAAGGACCTCAAGACTGAAAACGATGCCGGCCAGAGGGGCGTTAAAGGTGGCGGCAATTCCGGCCGCGGCGCCGCAGGCGACCAGATTTTTTATCCGCTCATCGGAGAGCTTGAGCCACTGTCCGACCATGGAGGCAAAAGTCGCCCCAACCTGAACGATGGGCCCCTCGCGCCCGGCCGAGCCGCCGGTGCCGATACACAGGGCGCTGGCGACGATCTTGGCCACCGCTACCCGGGGACGGATCCGGCCGCCGCGAAGAATCATCGCCTCCATGACCTCGGGAACCCCATGCCCCTTGGCCTCGGACGCGAACCAGGCGATGATCGGCCCGCCGAGAATGGCGCCGATCACCGGGACCAGAACAAACCAGAAACGGCCGGGAGCGGTGAACATCTCCGCCAGACCGCCGTAGGATACATTGTTTATCAGACTGATAAGATGAATGAAGGCCACCGCCGCAAGGCCGGTTACCGCGCCGATGGTGATGGAAAGAAAGAGAAGAACCAGCCCGCCACTGGGACTGAAACGGTTCAGCAATCTGGAAATCAATGCCATCCCCCCGGCCTGTTTTTAACAGTGTCCTGGATCCGTGACAGCTTAGTGGTAACCGGGTATGTATTCATTTGATTTCATGCGTTTTTTGCCGGATTTTCACTCCGGCGGGAATTTCATCCCGCCGCCCTTCGGGCGTCCGGGAACGGCGCATCCGCAGTGTCGGCAAGCCTAACCGAGGTTAACGCTTATTTCAAGACGCCTCAAAATCATTTTGATAAAAATAAAAATTGCCAGACACACATTTTTTGCCTATATTTTTTTATTGTATTTTTTTCAATCAATCTCCTCCGGATTGTAAGGAATGGGGCATAAACCCACATACAACGAACTTTCAAGCCTTATTTCCGAGCTGGAATCAAAACTCCATGAGCAGGACAAAAAAATCGCGGAACTGCGCCTGGCCAAGGCCCGCTACCGTTCAGTAATCAATAACGCCGTTGACGCGGTGGTGATGATCGACGACCGGGGAATCATCCGGGACTGGCCGGAACAGGCCGAACTCCTGTGCGGCTGGAGCCGGAACGAGATCATCGGCCAGCCCCTGTTTCGCCTGATGCCCAAAGGACTGCATAAAAAACACCAGCGCCACCTGCGCGAGGTGATAAGCGGCAATCGCGGCAATATCTTCGGCAAACGCATTGAGGCCAATGTCCTCTATCGCGGTGAAACCGAAGTCCCGGTGGAATTGACCGTGACCATGAACCAGGTCGGCGACAAGAAGGAACTGGCCCTGTTTATGCACGATATTACAGAACGTAAAAATGCCGAGAACCACTTGAAACACCTGTCGCTCACCGATGAACTCACCGGACTGTTCAACCGTCGCGGCTTCATCGCCCTGGGAGAAAAACAACTCCAGGCCGCCTGCCGCAATAATTGGGAGCTTTTTCTCCTCTTCGCCGATCTCGACGATCTCAAGATTATCAACGACCGTCACGGCCATAAGGCAGGCGACCTGGCCCTGGTCGAGACCGCGGATATCCTGACAAAAACATTTCGCCGCGCCGATCTCCTCGGCCGGGTCGGGGGGGACGAGTTCGTGGTCATGTTCACCGACCGCAAGAGCAAACGCAGTGAAGATACGGTCCTTGATCGGCTTGAAAAAAACCTGAACAAAAACAACCGCAGAAAAGGTCGCCTGTTTCACCTTGAATTAAGCTGCGGCACCATCCGTTACGACCACGGCAGCCCATGCGCCATCGAAGAACTTATGCACCGGGCTGACGAATTGATGTACGAGAAAAAAAAAGAAAAAAAATCGCTCAAAAAGCAGCAGTGACGAGTCCGGCCAGATGATAACCTGAATCCGTGACGGCTTCGTGCTGCCGGAATAATAATATTATGAAATAACATCGGCCAGGGGGTAAAAGGGTGGCATGGGAAAAAAACCTGCGCAACCACCATTCCTTCCCACCTGCCGGGAAGAGATGGCCGCCATCGGCTGGGACGGCCTGGACGTAGTCCTGGTCAGCGGCGATGCCTATGTTGATCATCCCTCCTTCGGGGTGGCCATCATCGGCCGTTATCTGATGGCGCAGGGCTGGCGGGTGGCGGTGTTGCCTCAGCCACGCCACGATTCAGCCGCCGATTTTAAAAAACTGCCGCGACCGCGGTTGTTCTGCGGCATAAGCGGCGGCAACCTTGACTCGGTGGTGAGCAATTATTCCGGTGGCGGCCGGGTCCGCGACCACGACGCCTACTCGTCGGACGGCGATCCATATTTCCCCGGAGAAAAAAACAAAAAAAATCGCCGCCGCCCCGACCGCGCCGGCATTGTCTATGCCTCGCTGGCAAAAAACACCTGGCCGGGAATCACCATTATCCTCGGCGGCATCGAGGCGTCCCTGCGCCGCTTCGTCCACTTTGATTTCAAACAGGAAAAACTCCGGGGCTCCATCCTCACCGACGCCAAGGGCGATCTTCTGGTCTACGGCATGGGAGAACTGCAGGTGGCGGAGATCGCCCGCCGCCTTGATGCCGGTAAACACCTCCACGCCATCGACGGCACCTGCGAACGAGTCAAGGGCAGCGAGGTGGCGGACGGAGCCGTAATCCTGCCGGGATGGGAAGAGACAATAAAAGACCCGGCCCGATTCATGGCCGCGGAAAAAATAATTGAAAAAACAGCGCGGCATGGGGAAGAAAAAACTCTTTTCCAGAAACAGAAAAGCGGCGGTGTAATCCAACATCCGCCGGCCCGGCCCCTGACCGCGGCCGAACTTGACCAACTCTACGCCCTGCCATTTTCACGCCGACCCCATCCGGACGCCGGCGAGGTCCCGGCCTGGCGGATGGTGCGCGATTCGGTGACAATCGTCCGCGGCTGCGTTGGCAATTGTTCTTTCTGCGCCATCTCAAGACACCAGGGCAATCGCATCATCAGCCGCAGTCACGAATCGATCATTGCCGAGGTAAAAAAAATCGCCGCGGCCGCCGATTTCAACGGCACCATCAGCGATCCTGGCGGTCCAACCGCCAACCTCTACGCCACCGGCTGCAAAAGGGGGGGATGCCGCCGCCGCGACTGCCTCATGCCCCGGGTCTGCCCCGAACTTGAAGGAAATGCCGGGGAAATGCTGACCCTGCTGCGCCAATGCCGGAAGATCCCGGGGGTGAAACATGTCCTGATCTCCTCCGGACTCAGAATGGAACTGCTCCTGAAAAGCCCTGAACTGCTGAAGGAGATCATCCGCCATCACAGCCCGGGACGACTGAAAATCGCCCCGGAACACAGCGAGGCAAAGGTCCTCAGCCTGATGCATAAACCGGAATTCAGGGTAACCGAGGACTTCATCCGCGCCGCCCGGAAAATCGGAGAACGGGAAGGAATAAAGGTCCGTTTCAGCCCCTATCTGATAAGTTCCCATCCCGGTGCCGACAACGCCGCGGCCCGGGCTCTGGCGGCAAAACTTGAAAAAACCGGCCTGACCCCAAAAACACCGCAGGACTTCACCCCCACCCCCGGGAACCTGGCCACCGCCATGTACTACAGCGGCCGGGCCCCGAACGGGAAAAAAATCTTTGTGGCCAGAAACCGGGAAGAGCGCCGACAACAGCGTCAGGCTCTGGAAAGGCTTATCAGCGGCCGGGACAATAAAAAAAGGGACGACAAGAAACGCCGCCCCCGGAGCCGTAAATGATGGACTCGTGACAAGTACCCGCAGCGACGCCTTCGGCGATTCCCGGAAAAAGCGGCGGGCAACGGGGTGGGTTAAGAAATCCCGCATGTTTGAGGGCTTAGCAGCCCGCCGTCCACTGCCCGCTGCCCGAAAATCGCCGTTTTCAGCCGGAGCGTAGACTTGTTACGACTTCATCAACAATAAATAATCAGACGATTATCATCAATTTTCAGGACACATGAAACCCGCGATCAACCGTCCAGAACCGTGTTCCAGAAGGCGATCTTCTCACTCATCTTCTCAAGCAGGGGGCCGGTATCTCCCTCGACCGTGGCCTCTTTTATCCGATCACCCTGGACGATGAGATTGACCACCTTCTGATCGGCATCACTCTCCACCATCCCGAAGACAGTATGCTTGCCGTCAAGCCAGGCGCAGGGGACGTGGGTGATGAAAAACTGCGAGCCGTTGGTGCCGGGACCGGCGTTGGCCATCGACAGAACCCCGGGACGGTCGTGGCGCAGTTCCGGGTCAAATTCATCACCGAAGCGATAGCCTGGATCACCGGTGCCGGTGCCTTGAGGACATCCGCTCTGAACCATAAAATCATTTATCACCCGGTGAAAAACAAGGCCGTCATAATAGCCGCGGCCGATGAGGTTAACAAAGTTTGCCACCGTCTCCGGGGCCTTGTCGGCAAAAAGTTTTATCCTTATTTCACCCTTGTCGGTGGAGAGTACCGCCAGCAATTGTTCATCCGCCATTTTTTATACTCCTGTCATAATATTTCCGTTTTTCAAGAACGCTCGGGCCATAACCTGAAAGAAAGCGAAAGTGCCCTTGCGTCCCGACCCGCTTTCTGCAACAATGTCGAAACAGGCATGAAGCAGCTTTATTACCATACTTTACCCCGGGGGAGAAGAGATGAAGCAGGATAAATACGTCTTCAGACTCCTTTCAGCTATGCTCATAGCCATTGCCGTCACCGTTGGCGGCAAGGCCGCAGCCAAGACCCTGACCATCGCCGGCACCGGCGATTCCCAGGACATTCTCCGCATCCTTGGTGCCGCCTTTGGCCGCCATGAGCCCGAAAGCCGGATCATCATCCCTGACAGCGTCGGCTCAGGCGGAGGGATCATGCTGTTAAAAAAAGGCCGGACAGGGCTCGCCCGCACCGCCCGGCCTCTGAAAAAAAAAGAACGGCCCGGACTCATCCCCCACATCTTCGCCGTCTCGCCGGTGGTCTTTGCCGCCAACCCGGAAAGCGACACGATCAAAAACCTCGATAAAGATCAGATTGAGGCCCTCTACGGCGGCCGAATCGTCAACTGGCAGGCCCTTGACCACAAAAACGACCACCGCATCTACCTCCTGCAGCGGGAACGCGGAGATTCCTCCCGCAGGGCCATCGCCGGGACCATAAGCCTGCTGGCAAAGAACTCGCCAACGGCCAAAATCATATATTCCACCCCCGAGACCGCCACCACCCTCCGCGATATCCCATGGACCCTGGGCTACCTCCCCCTGTCCATGGCCGTGTCGCATAAACTCAAGGTCCTGAACTACCAGGATATGGCACCGACCGCGCCAGACTACCCCATGCAAACCCCCTTCTACCTTGTAAGCCGGGGTACTCCCCGGGGACTCGCGGCCCGGTTTATTAAATTCCTCCACAGCGCCGCCGCCGCCGCCATCATGCACAAAAATGGCGTTATTCCCCGCTAACGACCTGGATAATATGGACGACAGCCCACGAAAAAAAAGCAGCCGCCTGGAAAAAAAACTCCTCCTGCTGCGAATCGGGGTCGGCCTGGTTCTTGGTCTGCTGGTAAGCTCCACCGGCTTCTACCTGGCCCGCCGGGCCCTGATGCACCAGATCCGTGATAATCTCGCCAGCTACATCCTCCTCATTGAAGCCGAGACCAGAATATTTCTCCACCGTAAAGACATGGCCATCACCAGCGCCGCCCGTGATCCGGCCCTGGAAAAATATTTCACCACCTCGCGGCTGTCACTGTTGAATGACCTCCTCAGCCGCTACGCCTATCCCTTTGCATCCATATCCTACCTCAACAGCAGGGGAGAGGAGGAGGCCCGCCTGATCCGGGGCCAGACCACCGACGAGCTTCAAGACCGGAAAACCGAAAACGATTACCGCACCGCGCTCTCCCGCCCCGGCCGCATGGTAATCACCGGGATCAAGCGGGACAAAGTCTTGAACGATCTGGTATTCAAGCTCTATTTCCACCGCCGCGACTTCTTTGATCGCGATATCGGCACCATCGTCGCCTCGGTCCCGGCACGGGAGCTTGCCGCCACCCTGGAAGGGGCAATGGAGACCATCAACTCCATCCGGAGTAAACGGGGCGAGAAAACAGACGCGCTCCAAAGCCAGGGGGAAGAGTTCATGGTGGTTGACCGCAAGGGGGTCATCCTCGCCCACAGTAACCGGGAGATGATCGGCCACCGGGCCGCAGAGGTCTCACCGCAACTGACGCCGTCAAAGCCGCACTTCAATAATGAAGGCACGATCAATATCAACGGCGAGACCTACTTTGTCGACACCATTCCCATGGGCAAAACCGGCTGGCGCCTGTTCTTTCTCGCCAACGAGAGCCAGGTCATGGCCCCGATCAACGACCTCGGCAAGAGTATATTTCTTCTCACCCTCATCTTCCTCATCAGCGCCGAACTCTTCAGTCGCCGCCTGGGGCTGAGCCTGACCGAGCCGATAAACCGTCTCCTTGAAAAAACCAGGGAGATCTCGGTGGCTGGAGTCAGCAACGGCCGGGTTGAATGGAAGTCACGGGACGAGATCGGGGAACTGGCGAAATCGTTCAACTCCATGCTTGACCGGATCGAGGCGGCCCAGAGGGAATTGCGCAATGAAAAACATTTCATCGAGGATATTTTCGACGCCATGGAAGAAGGCCTGGTGGTCACTGATATCCACGGCAGGATCAGCGAGCATAACCGCGCCGCCCGCGAAATTTTAGCCGTTGCCGACCTCAACGGCAAAAGTCTCGGCGAATTCTTCCCCGCCACCGTCCCGGCCCATACCTGGTGGCCGGAGGTCGCGGCCGGACGCCATATAAGCAACCGGGAGTCGAGTATCATTAACGATCACGGGGAAGAGATTCCGGTAAGTCTGTCGCTTGCCCCCCTGTTCCAGGACGCGAAAAACGCCCGCGGCCTGGTCTGCGGCATCACCGACATCCGTGAACGAAAAAGACTTGAAGAAGACAAAAATCAGGCCGCGATACGCCTGAGCGAGACCCGCGATGAATTGATGGCGGCGGAAAAACTGGCAGTGGTCGGACAGATGAGCGGCATGGTCGCCCATGAGGTCTTAAACCCGATCAGTGCCATCAATGTCAGAATCTCCATGGCCCTGCCGGCCATGGACGAACTGGCCCGGGTCATCGAGGTGATGGAGAAGATCACCAGAAACTGGCAGGACAAAAACGGCGACAATACTCTTGCCACCCATCTGGCAAGCGAAAATGGGCAGAAAGACCTCATGATCCTCGGCAGAATCGCCACCGCCCTGCGGGAAAAACACTCCGAGCGCAGTGAAGACTTCCGCTTCCTGGATCGCCAGGTAACCCGGATCATCAAGATCATCGACAACCTCCGCGAGATGAGCCGACACCAGAAGACCGAAGAAGACGTCGACTTGACCCGCCTCATCAACGAAGTTATCGAAGACCAGCGCGACGGCCTGGGCAAGAGAAAGATTACAGTGGAAAAAGAATTCACCGCCGCCCCCGGTCTTCGGGCCGATTTCATGGAGATCTACTCCATCTTTTCAAACCTCCTCCGCAACTCCATCCACGCCATCGACACCCGCGGCGGCGGCGACGGCAGAATAAAATTCAAGGTGAAAATCGACGAGGACATGGCCGAAGTCACGGTAAGCGACAACGGCTGCGGCATGACCGCCGAGACCATGGAGAACCTGTTTACCCCCGGTTTCACCAGCAAGGGGCGCAAGGGAACCGGCCTGGGTCTGAGTTATTCCCGCAAGATCGCCCGGGCCATGCACGGCGACCTCTTTCTGTCTGCGAGTAAGGCTGGTGAAGGTTCAACCTTTAAGGTGTTTCTGCCCCTGGCGGAAAAGCAAGAAAACCAAGAAGTGCAAGGAGCGTAAAAATGGCAGAAAAGTGGACCACCAGAACCATCGTCTGCGTTGACGACGAACAAGGGGTTCTTGATTCTTACCGGCAGGTACTGTCACCCCCGGAAACAGACGCGGTGGCTGATATCCTCGCCCTGGCCGGGGAAACCGAAGGCCCCGGGACGGTGGCCCGGACCAGATTTGACCTGATCATCGCCGACGCGGGAGAAAAGGCGGTATCGGAGGTAAGAAAACTCCTGGACAATAACGGTCGGGTGGCGGCGGCATTTGTCGATATGCGGATGCCCGGCGGCATCGACGGCTTTGAGACCATCCGCCAGTTGCGCGAACTTGACGACAGCATCCACTGCGCCGTGGTCACCGCCTATACCGACCGCTCGGTGACCCAGATCCGCGAACTTTTTCCCGAAAACCACCAGGACGAACTCCTATACTTCAAGAAACCATTTTCCCCGGAAGAGCTTGAACAATCGGCCCTCAACCTGGTCAGTTCCTGGAACCGCAAACGCCAACTGGGCGAACAGCTGCGGGCGATCGAAAAAAACAAACAGGGACTGGCGCAGATCCTCCACGCGGTCAGCACCCTCTCAAGGGTGCCGCCGCACTCGGTCCACTACCTTCTCCCCGGGGTTTTGGTGCAGTTACTGGCCATGGTTGAAGCCGATGACGGTTTCGTCCTCCTCCGCGACAACGAAGACGGTGGTTTTCACAGTGGCGTCGGCCGCTTCGACAAACAAAAACCGGCAATGGAAATGGTATGCGGCGCCGCCGACATGGAGGATGCGATAAATAAAAACCGCCTCCTCACCCGGGACGACTGCTGCTTCATGCCGCTCAAACTCAAGGACGGAGTTCGCGGCTGTATCTTTATCGAGCGCAAAGGAATCGCCGAGACCCTCGACCTGCCGTTGATGAACCTGTTCAGGAACCAGATCGTTCACCTGCTGTTGACCTCCATCTACCACAACGAGGTCAACGCCAGGGAAGAAGAGGCAATCACCGACCCCCTGACCGGGCTCTTTAACCGCCGTTTTCTCCTAAAACGCCTGCGTGAAGAGATCAGCCGGTCAAACCGCAGCCAGCAGTGGCTCTCGGTGCTGATGATTGACCTTGACGACTTCAAAAGAATCAACGACACCTACGGCCACGACGCCGGAGACGGAGTGCTGGAGGAGGTTGGCAAGATCATGCGCCTGGCGGTACGCGACTATGACCTGGTAGGACAATCGCTTAAACAGATAGGTGAGCTCGATCAGTTCGCGATCAGGTACGGCGGCGAGGAATTCTGCATCATCCTCTTAAATACCGACCAGGACGCAGCCCTGATCGTTGCCGAAAGAATCAGAAAAAAAATCGCGGCCCAGAAGTACATTTTCTCAGGGCGGGCGGTAAAAATAACCGCCAGCACCGGCATCCATTCCCAGCTCTTTAAGGGCGGGGAAAGGGAAGAGACCGAGGTGGACGCCGAGATGACCACGATCATCAACAAGGCCGACGAGGCCTTGTATCAGGCGAAAAACAGCGGCAAGAACAAGGTGGTGGTTCTCCCTTGACAGACTGTTGAAAAACAGCCTTCCATGGCCTCGTTTTCAGGTAGGCGTTGCAAGAATTCCGTCCTGGCTTTTTCAACACCTGGCTGGCAAAACAAGTTCCGGCCAACCTCTCGATTTTATTGGATTTTTCAAGCCCAATAAAATCGGAGGCGCGTCCATGTGCCGCGACCAGCCCGTTTTTCAACGGGCTGGTATACATGATGATCCCACCCACAAAAACACAATACTCCCTGTATATTGAAATACCTACTTAGCCATCGACATGTTTCTTACGAGTCCATCACCCTTAATATCTCGGAATGTAAACGTTTCAGGGAGTTCATGGAGCATCTGCATCCACGACTCTCAGAAGAGCGGTGAGTTCATCCCAGTCGACCCGGCTCTGGCGACAATCTGGTTTAACCAGGAGGACCCCCTGGGGAACCAGGGATTTCTTTTCCCTCTCCGCCGGGAAAAGGCCCCGGGAGGAGAGATTCCGGAGTGACAGATACTTGCGTTCAAGATCCATGGAGCATACTGCCACCAGAATCGCCCCGGGCTGGTGGCGGCGAATCTTTTCCATGATGAAGTCACGACTGCGCAACACCCCGGTATCCCGATGGATACGGCCGCTGACCACCACATAAACCGCCTTATATCCCAACCCTTCCGCCTCTTTTTTCAATGCTCCCAGACGACATCCGGCACAGCCGCCATCACAGTCAAGACCGTTATCCGCGGTGATCCGGGCCGGACATTCACGGGGCCGGAGACAATAGGGAAGAAATAGAACCCGGTCATCATAAGGGACCCGGCGAAACCGGTCGGCAAACCAGGCGTTAGCCGCCGCCACCAGTTTCCTGATATAGCGGTTACGATCAAACCCCGGCCACAGACGGAGCAGAGGACGATAGGCAAAAATGCGCAGGGGGACGAAAAGCCAGGGGAACATTTCTTTTCAGGGTGAAAATTTTAGACTAAAGACTTACGGTGACGACAGCTAAGCGCGGAATTACCATTTTCCCTATGGCTTCGATCTCCATAAAATCCACAACGGAGACAGGCCGAGCGCACATATTTTTAAAGTTATATGGTGGGCGAGGCGGGATTCGAACCCGCGACCTTCGGCTTCGGAGGCCGACACTCTATCCAGCTGAGCTACCCGCCCACTCTACAGGATACGGAAGGAGAGAAGAAATAACACGGGGGGCGGCAAAAGTCAAAACCTGAATCCGTGATCGTTCGAGATTGGGCGGCTGGGTAGATTCATCCCCCGAAACGGCAGCCTGAGGGAAACGCCTGAGATGCCGACAGACACGTTTCGCAAGCGACACAAAGCTATCACGGATGCAGGTAGCAAAAGGTAAAAACACCAATGACTACGGCCTGTCGGCCAAAACAAGTTCCGGCCAACCTCTCGATTTTATTGGATTTTCAAAACCAAATAAAATCGGCGGCGCGTCCATGCGCCGCGACCAGTCTGTTTTTCAACGAACGGTTAATCACTCCCGCCGATGCGCCTTACGCCCGATAGGATAGGCAAACAACAACCTTTGCCGCTGCCGCGTCACCCGCAGGCCGGTGGGGAGATGAAGCCGGGCGCCGTTACGGCCGCCGGATGCCAGATCCCGCAGGCTCTCGATTCGTTCCATGGTCGCCGGACAGGCCACGGCCCAGAGGGCGGCGTCAACAACCCGGCGCTGAATCGCCGGGTGCAGACCCTGGAAAACAGACAATAAAATTTCTCCCCCGCCGCCGGGAAGGAGACGCCAACAGGCGGCCAGAGCAGTATCGCTCTGTCGGCGGACAAAGTCATCTTCAACCGCGATAATCGCCGCGGCACGCCGCAGGGCTCCGCTGATCGCGGGGTTGAACCTTTCCCCCAGAAAGGGAAGAAGTTCATGCCGCACCCGATTACGGAGG
>JAJRZW010000075.1 GCA_024275015.1 Deltaproteobacteria bacterium | reverse complement strand
GATCAATAACGATCATCTCACCGCCGACCGGGGCACTCATCGACTCCAGGCCGATGGCGATGAACAGTCCCTGGATAATACTGAGAGCCACGGTAGAATAACGGGTGTACTGGGTGATCTTGTGACGACCGCTTTCCCCTTCCTTGGACAGGGCCTCAAGCTTGGGAATGACCACGGTCAAGAGCTGAAAGATGATCGAGGCACTGATATAGGGCATGATCCCCAGGGCGAAGATGGAAAAATTCTTCAACGCGCCGCCGGAAAACATGTTGAGCATCCCGAACAGGGTGCTGGCGTTCTTGGAGAAAAAGGCGGCCAGGGCCTCGCCGTTTATCCCGGGGGTGGGGATCTGCACCCCGACCCGGTATATGGCCAGCATCACCAAGGTAAAAATTACCCGCCGACGCAGCTCGGGGATCCCGGCGGCGTTGCCTATTCCAGCCCTCATTATCAGATTCCCTCAACCATGCCGCCGGCGGTCTCTACCTTGCCGCGGGCACTGTTGCTGATCTTGTCGACCTTGATCGTCAGGGCGCGGTCAAGCTCGCCATTGGCAAGAAGCTTGACCCGCTCAGCGTTCTTCTTGATCAGGCCGCTCTTTACCAAGGCCTCACGATCAACAGTGCTGCCAGCCTCGAAACGATTAAGATCACTGACGTTGATGATCGCGAATTCCTTACGAAAGATATTGGTGAAGCCGCGCTTGGGCAGGCGACGATGCAACGGCATCTGCCCACCTTCAAATCCGGGACGGATAGAGCTGCCGGAACGGGATTTATAACCTTTCTCCCCACGGGTAGCGGTCTTGCCATGGCCTGATCCCTGGCCGCGGCCAACCCGTTTGCGATTCTTCCGGCTCCCCGGCTGCGGTGACAGATTACTTAAGTTAAGCATTGTATTCCTCCACGACCACCAGGTGATTAACCTTGTTGATCATCCCGCGAATCTCGGGGGTATCCTTGCGAATTACGGTTTTATTGGTCCGGGTAAGACCAAGACCGAGCAGGGTGGCCCTGATCTTCTGCGGACTGCCGATCTTGCTCTTTTTCAGAGTGATTTTGATATCTTTCATGATCTGTTATTCCGTTGCGAACCTTTTTAAAGTCAACCGGTGATCTCTTCGACCGTTTTCCCGCGCCGGGCCGCTACCTGCTCGACGGTACGCAGACGCCGAAGACCGGCAAGGGTGGCTTTGACCAGGTTATGAGGGTTATGGGAACCAATGCACTTGGTAAGAATATTGTGGACCCCTACCGCCTCCAGCACCGCCCGCACCGCGCCGCCGGCGATGACCCCGGTACCTGGAGAAGCGGGCTTGAGCATCACCATTCCGGCACCGAATTTGCCGTTGATCTCGTGAGGAATGGAGGTCTCGGTAATCGACACCTTCTGCATGTCCTTTCTCGCCTTCTCAACTCCTTTGCGGATGGCATCGGGGACCTGGTTGGCCTTGCCGAGGCCGTAACCGACCTTGCCCTGGCCGTCGCCGACCACGCAGATGGCGCTGAAACTGAAGCGTCGACCACCCTTGACCACCTTGGCGGTACGATTGATATAAACGATCTTCTCAATCAGCTGATCTTCAGCATTATCGTTCCTGAAATTACTCAAAGTCTGACCCCACTTAATTTTTCAAGTGATTCTTATTCTAAAACTCAAGGCCACCAGCCCGGGCGCCTTCGGCAAGCTCCCGGACCCGACCGTGATAGATATATCCGCCCCGGTCAAACACCGCCTGGCTCAATCCCCTGCTCTTCGCCAGCGCAGCCAGAGCCTCACCGACCTTGCGGGCCTGTTCCTTCTTACCCTTAAGCCCGGCTGACTTCACCTCTCCATGAAGGGTGGACATGGCCGCGAGGGTAACCGCGCCCTCGTCGTCAATCAACTGGGCGTACATATGCCTGGCACTCTTGAAAACCCGCAGACGGGGGCATGCCGAAGTACCGAAGATCTTCTTTCTGATCCTTTTGATCCTTTTCTGCCGCGCCACACTCTTTGCATTTGTCTTTGTCATAACTCTTGCCTCTGTCAACCGACCGGGGCCGGAATAAATAAACGCTGAAATTCTCTACTTCGAAGCAGACTTGCCGACCTTGCGGACAACATGCTCGTCTTCGTACCGGATTCCCTTGCCCTTATACGGCTCAGGCTTACGGATCTGACGAATACGGGCCGCCGTCTGACCGATAAGCTCTTTATCGATCCCCTCAAGGATAATCTCGGCCTTGTCGACCTTGCCGATGACGCCCTCGGGAATGATAAACTCAACCGGATTCGAGTAACCGACATTCAGGGTCAGAGTCTGGCCCACTGCCTGGGCCCGGTAACCGACGCCCTCGATGATCAGCTTTCTGGTAAAACCCTGCTCAACCCCGACGACCATATTATTGACCAGACTCCGGGTCAGACCGGCAAAGGCGACCGTACGCTTGCCGGCGTCATTGGCCTTGACCTCAATGGCACCGTCGACTTGTTTCAGACTCACGTCGGGACGCAGTTCACGATCAAGGCTCCCCTTGGGACCGGTGACCTTGAGGCTGGTACCTTTAAGTTCAATTTTCACTCCCGCGGGTACGGGAATGGACATATTGGCAATCCTCGACATCTCTATTCTCCAATCAGTTTGTAGGGGCCCGGGGAAACCTACCAGACCTTGCAGAGGAACTCTCCACCAACCCCGCGGGCATTGGCCTCGCGGTCGCTGATTACTCCGGTGGAGGTGGATATAATCCCGATCCCGAATCCGCTCATGACCTTGGGGATATGCCCCGACTTGACGTAAATCCGCTGACCGGGACTGCTTACCCGGGTGATGCCGACAATAATGCCGTTGCGGTTATCATCATACTTCAAGGTAAGGTGGAGACGTCGTTCAACGCCTTCCCCGGCCTCTTCAAAATCGGCGATAAATCCTTCACTCTTGAGGATCGCGGCAACGGAAGCCTTCAGCTTCGAATAGGGGACATCAACGGTCTCATGTTCCGCCATCTGCGCGTTTCTAACCCTGGTGAGCAAATCTGCGAGGGGGTCACTCATTGACATTGTTGCGTGCTCCTTAAAAAAACTTGTTCGATTACCAGCTCGACTTGGTGACCCCGGGGATCTCTCCCCTTGAGGCCAAGGTCCGAAAACAGATACGGCAGACCCCGAATCTGCGGATAAAGGCCCGGGGGCGACCGCAGAGGGGACAACGATTATAGGCCCTCACCTTGAATTTGGGAGTCCTGGTACTCTTTGCTATCAATGATTTCTTAGCCACCGTTGTCTCCTATTTCCTGAACGGCATACCCAGTCCGCCAAGGAGGGAACGTCCCTCGGCATCACTTTTCGCCGTCGTGGTGATGGTGATATTGAGCCCCTTTATCTTATCGATCTTGTCGTAGTCAATCTCAGGGAAAATGATATGCTCCTTGATCCCCATGGAATAATTACCGGCGCCGTCAAAGCCCTTGGGGGAAATACCGCGGAAATCACGAACCCGGGGCAGGGCGATGTTGATCAGCTTGGAAAGGAAGTCGTACATCTTCTCACCCCTGAGGGTGACCCGGCAACCGATGGGCATCCCCTCGCGGAGCTTGAACCCGGCGATGGACTTCTTGGCCCGGGTGACCACCGAACGCTGACCGGCGATCAGGGTCAGTTCTTCGGCGGCGGTATCGACAATCTTGGGATTATGCACCGCCTCACCCAGCCCCATGTTCAAGGTAACCTTGCTGATCTTGGGGACTTCCATCTTATTCTTGTAGCCAAACTCTTCGATGAGTTTAGCGGTACAATCACTCTGGTATATCTCTTTTATTGACGCCATATTGCTTTTCTCCACGCCTTATCAGGCACTGGCCTCCACCGACTCGCCGCATTTCTTGCAGATCCGGACCCGACTGCCGTCATCAAGACTCTTGCGTCCGATCCGAACCGACTTGGCGCATTTAGGGCAGATCAGCATCACGTTGGAGACATGAATCGGCGCCTCCTTTTCGATAATCCCACCCTGCTGGTTGGCCATATTCGGCTTGGTGTGACGTTTGATCATGTTAATCTTTTCGACCAGCACCCGGTCATTATCGCGCAACACCTTAATGACCTTGCCGACCCGGCCGCGATCCTTGCCGCAAACAACCTCAACCTTGTCGTTGAGTTTTATCTTCTTCTTTATGACCTTCATATCATGCCTCAATAAAACCCGGATCGGTAACGATCCTTAAGCCCAGGTATTTCACCTGAATCTGTTCAAACAACCTCGGGGGCAAGGGAAATAATCTTCATATATCCCCTTAGCCTTAACTCCCTCGCCACCGGGCCGAAAATACGGGTACCGATGGGTTCACCGGCGTTATTGATCAGAACGGCAGAATTGTCGTCAAAACGCACGGTTGAATCATCCCCGCGCTTTATCGCTTTTGCCGTCCTGACTATTACCGCCCTTACCACGTCGCCCTTCTTGACTTTGGCGTTGGGAATGGCCTCTTTAACTGTCACGACTATAACGTCACCGATACTGGCATAACGCCTCCTGGTGCCGCCAAGTACCCTAATACACAGAACCCGTTTGGCGCCGGAGTTGTCAGCAACATTCAGTTCTGACTCTGACTGGATCATTTTCTCACCGAATTATCGTAAAAAACTTCAGGAAGCGCGTTCGATAATTTCACGAACCCGCCATCTCTTGTTACGGCTCAGCGGCCGACATTCCTCGATCAGGATAAGGTCGCCCATGGCACAGGTGTTTTCGGGGTCATGGGCCATGAATTTGGTCCGCCGCCGAATAAACTTGCCATAAAGTCTATGGCGTACCGTCCTCTCGGTCTGAACCACGACACTCTTGTCCATCTTGTCGCTTACCACGACCCCGACCCTGGTCTTTTTATTCTTTTTCTGATCTTTCACAGCTTTTACCCGTTTCCTGGATATACAAGTAAATCAGGATATCCCCCGATTTACTTCTGATTGAGCACCGTCTTGATCCGCGCCATATCGGTCCGTAGAGCGGAGAGACGGGCGGGATTATCAATGGGGCGGATTGAATGCTGAAACTTGAGGCGAAAGCGCTCCTCAGCCAATTCCTTATATCTGGCCTCAAGGTCTTCCGGACTCAGGGCGAGAAGTTCCTTGACTTTCATAGTGACTTCCTCCTGCTGACCACCCTGGTGGCAAAGGGCAACTTGTTACCGGCCAGGGACAGCGCCCTTAAAGCCAGTTTTTCCTCAACCCCGGCAAGCTCGTAAATAACCCGGCCGGCCTTGATCGGGGCAACCCATGATTCAGGGCTGCCCTTACCTTTACCCATACGGGTTTCAGCTGGTTTCTTGGTTACCGGCTTATAGGGGAAAATTCTGATCCACAACTGCCCGCCACGTTTAACCTTACGGTTGATGGCAATACGGGCCGCCTCGATCTGCTGAGAGGTCAATCTACCGCTTACCACGGCCTTTAAGGCGTAATCCCCGAATTCTATGGTGGATCCACGATGGGCCTTACCGCGCAGGCGACCCTTCATCTGCTTTCTATGTTTAATCTTTTTGGGACTGAGCATGATCCTTACCTGTTAAGGATTAAATTTTTGCGCACCAAAGGATTACTGTAAGGCCTCGGCCTCAACATCGGTCAAGACCTCACCCTTGAAAATCCAGACTTTGACCCCGATAATACCGTAAGTGGTATGGGCCTCGGCAAAGCCGTAATCGATATCGGCCCTGAGGGTATGCAGGGGAACCCGCCCCTCGCGATACCACTCGACCCGGGACATCTCGGCCCCGCCGAGACGACCAGAGCAGGCAATCTTAATACCTTTGGCACCGAACTTCAAGGCGATATTGACCGCCTTCTTCATTGCCCGGCGGAAGGCGACCCGGCGCTCAAGCTGCTGGGCGACATTCTCGGCCACCAGCTGGGCATCAGCCTCGGGACGACGGACTTCCTGAATCTCGATATGACACTCACGGCTGGTCATCCGGTCGAGGTCACGTTTCAGGGTGTCAATCTCCGAACCTTTCTTGCCGATAACAATCCCCGGCCGCGCGGTATGAAGTTTGATGCTGATCTTATCGCCGGTACGGAAGATCTCAATCCGCGACAGTCCGGCGTGATAGAGCCTTTTCTTCAAATATTTCCTGAGCTTCTGGTCCTCAATGAACAGGCCGGCGTAATCTTTCTTGCTGGCGTACCAGATCGAGTCCCAGGTCCGGACAATATTAAGTCTCAGACCTACAGGATTAACTTTCTGACCCAAAATGACCCTCCATGAATGTCTTGTTTGGTCTGTCTGTCAATATCATGAGTTTACTGCTCATCGAGGACCACCGAGATATGACTGGTCCTTTTAAGAATCCTTGCGGCCCTGCCCATGGCCCGCGGTCTGATCCGCTTGAGCATGGGCCCGCCATCGATATTTATCTTCTTCACGAACAGGCTGTCCACATCGATGGACTCATTCTGTTCCGCATTGGCCACTGCGGACTCGATCACCTTCTTGATAATCCGGGCACCCTTTTTGGGCATGAACCTTAAGGTATTCAAGGCCGCCTCAACGGATTTACCCCTGACGGTGTCGGCAACAAGCCTCGCTTTCTGAGGCGAGATCCTTATAAATTTGGCCAAGGCTTTAGCTTCCATTTCAACTCCTGTAATATTATCGCGCCTGAGCGTCAGGGCCAGGCAGCACACTTAAAGTATTAACAACTACTTCCTGCCGGAGGTGTGGCCGTAATAAGTCCGAGTCGGCGCGAACTCACCAAGTTTCTGCCCCACCATATTTTCAGTGACAAAAACCGGGATAAATTTCCTGCCGTTATGCACCGCCAAGGTAAGCCCGACCATGTCGGGATGGATATCCGATCGACGCGACCAGGTTTTGATCACCTTGCGGGAACCGCCTTCCTTTGCGATGATCACCTTCTTCATAAGGTGATCATCGATAAAGGGACCCTTTTTAATTGAACGAGACACGGCCTACCCCCTTATGATCTCTTGGTAACAATATATTTATCTGAACCCTTGCGCTTCCGGGTCTTGTATCCCTTGGCCGGTATACCCCAGGGCGAACAGGGATGCCTGCCGCCAGAGCTTTTGCCCTCACCGCCACCCATGGGATGATCAACTGGATTCATGGCCACGCCACGAACCTTGGGACGACGGCCCAACCAACGCTTGCGGCCGGCCTTGCCAAGCTTCCGGCGATCGTGTTCCATATTGCCAATCTGACCGAAACTGGCGCGGCAGAGACGATGGAACTTACGTACCTCGCCACTGGGCAGTTTGACCAGAACATACTCACCTTCCTTGGCCATCAGCTGTGCTGAGGCCCCGGCACTGCGGACCAGCTGCGCTCCCTTGGCGATCTTCATCTCAACATTATGGATAATACTGCCAAGCGGCATATTTCCCATGGGCATACAGTTGCCGGGTTTGACATCAACCTTTTCGCCAGTCTCAATCATATCCCCGACCTTGATGCCGATGGGGGAAATAATATACCGTTTTTCGCCGTCAGCGTAAAAAAGCAGAGCGAGATTGGCGGAACGGTTGGGATCATATTCAATCGCCGCCACCCGGGCCGGAATATCAACCTTATCACGTTTGAAGTCGACCATACGATACTTGCGTTTATGGCCACCACCAAGGTGACGGGCCGTTACCCGACCATAATTATTGCGGCCTCCCGACTTCTTGAGCGGCTTGACCAGTTTCTTTACCGGCCTCTCCTTGGAAAGCTCCGGGTTAACCAGAGTTACCAGGTTCCTCCGCCCAGGCGATGTCGGTTTATAGGTTTTAGTTGGCATTGCAAACCCCGATTTGTCGTTGTTTCAAAAAAGTGCAGCCGTTAAGGGCTTATAGCTGTTCCAGAAAGTCGAGTTTCTGACCTTCGGCCAAGGTAACCACCGCCTTCTTCCAGTCACTGGTCATCCCGGTATAGCGGCCGACCCGCTTTGCCTTCCCGTGAACCATGGCGGTTCTGACCTTATCGACCTTGACCTTGAGAAGACTCTCAACCGCCTCCTTGATCTCAATCTTATTGGCGTCACGGGCCACCCGGAAAACCACCTGATTCGTGGTCTCCTGGAGGATCATGGCCTTTTCGGTCAAGCGCGGTTTTTTGATGATCTCGGTTATCTCTTTCATGACAAAAGCCTCGCTTCAAGTTGTCCTATGCAGGGTGAAAGAATAACCAGTTTATGATGGAGGAGGATGTCATAGACATTGAGTCCTTCACTGGTCATCACCTTGAAACCGGGGACATTCCTTGATGACTTTTCAAGTTTGCTATCCCGCTCCGGGATAACGATCAACGCGTTCTCAAGATTAAGCGAGTTCATCGACTCGACAAACTTCCTGGTCCTGAACTCCTCAACCTTGAACTCGTCAAGGACCATGAGGTTCTCCTCAGAGAACCTGGCGGAAAGCGCCATGCACAACCCGAGGCGTTTGACCTTCTTCGGCATCTTGATCTCATAATTGCGGGGCTTGGGGCCAAAAACCGTACCGCCACCACGCCATATCGGAGAACGCTTATGCCCGGCCCGGGCCCGGCCGGTACCCTTCTGTTTCCAGGGCTTGGCCTTACTGCCGCTGACCTCGCCCCGGGTCTTGGTACAGGCGGTTCCGGCCCTGCGGTTGGCCCGCTGCATCCGCACAATCTCATGCAGGATGTCCGGCCTTACCTTGAGGCCGAAAAGGTTGTCGTTGAGTTCAAGCTCACCGACCTTTTCATTATGTATGTTAACTACATCTGTTTTCGCCATCTCAGGCACCCCCAAATCATCGAGTCTGTCGGCCGGTACATTTTCCTCTTTCGAGAAAAAGCCGTGGTTATCGTCCTTGCGTCCGGATCCGTCAGACTATTTGGTGTGTATTTTTAAAATTCCGGTCTTGGCCCCGGGGATCCCGCCCTTTACCAGCAGAAGGTTATCATCGGGCCGGACATCGATAACAATGACGTTCTTCTTGGTGATCTTGCGATCACCCATGTGGCCGGGAAGCTTCTTTCCCTTGATCACCCGGCTCGGCCAGGCACTGCAACCGATTGAACCGGGGGCACGATGAAACATTGACCCATGGGTCTTCTTGCCGCCCTTGAATCCATAACGTTTAACCACACCCTGGAACCCCCGGCCTTTACTGGTCCCGGTTATATCGACCAGATCACCGGCCTTGAAAAGATCGGTGATTACGATCTCCTGACCGGCCTCATACTGACCGGGGTCATCAACCCTGAACTCACGGACATGATAAAAACAACCCTTGCCGGCCTTGTTGAAGTGTCCGGCCAAGGGCTTTGACACCCGCCGTTCCTTACGGCTGCCGAACCCAACCTGGATTGCGTTATATCCGTCAATCGTTTCGGTCTTGACCTGGACTACATAACAAGGCCCGGCCTCAATAGCGGTCACCGGAATGACGTGGCCATCCTGACCGTAAACCCTGGTCATCCCGATCTTGCGACCCATAATCCCTACTGTCTTAGGCATCTCTTAGCTCTCTTGATTCTTATGATTTAAGCCGCAACTGCTTCTTACTTACAGCTTGATCTCTACGTCAACACCTGCGGAAAGCTGGAGCTTCATCAGGGCGTCAATGGTCTGCTGGGTAGGTTCAAGGATATCAAGAAGACGACGATGGGTACGCATCTCGAACTGTTCCCTCGACTTCTTGTCCACAAACGGTGACCGCAGGACACAGTACTTATTGATGCTGGTCGGCAACGGAATTGGACCAACGACACTGGCTCCTGTTCTTCTCGCGGTATCAACGATCTCGGTGGTGGACTTGTCCAAAAGCTTGTGATCGTAACCTTTGAGCCTGATTCTGATCTTCTGGGTGGTAAGCATCTGCTTTAACCTGTTCCTTTACTCGATAATCTTATTGACCACACCGGCGCCGACGGTACGACCGCCCTCACGGATGGCAAACCGCAGCCCCTCTTCCATCGCGATCGGGGTGATAAGCTCACCCTCGACGGTGACGTTGTCCCCGGGCATTACCATCTC
>JAJRZW010000074.1 GCA_024275015.1 Deltaproteobacteria bacterium | reverse complement strand
GAAAAAGCCGTCCATGGCTTTTTCAACTCCGGTTGACCAAAACAAGTTCCGGCCAACCTCTCGATTTCACCGGGGTTTTCAACCCGGCAAAATCGGCGGCGCGGACATCAGCCGCGTACAGTCCGTTTTTCAACGGACTGCAAAATGGAAGCGGGAGGGGGCGACCGGGTTGTCGTCCCTTTTTTTTCATCGGCTGTAACTCCAGGAGAGCATTTTATTGTCATCATAGGGCATGTAACCGTGAAAGGGGCGGGGGTCGTCGTCGAATACCAGGGGTATAAAGCAGCGGTCGCCCTCCCACATCGGCAACTGCGGGATCCTTTTTATCTTCACCCATTCCAGCCGGCCTTCCTCGTTTTCCTCTGGCGGGGTTCCGGAGAAGCGGTCGATGATAAAGATGAACCCAAGCCATGATTCTTCCCTGGGACCGAACCCGGTCCAGTTTATCGTCCCCCGCAGGCGCATGGAAAGGCATTCGAGACCGGCCTCTTCCCTTATCTCGCGTTCAAGACATGACTTTACATCTTCATTGAAACGCATTTTACCGCCGAGACCGTTGTATTTGCCGTAATGGTCGTCATCGGGCCGGCGGTTTCTGTGGACCATCAATACCCTGTCCTGGTCCGGGGAAAGGATAAATCCCAGGGTACCGATTATCGGCTGGTGGTATTCGGCGGTCATTGACACTTTTGTCCTTATGCGGATATATAACTTAGTGGGGAAAGCGGGATTGTCAAAAGGGGAGAACATGAACGCCAAAAAGAGCATATTGATCGTTGATGATTCCCAGGAGATCCACGACCTTCTTGGGGCTATCCTCGAAAACGAGGGGTTCGGTGCCATCCATCACGCGACAAGCGGCGAGGAGGCGATAAAATTACTGGGAATAAATGATCCCGACAAGCATAATCTTGACGTTGATATCATCCTCATGGATATCGTCATGCCGGGGATCGACGGCATTGAGACCCTGCGGGCGATCAAGGCCCGGGAACGCTATCGCGATGTGCCGGTGGTCATGGTAACCAGGCTGGCCGAGGTTGATTACCTGAAAAAGGCGTTTGAGTCCGGAGCCATTGACTATATCGTCAAACCCGCCGATGAGGTTGAGTTTGTTACCCGGGTCAGGTCTTTTCTGCGTTTAAAAAGTGAGATGGACCTGCGCCGGGCCCGGGAGGCCGAGCTTCTCGAGACCACCATGAAGCTGCGCAAGGCCAACGCCACCCTTGAGCGTCTTTCCTATATCGACAGTCTTACCGGGGTTGGTAACCGTCGTTATTTCGACGAACTTTATCTTAAGGAATGGAAACGGGCCCGGCGCGAGGAATCATCCCTGGCCCTGATGATCTTCGATATCGATTTTTTCAAGTCCTATAACGATTTCTATGGCCATCAGGCCGGCGATTTCTGCCTCGCGAGGATCGCCGGAGCCATTGCCGCCAGTCTCAAGCGGCCGGTGGATTTTGTCGCCCGTTACGGCGGCGAGGAATTCGTCCTGGTACTGCCCCATACCGACCTTGATGGCGGGAGGATAGTCGCCGGCAATGTGATGAAGGCGGTGCATGATCTTAAACTCAATCACGGCACCTCAATGGTCGGCGACCGGGTAACGGTCAGCGCCGGGTTGGCGGCAATGATCCCCGGCCGTGATGATGATCCTGACGCCTTGATTCATGCCGCCGACGCCGCGCTCTACCGGGCCAAGGACTCCGGCCGTAATTGCCTTGAGGTCGCATCCCCCTGAGCCGGATCTGTTGTCCTGGCGAGACCGCAATGCCGAAAGAAAAAAAAATCCAGGAGATTGCTGCCGCCAGAAGGCGGGTCGCGGTTTCGGTGTTTTTGAATTTGTTCCTGGCTCTGGTAAAGATCGCGGCCGGGGTCGTTGCCGGAAGTGGAGCGCTGTTGGCCGACGGGGTTCATTCGGTTACTGATTTTCTTGCCGCCCTTGCCCTCTATGCCGGCCTCTGGATCGCCGGACGGCGGCATCCTTCGTTTCATTACGGCCTGTATAAGGCCGAGACGGTGGCGACCATGGTGACCGCGGTGGCGATTGTCATGGTCGCTTATGAAATCGCCCGCCACGCCGTTGTCGGTGGCGCCACCCTGCCGGATGTAGGCCTCGCCTTGCCGGTGGCGGCCTTGACCTTTCTTGTCTCCGCCGTTTTCGGCCTTTACCAGCTCCGTGGCGGTCGGCGGTTTTCTTCCCCGGCCCTGGAGGCCGATGGTCGCGATTATCTTGCCGACGCCCTGAGCACCGCGGTGGTGTTTTTCGCCCTTCTGGGCGCGGCCTGGGGGCTTGATCTCGATCGCTGGGGCTCCGGGGTGGTGGCGGTTTTCGTCTTCAAGAGTGGCGGGGAATTGATGTTCAACTCCCTCCGCGATCTGATGGACGGAGCCATTGACCGCGATACCGAGCGGGATATTGTTACCATGGTCGAGGATCATCCCCGGGTCACCCGGGTAAAGAATTGCATGAGTCGCAAGGCCGGGGGGCGTTTCCTGGTGGATCTTGACGTGACCATGCAGACCCCGTCACACCGGATTGCCGACCAGGTCGCCGATCGGCTCGAAATAGAAATTCCGGCGGCCTTCCCCCGGGTGGTCATGGCCCGGGTGCGGCCCCATTTCGGCCCGGCCGAGACCATGCGGCGGATGACCCCGGTCAGTGGCCTTGCCTCGGAGACGGTGGCCGATCCGGTTACCGCCCCCTGGTTTCTCCTTGAAGAGGCCGAGGTCGACAGCGGCGCGGTGATCAGCAGGCAGTTTCTCGAAAATCCCTTCCTGGCCGTAGATGTTGATCGTAAGGTTCGTCTGGGGAGCTGGATTCTTTCCCATAAGCCCGATATCCTTAATATCCCCGAAGGCGGAGAAGACTCGGTGGCAGAACTTCTCAGACAGGCGGGAATTGAGGTGGTGCTTGTCTGATTTTTTTATCCCGGCTGATTTTTTTTCTGTTAGACTTTTTCAACGGGCTGGTAACAGACGATGAACCCGTAATTACTCAGGATGGCTAAGTAATAATTTTGCTATACAAGGAGCAGGGGCTTTTTGCGGGTGAGGCCATACCTGCCGGTATACCGAATGAACAAAAATGCGCTACGACGCGGTATATCGGAATTACTCAGCCATCAACTGAAGAGACAAGTACGAGGAGGGAGAGATGGCTGGGACGGAGACAATCGAGAAGAAGGATTCCGGTAAACTGGCGGGTAAATATCTTACTTTCAATGTCGGGTCCGAGGTCTACGGGATCAGTATCATGCAGGTCAAGGAGATCATCGGGGCCTCGACCCAGGAAATCCACGAGGTTCCGAGAATGCCGGATTTTGCCAAGGGGGTGGTTAACCTCCGTGACAAGGTGATCCCGGTGGTCTCGCTCAGTCTCCGTTTCGGCCTTAAGGAGAGCGAGGTAACTGATCGTACATGTATTGTCGTAACCGAGGTAACCGGTAGTTCCGGTCGTCATGTCCTCATGGGCCTGGTGGTGGATTCGGTCTCAGAGGTTTTGCAGGTGGCGGCGGAAGAGATTGAACCGCCGCCGGAATTCGGCGTCACCCTTGACGCCGCCTATATCCTTGGGATCGCCAAGGCCAAGGATTCGGTGAATATTCTTCTTGATATCGACCAGGTCCTGGCGGAAGATGAACTCAATGCGGTTACCGCGGCGGCCGGATCCTGATCCTGGACCACGGAAACAGGTTTTTTCTGATCAGGAGCCTTTCAGGTTCAACCAGCCGGAAGACTATTGTCGAAAAGATGATAACCGGAAAGCGCTTCATTGACAGAGTGTTGAGAGAGCCGTCCTGGCTTTTTCAACACCCGGTTGGCCAAAACAAGCCTTGGTCAACCTCTCGATTTTATTTTACTTTTTGAGCCCAATAAAATCGACGGCGCGTCCATGCACCGCGACCAGTCCGTTTTTCAACGAACTGATAAATTATTACGAATTTATTGAAGGTTGATTTATCGGGTAGATCCTCGAATCTTGATAATTGCAGGGTTAAATTCCCCTGTGATTTCTGCTATTATGTTTTGAGAGCGGTTATCAAAAAGATTTATGAACCAGTGCCTGTCCATGAAAAGATCAATTATCGACAGACACGAATTAGGCCAGGGCCGGGGGCGACACGTCACTTTGATCATGAGCCACCGAAAAACACATATCAGGCCGTTGGGAAAGACGTCCACGCGCCACCCCCGGTCTGTTCTTCAACGGGCTGCCGGGGGCGCAAGATGGACCGGCGTGATTGTTGCGGCCCTGCTGCTGCTTCTTGCCTTCCGTCCCGGCCGTCTGCTGGCCTCATCCCTGCCGGAATATGATGAGATCGCCCCCACCGTCGCCTTCTGGAAATCAGTTTATTCAAAATACACCTTAAACGATGCGATTATCCACGACAAACGTCATCCGTTTATCATTTATCAGGTGGTGAAGCTGCGGCCTGAACGTTCAGGGGCAGATCGCCGTCGTAATCGCCGGAGTATTGCCCGGGTCAAAAAAAAATACCGCCGCATCCTCTCCCGTCTCGCCCGGATCGGTAGGCCGGTTCGGGCGGAGGAAAAACGGGTGTTCGCCCTATTCGGCGCCATGGCATCAAGAAGTACATTTCGTGCCGCCGTCGGTGATGTCAGGTTCCAGCTGGGACAGAAAGATCGTTTCGCCCGCGGTATTGTCCGTTCCGGGGCCTGGCTTGCGCGGATGAAGAAGATATTCCGCCGTCAGGGGGTGCCGGAAGACCTTGTCTATCTCGCCCATGTGGAATCGTCTTTTAACCCCAGGGCCTATAGCAAGTTCGGTGCCGCCGGGATCTGGCAGTTTACCCGTTCCACCGGGCGGATGTATATGGATGTGGGTTATGTGGTCGACGAACGTCGTGATCCCCTGGCAAGTTCCCGGGCCGCGGCCCGGCTTCTGGCCTATAATTACAAGATGTTAAGGAATTGGCCGCTGGCGGTGACCGCCTATAATCATGGATTGGGCGGGATGTTGAAGGCGGTGAAGAAGGAGGGGGGGGATTATTGTCGTATTTACCGGGAATATCGCGGCCCCGGTTTCGGTTTTGCCTCGCGTAATTTTTACTCCGAGTTTTTGGCGGCCCGTAAGGTGGCCAAGAGATATCGGCGTTTTTTTTCAAACCTTGTCCTTGACCGTGCGGAAAACACCTTTGAATTTCCACTGCCGGCATATGCCGCGATCACCGATCTCGTCGATCATTTCGCGGTTGAACTCGCCCACCTGCGGCGGTTGAACCCGGCCCTGCGGGAGCCGGTGTTTGACGGGCGGAAATACGTCCCCCGGGGATATCGTCTCAGGCTCCCCGAGCGCGTGGGGAGGATGGCTTCCCTTGCCGCCGGGATGGGAGGGGATATGCTGCATTCGCACCAACGTCCCAGTTCATATCACCGGGTTCGTCGCGGCGACACGGTGTCCCGGATTGCGAGGCTTTACGGGGTGGGGACCAGGGATCTGATCCGGGCCAACAGCCTGAACCGCCGGGGTACCATCTATGCCGGTCAGCGTCTGCGTCTGCCGGGCGGGGTCGCTGACAGGGTCGTGGTTTTGAGCGCCGGGGCCAAATTCGCGCCGCCGATCATGGTTGCCGCCCTTGACCTTAAGGCCCCGTCACCTGGCGCGGTTAAAAGTGTTGTCGGTATAGACCTGCCCTTGCCGCCGGGGTTGATCCCGGTCGACGGCAAGGGGGATAAATCGGCCCCGGCGGCAAAGTTCCTGGACACGATTATGCTGGCCCAGGCCCATCTTCCCCCCGGACTTGAGGATGATCCATCCGGCTGGATTCTGCCGCGAAGCGAGCGTTTTTATCAGGCTGCTCTCCGGCGGGATGAATTTGTTTATCCGGATCGTCTCAACTCTGTTGAAGTGGAGCAGAATCTCGCGGTTATCAAGATCGTGGAGCGCGGCGGCAAACGTTTCGGGCTTATCCGGGTGGCGGCGGCAGAGACCCTGGGACATTACGCCCAGTGGCTGGGGATTCCCACCAGCCGTCTGCGGCGGGTGAATAAACTGCGTTACGGCCGACCGATCCAGGTGAACCAGCAATTAACCATCCCCCTGGCAAAAACTTATGAGACCAGCTTTGTTGAGAAACGTTACGATTTTCATCGTGAACTCCTGGAAGACTTTTTTGCCTCCTGGCGGATAGAGAACCTGCGTCCCTACCGGATTAAATCCGGTGACAGTATATGGGTTCTGTGTTCGCGGGAATTTGATCTGCCTTTCTGGCTCATTCATCGTTTCAACCAGGATCTCGATCCCTTGAAGATGCGGCCGCGGCAGGAGATCATGGTTCCGGTGGTGGTGCGTCGCGACCTGCATTACGCCGGTCTTTCCGGAGGTGTCCGTGCTGCCGGAATCTGAGCCGTCCCCGATCCGTCTCGGCGATTATCTGCCCCCCGCATTTTTTGTCGACCGGGTTGATCTTCACTTCGACCTTGATCCCGGGAACACCTTGGTCCGGTCGCGGCTTTCACTGCGGGCTAACCCGGCCGTGGACGCGGGAGGCGATCTGGTACTGGACGGCATCGATCTCGACCTTCTGGAGATCAGCATTGATGAACGCCCCCTTGCTGTCGGGACCTATTGTCTTTCCTCGCAATCCCTTACCGTTTTTTCGCCTGGGGCTGAATTTACCCTTGAGACCGTGGTCCGGATCAACCCGGCTGCCAATACCCGTCTTGAAGGTCTCTATCTCTCCGGGGGGAAATTATGCACCCAATGCGAGGCAGAGGGTTTCCGCCGGATTACCTGGTTCCCAGATCGTCCCGATGTCCTTGCCCGTTACCAGGTTACCCTTGCCGCCGACCGGGAGCGGTTCCCGGTTCTCCTTGCCAATGGCAACCTTGAAGATTCTGGCGTCCTTGCCGACGGTCGGCATTGGGCCCGCTGGCGTGATCCCTTTGCCAAGCCATCCTATCTTTTTGCTCTGGTGGCCGGTGATCTCGTCTGCGTCCGGGATCACCACCGGACCATGAGTGGTCGGGAGATAAAACTTGAGATATATGTCGAACCCCATAACCGTGACCGCTGTGGCCACGCCATGTGGTCGCTCAAACAGGCCATGGCCTGGGACGAGGCGGTCTTTGGCCTTGAATGCGATCTTGACCAGTACATGATCGTCGCTGTTGATGATTTCAATATGGGGGCAATGGAGAACAAGGGCCTCAACATCTTCAACTCCCGTTACGTTCTCGCCAGCCCCGAGACCGCGACCGACAGCGATTTTGAGAATATCACCGCGGTTATCGGTCATGAGTACTTTCATAACTGGACCGGCAACCGGGTCACCTGTCGCGACTGGTTTCAATTGAGTCTCAAGGAGGGACTGACCGTTTACCGTGATCAGGAATTTTCCGCCGCGGTTTTTTCCCGCGGGGTCAACCGGATCCGTGACGTCCGCCTGCTCATGGCGCATCAATTTGCCGAGGATGCCGGTCCCCTGGCCCATCCGGTGCGGCCGGACGAATACTTTGAGATCAACAATTTTTATACCCTGACTGTGTATGAAAAAGGGGCGGAACTGGTACGGCTTTTTGCCACTTTTCTGGGCCGTGATACCTTTATTGCCGGAGTAAAGAGGTATATCGTTGAAAACGACGGCACCGCTGCCACGGTGGAGGATTTTATCCACGCCATGGAAGCCGAGAGTGGCCGTGACCTGGGGCTCATGCTTGACTGGTACACCCAGGCCGGGACTCCGGAGCTATACCTTGAGCAGGAATATGAGCCGCGAACAGGGGAGCTGACCCTGCGTCTTGAGCAGCGCCATCGGCCATCGCCGGGACAGGCGAAGAAAAAAGATCTCGTCATCCCGGTGACTATCGGCCTCCTTGGTCCCGACGGCGCTCTGGTGCCATTCATCCTCAATGGTCGTGAGGAGATGGAGGCATGTCTGGTCCTCGCCGGGGCCGGGGAGGATTTCATGCTCACCGGGGTCGGGGGCGAAGCAACCGTTTCCGCCCTGCGGCATTTTTCCGCCCCGGTTCGTCTCCGTTTTCGCCAGTCTGCGGTTGAACTGGCCCGGATCCTGGTTCATGATTCCGATCCCTTCTGTCGCTGGCGGGCGGGGCAGGAACTTGGCGGTATCTTTATTAAAAAGGCGGTGCGTGACAGGCGGGATGAACTCCCCGCCACTGAGATCGATATAATCGTCAACGCCTGGGAGACCCTGATTTCCCAAGCCAGGGGATCAGACCCTGATCTTCTTTCCCTGCTTCTGCGTCTGCCTGATTTTGACGCCCTGGCCAATGATCTTAAAGACCTTGATCCCGGGATCCTTTACCGGGTTCGCGACAACCTCGCCACCGCTCTCGGCACCCGCCTTGCTCAGGGCTGGCGGGATCTGTTCGCGGTCATCGTTCCCCGGGGGCAATATGTGTTTACCCCGTTGTCTGCCGGGCGCCGTCGTCTGGCCTGGCTCTGCCTTGATTATCTCCTTCGGGCCGGAGAGGGGACGGATTCGGCGTGGCAGCGTTTTCACGGCGCCGATAATATGAGCGATGAACTGGCCGGGCTTGCCGTTCTCCTCCACCATCGCGTGACCGGGGCTGAGGCGGCCGCGGCCCGTTTCCTTGGCCGCTGGGGCAATGATCCCCTGTTGGTGGACAAGTTCCTCGCGCTGAAGGTCGGAATCCCGGCGGTGGAGACCCTGGACGTGGTTGAGGATATTATCGCCTCGTCGTTTTTTTCTTCGCCCAATCCCAATCGGATGCGGGCGGTACTGGGTGCTTTTGCCAATACCAATCCCCTTGCCTTCCACCGTGTCGATGGCCGCGGCTATCGCCTTCTCGCCGGGCAGTTAAAGGATATTGACCGCAAGAACCCCCAGGCCGCGGCCCGGCTTTTTGCCCCGTTTTCCCGCTGGCGGCGTTATGAGCCGGTTCGCGCCGGCATCATGCGCCGGGAAATCGAGACCCTGCGGCGCGGTAATCTTTCTCCAGATCTCTCCGAAATGGTGGAAAAAAGTCTCAAGTCGGTTTGAGTTTTTCTGTTGCCATGTGCTAATATTTTTCTGATGGTTTCGGCGTTCGGGGAAAATTCCCGGACAATGGCGACCTGGGGGAGATTTATGGCACCTATGGTGAAATGGGGCCTGCCGCTTGTCGCGGTAGCGGCCCTGATTATTGTCTTTTGCCTCCGCTCCGGTGAACGGGAACTTCGGCTCGGTTTTACCGGCTGCATAAGCGGTCGTTCCGCGAACCTGGGGATTGACGGTCGTGACGGGGCCATGCTGGCGGTTATGGAGGCTAATTCCCGGGGCGGGGTCAACGGCCGCCGGCTTAAGCTTCTGGTCCGTGACAACGGCCTTGACCCGGAAAAGGCGGTGGCCTCGGTAAATTTTCTGATCGCCAAAGGGGTCAAGGCCCTGGTGGGACCGATGACCAGCTCCATGGCCATGGCGGTGCTGCCGCAGATCAACGCCTCCCACCTGCCAATAATGGCGCCGACGGCGAGTTCCGATGACCTCTCCGGCCGTGACGACTGGTTTTTCCGGGTCTATAATTCAAGTGGTGCCGATGCCGCCATTCTTGCCGGTTATATGTATAACCGTCTCGGACATAATCGTGCCTGCGTCCTTTACGACCTTGCCAACCGGGTCCATACCGAGAGCTGGAGCAATGCCTTTGCCGCTGCCTTCACGGCTCTGGGTGGCGCGGCCCCTTACCGGATAACCTTTAATTCCCGGGGCGACCGGCCCGATTATGCCGCCATTGTTGCCCGGATCGGCAAACATTGTCCCGATTGTCTGGTGATTCTGGCCAACTCCCTTGATACCGCGATGTTCATCCAGCAATTGCTCCGGCTTGCAAAGCGTCCTGATCATATTGTCGCCAGCGAGTGGTCGGCGAGCGATGATGTCATTGTCCTTGGCGGCAGGAGTGTCGAGGGTATGGTTTTTTTCCGTTCCTATGATCCCGCCTTCACCGGCCGGGAATTTGTCCGCTTCAAGGCCGCTTTCCGGCGTGTCTTCGGCCGGGCGCCGGGTTTTGCCGCAGTCAAGGCCTATGATGCCGCCTCGGTACTCATCCGTACCCTTGCCTCCGGGGTTAAACCTGCGGCGATAAAGGCCGCCATCCTTTCTTCCAGGGGCTTCCCGGGACTTCAGGGCCGCCTGGTCTTTGACCGCTACGGCGATATCCACCAACCGCATATAATGATGACTATCCATGGGGGGCGTTTTGTCCCCATGGCAGAGGATACCCCGTGAGGTTCGGTCCCCGGTCCCTGCGTACAAGCATCATGGGGTGGATGCTCCTGCTTGCGGTGTTGCCGCTTCTGTTCATCGCGGTGGCGGTGGTGGGGGTGCAGCGACGCCACGAAATGGTGGAGGCCCGACACAATACCCTGCTTCTGGCCCATCAGGTCAAGGCCCGCTTTGAGAATATCCTGAAGGGGGCGCAGGCGGTTCTGCGGCAGAACCACTCTTTTTTAAGCCGGGTAGTGGTAAAGCCGGCGGAGTTCAATTATATCCTTGACGCCGCGGTGGCCGCGACCGATGGTTTTGAATCCATTTTTCTCGTAAATGCCGAGGGTCGGGTGGTGGCCGCCGGAGTCCGGGACACAGGCGATATGTCCGGCGACATGCTCGTCGGGGTCGATTTTTCCGCCGCGCCCTACTTCAAGGCGGTAATGAAAAAGAAGACCATGGTCTGGAGTGATGTCCATCAATCGCTTTTTACCGGGCGTAACTCGGTTACTCTGGCGATTCCGGAGGGAAAGTTTATCATTGCCGGAACCATCAGTATTGACAGCCTCGGCAGTCAGATCCGGCTTTTGAATCTCGATCCCGCCCTGCGGGTTTTTCTTGCCGATCGTCACGGCACCCTGATCTTTCATCCCGATCAGGAAAAGGTCAGCCAGAGGGTGAGTTACGCCGCTCTTGAGCCTGTGCGGGCGGCGATTTCGGGTCGAACCGGGGTATACGCCTTTACCCTTGACGGTGAGAAGTACATCAGCGGCGCGGCCCCGGTCGCCGGACCGGGATGGGCGGTGGTAGTGGCGGAGAGCGTGCGTGATATCCATCTCTATAACCGTCGGATGGCTTTTTTGTTTGTCGCCGCCCTGGCCCTGGTGCTGGTGGTGGCGATCATCGGCTCGGTGTATATCAGTTCCCGTATAGTCAGGCCCCTTGATGCCATGGTTATCGCCGCGGCCACCCTCGGCCGCAGTTCTTATGATCTGGAAATGTCGTCGCAGCCCTTTGTTGAACTTGAGGCACTGGCCCAGGGGTTTCGGGAAATGGTGGCCACGGTCAGGGGGCGTGAGGAACTCCTCGGTGAATCCTATGAACGTTTAAGTGAACAGTATGTCCTTCAGGAAACCCTGCTTGACGCGGTGCCGTTACCGGTATTTTTTATTGACGGGGCCGGGTTTTTCTTAGGCTGCAACCTGGCCTTTGAGGACATAAGCGGCAAGAGCCGGGACGAGATTACGGGTCTTGGTCCGGCCGACCTCGGTGGTATTGGTATCCCCGGTTTTGTCGCCGCCTTTTTCAGCGGCCGGGAAAGGCCGACTTTTGCCGCGATGAGGGCGCGGTTTGTCGATGCCCCCCGGGAATGTCGGGTGGTTGATGCCGGCGGCAAAACCCATATCATGCTTTGGCAGGCCCGCGCCTTTTCCGGCATTGGCGAGCGTTACCAAGGGCTGGTTTGCGTCCTGGCCGATATATCACAGCTGCGGGAAACCGAATTAAATCTCCGGCATGCCCAGAAAATGGAGGCCATCGGAACCCTGGCCGGCGGAATTGCCCATGATTTCAATAACGTCTTGAACGCGGTTCTCGGTTATGCCGAGCTTTCGCTGCTGGAGGTGGAAAAGGGCAGCGTTGTTGAAGAAAATCTGGGCCGGATAAGCGCCGCCGGCCGCCGGGCCGCGGATCTGGTGCGACAGATCCTTACGTTCAGCCGTAAACGCGAGGGACAGCCGGCGCCGTTTCTCCTCGGGCCGGTGGCCAAGGAGAGCGTTAAACTCCTGCAGGCCACCATCAGCCCCGATATTGAGATCATCTGCAGGGTTTCCCCCGATTGTCCGCCGGTAGTCGGTGATGTCAGTCGCGGCCAGCAATTATTGATGAACCTGTGTACCAACGCGGTTCAGGCCATGGACGAGAGCGGCGGGCGGCTGACGGTGGATCTTGATTGGGTGGATAACGGTGAGGCCCCGCGGCCCCATGAGCACGGATGGCTCCGGCTTCGGGTCGCCGATACCGGGCCCGGTATTTCGGCCGCGGTAAAGGAACGGATATTTGAGCCCTATTTTTCCACCAAGGATCGTGGTCCCGGAGGTACCGGTCTCGGTCTGGCTATCGTTCACAGCATTGTCACTGATATGGACGGGGTGATCGAGGTCGGTGACGGTCCCGGCGGCGGTGCCGTGTTTACCGTCTGGCTCCCCGGTGCCGGCGGCGAAGGGAACGCCGCCGTCGCTGCCGGGCTTGTCTCGCCCATGGACAGCTATCATGGGCGGGTGATGCTGGTGGATGACGAAGAGATGCTGCGTAATTTTGTCGGCCGGGCCCTGGAAATGTACGGCTGTGAGGTCGAGTCTTTTGCTACCGCGGTCGCGGCCCTGGACGCGTTTGTCGCTGATCCCGGAGCTTATGACCTCCTCATCACCGATCAGGTCATGCCGCAGATGAACGGGATGGAGCTTGTCCGGCGGATCAGGGAAAAACGTTCCGACCTGCCGGTGGTTCTGTTTACCGGTTACGGCGACAAGATTTCCCGTGAAGAGGCCCTGGAACAGGGGATAGACGACTACCGGATAAAACCGCTGACCATGGCCGATATAAGCGATATTCTGAAGCGGTTCATGGCCTGAGGCCGTTTGGGTTATTGGCCGCCGAGGGTGCGGTCAATGTCGTTCAGACGTTTTTCGCCTAATTTTTGGGTATCGCGGGCCTTTTGCAGCGGAGAGCGGATTTTTCTGACGATTTTGTTCGCCGTCCGGGTGGTCTGCCGGTCGATTTTTCCGCTGATACTATCTTTTTTTTCGTTTCCGGAACCTGAACAGGATGCAATGATCATGGTCAGGGTCAGGACGCAGAGAACAGCCATCGTTTTTTTCAGGATATTCATTTTTATCTATCTCCAAGGTTTGCCTGCAGGAGCCGTTGCAGTTTTTTTCTGATTTCCGGCGCGAGGGCGAAAAAGCCGAAGCCGACCCCGGCTTCGATCACCTTTTCTTCGGGAAGGTGTTGGTTGGACCAGGTCACCCGGCCCTTGAACTCAATCGGGCCGCCGGCGGCGGAGAGGATCTTGATGTCGCATATCGAATCCGGCGGGATACGCATCGCGCAGGCGATGAAGATGCCGCTGGCGGAAATATTGCGGCTCTCGCCGCCGGCTTCCCGGCCGTCGGCGGTAGTGATCATCACCGGCAGCCTGACCTCGGCCCGGGCGAATTCGCGCATGGTCGAGGTCGGGGTTGAGAGGATGATGCTCTCGGGCGATTTTTCTTCGTCCCCGTCGCTGCCGAGGCGTTTTCTGAGCAGGATAAAGGCCAGAATCGCCGCGGTTAACAGCGCGGCCATGATCATAAAGACGGGGAGGATAAAATTATGCATCACGGTTTTACAATAGCAGCTTTTCGGTACGAAACCTTTTTTCATTCACCGGATTGCGGCCGGGTTTTCCATCGCTTGTGCATCCATACCCATTGTTCCGGAGTCTCGCGGATCACTTCCTCATAGACCTGGTTGATCCTTTCGGTAGTGGCAAGGATGTCTTCACGGTCATCGCCGCTTTTGCCCTGTTCGATCTCCGGCATACAGGTAACCTCGAAGTGCATGTCGTCACATCGGCGGCAGAAGATGGGGACAATCGGGGTACCGAAACGCCGGGCCAGTAGTACCGGGCCGGTGGGGGTGAAGGCCTTGCGGCCGAAAAAATCGGCAAACACCCCCTGTACCTGGACATCCTGATCAATGAGCATGCCGATGGCGCCGCCTTTTTTTATTGTTCTCAGGATCTCAAGACTTGAGGAGCCACGGGCGATATTGGTGTAGCCGGCCCGGTTCCTGATGCTGACCAGAAGACGGTCAAGGCCGGGATCGAAAATCGGCCGGCCGATGACCTTCATCGGGTAACCGTTCTGCGCCAGCCAGGTCCCGAGAATCTCCCAGTCACCGAAATGGGCGGTGAGCATCATTACCCCCTTACCCTTTGCCAGGGCGCGGTCCAGGTGTTCCATCCCGGCGGTGGTGACAATCTCGTTTATTCTCCCGTTTTTGCACAGGCGGGGGATGAACATCAGGTCAAAGGCGGCGGTGATGAAGTGGCGGAATACCCCGCGTCCGGTTTTTATTATTTCATCCCGGGATATTCCCGGCCCCAAGGCGCGGCGGAGGTTGTAAATCGCGCGTTTGCGCATTCCGCTCTTGAAACAAAAGGCCATGGAACCCATTGCCCGGGCGAATTTCAGTACCGGTCGCCGGGGCAGGATGGAGATGATCCGGTAGATGGCAAGGATACAGAGGTAGAAGAGTCGGTCGCGGATTTTTTTTCGGATTGGTTTTGACATGGAGATGACTTTAAAGGCAAAAGAAAAAACTCTCAACCGTCGGTTGGCGGTAATTGTGTTTTCGTCGTCTCCTGTTGCGGAGAATTACGCTGTAGAGGATAGGCTTTGCCAATATCAGGAGCAATTGCTATTATTACGATGCCATCAGATTTTAATGACAGAGGATATTTCATGTCGCGTCCATTCCGGCGTTTTTTTTTCATATTGTTCATCCTCGCGGGATGTTCTTCGCCGATGCTTGATTTTTCCCTGTCCTTCAATCTCCCGGAAAAAGCGGTAAATCCCCTGCCGTATTCGCTTGCGGTCGGGACCTTTAAAGATATGCGTCCCCAGACCCGGGCCAGTGCCAACCGTAAATGGCTGGGTCTGGTTCCCGGGGTGCTGTGGGTGGATATCGCCACTGACATTCCGGAGATCTACACCGTGTTTACCCCCTTTGCCTCAAGGCCGTTGCCGGACAATATGGCCCGGGCCATTGCCGCCGGTATTGCCGGGACCGGGGTCTTCAACCGGGTTTTGTTGGCGGCGGACGGTGGCCGGGCGGATTTTTTTCTTACCGGCACCCTGCGTAAGAGTCGGCTTACCGAGCGCTGTTATTATTACGGTTCCTTCATGTACGCCTGGCTGGCCCGGGTTTTTGCCCTGCCCTACGTTTCTTTTGTGGTTGAAATGGATTACGATGTCCGTCTTGTCCGGGTGTCCGACGGGGTTGAGGTCTGGCGCCGGAATTTTACCCACAGGGTTGATGACCGCTATCATACGGTCTATGAATTGGGGCGGGGCCGGGACGGGAAACACCTGATCGCCTCGATTTTCAGCCGGATTATCGCCCGGGATATGGGCGCGGGTCTCGCGGAAATACGGGCGTGTCTGGCCGGAGACGGGTGATGATGGATTGGACTGGACTTGCCGACGATAACGGGATTGTCCCGGAGGTGACGGAACTTCTCGGGGAGGTCCCCAAACGCTGGGGACGGATGGACCTGGCCAGCCGGGTCACCCTGGTGGCGGTGGCCGGATTTTTAAAAGCCGAGGGGATTTTGCCTGCGGCCGGGGATATTGGTCTGGTGCTCGCGACCGGTGACGGTTGTCTCGCCACCGATCTCGCCTTCAGTCGCGCCCTTGCCGTCGATGGGGTAAGCCCGATGCTTTTCGGTTATACCCTGGCCAATATACCTCTGGCCGAGGCCGCGAGTCATTGCGGCCTTACCGGTCCGGTGTATGCGGTCTACGGTGACCGTGACGCGGCCCGCGCCCAGGCGGCCGGCTGGCTGGCTCCTTCCGGGCCGGCTTCGATGATGCTTACCGGAATCATTAATATTTCCGCCGACGGCGGAGAACCAACAGTGGAATTAGAGGTCTTGAAGAAACAATGAGCCGAATAACCATAGTATATCCCCGCTGGCCCAAGATCCCGGAACAGACCGAGTTTCATCTGCCGCCGCACGGACCGGTGTGTCTGGCGGCGGCGGTGCCGGAGAAATATGAACTGAAATTCGTCGATGAGCATGTCGATGATCTTGAGATCAAAAAGGACACTGATCTGGTCCTGTTGTCGATGATGCTTACCTGCCAACTGCCCCGCGGCCTTGAGCTGGCGCGGAAATATCGTGAGATCGGGGTTCCGGTTATTGCCGGCGGCATTGCCGCCATGCTCCACGCCGATGAGGTCGAGGTCGGGGTGGACGCCATTTTCCTCGGCGAGGTCGAGGACGGCCGTCTTGACCAGGCCCTGGCTGATTTTGAACAGGGGAAATTGAAGAAGAGGTACGACTTTTTCCACGATTTTCCCCCCATCGGGACCATCGGCCCGGCCCGGCGCGATGTCCTTAACCGGGAAAAGTATGTGTATCGCGGGGTGCCGATGGTTGATCTTGTCCATGCCTCCCGCGGCTGCAAATTTAATTGTTTTCCCTGCGCCACCGCCTATCTCGGCGGGCGGCAGTTTCGTCCCCGTCCCATAGAACGGGTGGTGGAGGAGATCGCAGCCATTGATAACAACCGTCTTTTCCTGGTTGATAACTCCCTTGCCCAGGACAAGGACTGGCTCCTTGATCTCTTCCGCGCCCTTACGCCATTGAAGAAAAAGTGGGTCTGCCACCCGATTCTCGACGATCCCGAGGTGTTGCGGGCTGCGGCCGACGCCGGATGCTGGTATGTCTATCAGGCGGTTTTTGATACCTCCGATGTTATCCGTGAACGGGTCGGAAGGTTGAAAGACCATGGTATCGGGGTCGAGGCCGCGGTTCTCCTCGGCCCCGACAACCAGGATGTCGATTACATCAAAAAGCTGGTTGACTTCCTCCTTGAGATCGATGTGGAGATGAGCGAGTTCTCCATCCTCACCCCCTTTCCTCATACCCCGGTGACCGCCCAATTCGAGAAACAGGGCCGTATTCTTCATAAAGACTGGAGCCGCTACACCACCGCCGAGGTCACCTTCATGCCGAAGAATATGACCCCGGATGAGCTGCAGGAGATGTATCATTACGCCTGGGACACCTTTTACCGTGACATGCCCCGGTCGCTGCGTATGGCGCGGCTGTTTGAAAAGGTGGTGCGCCGGGAGATGGAGGACGGGACCTACAAGACCCCGGTGCGGCTCACCAGTCGCCGGCGTCAGTGGCAGGAGGGCGGGACGGTTGGGACTTGACTGCCTCCTGGTCGCGGTAAATCAGGTTACGGTGCCGTATCCGGTTTATCCTCTGGGGATGGCCCATATTGCCGGGGTGTTGCGGGCGGCGGGGCATCGGGTAAGATGCTGTGATCTCATGAGCGCCGGGATTTCCGGCTTGAGCGCGATCCTGGCGGAGAACTGTTTTGATCTGATCGGGTTTTCCATCCGTAACCTTGATACCGTTGATTCCACTTCTCCCGACCCCTTTATCGGTTTTGCCCGCGAGGCGGTGGCCCTGGTTCGTGAATACTCCGAAGCCCCCCTGGTCCTGGGCGGCCCGGCGTTTTCGATCATGCCGGAACGGATCATGGCCGAACTCGGCGGTGATTACGGGGTGGTGGGTGAGGGCGAGGCGGCGATCCTTGATATTGCCCGGGCGGTGGAAACCGGTACGCCCCTTGCCGGGAATATTGTCTCCCGGCCCGCGGTCGTATATCCCTCTCTTTCGGTCGCCTATGACCGCGGCATTGCTGGTTTTTATCTCAAAAACGGCGGTATGCTCAATATCCAGACCAAACGCGGCTGTCCCCATCGCTGTCTTTACTGTTCCTATCCCATGCTTGAAGGGGGTAGCTATCGTTTTCGGGAGCCTCAGGAGGTTGCCGACGAGGTGGCGCGGCTGGAACGTGATTTTTCCGCTCCCTATATATTTTTCACTGATTCGGTTTTTAATGACGCCCGGGGCCGTTATCTTGAGGTGGCCGAGGCGATGATCAGAAACGGTAACAAGGTTCCGTGGTGCGCCTTTTTCCGTCCCACGGGCATGGGGCGGAGCGAGTTTGAGCTCCTGAAACGGTCGGGGATGGCGGCGATGGAGGTGGGAACCGATGCCACCAGCGACGCCACCCTTGCCGGGCTTAACAAGGATTTCACCATTGCCGAGGTCGTTTCCTTCAACCGGGAGGCGGTGAGCGCCGGGGTTCCCTGCGCCCATTTTGTTATCTTCGGCGGTCCGGGGGAGGATGACGCCACGGTTGAGGAAGGGCTTGTCGCGATGGAGAAACTTTCCGGTTCGGTGATCTTCGCCTTCAGCGGTATCCGGGTCCTGCCCGACACCGGGATTGCGGCCCGGGCGGTGGCCGAAGGAATAATGGCCGCCGACCGTGATCTGCTGCCGCCGTTTTTTTATTTTTCTCCCGCGGTTGACCGGAAAAAGATGGAGGCGCGGATAAAGGAGGCGTGGCAGGGCGATATGAGCCGTATATTCCCGGCCGTGAGTATGCAGGACAGGATAACCCGCCTCCACTCCCGCGGTCATGTCGGTCCCCTGTGGGATATGCTGTGCCGCACGGGAGGATGGGGATGATGAAAGGGGACCGCTGCTGCGTCGTTATTCCCCTGTACAATCATGCCGCAACCGTGCGAAAGGTGGCCGGGGCCGCGATTGCCTGCGGTCATTGTCTGATCGTGGTTGATGACGGTTCAACCGATGGGGGGGCGGAAACGCTTGCCGGTCTTGATCTTACCCTCCTGCGTCATGAAAAGAACCGCGGCAAGGGCGCGGCCCTTCTTACCGCGGCACGGGAGGCGGTAAGGCAGGGATTTGACGCCATGGTCAGTGTCGACGCCGACGGCCAGCTTGATCCGGCCGAGGCCGGGAAGCTGATCGCCGTCGCGGATTCGTCGCGACCGGTGATGGTCATCGGCGCGAGGATGATGGACGCCGCCGATAATGTCCCGGGATCAAGCCGGTTCGGGCGGCGGTTTTCTAATTTCTGGGTTCATCTGGAGAGTGGCCTGACCCTGCCCGACACCCAGAGCGGGATGCGGCTTTATCCGCTGGCCGAGCTTTTGCGGCTGTCGATACGCAGTCGCGGATTCGCCTTTGAGATCGAGGTTATTTCTAAAATGGTCTGGGCCGGAATAGGGGTTAAATCGGTTGCGGTCAGTGTGGACTATCCCCCTGACCGTGTCAGTCATTGTAATAAACTCGGTGATAATTTCCGTCTGAGCGTCTGTCATACCCGTCTTGTTGCCCGGGCCCTGTGCCCCTGGCCCCATCGTCGCCTGGTCAGGGGTGAGGGTCGGGGCGGGGATGAACGGGTGCCGGTGGCGGTATGGCTGCATCCGGTTGGCTTTTTTCGCAGGCTCTGCCGTGAGCATACCTCGGCCGGGCAATTGGCCGCCGCCGCCTGGCTTGGGGTTTTTTTAGGCGCCCTGCCTATTCTGGCCCTGCATACGGTGGCGATTATCTACGCGAGTCATCGTCTGCACCTGAACAAGTTGGCGGCGGTTGGGGCAAGTCAGCTGTGCATGCCGCCGTTGGTGCCGGTGCTCTGTATTGAGGCCGGTTATTTCTTCCGTCATGGTGAATTTCTCTTAAAGTTCGACTGGAATACCCTGGTGGGGCAGGCCCATTACCGTCTCTGGGAATGGTTTCTTGGCTCTCTCCTGGTCGGACCGCTGTTCGGGACGGTGGTGGCGGCGCTTTTTTACGCTGTGCTCCGTTCCCTGCGCCGCGGGCAGGTGGAGGTGTGTGGATGACCGGGATAAAGAAGCGGCTTGAGGCATTGGGCCACGGGGTTTTTTACCTCTTCCTCCTCGTCGGCGGTCAGGGCGGCGCCTACCTCCTGCTTTTTCCGGTGGTTCTGGTATATGTCTCCACCAGCCGGGCGATTCACCGTCGTCTTGGCTCTTATATCAGGCATCGTTTTCCCGGCGCCGGAGGAGTGACGCGTTTTTTTCATGTCTTCAGACTGCTGCTTTCCTTTGCCCGGGTCCTGGTTGATCGGGGCTGGCTGGGGCTGAAAAAAGGGGCGCGGCTTACAGGTGATTTTGACAATAGTGAGCTGTTGCTGGCCGAGCTTCGTCGCGGCCGGGGTCTGGTCCTCTTGACCGCCCATGTCGGCAACTGGCAGACCGCTCTGGCCCATATCGATCTCCTCGGGATCAGGGTAAATTCCTTGATGCATTATGCCGAGGATGAGGTGGCGAAGCATTTTTTTGATTTAAAAGACGGGGGGCCATCGTTTAATATCATCCGCAACGATGGTTTCATGGGCGGGATGGTTGAGGCCACCGCCGCTCTTTCCCGGGGGGAGGTGGTGACGATCATGGCCGATCGTTATGCCGGCGGCCCGGGGGTTGAGGTCGATTTCCTGGGTGAAAAGGCAAGATTTCCGGCCGCGGCCTATGGTCTTGCCGGAGCCACCGGGGCCCCGGTGGCGGTGCTGCTTGCCGCCAAGACCGGACGCAGGAACTATTGCCTCCACGTGTGGGACCTGATTGAGGTGAAAAGGGAACGTGGCGGGGGGTACGGGCAGTTTGCCCCTGCGGCGGCAAGGTTCGCCCGCGCGGTTGAGGCTTATTTAAGGGAATATCCCTGGCAATGGTATAATTTTTTTGATTTCTGGAATCCTGCCGTCGATCGCGGCCGGGCAGGCAAAGGTGTGAGGAAATATGGAAAAGCTTAAGGCAGAGTTAAAGGAAATGATCATCCGTGACCTCAAGCTCCAGGGGGTTGAACCGGCGGATATCAACGATGACGATCCTTTGTTTGAGGAGGGGCTCGGGCTTGATTCCCTTGACGCGGTGGAATTGGTGGTCCTGATCCAGAAGCATTTCGATGTCCAGATCGAGGACATGGACGAGGGACGTGAGGCCTTTGCCTAGATTAATTCACTGTCCGCCTTTATCAACGCGAGAAAATAGGATCCCGGGATGGGCGATAACTTCACCGCCGTCATAAGCGGCCGCGGCATCCTCTGCGGGGCCGGAGTCGGAGTTGAGGCGGTCTGGCAGGGGCTTTGTCGGGGACGGGTGGACTGCGCCCCGGTTCCGGAGCGGCTTTTTGCCACCGGTCTGAAGTTTCCGGTTTTCACCTGTCCAAGGGAACCGTTTCCCGCGGCGGCGGATTCATGGCTTGTTGATGGTGAATTGCGTCCCGGTACCGGCCGCACCCTGGCCCTGGCCCTGGCGGCAACCGTCCAGGCCCTGGATGACGCGGGTATCGAGGCCGGGGAACTGCGCCGGGCGCGGCTGGGGATCGCCATCGGCACCACGGTGGGCTGCACCTTTCACGATGAGGATTACTTTGTCGCCTGGCGTGACGGCAGGGAACCCGACCTTGATCCGGTGCGGAATTTTCTCGGCAACAACGTCGCCCAGGGCCTGCACCGCCTCCTTGGCACCCATGGCCCGGCAATGGTGATTACCAACGCCTGCGCCTCGTCTACCGACGCCATCGGTCTGGCCGCGAACTGGATCGCCACCGGTGTCTGCGACCTTGCCGTTGCCGGCGGCAGCGATGAGTTGTCAAGGGTGGCGTTAAACGGTTTTGCCAGTCTGATGCTGACCAGTGACGCCCCCTGCCGCCCTTTTGATGTTGACCGTCAGGGTCTGAACCTTGGCGAGGGGGCAGCGGTAATGGTTCTTGAGTCGGCGGAACGGCTGAAAAGACGCGCCAAGGCCGCCCCCGGCATGGTCCGTGGTTACGGTACCGCCGCCGACGCCTGGCATCCCACCGCCCCCCATCCCGAGGGTCGGGGGCTGGTCAACGCGATAAAAGGCGCGATAAGCGCGGCCGGGCTTGATTGCGTCCCGGCCCTGATAAACGGTCACGGCACCGGCACCCGGGCCAATGATCAGGCCGAGACCCACGCCCTGGCGCAGCTGTTCGATCCAGCGGCCGCGATTTATCTTGTCTCGACCAAGGGGATCAGCGGCCATACCCTTGGCGCCGCCGGCGGGGTGGAGGCGATCCTTACCCTTGAGGCCCTGCGTCGGGGTGAGACCCCGGGAACGGTCGGCTGCCATACCCCTGATCCGGATTTTTTGTTTTCTCCGCTGCCGGAGGGAGAGAAGGTCGGACTCGCGTCCCGGATCGGCATCTCGCAGTCGCTGGCGTTCGGAGGCACCAATTCCGCCCTGGTTCTGGAGGCGTTCTGATGGCGGTGACCATTGATCAGGCCCTAGTCCTTGAATCCGGTTTTGCTGAGCCGGAGCGCCTTGTCCGCGATCTGCGCCGTGCCGATGATTTCATCCGTCTGGCGGTATGCGCCGCCGACCGCGTCCTTGCCGCGACCGAGCGGGCGCGGCCGCGGCGGATCGGGATTTTTGCCGGCACCGCCTACGGTCCCCTGGAGACCAATTTTTCCTCTCTTGCCACCCTGATAGATGACGGCGAAGGACGGATATCGCCGACCCTTTTTTCCCATTCGGTTTATAATGTCGCCGCCGGTTATGTCGCCCGTCTTCTTGGAATCATGGGACCGATCCTGACCGTGACCACCTACTCATGGCCTTTCCTCATAGCCCTGCGTCAGGGGCGGCAGGCGGTGGAGGCGGGGATGATTGACCAGGCGGTGGTCCTGGCGGTGGAGGTTTACAGCGACCTCCTTGTCGACGCCTATTGCCGTCTTTTCGGAGTGAGCCTGGCCCCCCTTGTTCCCGGGGCCGCGGCCTGGCTCCTTGGCCGCGACGGCGACGGCCCCCGGCTTTTATCGGTCGAGGTTGACGAGACTCCGTGCCTTCCGGCCCTTTGTCTGACCCGGGAGGATGAGACCTGGCAGGGACACGGCCTTGCCGCGGTCGGCGAACGTCATCCCCTGGCCCATGTCGAGGTCCTGACCCGGGGGGTAAACGATGTCTTTGAAACCGGTGTCGAGTGGCGTCTTGCCGCCGGTTTCGGCCGTGTCTGTATAGCACTCGGGTGAAAGAGGTGGGAAGCGGCGAACGGGTGTTTTTTCAACGTGTTCAGTAATGGATGATGAACTCGTAATAAATCACGGGATGGCTAAGTAAGAATTTCGATACACAAGGAGTAGTGTATTTTTGTGAGCGAGACCATACATATGGTATGTCGAGGGAACAAAAATGCGCTACGACGCAGTAGATCGGAATTCTTACGACGCCATCAATAAATACAGGGAGGTAGTGTGATGATGAAGACAGTGATGATGTTTCTTGCCTTTGTTTCAGTGTTCAGCCTTTACGCCTGCGGGAATTCAAAGGAGAAACCGGCGGTTGAGGCAAAGGTGGAAAAACAGGCGATCAGCGAGCAGGGTATAATCGGGGAATGGCAGTGCGTTGATATCACCAACGGTGTCACCCACATGGAGAGTATCGCCAGGATGCAGCCGCACCTTGTTTTTAACGCGAAACACGAGATCCGGGCAAGGATGAAACTCCCTGACGGCACCTTCGTGGACCAGAAAATCTCCTCCTACTCGATAAAAAACGGCACGATTTCATCAAAAAATTATGAAGTAAGCCCGTACATGGAAGGCGGCAAACTGGTAATAGAGGATCCTTCCACCGATAGCCGACGGATATACCGGAAAGTTGGAAATTGATGGGGTGCAAAGAGATGCCGCGTCTGGCAGGCAGTTGAAAAAGCCGTTCATGGCTTTTTCAACTGCCTGTGGTGAGCGGGACCAGAAGGGGATGTTATGAAAAAGGTGGGTCTGGCTGTTGTTGTATTGTCGTTGTTTCTTGCCGTTAACGCCTTTGCCCGGGACGTTGAGGCGGTAAAAAAGGACGCCGCCCGGGGTAGCGCCGCGGCCGGGTTTGATCTGGCGATGAGGTATATGGCCGGGGACGGGGTGGCGGCCGATAAAAAACAGGCGCTTTACTGGATGGAGAAGAGCGCCGAGAGAGGCAATCCCGTCGCCCAGTACAATATGGGCCTGGTGTATCATGACGGTGTCGCCGGGGTGCGGGTTGACCGTAAAAAGGCTTTTTTGTGGATAAAAAAGAGCGCTGAAAACGGCAACATGAAGGCCCGCTACAACCTGGGGGTGATGTATGAAAAGGGTGACGGGGTCACGAAAGACCTGAAACAGGCATTTTCCTGGTATGAGAAGAGCGCCCGTCAGGGACACGCCGATGCCCGCTATAATCTGGGGATGATGTATTACCACGGCCGGGGAGTGGCGGTGGATCGCAAGAAGGCCTTTTTCTGGTATAAAGAAAGCGCGGAGCAGGGAGTCTCGGACGCCGGCTATAACCTGGGGGCGATGTACGCCACTGGTGACGGGGTGGAACGTGATCTGAAGAAGTCCCTGTCCTGGTACAAAAAGAGCGCCGGGCAGGGGAACGCCGCGGCGCAGTATGTTCTGGGGCGCATCTACTTAAGCGGTAACGGGGTAGCGGTTGACCGTAAAAAGGGCTTTTACTGGATTGAAAAAAGCGCGGAACAGGGTCGGGCCGATGCCGGCTATTCCCTGGGGATGCTTTATTATGCCGGTAACGGTGTCGGGGTAAATAAAAAAAAGGCCTTTTACTGGGTTAAAAAAAGCGCGGAACACAAAAACGATGACGCCCGACTTGTCCTGGGCCTTATGTATTTGCTCGGTGACGGCGTCAAGGCTGACAGGACACAGGCGGCTTTATGGATGAAACGGGCCGCGGCGGGAGGTAACGCGAAGGCAGAGGCGATGCTGGTCAGGTACCACTTGCAGTGATGGCGCCTGGATGACGCCGCTGTCTGGAATCACGGCGTTTTCACCTGGTAATATTCACCCCGCTACCTCCTTGCCAGAAGGGGTGGCAAATGCTATGCTTTTTAAGCGGGTTAAGCCTTATACCGTCCTTTTGATTCCTGGGTTCAGGGAGAGCGTATGAGAAAGTATTTTCTGGTGTTCGGGGTTTTCCTGAGTGTCGGTCTTGTGGCTCCGTTATTGTCAGATGCCAGGGGGATGCCGCCGGATAATATTCCTCTGCTGGCCATGGTTGGAAGAACATATTATCTCGGAACCAACCTTCACGCCGATATGACCTTTAACAAGGTATCCTCGGTTAACTACCAGAAGGGGGGGCTTCTGTCCTGGGGCCGCACGGTCAGAATCGAGAGGGTGCTGCGCAACTGGATGCTCTTTGCCGATACCCGCAGCGGTCGGCGTTACCGCTATGAGTTTCATCATAAAACCAGGAGTGCCACCAGCCTGAAGAAACATGTGGACCGGATATTTCTCGACGCGGCCGCCTTATCCGGGCTTGAGGTCCGGATCAAGGGGATGTCGTCTGTCGATCAGGACGGTATCTACGAGGGTCGCGCCCTGCCGGGGATGACTCGCGAGGGGGTGATAATCGCCATCGGTTACCCGCCGGAATTCGCCAATCGCGGCGATCTGATGACCCTGAGGAAATGGCATTACTGGATCGGCCGTTTCGATAAGATGGAAGTTTTTTTTGACCGTCGAGGTCGGGTGGCGGTGGTCAAAGATTGATGGCCATCAGTGATTGGACTCGTAATTTCTCGCGCATGCGTCTCTGGCGATTTCCGGAAATCGCCGTTTCAGCCGGAGCGGGGGGCGATGCCATCATTAGCCATCCCATGTTTCGGCTTTGTTTATAAAAACACCAAAGATTTTGCGAGGATGATGAAAGTGAAAAATGTTTCCGTCTTGCTGCTTCTGGCCTGTTGCGGCCTTTTTTTCTTTTCCCCGCGGCCGGTTGCCGCGGCTGACCGGATTACCGTCGAGGCTGAATCGTACGGGACTTCCCGTGCTGACGCCTTGCTCAAGGCCAAGCGTGAGGCGGTGAGTCAGGGCATCGGCACCGTGCTGGTCTCCGAGACCGAGATCAAGAATTTTATCCTGCAGAAGGACCGGGTTCTGACCCGGACCATTGGTTCGGTGTTGAGCTACAAGATCCTTGCGGAAAAAAAAGAGGGGCCGGAGGAATACTTTATCAAGATCAGGGCCACGGTCTCCACCGCCAGTATCAGGCAGGATCTTGCCGCGCTCAAGATTCTCCTTGACTCCATGGACAAGCCGCGGATGATGGTCCTGATAAAAGAGGAAAATGGCAGGAACGCCGAGACCGCGATTCTCGACTATCTTTCCGAAAAGGGTTTTGATATCGTTGACGCCGCCGCCACCGCGGCCCTGATGGCCAAGGATGACGACCTGATTGAGCGGGCCACCAAGGGCGATCCGGTGGCCGCCGCCAGAATCGGCGCCGATAACGGAGCCGAATATGTTCTTGTCGGTACGGTTAGCAAAAGTCTGGGTAAGAACGGGATGCTGGCCGATGTCGGCATGGCCTCGGGTCAGGCGGTGATCACCGTCAGGGTGATCAACTGTTCCAACGCCCGGGTGGTGGCCTCGAAAAGCGCCCACGCCGCCGCCGCTCATATTTCCGGCGACACCGCCATGAGCACCGCCGCCGACAAGGCCGCCCGTCAGCTCATGGACAAAAAGCTGTTTGAAAAGATAGTATCCTCTTTTCAGAACATGGTCAATAACGGGGCTACCCTTGAGGTTCAGGTGCGGGGTATTCCCGATTACCGGACCCAGAAGTCGGTGAAAAAGGCCCTTGATATCGACGGGGTCGCCTCAATCGCCAAGCGTTCATTCGGCAATGGCACGCTTAAACTTTCCGTGACCTTTCGCGGCAACGCCGATGCCTTTGCCGATGGTATTGATGGCCGGACGGTGGGCAATAAAAAACTTGTGGTTACCGATGTCACCGGCAGTCGGATGATTATCAACCTGAAATGATGTTCGGGAGTAAACGAATGCGGAAAATTTTCTTGTTAACAGCCATGTTACTGCTGGCGGTGGGCATATGCATGCCGACCGCGGCCCGGGCCGATTTCAAAAAGACCAAGATCGCGGTCCTCGACTTTCAGATGCAGGGTGAAGGTTATGAGACCAAGGATATGGGCGCCATTGTCGCCGAGTGGTTCATCACCGCCCTGGTCAAGACCGGCCGTTTCGACGTGATCGAGCGGGCTTTGCTGAAAAAGATCCTCGAAGAGCAGCGACTGGGGATGAGCGGGGTGGTCGATGCCGGCAGTGCCAGTCAGGTGGGTAAACTCCTGGGCGTCAAAACCATCATTTCCGGTTCGGTCATGCGTCTGGAAAGCATTGTCGAGGTCAACGCGAGGATTATTGATGTTGAGAGCGGCTCGATCATCGCCGCCGAAAATGTCCGATCCACCAGTTCGTCAAGTCTCCAGGATCTGATTAACCGGATGGCCTCGAAGATCATCAAGAATTTTCCCCTGGAGGGATATGTGGTCAACCGTTCCGGCGGCCGGGTTACCATTGATCTCGGTCATCTCGCCGGAGTCAAGGACGGGATGAAGTTTATTGTCTACAAAGAGGGCCGGGTGATCAAGCACCCCAAGACCGGCGAGGTCCTCGATGTGGAGAAGATCGAGACCGGGAGGATAAAGATTGTTTCCATGAGTGACAAGATCGCCCATGGTGAGATCGTCAGGGAAAAGGGTAAGAAAGCCATTGCCTACGGGCAGATGGTCAAGAGCGTTGCCGGGCCGCTTAAACCGATTGAAACGACTCCGGTCTACAGTGGCGCTCCGGCGGTGGTTCAGGCCTACGGCGGTGCGGCAAGGCGATTGCCGCCGGGCAAGGCCCAGCTGACGGTGCAGATTATGCGTAAGCTTAATTCGCAATCGGCCCGCGACAAGACCTGGGCCGCCAAGAAGATTATTCGTGCTGGGATATTCAATCCCCGTATTCTGGACGCGGTCAGACGGGAGATATTAAAGGGATACCAGATTCGTCCCCGCGACCGTCATCACGTCGATGCCATGGCCTGGTTGGTCAAGGTTCTGGGGGCCTCGGGCAACAAGAAGTATAAGCCGACTCTGGTCAAGGTGCTGCGGGGGGCGAAGAATCGTAAGTTAAAGGGGTATGCCAAGAAGGCCCTTCGCGGCTTTTGAGGTCGTTGGTGCACCGCCATTACCTTCCTGTCGGTTTCTTGGTTTTAAGAACCGGCAGGATTTTTTTTATCAAACCTGGATCCGTGAGCGTCCGGGATCGGCTCAGGTGTAAGGAAATAACTCATTGATAATACTTTGGTATATTAATGAATTGCCAACGCCGCAGATGGCCCGATCTCGGACGCCCCTGATGGCGGTGGGGTGAATCTGCCACCCAAGCGGAAGCTCGGGTAAAAATACGTTGATTCAATCTGATGCGTTTTCAAATGCCTCGAAGCCGTCCCCCGGTTTCAGGTTAAAGAGACATGGAATGAAAGAAGAGAAAAAAATTGTTCTGGTCAGCGGTGCCAGCCGTGGTATCGGCGCCGCCATCGCCCGCGCCCTTGCTGCCGCCGGTTATGATATCTGGCTTAATTACGCTACCTCCGATGCCGCGGCGGAGAAGGTGGCGATGGATATCCGCGACCTGGGCCGCGATTGTCGGCTGTTGAAGTTTGATGTCGCCGATTCCGCCGCGGTTGCTGCGGTCCTTGAACCGTTGCTCAACATGGAAGTTCCCTGGGGGCTGGTCCATAACGCCGGCATCACCCGTGACGGGCTGATGGCAATGATGAGCGACGGCGACTGGCAGCGGGTGCTTGATGTCCACCTTAACGGCTTTTTTTATTTAAGCCGTTCGGTGGTGCGGGCGATGCTTTCGGCACGGCGGGGACGGATCGTGGCGGTGGCCTCGGTCAGCGGCGAAACCGGTCAGGCAGGCCAGACCAATTACGCCGCAGCCAAGGGGGGGATGATCGCGGCGGCGAAGAGTCTGGCCCGGGAGGTGGCGCGTCGCGATATCCTGGTCAATGTCGTGGCCCCCGGTCTTATTGATACTGAAATGATCAATGACCTGCCCCTCGAAGAAATGCTGAAGATGGTTCCCCTGGCCCGTACCGGTACGACTGAAGAGGTAAGCGGGGTGGTGGAATTCCTTTTGGGCGGGGCGGCGGGATATATCACCGGCCAGGTAATCGGAGTCAACGGCGGCCTGTATATGTAGCGGGGAAGCGGGTGGACAACCCGGCGAAAAATTATTGTCGGCCCGTTGCCTCTGAAACCATGAACCTGAAACAGAATTTGAAACCATGAATCCAGACTTGCCCATGGCCGCAACAAAGCTGGTGCCGCATCGGTCGCCGATGTTGCTGGTTGACCGCCTTGTCGCCCGGGATCGTGCGGCCGATACCGGGACGGTCGAGGCCAGTCTCCCTGAATCGGGAGTGTTCCGCGTGCGTGACAACATGATCATGCCGGAATATTTTATCGAGGTCGCGGCCCAGACAATGGCCGCGGTAAGCGGCTATGACGCCCTGTGCGACGGCGTCGACCACGGCGGCGGCTATCTGGTCGGGGTTGATGAGTTCAGGTGGAAGCGTCACCTGGGTTGCGGTGAGCGGATTACCATCACCGTTGACCGGCGGATGCAGGTTGGCCCTGTTTCCCTGATCGCCTTTTCGATCTCCTCCGCCGGAGACGTTACGGTGGCTGAAGGGGTCCTGCGGACCTGGGAGGCAGGATGAAACGCCTGCTCTTTCTCCTCATACTTCTGTTTGTCCCGCCGCCGGGCGCGTTCGCGGCCACTACTTATTCCCTGGCGGATTTTCTCGTCCGTCTCAAGGGCCGGGCTGTGACGGTGGACGGTTTTACCTGTGATTTTCGTCAGGAACGGCGGTTGAAATTATTCCGGCGTCCGGTGGTGTTCACCGGGACCCTGTCAGTGGCGCGGCCGCGTAAACTGGCATGGACCACAGTGTCGCCGCTGCCGTCCCGGCTGATCATCGACAACGATCATGGCCTGCGCTGTGTTGACGGCCGCGGGACGCGTTTCGACCTTGCCGCCGATCCGGTAACCGCCGCGGTGACCGAACAGATGTGGAGTTTCGTCAACGGCTCATTCGCCACGGTACCGCCGGGGTGGAAACTGGCGCTGACCGGACCGGAAACGGTTACCGTCACTCCTGACGATAACGGCTTTTTTGCCAAAATCTCGGTCGGTTTTGATCCGGTGGAATTACGGCCGCTCCGGGTGGAGCTGGATCGGAATAACGGCGATGTGACGATCATTACCTTTCATGACTATCGGGCGGTCATTCCGGGCGCATTCAGTGGATGCGGGGGGGGGCGGTGAAAAGGTTCCTCCCCTGGTTTTTTCCGGTTCTGGTCGCGATTATCGCCCTTTCCTTCTGGCCCCGTCTTGATCTGAATGAAGAGGTCTCCGACCTCCTTCCCGATGGTCCCGGCCGGGGGGAGCTTGTTCTTTTAAAAGAAAGCGGCATGCTCGATCGTCTTCTGGTCACCGTCGGCAGCGAAAACGCGTCATCCCTTGCCGCCGGTATTGACCTCTGTGGCCGGGTACTTGAGAAAAGCGGTATGTTTCGTCAGGTATTCTTCCGGGTTGACAATCGGGTTGCCACCCGTATGCCGCAGGCGGTGGCGATAAATCTCCCCTGGCTCATGAACCGGGACGATTACCGTCGTCTTGACGCATTGATGTCCCCCGAACGCCTCGATAAGCAGATGGGCCGGCTTTTTTTATTCCTCAATTCTCCCCGGGGATTTGGCGCCGGAGATATCGTTGCCGCCGACCCCCTCGGCCTGACCGCCGGGATCCTTTCCCGGACCACCGGCCTTGCCGGTTCTCTCCGTTTCAGCATCACCGATGGTCATATCGTCAGCCTTGACAGGACCCATGGCCTGGTTATCGCCGAAAGCCGTACCAGCCTCACTGATTCCGCCCAGGCCGCCGGGATCGCGAAGATTCTTGCCGGATTAAAGGCCAGGCTGAAGAATATCGGGGCCACCATCAAGATTACCGGGCCTCTGCCTCATACCCTTGCCAACCGTGCCACCATTCGCCGCGATCTTGTATTATTGCTGCCCCTGGCCAGCCTGGTGCTGATTTTATTTCTGACCGCCGCCTTTCGTTCTCCGGCCGGAATCGCCCTTTTTCTCATTCCGGCACTGGCGGCGCCGCCGGCGGTGGTGCTGGCGGCGGGTGTTTATGGCCGTTTAAGTTCCATTGCCCTTGGTTTTGGAATTGTCCTTCTCGGTATTGGGGTTGATTTTGCCGTTCATCTCTATTTTGCCCGTAAATCAGGACAGAGTATAAGTGAACTGGCCCTGCCGCTTTCCGCAGCGGCGGCCACCACCATCGGCTGTTTTGTCATCCTTCTTTTTTCCCGTATTCCGGTGCATCGGCAGATGGGGGCGCTTGCCATCGCCGGTCTTTCCTACGCCCTTGTCCTGGCTGTTTTTCTGGTGCCGACCCTGCTGCCGAGGGGGCGGCGGTGGCCGGATAACAATCTGTCGCCGCCGGTGCGGAAGAGGGGAAGGGCGGGGAGCTGTTTCGTCCTGGCGGTGTGGGTTGTTTTTGTTGTCGCCGCGATCCTCGCCTGGCCCGGTCTTCGTTTCGCCGGTGATATGCGGCAGATGGATGCCAGCGGCCCTGAAGTGGCGGCGGCGGAGAATAGTTTTGCCCGGATATGGGGCAGTAAGGGGAATGAAGAGGTTATTATCGGCGCCAATGGCGTTGATCTGTCCGCGGCCCTGGACGCCAACGACCGGGTCGCGGCAGCCCTGGCCGGGGAGACGGGCCGGGTTCGTTCGCTGGCCCCGATCCTTCCGGGGCCGGCCTGTCGCCGGGAGCGGATCGCCCGTTGGCGGGATTTCTGGTCCGGCCCCGGGCGCGGTTTTGGTGAAAAATTACAGCGGGCGGGGATGGCGAACGGTTTTTCCGCCCGGGCCTTTGCCCCGTTTCTGGCCCGGACGCGGGAACCGGGGCAATTTTCCCCGGCCGCGCTCCTTGACGCCCTGCCTCCGGCCATGCGTGATTTTTTTATCCGTAAGGACGCCGCTGGTCGGCCCATGCTTCTTACCACGTTCATTGCCCGGGACAGGGGAGATATCCCGGCCCGGCTTGCCCTGCTCGGGGCTGGGGTAAGGATGTTTTATCCGGCGAAATGGCGTCGGGGAATGGCGGTGGAATTTCGTAAAGAGACCGCGACCCTTGCCGCCCGGGCCCTGATCCTGGTGGCCCTGGTGGCCCTGGTTTTTCTCCGCCGGCCGCGGCAGGCGTTTGCGGCCATGGCCCCGGTGCTGGCGGCGCTGGCGGCGATGGTACTTTTTGTCCGCCTCGGTTCCACCGCAATGAATCTGATGCATATACTCATGGGGATCATGGTCTGCGGCCTGAGTATCGATTACGGGATTTTCGCGGTGGCGGGCGACCGTGAAAGTTCATCCCGGGCGGTGAGTGTCTGCGCGGTGAGTACCCTTGTCGGTTTCGGGGTTTTCGCCTTTGCCGCCCATCCCGCTCTGAGGTCGCTGGGGCTGACGACCCTGGTGGGGATTGCCGCCGCCTGGCCCACGGCCCTGCTGGTTACCCCGTTATTGGGGGGCAGATGTTGACGCGGCTTCCGGCGGTATTGTTCTTTTTGTTTTTTGTCCTTTGGGGCTGCGCGGGCAGGGGACCACGGCTCATGCCTCCGATCGTTCCCGGGCCGGAGTCCATGTGGCGGCTTGAAATTGGTCCCCGGGGGGAGAGGTTCAAGGGCGTCCTGCTGCTGAAGAAAGACCTCGACAATCTTGAAATGGTCATTCTCGATCCCAGCGGGATTACTCTGGCCGGGGCGCTGGTTGATATTTCCGGTCGGGTGATGGTAAATGATGGCCTGCCGCGGGTGCGAAATACCGGGCTTGCTTCCTTTGTCGGCCGGTCTCTGGCCCGGATTTTTTATCTCCGGGGGACGGATAACGGGGCCGGATGCCGTCGGGGAGACGGCTGGCTGCGATATTTTGAGGTCTGTGTCACCCCGGAGGCGATAAATCTCGACAACCCCTGGCCTGAACCGGATCTCAAACTGGTGCTGATAAGATGAGCCTGAGACCTGAATTTTACCCTGATACCATTGACGCTTACCTTGAAGATGAAGGCGGTGGAATCATGTCTCCCTGGGCGATTTTCGTTTTTCCCGGATCAAGCCCGGTTTTTTTCGGCCATTTCCCCGACAATCCGGTGTTGCCGGCGGTTATTCAGATGGCGCTTGTCCGTTTCCTGACGGAACGGTGTCTGGGCTTTTCTCTGCGGCCGAAGTTTCAGCAACGCAGTCGTTTTACCGCCATTGTCACCCCGAATGAGCCGCTGCGGGTGGATCTTGCCGTTAGTGATGAAGGCGGGAACTTCCGGACCGTTTTTTCCCTTACCCGCAGGGCAGATGTCGTGGCCCGGGGTGAGATTGTCTATGAGAGAGAGGCCGTGTCAGGTGGTGGGGAATGAATGAAGACGTGGAAGCGGGGCCGGTCAGGGCAGACCCTCCGCCCCTGATCGCCGTCTGTCGCCGCCGGGTCCGCTTTGAGGAAGTGGATATGCTCCGGATCGTATGGCATGGTCGTTATGTCGGTTTTTTAGATGACGGCAGGGTGGCCATGGGGGAGAAATATCCCGAGGTGAGTTATAACCGCCTGGTGACGGCGGAGGTGGCGGCGCCGATTGTCCGGCTTAACATTGATTACAAATCTCCCCTCCGTCTTGACGAGGAGATGGAGATTGAGACCCGACTTAACTGGACCGAGGCGGCAAGGCTTGATTTTTCCTACACCATCCGTGGGAATGACGCCCGGCTTGTCGCGAGGGCGACCACGGTGCAGCTTTTTACCGAGCCTGCCGGTGAGCTGATGTTCATTGTCCCCGACTGGATGGAGGAGTTCAGGCAGCGGTGGCGGGAGGGGCGGTTGTGAGGGTGGTGGCGGCCGCCTGCGGCGTCATTACCGGCCTTGGCGATCTTGACGCCACCTGGAACGGCCTGCTTGCCGGCAGGCTCGCGGTCGCGCCCACCGCTGTTGCCGGGATTGACCACTGTCCACCTCTGAGCCTGGTTCCGGGTTTGCGGGGGGAAACCGGCAGTGCCGCCCGTCTGGGTGAATTGCTTGCTCTTCTCGCGGCAACGCTGCCGCCGCTGTCGGATGACACCCGCCTGCTCGTTGCCGCTACCAAGGGCGCGGTGGATGAGCTTTTGTCACCCGTCCCCACGGTTCCGCCCGGCCAGGTGCCGGGACTTGCCGCGGCGATCGCTGACCTTGTCGGCCTTGCCGATACCGGGGTCACGGTGAGCGCGGCCTGCGCATCCGGTACCATGGCCATCGGCAGTGGGGCTTCGATGATCCGGAGCCGCGAGGCCGGGGCGGTGCTGGTGGTCGGGGTTGATCTGGTCAGCCGTTTCGTGGTCAGCGGTTTTGACGCTTTAAAGGCCATGGCCGGGGAAACCTGCCGTCCCTTTGATCGCAAGCGCGACGGCCTGGCCTTGGGGGAGGGCGCGGCCTATGTCCTTCTGACCTCGGCGGAGCGGGCCGGCGCCATGGGGCTGGACGACGGGATCGTGATCAGCGCCAAGGCTTCCTCCTGCGACGCGGTTCATATTACCGCCCCCTGCCGCGAGGCCTCGGGGCTGATCCGTACCCTTCGGCAGATTGATTCGCCGCGCGGGGGAATCGGGGCGATCAACGCCCACGGTACCGGCACGGTCTTCAACGACGCCATGGAGATCAAGGCGTTTGAGCAGGTCTGTCCCGGGGTGCCTTTTTATTCGGTCAAGGGCGCAATTGGCCATTGTCTCGGCGCCGCCGGGGTAATTGAGGCCGCGATCGCGATAGAGACCATAAAACGCGGGATCATCCCTCCCACCGTGGGGCTGCGCGAACCGGATGAAGGGGCAGAGGCGGCGGTGGTCAGGCCCCGGCCCCTGGCGCGTCCGGCGGTGATAAGCTGTAATTCCGGATTCGGCGGCATTAACGCCGCGGTTCTTTTTGCAAGGGAAGAGAAATGAGTGAAAAACCTGTGCTCCTGGTTCATCCTCTGGGATATTCAAAAGAGGCGGCCCGCGCCGACATCGCCCGCAAGGCCAACCTCATGCCGCCGCTGGGGCTGGCGATGATTGCCGCCTGGCTCGAAAACCACGGGATCACCGCCGATATTGTCGACTGCTTCGCCGATCCCGATTCCGACCGGGCCATTGTTGATTACGTTCGGGAGAAAAGACCTGCTTTTGTCGGTTTTTCCTGTACCACCTCGAGTTTTATCGATGGCCACCGTCTGGCGTTGATGGTCAGGGATATTGATCCGGCGGTTAAGACGGTTTTCGGCGGCGCCCATGTATCGGCCCTGAGGGAAAAGGTAATTGAGAAGTATCCCGGGGTTGATTTCGTCGTTGTCGGAGAAGGCGAGGAGTGTACGCGTGAGCTGATCGAATCCGGCGGTGATGGGGTGGAAGGGATTAAGGGCCTGGTTTACCGGAGCGCGGGGATGGCGGTGTTCACCGGTTTCAGGAAGGAACTCCTGGATCTCGACAGCCTTCCCTTTCCCGCCTATGAAAAACTCGTCGGGTTTCCGGAAAAGTACAAGCTGCCGATCTTCAATTATCCCCATACCCCGAGTACCAGCTGTATCTCAAGCCGGGGATGTCCTTACGCCTGTTCCTATTGCGACCGTTCGGTCTTTCGCCGCAGCTTCCGCTATAATTCCGCTGATTACCTTTACCGCCATCTGCAATATCTCAAGGAAAAATTCGCCATCCGTCACGTCAACTTCTACGATGACCAGTTTACCTTTAACCGTGAAAGGGTGGAGGAGTTCTGCCGCCTGATTATGGACAACTCCCTCGGCATGACCTTCAACTGCGCGGTGCGGGCCGAGCATATCGACTTTGACCTCCTGAAGTTGATGAAAAAGGCGGGCTGCTGGATGATCAGTCTCGGCATCGAGACAGGTGATCCCGATCTTCTGGCGCAGCACCGGCAGAATCCAGACCTTGAAATGCTGGCCGGGAAGATCCGCCTGATCCATAAGGCCGGTATCCGGGTCAAGGGGCTTTTGATGATGGGGCTGCCCGGCGAGAGCGAGAGCAGCATAAAAAAGAGCATGGAATATGTCTTTTCCCTGCCGGTGGACGACTTCAACCTCTCCAAGTTCACCCCCTTCCCCGGCTCGCCCCTTTATCAGAATGTCAACGATCTCGGTGAGTTCACCGAAGACTGGGAACGGATGGACTGCATGGATTTTTTATTTATTCCCAATGGCATGACCCGGGAGCGTCTTGATGAGTTGTTCATCAACTTTTACAAGAGTCACTATACCCGGATCAAGGTACTGCTCGGTTATGTCGCCATGTTGTGGAAGTCGCCGGACAGCTGGCGGCGTTTCATTGTTGATTTTTTATCTTTCTGGCGTTTCGCCCACGCCAATCGCAGGATGATGAAGAAAAAATGATGTCTCGTCTTCATCTGTTTGAGTTTAATGATTCATCCTGGTGTCCCGGTTTTGTCCGTGACTCGGTGGTCGAGGTCCTGGGTCGGGTGATCGCCGGGGGAGACATCCCGGAATCGGCGGCGCCGGTTCTGGCCCGTTTTATCTCCCGGGCCGGGATTAAAAGGATGCTGGATCTCGGCAGCGGCACCGGCCTTACCACCGCCGCCATTGTTCGCGCCGCCGATGATCTCGGGCAGGATTCCATGCCCGAAGTGATCCTTTCCGATCTTATGGGCGGCCGCGAGGCCGGGGGAGTGGCGGAGATATGCAACGGTCATTGCCGGTTCTGGCCCGATCCGGTCAACGCCATGGCGGTTGACCCGGCCATTGCCCATGACGGCCGTTCCTTTTTCTGTGTCTTTCATCACTTCCGCCCTGATGAGGCAATAAAGGTCATCACCGCCGCGGTTGATTCCGGCAAGGCGGTGATTATCATGGAGCCCTTTCCCCGTAATCCCCTCTACCTCCGGGTTTTGTACCTTCCGAGCCTGTTTGCCTATCTGCTTAATCCGTTTCGGACCCGTCGTCACCGCCTGCTGAAATTCGTTTTTACCTTCCTTGTTCCCCTGTTGCCGTTTATCGGTCTCTGGGACGGCCTGGTCAGCACCACGCGTATTTATGATGAAGAGCAATTGCGGGCCATGGCCGTTGCCGCCGGACCGGATTACCGGTGGGAATTTCATCGTCTCTCCCTTGGTAGTTTCCGCGAGCTCAACTTTTTCATGGGCTTCAGGGGTGGTGGGAAAGATGGGTAAGGTGTTGCTTCCCGTCAGCGGTGATGCTATCCTGCCCCCATCATGCCTCATATTCACGAATCAGAAAGTTTCCTTGTTGTCGATAAGGTCCGTTTTTCCTATCCTGGAGTTGCTTCTCCGGCCCTGGACGGTATTGATCTCAAGGTTGAAAAGGGGATGGTTTACGGGGTCCTCGGGCCCAACGGTGCCGGCAAGACCACGCTGGTGTCGATGCTTTCTACCCTTATCTCCCCCAACGGCGGCGATATCCGGCTTGCCGGGCGCAGTCTGGCCCGGGGGGGGGCGGAGGTTCGGAAGATGATCGGCATCGTTCCCCAGGAGCTCGCGGTCTATCAGGAGTTTCCTCCCCGGGAAAATCTTGATTTTTTCGGTCGTCTTTACGGTCTCCGTGGATCGAACCTGCGGGATCGGGTTGAGGTGTGCCTTAAGCGGGCCGGGCTTTGCGCAAAAAGCGGGGAACGGGTCCATACCCTGTCCGGGGGGATGAAGCGGCGGGTAAACCTTGCCTGCGGTCTGGTCCATGCCCCCGCGCTTCTCCTTCTTGACGAGCCCACGGTGGGGATCGATACCCAGTCGCGGGAGATGATACTTTCCTGGCTGGCCGAGCTTCCGGATTCCGGTACCACTCTTATCTACACCACCCATTATATGGAAGAGGCCGGGCGTCTGTGTCACCGGATCGCGGTGATCAATCAGGGGCGGGTGATTTCCGAGGGCGTTCCGGCGGAACTTCTCGCAGCCCATGGGGAGAAGACCCTGGGGGAGCTCTTCCTTGCCCTTACCGGCCGGAGTCTGAAAGAGTAATGGCAGCCTTTTTCACTTTGATAAGTAAGGAATTGAAACTCCTATGGCGCGACCGGGCCGCGCTTTTGCTTTTGTTTTTGATGCCGGTGGTGCTGGTGATGGTCATCACCCTGGTGCAGCGGAATGTCCTTAAGATAGCCGGGGAATCAGGGGCGCGGGTGATCGTGGTTGATCACGACCGCAGAGGTCTTGGGGCTGAACTGATCCGGGAAGCCGCCGGCCTCGGTATCGGCGCAAATCTTGCCGTTGGCGATGTCGATGTCCCTGACCTGGTTCGCCGCTGCCGTCTGGGGGAGATCCAGGCGGTGGTCGAGATTCCGGCCGGGTTTGATCAGTCCCTTGAAGGTTCGGTAAACGATTCTTTAAAGGAAGGTGGGGTCGGGGGTGGGGGTTCACCGCCCATGCTCACCGCCGTCTTTGACCCCACCGCCCTTACCGGACTCAGGGCGGCGGTTATCGGCGTGATCCGTGCCGTCGGCGGCAGGCTTGAGACCCGTAAGACCATGGCCGCGATCAAACGGATTCTCCCCGACAGGATTCGCGCCGCCCTGGTGGCGACGATGGGACCGGCCGCGGCCATGGCATCGATTACCATGCCGGAACTTGCCGGGCCGGCCGGAGGCATGGTGGTAATCAGGGCTGAAAATGCCGGCACCGGCCCCATTGTCCCCAGCGCGGTGCAGCATAATGTCCCGGCCTGGTCCCTGTTCGGCATCTTTTTTATCGTCGTGCCGCTGGCTGCGGTCATCCTTGACGAGCGGAGCAGCAACACTTTTGCCCGGCTCCTTGTCGCCCCGGTATCGCGTTTTTCCCTGGTCAGCTCCCGGATTGCGGCCTATACCATGGCCTGTATCCTTCAGTTTGTTGTCCTCTTTGCCATCGGCGCCTGGGTCCTGCCCCGTTTCGGCACCGATCCCCTGGTTCTGCCGCCGGCGATCTTGGCCCTGGGGCTGACCCTGTTCTGTGCCTGTTTTGCCGCCAGCGGCTATGGCTTCATGGTCGGGATTCTGGCCCGGACCCATGAGCAGGCGGCAATGTTCGGCGCGATCTCGGTGGTGGTGGCGGCGGCCATTGGCGGGGTTATGGTCCCGGTTTACGCCATGCCGCCGTTGATGCGTTCCCTGAGCGTTGTCTCCCCCCTTGGTTGGGGTCTTGAGGCCCTGGTGGCCCTTTTTGTCCGGGGAGTTGGGTTTGCGGAGATATGGCCCGCGCTTCTGCGCCTTTTTTTATTTGGCACCGTCTGTCTGCTGTTTTCCTGGTGGAAGATTTTCCGCCTGAAGCTTGCGCGATCGTGAATTTCAGTATCCCGGCGCCCGCGAATCGTCGTTTCCTCCCCCCTATCGGGGACTTGTTACGACTTCATCAGATATTCGACTCGATTAAAACGATATAAAAGGTATTCCCATGGACGAACTTGAAACAGAGATAGCCGAACTTATCTGTGATGTATGCAGGATCAGGGGCGGGATACCTCTGGATATGACCCCGGATTCATATCTCATCGGTCCTGAATCGCCGCTGGATACCGATTCCCTTGACGCGGTGGAGATCGTTTTCAGTATCCAGAATAAATACGGGGTCAGGATCGGCAATGACGACAACAGCAGGAAAATCCTCGCCACCCTGAAGAGCCTGGCCGGTTTTGTCAGGGAAGACCGTACCGTCTGAGATCCGAACCGGGTGACCTACGCGGGTGGCAGGGGCAAAGGTTCCCCGGTGGCGGGTTTGTTGCCGCCGCCGATCATCAGGCTGAGTCTGCTGATCATTTCATCCAGCATTTCCACCTGTCGCGCCAGGTCGCGGGCGGTGGAGTCAAAGTTAGAGGCTGCGAAGGCATTTTGCTGCACCAGTTTATCCTGGTCCGCCACCGCGATATTGAGCTGGGATATCCCCTTGGACTGTTCGTTTGATGCCGTGGCGATCTCGTTGACGATGTTGACCGCCTCGTTAATCTGTTCATTCATTCCGGAAAAGGTTTCGCCGACATCCCGGCTCAGGCGGGACCCTTCCGCTACGGTGGAGAGGGTCTGTTTGATCAGGGATTCGGAGTTTTTTGCCGCCTCCGCGGCCCGCATGGCAAGATTACGGACCTCGTCGGCCACCACCGCGAAACCCGCCCCCGCCTCTCCGGCCCTGGCCGCCTCCACCGCGGCGTTCAAGGCAAGAAGATTGGTCTGAAAGGCGATTTCGTCGATGGTCTTGTTGATCTGTGATGTCTGGTCACTGGCCCGGGTCATCTCATCCATGGACGCGTTCAGTTGTTTCATCATCGCGTCGGCCTTTGCCATAACCTCGCTGACTCTTTTCATCAGCCGGCAGGCCATGCCGGAGTTATCGGCGTTTTGTCGGGTCATGGCGGATATTTCTTCAAGCGAGGCCGAGGTCTCCTCAAGGGAGGCTGCCTGCTGCCGGGCCGCGTCGGCAACGGTGACGCTGGAGGCGGACATGGATTTCGCGTGTCCGGCCACCATTTCCGAGTTGTTGCTCAGGCCGGCAACGGTGCTGTTTATCGGGTTGATGACCACTTTGCGAATGTAGAGAACCAGGATGACGCCGGTGAGAATTAGTAAGATGATAACCATGATGATACTCTGGGTCAGCATTCGGGCCCCGAGTTTTTCAGAATCGGCGCGGGCCTTTATCTTGGCCGTGGCCAGTGTTTGCCCGGCGTCGTTTTTTATAATCGCGGCGAGGTTGCGGTTGTCGGCGTTTATCTTTGCCATCAGGGCGCGGACGGTGTTCAGGGCCGTCATTTCCGCGGTACTGATCTGCATGCTTATCCTGAGAAAGGCGAAGTCGGTCCTGATCTTATGGTTGAAGAGCAGGGTGTCGCCGCCGGCCTTTTTGCCGAACTCAAAGATATCGTCCCTGCTCGCCGGGTTCGCGGTTTCAAGGCGAATCCATTTGACCGCCGGGGCGTTTTTAATGAGTTTTTTCACCACCTCGCCGGCGGAGTCGAAGTCAAAATTCTCAATCATCGGGAATATCTGGTTCGCCGTTGCTTCAACAAGGGTCTGGTATGAGGTCTTGTACAGCCCCATCATGATCGCCATGGTCTTCTTGTCGGCCGCGGCCAGGGTCGTTTCTACATCGGCAAATCCCTTGTCCAGTACCAGGTAGGAATGAGTCTGTTTTTTCTGGACGGTCATGAGGGTTGATTCAACCATGTTTCTGCTGTTGGACGAGGCCCTGTTGTTGATCAGGCCGCTGATCGCGAGAAGGGAGACGGCATTGATGAGTAAAACGCCGATGAAAAGTTTTTTTGAGATATCCATGTTCATGGTAGGCCTCGCAAGCTGGATGTTGTGGTCGTATGCCTGTCAAGGCGTCCACTGTCGCAAAGGGTTTCTCCAGGGATTTACTCCGGGGGGAACGGTTGATGGCGTTGCAATAACTCCGATCCAAGGCGTCGTGGCCGTCCTTTTGCTCGCTCACCAAAGGACCCCAATCCCTTGTATATCGAAATTATTGCTTAGCCATCCCATGAATAATGAGGCCATCAATGGCCTGTTACCGGGAATACATCGCGAATATGCCTCCCGTCTATCGTAAGCCATTACCGGGTTGATAGATTTATTTTCGGTGTCAAACAACTGGCCGTAAGGCTTCGCAGGGTGCCGGAGATGCGCGGCATCGGGCTGTGAATCGTACACCTGTAGTGAACAGGCCGACAACAAGGCAGATTCGATTTCCTGTGAAGGTTTTGTCTACCAGCTGTAGGTCATCGGATCTATTTTACCTTTTTTCATGAGTTTTAACGGGTTCTGCAGGCGGGACTGGTCGAACTTTGCCATTTTCGGGGCCCCGAAGACATCCTTCAGTTTGATCGCGGCGGCGGTAATTTTTTTCTGGGTCGCGGCCGGAACGGCGTTGGAAGCGGTGAGGACGTTGTCCGGGTTGCCGATGATGGAGATCCCGGGGACTTCGTACATGGCCAGTTGTGGGTATTTGCCCTTATTGGCCTCCCACCACCAGTTTTTCACAAAACCCGCCCTGGCCTTGCCGGCCTTGATGGCGGCGCAGGTGGCGCCATGGTTGGCGGTGGCGACACGGGCCTTGCCGCCGGTCGCGGCCTTGGCGCTTGACTCGCCGGAGGACGCCCCCCGGGCAAATGAGATCAGGGCCGGGCTGGCCTTGAGGATGGCTTCCGGGTCGCCGCCTTTGGGGTAGACCATTACCCCGGAGTAGAGATCCTTGCCGTTGATATTCTGCACCAGGGCGGTTCCCAGGTGACGCGCCTTGATGATCGCCTGGACAAAAGAGCCGACATAGACGAGATTCTGGGCCGGGGAGTCAAAGGCCCTGAGAATTTCCGGGTAGCTTTTGGCGATCCGGGGCTTGATTTTAAGCCCGGTTTCAGAGGACATGGCTCTGGCAATGGCCCGGGCCTGCTGCGGCTTGCTCTTCCAGGCCGGCGGGAACCAGCAGTTTATTACTGCGGCCTGCGCCGTGGTGAACATGCCGGTTAACAACAGAAATGACGCGGCAAAGGAAATGACTTTTTTCATTGTTGCTTCCCCCCTTGAAATTGGTTGCTTTCTGAATCCCTGAAATCAGGTTATCAGAAGGAGATATGATTTTAAAAGAGAATTAGGCAAAAAAAGTAATGACAGAGGTCAGCGGGGGAGTCGCGCGGTTTATCAATCAGTTAGGGACTGGCTTTTACGCCACGGTCAGATGGAGGTATCCCACCGAGAAGCGGCCGGATTCAGGGATGAAGCATAAGAGGCGGTCGTCTTTTTTCAGGCGGCCGGAGTTGAACAGTTCGT
>JAJRZW010000073.1 GCA_024275015.1 Deltaproteobacteria bacterium | reverse complement strand
GTCCATGGCTTTTAAAACCACCGGTTGGCCAAAACAAGTTTCGGCCAACCTCTCAACTTTACCGGGTTTTTCAACGGGCTGATAATTGTTCTGAACCGATGACGGCTTCGTGCCATCTTTGCACGCAACCGTTTGCATTCATGCGGTTTGCGCAAGGTTCGGGTTTTGTTCTTGCTTTCACTCAAACGTTTGTTTAAAATAGATGTTTGAGAATCAAAAACGTAATTTGACAGAGGACCCTGATGGACGACAACGATACCCGGACAAAATTGCTGGACGCGGCAGAGGAGCTTTTTGCCCATAAGGGATTTGCCGCCGCGAGTCTGCGGGCGATCACCGGCCTTGCCGGGGTCAATGTTGCCGCGGTTAACTATCATTTCGGCGCCAAGGAAGAGCTGGCCCGGGAGGTGGTCCGCCGTCGTCTTGAGCCGCTCAATTGTGAGCGTCTTGACCGTTTCGCCCTTATTCGCGCCCGGGGAGGTGTTCCGGCAATCCGGGAGGTGCTGCTTGCCTTTATCGAACCGCCGTTTCTTTTCCGCGATCGCGATTCCCGGGCTCCGGCCTTTGTGATCATGATCAGTCGCGCCTTTGCCGAGCCTGAAAACGTGATGCAGCGTTATTTTTTTGAACTCATGGGGCCGGTGTGGCGGGAGTTTCTTGATCTCGCCGCCGCCGCCCTGCCGGATATCGACCGCGACAGTCTTTATTTCCGGCTTAATTTTGTCGTCTGCGCGACCAGTCACGCCATGCGCTGCATGGACAGGGTTTTTCCTCTGGAGGGGATAGGATTCAAGGAAGACGGTCCCGGGATGGTGGCCCGGCTTCTGCCCTTTATCACCGCCGGGATGGAGGCTTAGAGATGCGGCGATACCTGTTTTTGTTTCTGGCTGTTTTTATTTTAAGTGCCTGCCAGGTCTATAAAAGTGAGATTCCCGCTGAGCCATTGGCCGTGCTGCCGACATCTTTCAGCGGTGATAACCACGGCGGGGAGGGGATTTCCCGGCCATTCTGGTTTTACTTCAATGATCCCGCTCTTTCCCGGCTTGAGCAGGAGGCAATGGGCAATAATCCCGCCCTGGCTCAGGCCGCGGCCCGGATGGAAGAGGCGGTGGCCCGGGCCGGTGCCGCCGGTGCCACCCTCTTCCCCTGGCTTAATCTTAAAGGCCGGGTGGGTCGTGAGCATCAATTGTCGAGCTTTGCTTCGGCCACCGGCACCTCGATGAATCTGTCGCTGGCCGCCGGTTATGAGATTGACCTCTGGCAGCGTCTTGCCGCCGGCCGTGCCGCCGCCGACCTCGGCGCCGCTGCCGCCGGACTTGATCTCGCCGCGGCCCGGATCTCCATTGCCGCCCAGGTGGCAGACCTCTATTTTCTCATCATCGAACAGAAGGCGCAGCTTGGTTTGAGCAATGAGATGATCGCCTCATATTCCGACAGCCGCGACCGGGTAAACCGGCGTTACGAGGCGGGCCTGGTCCCGGCCCTTGACGTGTACCAGGCGCGGCAGAATATCCTTGCCGCCCGGGGGCGCAAGCCGGGATACGAGGCGACATATATTAATTCCATTCACGCCCTTGCCGCCCTGGTCGGCCGTTATCCCGGAGATTTTTCCTTTACCGGGGCCGGCCTCCCTTCTGAACCGGGTAAGATGTTCAAGGCCGCCCTGCCCGCCGACCTCGTTGCGGCAAGGCCGGATATCCGGGCCGCCTGGCTCCGTCTCCTCGCCGCTGACCGTGATACCGCGGCCGCGGTGGCGGCGCGATTCCCCACCTTTAATATCCTCGCCGAACTTGGCCGGGGGAGACTTGATTTCGGCCGCGCGGTCAGCGATTCTTTCTGGAGTCTCGCCCTTCAGGGTCTGGCCCCGGTCTTTGACGCCGGTCGGCGCCGGGCCGCGGTGGCGGCGAAAAAGGGTGCTGCCGGGGCGGCCCTGGCCGGCTATCGCCGGGTGGTGCTTAACGCCTTTCGCGAGGTTGAGGACAGCCTCACCCTTATTGCCACCACCCGCCGCCGGCTTGAGATTCTCAAACAGAGGGAAAAGACCGCCGCCGAGACCCGTAACCTGGCAGAAGACCGTTATTACCAGGGGCTTTCCGATTATCTCCCGGTACTCTCGGCCCAGCAGCAGTATTTCGCGATCAAGGGAGATTGGCTGGCGGCGCGGCGGCAGATGCTCTCCGCCAATATATCCCTGGCAAGGGCGGTTTTCCTTGTCGGAGACAAAAACCGTAATCGACCCAGGAAAAAATAAGCCGGCCCCGGCCGCGCTTGAAACCGGACTGAAATCATGGAAAAGAGAAAAAAGACAGTCTTTGCGATACTGTTGCCCCTTCTGGTGATCACCGCCGCGATCGGGGTGATGAAGGGCATGGTGGCGCTGAAAAAGCCCCCGGCCCGAATTGAGGGCGAACCTCCCGGAATCCTGGTCGAGACCCGGACGGTGAGACTTGAAGACCGGCAGGCCTGGATCAACGCCACCGGTACCGTGGAAGCGGCGGCAAAGATCAGCATCATTCCCCAGGTCAGCGGCCGGGTGGTGCGGATGTCGCCCCGGTTTCGGGGAGGCGGTTTTTTCAAAAAAGGCGAGGAGTTTTTTACCATTGAGGCCATCGATTATCAATTGGCGGTGGAAAAGGCGGAATCGCTGGTGGCGAAAAGGCGGGTCGAACTTGCCGGGGTCGAGAGCAAGGCCGAGGTGGCGCGTCGCGAGTGGAAACGCCTTGGCCGTGGCGAGCCCCCGGCAAGTTCGCTGGTTCTTTACGGGCCGCAGTTGAAAGAGGCCCGGGCCAATCTCGCCGGCGCGGTCGCCGATAAAAAGATGGCGCAGTTAAACCTTGACCGGACGGTGATCAAGGCCCCTTTCGCCTGTGTGATCATCAGCGAGGAGATCGATCCGGGGCAGTACCTCCGGGGCGGCAACCCGGTGGGGGTCGCGGTGGCGACTGACGCCGCCGAGGTGGTTGTGCCGGTGCCGACCGGAGATTTTGACTGGCTCATTATGCCCGATGCCGGTCGGTCGGGATCATCGGCCCGGGTCATGGTGCCGGGCCGGACGACGGAGATATGGCTGGGCGAGGTGATCAGGCTTCTTGCCGATGTCGACAGCCGCGACCGCATGATCCGGGCGGTGGTCAGGATCCCCGACCCGTATGGTCATCAGCTTGACGGCAGCGGCATGCCCCTGCCAATGGGGCAGTTCGTTTCTGTGGTTCTTGCCGGCAAACCCCTGCCGCAGGTGGCGGTTATCCCTCTGGCCGCCCTGCATGACAACGATACCGTCTGGCTTTATGATAACGGTTTTCTTGTCGTCCGCCGGGTGACCGTGGCGCGGCGGGAGAAAAATGAGGTTCTGGTCGCATCCGGTCTTGTTGCCGGCGACCGGGTGATTCTGACCATGATCACCGGTGCCGCTCCGGGAATGAAGCTCAGGCTGGCGGAGGCGGACTGATGAACAAGGCCATTGTCTGGATGGCGGAAAACCATGTCGCCGCCAATCTGTTGATGTTTCTTTTCGTGGTCGGCGGCCTGGTGATCGGTCCCACGGTCAAGCAGGAGGTCTTTCCCGAGATCAACCTCGACGTCATTCAGATCCAGGTACTCTATCACGGCGCCAGCCCCGAGGAGGTGGAGGAGGGGATTATTCTCAAGGTCGAGGAGAACATCAGCTCGGTGGACGGGATCAAGGAGGTCCGGGCGGTGGCCTCCGAAGGGGTGGCCTCGGTCTATGCCACCGTGCGTGATGACGCCGACGCCGACCTGGTACTCCAGGACATCAAGAGCGAGGTTGACCGGATCACCACCTTCCCCGAAGAGGCGGAAAAGCCGGTAATCAGCAAACTCGTTACCCGCCGCGAGGTGATAAGCGTGGCGGTTTACGGCGATGTGCCGGAGCGGACCCTGCGTCAGCAGGCGGAGATGATCCGCGACGAGCTCCTTCAGTTTGATAACATCACCCAGGTGGAACTCTCCGGGGTCAGGCCCTATGAGATTTCAATCGAGGTCCCGGAGGTCAACCTGCGGCGTTATAATCTCACCCTTGATCAGATCGCCGCCCTGGTCCGGCAGGCCTCCCTCGACCTTCCCGGCGGCGCGATCAAGGCAAAGGGCGGCGAGATCCTGGTCCGGACCAAGGATCGGCGTTATACCGGCCGCGATTACGCCGACCTGCCGATAATCGCCGGGGGCGACGGAGCCCTGGTCCGTCTCGGTGATATCGCCCATGTCCGCGACGGCTTTGAGGAAACCGATACCTACGCCCGTTTTGACGGCAAACCCGCGGCCATGGTCGTGGTTTACCGGGTCGGTCCGCAGAAGCCCACCGAGATCGCGCAGCTGGTGCATGATTTTGTTATCGAGAAAAACCGCGACATGCCCGGGTCGATAAAATTAGGAACCTGGAACGATACCTCGGAGATGCTCGCCAGCCGCATGCACCTGTTGCTCAAAAACGCCGGTTTCGGTCTGGTGCTGGTGTTCATAACCCTGTCGCTTTTTCTTCAGATGCGCTTGGCCCTGTGGGTGATGCTGGGGATTCCCATCTCTTTTTTAGGAGCGATCATGATGATGCCCCAGGTCGATGTCTCGATCAACATGATCTCGCTGTTCGCCTTTATTATGGCCCTGGGTATCGTGGTTGACGACGCCATCGTTGTCGGCGAAAATGTCTTCGAGCATCGTCAGAAGGACAAAAAATTCCTCACCGCCGCCCGCGACGGGGCCATTGAGGTGGGAACTCCGGTGGTCTTTTCAGTCCTGACCACGGTTGCCGCCTTTGTCCCCCTGGCCAATGTCAGCGGCACCATGGGCAAGTTTATCCGGGTGATTCCGCTGGTGGTTATCAGTATCCTCATGGTCTCGCTGGCTGAGTCTCTTCTGGTCCTGCCGGCCCACCTGAGCCTCGGCGGCCACAAGGCTTCGGGAAACAACCTGCTTTACCGCGTCCGCGCCCGGGTGGGGGCCTTTCTTAACTGGGTCATAGACCGGCCCTATCAGTATATTTTGAACCTGGCCATGCGTTACCGCTATCTGTCGCTGGCGGGGGGGCTGGCGATATTGATCATGACCGTGGGGCTGGTAAAAGGGGGGATGGTCCAGTTCCGCTTCATGCCGGTGGTGGACGGTGACCTGATCAAGGTCAACGTCCAGATGCCCCGCGGCACCCTGGTGGCTGATACCGGCCGGGTTCATGATCGGATCGTCGGCAGGATCGCCGCGGCCCTGGCCCCGTTCAAAGGACGCACCAAGGACGGGAAATCCCTGCTTAGCCATACCTATTCAGTGGTCGGCGGCACCATTGCCAAGGGCGGTCCCGCCGGCGGCGGGGCTACAACCGCCCCCTATCTTTCCACCATTGCCCTGCAGCTTATATCCAGCGATGAACGTGATGTCGCCGCCGATGACATCACCAAGCACTGGCGGTCCCTGGGGGGGGATGTCCCCGGGGTGGAATCCCTTACCTTTGCCTCGAACCTGGTTCACATGGGGGCCAATATCGATGTCCGTTTGTCCCATGATGACTTCCGGGTTCTGGAAAAGGCGGCCCGGCGGCTCAAGGCCGAGCTTGCCACCTATCCCGGGGTCGAGGACATTGAGGACACCTATGCCGCGGGTAAGCGTGAGTTCAAGCTTCACCTGCTTCCCGAGGCCCGGAACCTGGGGCTCACCTCCGTCGACCTGGCGCGGCAGATCCGCGGTGCCTTTTATGGCGCCGAGGCCCTGCGTCTGCAACGGGGCAGAAATGAGGTCAAGGTCATGGTCCGCTACCCGGAATCCGACCGCAAGTCCCCCTTTGATCTCACCCAGATGCGGATCCGGACCCCGAAGGGCGGTGAAATTCCGCTTTTGCGGGCGGCGCGGCTTGACGCCGGTACCGGTTACAGCGAGATCAATCGTTATAACCGCAAGCGGGTGATAAACGTCACCGCCGGGGTTGACGCCAAAAAGGCCAACGCTGAGGAGATTATCGCCAACCTTAAGCACGGGGTTCTGAAACGGCTGGTTAGCGATTATCCCGGGCTCAGCTATGATATGGGCGGTGAGGAAAAGGAGAGGCGTGACTCCATGAGCAGCATGGGCCGGGGTTTCATGATCGCCCTCTTTGTCATTTACGCCCTGCTGGCGATTCCCTTCCGCAGTTATTCCCAGCCCCTGGTGGTGATGAGCGCCATTCCCTTCGGCATTGTCGGCGCCATCCTCGGGCATCTGTTTTTGGGTTTTGATCTTTCTATTTTGAGCATGTTCGGCATTGTCGCCCTCTCCGGGGTGGTGGTCAACGACTCCCTTCTTCTGATCGACCGGATCAACCAGGGTCGTAAAAACGGCGAGGCGGTACACGAGGCGGTGGTCAACGGCGGCATGCGCCGCTTCCGTCCTATCCTCCTTACCTCGCTGACCACCTTTTTCGGTCTTGCGCCGATGCTCACCGAGACCAGCGTTCAGGCTCAGTTCCTCATCCCCATGGCCATCAGCCTCGCCTTCGGGATCCTGTTCGCCACCTTTATTACCCTGCTGCTGGTGCCGGTGCTGTATATGATTCTTGAAGACCTGCACCGGCTTATGGCGAGGATGCGGACGTGATTGAGATAAATGAATTCCTTGCAATCGTCGCCGCAGCGGTCAGTGGGCTTGCGACCCCGGTGGTGGACCTGATCGCGGTCCAGAGCGATGACCCCTACCGGGTGCTGGCGGCGACCATCCTTTCGGCCCGGACCCGGGACGAGGTCACCGCCGGGGCCGCGGCCCGGCTGTGTGACTCCGCCCCCGACCTTGACGCCCTCGCGGCCCTGGGAGAAAAAAAGATCGCCGGGTTGATAAAGCCGGTGGGGTTTTTCCGCCAGAAGGCGGGATATCTCGCCCTGCTGCCGCGGGTGATTGCCGCCGAGTTCGGAGGGGAGATTCCGCCGACGGTGGATGATCTGGTGAAACTCCCCGGGGTGGGGCGTAAGACCGCGACCCTGGTGGCGGCGACTTCATTTAAACAGGATGAGATCTGTGTCGACACCCATGTCCATCGGATCATGAACCTCTGGGGATATGTTGCGACAAAAGACCCTGCCGCCACCGAACAGGCCCTGAGAAAAAAATTGCCGCAGGAGTGGTGGCGCCGGGTCAATTCGATCCTGGTCGCTTTTGGCCAGGGGATATGCAGGCCCCGATTCCCCCGCTGTCATCAATGCCCCCTTGACCGGGAATGCCCGAAGCTCGGGGTGGTCCCGGCCCGGATAAAGGCGGCGGGGCGGGAGATACGCCTGGTTTCCTGGAACGTCAACGGCATCCGGGCGGCGGCGAAAAAGGGCTTTGCCGGTATCGTCGGCTCCCTGGCCCCGGATGTCATTGCCCTCCAGGAGATCAAGGCGATGCCGGAGCAATTGCCGAAAGAACTCCTCGAGCTTGACGATTACCGACCCTGTTTTTTCCCGGCCGAAAAAAAGGGATATTCCGGCACCGCGGTTTACAGCCGTATCCCCCTGCTGGGAGTGGAAAACGGCATCGGCATTGACGCCTTTGACTGCGAAGGGCGGGTGATGACCTGCGAGTTTAACGACTTCTATCTCGTTAACTGCTATTTTCCCAATTCCCAGCACGGCCTCGCCCGTCTCGAATTCAAACTTGATTTCGACCGCGCCCTGGCCCGGTATCTGGAGGGGTTGCGGGTAAAAAAGACGGTGGTGGTCTGCGGCGACTTCAATGTCGCCCATAAACCCGTTGATCTCGCCCGGCCGAAGGAGAACGAGGGCAACCCCGGCTATACCGGAGAGGAGAGGGCCTGGATGGACGAGTTCCTTGCCGCCGGCTGGCTCGACACCTTCCGCATGTTTCACCCCGACGAGCCGGACCATTATTCCTGGTGGAGCTACCGCGCCGGGGCAAGGGCGAGAAATATCGGCTGGCGCATTGATTATTTCTGCGTCAACTCTGAGGCGGAAGGCAGGGTGGCTGACGCGGTCATCCACCCCGGGATCCTCGGTTCCGACCACTGTCCGGTGGAGCTGACCCTGAAAAATGCGTGAAACAATTCCCGAGGATATCGCCAGTGACCTGGAGCGTGTCTGTGATCTCCATGACCGGACCACTTCCGACCATGAAAAATGTCTTGAATTCAACCGCCTGATGGGTGATATCCTCGCCCGTCTTGAGGACGCCGGCTGTGACCTGGCCGCCGGCCGGGTGATGACCATTCTCCTGAACTGTAATCCCAGGGAAGGGGCGAGCTGCGACAAGACCAGCATGGTAGGGGAAAAGGTGAAAAGGTTCAGGGGGATAACCGCCGGTTGAAAACGGACCGCGCGGCGCGGGGATGCGCCTCCGGTCTCTATGCGGCGTGCGAAAAATGATGCCCGTAGCCGCTAAATCCTTATGCCCCGGCTGCGGACGATCGCCGGGGGGATTTTTTTGTCGGTCATTATCCGGTAAAGACGGTTTCTTGGCACCACATTGCCCCAGAAGAGGGCGATTATGAAGAACAGGCCGTATATCCTGATCGCGGCTTCCATTTTCAGGCCGTTGATAATGCCGACGATTATCATGGCCGCGGCAAGATAGATGGTCCGGCGGCGGATGACCGCTATGAGAATTTTTGTTTCCTCATGCTCGGCCGGGGACAGCTCCGGGAAGATTTCCGCGTTTATTCGTTTTTCCCCGCCGCGACCGCGGTCCGCCAGGAGCAGGCAAAGGATTCCCCCGAGGACAAGAACCACGCCACTTATCATCATTTCATTCCTTCCGCCGCCCCGCGTTACGGTCGCTCACGGATTCAGGTTTTTATGGAAATGGCCCCGGGCGTCTGCCCGGGGCCATTGGTTTTAACATGGATCCGTGACGTTCGGGAACGGCGCAGGTGCAAGGAGGCAAGCACGTTGATTATACTTCGGGATATCAACGGCTTGCCGACACCGCGGATGCGCCGTTCCCGAACGCCCGAAGGGCGGCGGGGTGAAATTTCCGCCGGAGTGAAAATCCGGCAAAAAACGCATGAATTCAGATGAATACATACTCGGTTACCATTAAGCCGTCACGGGTTCAGGTTTAAGTTTTCCGATCGGGATCAGCCCGCCGTTGCCAGGGTTGGAATGACCATCCCATGGTGGAAGAGATAGGCGACCAGCATTGCCACCGGGATAATGAAGAAGAACAGGGAGACGAAGTACACCCAGACCATCTTGCCGAATTGGGCCTGCTTGAGTTTGGTAAAGTCGGTGATGATCCCGAGGCTCATGAAGGTGAGCATGAAGAACAGTTTTCGCATCCCCTTTTCAACGTGAACCGCGCCGACTTTGGCTGATTTCAACAACGCCATGCCGTCGGCGGCACCGGCATGGCCGGGGCCGAAGAAGATGCCGAGATAGATGAACCAGGCGAGGAAATAACCGATAACAAATTTTGGGAATCGGTGCCAGACCTCGGAAAACGGTACCCGCTCACCCTGGCGTTTGTCGATCTTGTAGACCCAGACCATGGCGAGGATAAAGGCCCACAGGCCGATGAACATGTCGATCCAGACCTTGGTCATCACCGCGCTGGTGGTGATGACCCCGGCGGGCCAGACCACCTGACCGTTGGTTTCGGTCTCGACCTTGGTTCGCATGAATTCGTCAAGGAGTTCACCGGCGGCGGCGTCGGCACCGTCGGTCTTCACCGACATACCCATGGCGCTGCCGGCCACCAGGGGATCAGCGGTGCCGGGCCAGACATGGGTAAAAAAGCTGGGGAGAACGAGCAGCTCGATCACCGCCCAGACCACCACCAGGGAGCTGACCATGATCGACACCACCGGTTTGGCCCTCACCGCGCCGCCGGTTGCCACTGCCGCCGATACTCCGCAGATGGAGATGCCGCTGCCCAGCACCGCGGCGGTGGCCCGTGGCAGCTTGAAAAGTTTGCGGGCGATGAGGTAGACCCCGGGCCAGAAGACCATGTAGGCGACAATGGTCGCCGCCGCCCCGGCCACGAACAGGTCAAAGGTGAGACCGGCCACCGCGTGTCCCAGTTTCTGGCTGGTGGCCGCGGCCTTGATCGGCAGGTAACCGACCTTGACCCCTAAAAAGACAATGGCGGTCTTGATGAACCATTCCGGCTTGGCCGCGGTACTGAGGAATTTGGCCAGGGGTTTAAAGAAATTGCCGATCGAAAGGCCGACGATAAGGGCGAGGATGAACGAGGCCCCGCCGCCGAGCGACATGGTGAACATCGGCGGGAAATGGCTCTTTCTCAGGTCGATGACGCTGGCGGAGAAAAAGGCGTGATGGCCGACAAACCAGGTCAGATAGGTGAGAAAGAAGATGATCGACCAGCCGGCGATATACTTTTTCAGATCCCAGCGCATGAAGTATGCGCCGATGGAAGTGGTGATGGTGAAGACCACGTAAGTCAAAAGGATCCCGCCGATGGGGCCGAGACTTTTGTAGAATCCCTTGGCGGTCAGGCTGTACTTGCCGCCAAGGGGATAGAATGCGTGCTGCCAGGTGACGATTTTTTTGGCCGTCGCCCCGGCCGGAAGGCTGAAGACCCATTTTCTCGGATAGGTGATCCAGCCCAGAACATCTACCCCGGCAATGGACAGCAGCCCAAGCAGAAAAAAACCTACTCCCAGCCATACCGCCCACCAGTCTTCCTGGAGCAGCATGCCGGAATACCATTTGCGATCCTGTGTCGTCATTGTTTTCCCCTTTTTTGTTTAGATTTTTCGGGGGTGAAGGGCGTTCAGCCCTCGAATACCACTACCCGGTTGAAATAATGCTGGGAATACTGCCTGATCCATTGGGGAATGGTGTAGATGTCAAAGCTCATCCGCACCCGGGTCTGTATGCCGCTTTTAAGGCGCCCACGACTCTTGAGTTCGTTCTCGACCATCCGATCGAGTTTGTCCAGGGTCACGGCGGCAATGGAGATATCCCCATCGGTGGCCACCCAGTTCCTGCCGTCATGGTGAATGCTCAGTTCTATTTCCATGACGCTAATGCAGAACAGAGGTTGGCACGACGATCAGGCCGACGATCAGGGCGATGATGGCGATAGCGAAGCTCCAGACCACGAGCTTGGTCTCCACCGGACTCCACTCTTCGGTGTTGGCGAGAACGTCATCGACCTCGAGGGCGTCGCTGGTAAGCGAGCCGCTCTGGGCCATATTCTGTTTTTCCTCGGATCCCATCTTCATACCTCCTTGTCAGGGTTTGCGGTTGGCCCGTGGGCGGGCGTAAAACTGCTAATTATGACAAAAATCGAAAAAGCGTATTCTGGGAATTCCGTAAAGGTAAGGGGATTGGGCGGAGTAGTACCGGAAGGAAGCAGAAGCTGATATGACCCGGGCGTTACTGGCAAGGAAGTCCCTCCGGCCTGGTTTGTCGCTGTCTACATTGTGGTACCTGATTACACCTGATACCTGTTAAGCGGAGGGGTTGTCAAGGGGAAAATAATTTGAGGTGGAGGCCCGTTGAAAAACAGACTGTGCGCGGCGCATGGCGGCGGGGTGATTCAGACACAAAGGTTGCAAGGCCAGTGGGGCAGGAGTTTGCGGACAAAGGCGGCACGGCGCTTTTAAATTTTGTTCATTCCCCGGCCTCGGACGAAAACCCTTATTTTTCAAGATACCTTTAAGGTTCAGGCTATAGCCTCCAGTCTATTCTTGCCGGTTTGCGAAGAGGCACCCTTTTATGGCGGAATTTCGCCCGGCCCAGCATCATTGAAAAACCGGGGATATGCCCCCGGGGCAGTTGAAGGGCTTCCATCAGCGGCGGCCACATGGAACAGGCGATGTGAAAGAATCCGGCCCAGCAGGTGCCAAGTCCTTCAGCGGCGGCGGCAAGCTCGAAGGTGGCCAGGGCGATGACCGCGTCAACGGTGGTGCCGGGATAGCTTTTCGGGCCGCTGACTACCACCAGGCAGGGGGCGTTTCTGAGGATGATATCATCTCCGGCTTCATGGGCGGCGATTATTCCCTCCATGCCGAAACCGGCGGCCATGGGGTGCTTTTTTGTCACCATATCCCGCATCCAGTCAATGCCGTGTTCCACCAGGGGATCGAGTCTGTCGCGGCCCTGGATCACCAGCCAGTTGAGCTGCTGGGTGTTCTTGCCGGTGGGGGCGTAGCGGGCAATGTCGATGAGGGCGGCAATGATTTCCTTTTCGACCTTTTCTTTTTTATAGACCCGGATTGAACGGCGGCTTTTTACCAGGGCGGCATAGGCCCCGGAGTCGGCCGTGGCCGCGGGGACGATCTTCGGACACTGGTCAATAGGCATGACGGCGAGTTCAAGGGCGGATTGGGGGCAGACCGCGAGACAATGGCCGCAGTTGATACACAACTTTTCCGCCCCGGTCGCGGGACGGGGCAGGGTTTCCCGGTTTTCCCAAATGATGATTCCCATGGGGCAGACCGCGGCGCAGGTGCCGCAGCGTTCGCATCTGTACTCATCAACATGAAAAATCATGGCAATCACCTCCGTTACCCGGACTCCGAATTCACGGATCCAGTATACCCTGAATCTGCCGAGGTTTCGAGGGTTTTGACGGCGCGGACGCCTCTGCCGCGGATTCGGGCGGGGGCTGAAAAACATTTGAACAACGGCTCGTTCTTTATTATGATAGATAATCATTATTATTTAGCTGCTTATAGATGGTCTCGCAACAAGTCCCCGCTCCGGGGATAAAACGCCGATTTTCCGAAAATCACCGAAGACGCCTCCGCCTGGACTTGTTGCGAGACCATCTATATTTTAAGTAAAGGAGGTGACATGAGGTTCAGAATGGAAAAGAATGTGGTGGAGTTTTTCCCGGAAAGTCCGCAGGAGACCGTTGAGTTCGAGGTACTGTGGCGCCGGCTGGTGGACTGCGTCCGTGACACCGGCAGACTGGTGCCCATCGGCGAGTTCGTGCCGGAGAAGAAGAACAGTGCCATGTTTCACATTGAGGGCGGTGCCGCTGCCGCGGCCGAGGAGATGACCTGCCGGGCGGCGGCGGACGGAACCTATGTATGCACGGTATGCAACCGCTACGAGAACCTCAAGGCCGGGGCAATGGTGCCGAACTGCTGTGGCCGGGCCATGGAAGAGGTCTGACAGAGGCGCCCCGGCCGGATGGGTGTTTTTTGCCGCGAATCTATTGCAAGCAAGGAGGAAGTCATGAGCGACATGGCAAAGTACGAGTGTCCCTGTGGTTATGTATACGATCCCGAGGAAGGCGATTACGAGAACGGCATCGAGCCGGGCACCGCCTTCGAGGACCTGCCGGATGACTGGGTCTGTCCCAAGTGCGGGGCGGAGAAGGAGGCTTTCTGGAAGGTCGATTAGCCGTTTTTTTTCAGTTTCCCCTCTTCATACCAGAGGAATTGGCGGCAGAAACCGCGGACCATACGAACCTCGCGGGAGTTCAGGCCCAGGCGGCCGAAGGCGGCGCGGATGGAGTTTATCCAGTAGGGGTAGCGGCCGTCGCGATCTTTGAGGAAGTCGATGCGGCGCAGGGTGGTCTCCAGGTGTTCATACATCCCTTCAAGTTCAAAAGTCGAGGCCCTTTTATGCCCCGCGAACTCTTCGTCGCTGCCTATAAACCCGGCAACGGCGGTATATAGTTCATGGACGTGGATCGCCACCGCCTGGGCCAGGTTTAAAGAGGAAAAATCAGCGGTGGGGATGGTCGAGGTGTAGTGGCAGTATTTCAGGTGCTCGTTTTCAAGGCCGCGGTCCTCGGGGCCGAAGACCAGGGCGAGCCGGTTTTCATCGAGAAGGGGGGCGATTTCAGCCATAATTTCCCGGGGGTGGCGGGAGATTTTGCGTTGGCGGCCGGTGCGGGCGGTGGTGCCGATTACCAGGGAAAAATCAGCCAGGGCACTGCCGCAGTCGGGGTGGATTTCCAGGTTGTCGATCAGCATGGCCGCCTTATGGGTGGCCATCTTCAGCATCCGTTCCCGATCAAGGGGGCGGTCTCCCACAACCTTGAGGGCGCCGATGCCCATGTTCATCGCCACCCTGGCCGCGGCACCGATATTTTCTTCAAACTTCGGTTCCACCAGCACCACCGCGCCGGCGGACATTGTTTTTTTTAAAAGTTCGTTGTTCACTGTTGATAAATCCTTGGCAGGCTATGGAGTAGTCAGGCAATGATTTCGATATCCTGTTTACGGCTTCATTATTTTAAGGATTGGCGTTCTGTTGCGCGCGAGGCCGTCCAGGAGGCGTGAATAAAAATACGCCGCGCCGCCGTGGATCGGAATTATTGCGACGCCATCATGTTTTCCGGGGCCGCCGGAAGGAAATTGATGCGGCGGCGGCGTTCGTCGAGTTGATAAACCCGCACCCTTACCGGGTCGCCGACCGCGAAAATCCTGCCATCCCGCTTGCCGATTACCCGGTGATTCTTGTCGTCTAGGATATAAAAATCATCCTCAAGATCGGCCAGGTTGATGCCGCCGCTGATCAGTTCGTCTTCAAGCTCGACAAAGATCACCGCCTCGTTGACCCCGGAGACAAAGGCGTTGAATTCAACCCCGATCTTGTCGCGGAGGTAACGGACCTGGAGGATGTCCGCCATCTCCCGTTCCGCCTTGACCGCCCTTCTTTCCAGGAGGGAAAGGTGTTCACCTGCATTGGCGACCTGGGGCGCCGCTTTTTTGTGCAGGCGGCAGAGGTGGGCCAGGGCGCGGTGAACCATGATATCGGGGTAGCGGCGGATGGGGGAGGTGAAATGGGTGTAATTCTTGCTCGCGAGGCCGAAATGGCCAGGATTGACGGTATCGTAGCGGGCCTGCTGCATGCTTCTGAGCATGAGATTATTGACCAGAAATTCCCTTGAGCTTCCCCGTACCTGTTCCAGCATCCGGTTGATCCAGGTCTCGGGCCGTTTGCCCCGGACCACGACCCCGATCCGGGCGACGAATTCGCGGAATTCCTCAAGTTTCAGGGGATCAGGGGCCTGGTGGATCCGGTAAAGAAAGCCGTCGGCCGTCGCTTTACCCTTACGGGAGAGAAAAGAGGCCACCGCCTCGTTGGCGGCCAGCATGAATTCCTCAATCATCTTGTGGGCCTGATTACGTTCCCGTTTGCGGATGACCTTTATCTCTCCGGCGTCATTGAGAGATATCTCCCGTTCCGGGATTTCAAGCATGATCGCCCCGCGGTTATGGCGCCGCTGTTCCAGGAGCCGGGCCAGGGCCAGAAGTTGTCGCAGGTCTTCGATAACGTTGCTGTAAATGGCGTCGTCGTCGCGTTTATCGTTCAGCAGGTCATTGACCAGATCATAGGTCAGGCGGTGGGCGCTTTTTATCACGCTCTTGACAAATCGCGCCTTGCGTCTGCCCCCGGATTCATCAAAGTCAATGATCGCGGTAAAGGCGTAGCGGTCTTTTCCCGGGACCAGGCTGCACAGGTCGTTTGACAGGCGTTCCGGCAGCATGGGAACCACCCGGCCGGGGAAATAGACGCTGGTGCCGCGTTCGTAAGCCTCGCGGTCGAGGTTGCTTTCCGGGGTCACGTAATGGCTGACGTCGGCGATGGCGACGTAAAGGCGAAAGCCGCGGTCGCGTTTTTCAATGGTGACCGCGTCGTCAAAGTCGCGGGCGTCGGCGCCGTCGATGGTGACAAAAGGTAGATGGCGCAGGTCTTCCCGGTCGCCGACCTCGATTCTGTCGCGCAGGCGTCCGGTCTCCTGGACCGCGGCGTCGGAGAAACAATACGGCAGCCCGTGTTTGCGGATGACCATCTCGTTTTTTACCGCAAGATCCTCGGGGTCGCCCAGGATCTCGATTATCCGTCCGGCCGGAAATATCGGCGCGGGATCGTAATTGGTTATCTCGGCCACCACCGCCAGGCCGTCTTCGGCCCCCATGGCGTCGCCGTTGGCGATCATCAGGTTAAAGGGGATCCGGTAGTCGTCGGGAATAACCAGCGAGCCCTTGTCGCCCCTTTTAAAGATCCCGACCAGAGAGGCGTTGCCGCGCTCGATGATGCTGACCACCCTGCCTTCAGGGCCGCGGCCGCGCCGCGAGGTGATACGGACGAGAACGAGATCTCCCTGGGTGGCGCTTTTGAGATTGCGGGCGGCTAAAAAGATGTCCTTGTCGCGTCCTTCCACCTCGGCAAAACCGTTGCCGCGGGGGGAGAGGGATATCCGTCCCCGAACCAGATCGTCACGGGCGGCGAGGATGAAACAGCCGTCCTTACGGGTCAGTATCCGCTCCTGGAGCAATCCCTTTAACACCAGGTCGAGATCGCGGCGCTCGTCGCGGTTTTTCGTTTCCAGCGCGTCCTCGATGGCCGTCTGTTTTAAGGGCTTTTTATGGCTGTGGAGGAGGGCGGTGATCCGGTCTTCCAGCTTGAGGAGATGCTCGGTGCCGGGGTCATTGATAACAGTGTTTCTGGGTTGATGACCGCCATGGGAGGGCGTTCTTTTTTTACGGAAATGTCTTTTTCGGGTCAATTTTTTTTAGAATGGTTTTAGGGTGTCTTGAAAAAGGTCTTTTTTAAGAATGAAGGGACAGGTCTCTGTCCAGAATAATATTTGATGATACTCCATTGTCGCTTGCAAGTAACTAACTGTTTGCATAAAAATTATAACAACTTATGGTAAACAGGATGGTGGCAATGAGAGAACCATTTGATATCGCGGCATTCACCGAGGAGATTGCCGTCCGTATTGGTAACCAGGATGGTGAGGCCAGGCTCTTCTGGAAGGCCTTTTCCTACGCGGTTAACGCCCATCAGGACCAGCGGCGTAAATCGGGTGAGGCCTACGTCAGCCATCCATGTGAAGTGGTGAAGATCCTGGTTTTTGAGCTGGGGATAAAAAACCCTGAGACCCTGGCGGCGGCGATGCTTCACGATACGGTCGAGGATGTCGTCGAGGTGACCAGTGAGGAGATCGGCGCCCTGTTCGGCCGCGAGGTTGAGGCCATTGTCGATGGAGTTACCAAAATCGACGGCTTTGAAGGCGACCGCCAGACTTTTTCCAAAATGGTTCACCGCAAGCTCTTCTCCGGCGCCGCCAGCCGTATCGAGACCATCCTGGTCAAGCTTGCCGACCGTCTTCACAACATGCGCACCCTTGATTCCATGCCGCAGCGAAAGCGGCAGAAGATTGCCGACGAAACCCTTGATATCTACGCTCCTCTGGCCCGGGTCCTTGGTCTTTTCAAGCTTAAACGCGAACTCTACGACCTTGCCTTGCTCTATCGTTTTCCCCGTCAGGCCCACCGTATTGTCTCCCGCACCCGGCGCTACGCTGATGATCCCGGTATTATGGCGGTGATCGAAACCTTGCGGGCAAAGCTCAGCGAGGCATGGATAACCGCGGATGTCGACCTGCGGGTAAAGGGGTTGTGGTCATATTACGATCCGCTCCACAAGACCCTTAACCGCGATACCGAGTCGCCGGTGGAGATTTTAATCGCCACCACCGATGTTGCCGGCTGTTATCAGGTCATGGGGATCATGAACCAGCTCTATCCTCCCATCCCCAGGGGTATCCGCGATTTTATCGCCAACCCCAAGAGTACCGGCTATCAGTGTCTTCACCTTCGGGTAGTGGTAGGTGGGCTTAAATATCTGGTCAAGATCAGGACCGCGGGGATGCTTGAACGGGGGCGCTCGGGGATCATCGCCCAGTGGTCATCCGGCCGTAATCAGAGCGATTTTTCCCGCGAGATCCGCGAGATGCTCAAGGTTATGGGACATCAGGACGGCCCATCGTATCGTGAGGTCATTGCCGCCTCAAGCGGTAACGAGATCTACGCCTATACCCCGAGGGGCGATGCCTATTGTCTGCCGAACAAGAGCACGGTGCTTGACTTTGCCTTCAAGGTCCATACCGATATCGGCCGCCGTTGTCTTTACGGGATGGTGGGTGACAAAAAAAAGGGGCCGGAGGCGATCCTTTACGATGGCGATCGGGTAAAGATTGTCTGTGGAGAAGATTCGGTCCACTTTACCCCCGATATTCAGCATCGCTGTCAGACCCCCCGGGCCCGGGGGGAGCTGGCCAGGATGTTCCGCCGCCGCCGCCGCCGTCTCGCCCGGCGGATCGGCCATGATATCCTTGCCCTGGAACTCAAGCGTTACGGGGTGCCGAAAGAGATCCTCGATCACGACGGCATGATAGAGGTGGCGGAAAAATTCGATCTTGATCATCTCCGCGATCTCTATGTCGGTATTGGCCGCGGCCGGATCTCGCTTAAGGCGGTGGTGCGGGAGATCATCGACCACCTCTACCGCGACCGCTGTATTCTCCAGCCCCCCACCGGGGCCTTGAACATAGTTTTTCTCGATACCCTTGACCCGGCCTGCGTCAAGTTTTCCGGCTGCTGCAATCCCCTGCCCTTTGAGAAAGGTCTCTACGGCCTTCTCAACGACCGGGGCCTGTCGGTACACCGTAAGGATTGCGTCCGTATCGGCGAGTTGAAGATCCAGCGTGAGGACGTGGTCCAGGTGCGGTGGAAACTTAAGGATACCCGGCTTGCAAAGATGCAGAGCCTGATTTTTGTCGATCAGATCAAGCGGCAGCGGTTGATGTCAATGCTCAGCGCCGCCCCCCGTGAGATGCGGGTCAGCGAGATCGACTGCCTCGCCCGGGAACCGGTGGAGTGGTCGGCGTGGGAGATAAAGTTCAAGGTTGACGACCTCCACGGCCTGAAAAAGATCATGGATCATTTTTCCCGCGCCGGGATCAAATACGAGTTCGCCCTTGAGGCATAGCAGTCCGTTGAAAAACGGGTGGTGGCCGTCGGTCGTCTCCGGTCACAGTTTTTCAAGCCCGGTGGCCAGGGCCTCAAGACCGTTTTTATCGTGTATCCTTATTTTCGGCCCCTTTACTTCAATATAGCCACCGGCGCTCATTTTTTTCAGGATTCGCGACAGGGTTTCGGGGATGGTGCCGAGGATCGAAGCGAGCTGGGCCTTGCTGATGCTGAGACGTATTTCATCGCCGCCGTCTTCCCGTTCGGAGAGAAAGATCATGTGGGCCGCCAGTCGCGCCGGCACTTCCTTTAAGGACAGGGCCTCGATCATCCCGGCGAATTTTTTCATCCGGCGCGACATCGAGGCCATCATGTTCATGGCCAGTTGCGGCATCCGGTTTATCAGGTCAACAAAGGGTTCGCGGGGAATGAAGAATACGGTCGAGGCGGCAAGGGCGACGGCCGAGGCGGGAAAGTTTGACCCGGCAAAGACCGCGGCCTCGCCGAAAGGTTCTCCGGGGCCGAGGATGTGGAGTATCTGTTCGCGGCCGTCGGCGGAGAGTTTGTAGATTTTCACCCGGCCGGAGACAAGGATGTAAAAGCCGTCGCCGGGATCGTTTTCGCTGAAGATTTCAGTGCCGCGGCGGTAGTCGCGGCTGGTGCAGATGGCGGCAAGGCTCGCGTATTCTCCGTCATCGAGATTAGCGAACAGGGGAATAGTGGCGAGTTGTCGTTTCAGGTCCATATCAGAAGTCGGAAGGTGGCAGACAGAAACTGAATCCGTAATTATTGATTATCGCCGCGGCGCAGCGGTGGATGATTTCTCCCCTGATCTTGAACTCCATAATATACCCGTTTGTCCCGGGTTCAAGTTTTATAAGTTCGAGATCGAAAAAACCGGGCATGGGACGGACGCCCTTGCGTAGTGATTCCTTGGCGCACCAGAGGAGGGTGCAGCCCGGTTCCGGGTCGAGATCTTTTATGATTTCGTTCTCGGTCGGGGCGGAGAATCGTGGCGCCAGCCGCCGCGGTCTGCCGCTGATCAGTTCGACATCAATACCGCAGGGGTGGTCGGCGACCAGGGCGCAGGCGAGATTATGACTGTGGCTGATGGAGATCGGCGCGGCCCTGCCGGGATCGGGAATAAATATCGCCCCGGGCCGACCGTCTTTTTCGTTAACTATCTCCCAGTCCGTAAGTCCGCCGCCGTCTTTTCGCAAAAGGGCCGTTTTTGCCGCAAGCCTGCCCCCGAGCCACTGTTTCCGCCTCTTGATGGTGGTGAATTTTTCAAGGGCCGCCAGTTCTGCGGCAACGAGAAAGCTCTCCGGCGGCGGCAGGGGCGCGGCAAGATCGACAGCGGCGGTCGCGATCGGTATATGGGGAGACAGCTTTGCCGACAGGGCTGATATTGTCGTGGTAATAAGGTTCATCTATTGCAGGAGCCCGTGTTTATTGTTACCTGTTCATCAACAGTAACGCATAAATCGTCTTCTGACTTCTGATAATGACTTCTGATAATGACCAGTCTTGATCTCCTGTTTGTAATAATCGTCCTGGCCTTCACCCTGCGCGGGGTCTGGACCGGGATTGTCAGCCAGTTGAGCTTTATTGCCGCCATGGCGGCGGGATTTTATGCCGCCGCCCACCTCCATCACCTGGTTGATCCCTGGTTTGCCGGGATCACAACCAGGCCGCAACTGCGTTTTATCATCATTGCCGCCTTTCTTTTCATCACCGCCTATCTCCTCATCCGCGGCCTGGGGATGATTATGAAAAAGGCGGTCCGCTTCAGTCTGCTGGCAGGGGTTGACCGGAGTCTCGGCGCGGCCCTGGGAATGATCAAGGGGGCGATGATCAACGTGTTGATCTTCACCTGCCTTGCCGGTTTTTTAAGTAATTCCGCCCCGTTTCTCCGACGTTCGGTTTTTTATCCCTGGCTCCTTTCCGCCTCCCGGGAAAGCCTGCGCCTGGTTCGTGACCCGGCCCTGAGCCGTGGTTTTCTTCCCTCTGCGCCGGCGATTCCGAAGAATTTTGATCTCCGGCGATACCTCGGTGATTCCGATCATTCCCGTGAATTGAGAGATTTGCGGTATCGTCTGGCCAGGGAGGCCGGCGAGCGGCCAAGAAGGTAGCCGGCGATCATCATCTGGTTAATCAGGGTGGTCCTGAAAAACCCCAGGCGTTGCCAGCGCCGCCCCGAGCTTGCTACCCTTTCCGGGCGAATGATTATTCGTCCCTGTTTTTTCATCCGCCGTATGAATTCAAAGTCTTCCATGATCTCCTGCTCCGGGAATCCGTTGATATCATTGAATGTTTTTCGGCTGAGAAAGATTCCCTGGTCGCCGTAGGGGAGGGAAAAAATCCGGGAACGGAGGTTGGCGCCCCGGCAGATGAGCCTTGCCCGCCAGTCGTTGATATCAAGACCGAGGGAAAAACTTCCGGCTGCCACCCCTTTGCGTTTCAGGGTCGCGCGGATTATATCGGCAAATCCCGGCGGCGGGGTGGTGTCGGCGTGGAGGAAGAAGAATATCCCCCCGCCCGCCGCCGCGGCCCCGGCGTTTAACTGTTGTCCTCTTCCCCTTGGGGCGTGGACCAGTTTTGCCCCGGCAGCTTCGCCGACGGCGGCGCTGTCGTCAACGCTGCCGCCGTCGGCGACCACGATTTCAAGGTTATCGCCGTCCTTGAGGTTTTCAAGGGTGACGGCAAGGGCGGGGCCGTCGTTAAGGCAGGGGATAATTATCGATAAGGTCGAGGTCTTCGGGACGGTCGACATCGCGCAGTTCCTCAAGGAGAGTGGTGGAAAGACCCAGGGCGGCGGCCTGTTCAATGGTATGGGCCGTGACTTTTCCCCCGCCCCAGGGGACGGCGTTGAACAGGGCCGGGGCCGGAGCGGTGAGGGCGATGAGGCAATAACCGCCGTCGGCGCATGGCCCGAGGACAAGATCGTTTTTTTCGAGCAGTTCCAGGGCGCGGATGATATGGGTTTCCGCGAGGTCCGGGCAGTCGGCGCCGATGACCACCACCCGGGCAAAGCCCGCGGCAAAGGCGTCGGCAAAGGCAAGTTTCAACCTGGCACCGATATCGCCCGGGCCCTGGCCGGCATACGCCGCCTCTTCCCCCAGCCATTGACGCATCTGTTCCGGTTTGGCGTCGGTAAAACGGACTTCAAAGGCGGCCTGTCTCCCCCGGGCCGCCGCCGCCGCCCGGGTCGCCATCCTTTCACTCATCCATTTCTGCAGTTCCGCCGCCCGGTAGGGGCCAAGGGCGGGAATAAGGCGGGTCTTGGTCTTGCCCGGCACCGGAAAACGGCTGAAGAGGATTATTTTTTCGTTGTTGGACATTTTATTGACGGGGCTAAAACGGATTGCAGTCTTAACCGGGTGTTGAAAAAGCCGTTCACGGATCCGGATCCAGGACTTTTTTTTTCTTATACAAGGAAGTAACATCATGGCCCATGGGCGGCAAAGAAAAAAAGAAAAAACCTCTTGATTATCGGGAACGGGACTATCGCGGTGGTATTGCCGCCGTGGGCCTTGTCGCCACCAGGGTCGTGGTGCGGGAGACCGATCTCTTCATTCTGGCACCGAGGGCGGTTGAAACCGAGGCCCGGGGGCTGATAATTCAGGCCAGGGCAGGGCTTGAGGCCTATATCGAGGCCAATCCCCGGTTTTTGCCCGCCCTTTCCCCCCTTAAGGCCGATCCCCTGGCGCCGCCGTTGGTCCGGGAGATGCTGGCGGCGGCAAGCGCCGCCGGGGTCGGGCCGATGGCGGCGGTTGCCGGGGCGGTTGCCGAGGCCGTTGGTCGCGGGCTTCTTGCCCTGGACGGCATTGACGAGGTGGTGGTGGAAAACGGCGGCGATACCTTTATCAGCCGCCGCGACCGGAGTATCGCCGCCATCTACGCCGGGGATTCGCCTTTTTCCAACCGGGTGGGGATAAAGCTGGCGTCAGGGGATATGCCGGTCGCGGTCTGCACCTCGTCGGCGACCATCGGCCATTCCCTGAGCCTCGGCCGGGCTGACGCGGTTACCGTAGTCGCGCCCGCCGCCGCCATGGCCGACGCTGCCGCCACCCGGATCGCCAACGAGACCGGATCGGTGGATGATATGGAAAAGGTCCTGGATATCGCCGCCGCGATCCCGGATATAACCGGGACGGTAATCATTATCAACGACCGTATCGGCGTCCGGGGTGATATCGAGCTTACAGGTCTGTGATGAGCCAGGGCATTGGTTCAGGAAGTGTACCCCAGGCAGATAAACGGAGCGGTAACGCCGCAGATATGTCAGCCATGTAAAAGGTTGTGTGGTGGTGAAGCTGTGGTGTAATCGATTCGCGCGGCGTACTCGCTGGTATGTAAGCGGAGCGGTAACGCCGCAGATTCGCCGCCACGCAACCTTTTACGAGGACCAGTCGTTATGCTCGAATTGAGTGTGGTCCGGTTTGGGCGGTTTGACCTCGCTTAAACGCTGTCGCAGCCATACCAGAACCTTGTCAAACTCGGCCGCCATTTCGCCCAGGGCCTGCCCCCGGTGGCTGACACGATTCTTCTCCTCCATGCTGCATTGGGCGAAGGTGCGGCCGTATTCGGGGGAGAAGAATACCGGATCATATCCGAAACCTCCGTCACCGGCGGGTTCGCGCGCGATTTCTCCCTCGCAGCGGCCCTCGTAGGTAAGCGCCGGGCCGGCCGGGACCGCGATCGAGACCACGCACTCAAAGGCGGCGGCGCGGTAGTTGACCCCCTTCATCTCTTCAAGGAGTTTTTTTATGTTCTCGGCATCGTCGGCGTCCGGTCCGGCGTATCGGGACGAATGGACCCCGGGGCGGCCGTCAAGGGCATTAACCACCAGGCCCGAGTCATCGGCGATGGCGGGCAGGCCCAGTATCTTCGCGGTCTGATGCGCCTTTTTATAGGCGTTGTCGTCAAAGGTGTCGCCGTCTTCAATGATCTCCGGGATCGGGCCGAAATCGGCCAGGGAAAAAATATCCACCTCAAAGTCCTTGAGCATCTCGCGCATTTCCGCGAGCTTGCCCTTGTTGGTGGTGGCCAG
>JAJRZW010000072.1 GCA_024275015.1 Deltaproteobacteria bacterium | reverse complement strand
TTTTCTTTTTCCGCCGCCTGGATATTACGTTCATCAATCAATCTTGCCGATTCCATTAACAGGTGCATGATCGAAAACTCTATTTTTCTCGTCATGGCGGGGCAGCTGTTTTCTATTTCAATGGTCAGATCTTCATCCACACTCCAGGTCATGATCTCATAGGCTGCCTCTTCGCCGCTCATCTCCCCGGTGCGGGCATCTATCAGTTCTCCTTTTTCTATATAGAGCATGGCCTGGCGTCCCCGGGACTCGATGATCAGGGTACAGGTCTTGCCTTCCATATCGATTAACTGCATGAAGGATTGCAGGGAAATGCCGTTCACATGGCCGCGGTTGCCGTTTAAAAGTTTTTTAAAATCAATCTCTTCCATGTCCTCAAAGTTCAGGGGTTTGGCCAGGAAGGTGATCGCGCCTAATTCCGTGACCTTCTTTTTTATGTCCGGAGTGGCAAAAGCGCTCATGACAATCACCGGGGTGGAAGGATGATTGTTTTTCATGTGGGCCAGAAGCTCAAATCCGTCCATTTTGGGCATATTGAGATCGGTGACCAGGAGACTGACCGGTGATTGTTGCAAAGCCTTCACCGCCTCGACGCCGTTGCCGGCCATGAGCACATTTACCTCACCGGCAAATGTGCTTACAAACCACTCAAACAGGGTGATACGGACGGTCTCTTCGTCGTCGGTTATCAGGATGTTATGCATGTTTTATTTCCTATAGACTTGCTGGCGACAGGGTCGGGAACACGGTACCGATCCGTGCCGCGGGATGGAAGCTATGCCCTGTCATGAAAAATAACGGTCATGGCGTGGCGTCGATGAACCGTTACAAAATTTTAAATCATTGCCGGAGACAAGGCAAGGGTATGAATCATGAGCCAGATTCAGGCGGGATGGCCGCAGGCCCGGCGTTGCGGGTAGTATTCCGTGGTTGCCTTTTATTGCGGGTTCGTCAATCTTCCCTGAGCTTTTCAAGCCGCTGTCGCACTTTTTTCAGACGGGCAAGGGAGTTTGCGGCCTCCTGGTTCCCGGGGTCAACAGCGATGACTTTCCGCCACAGTTTTCCGGCATCGTTTATTGCCCCGCTTGAATAAAGATCCCGCGCCTTTTTTAATAAAACCCCGGTTCTTGCATCTACCCTGCGCTTTAACTGTTCCGCCAGATTATGGCTCAGCCCCGGCCCCATGGCCTGTCCGGCCGCGGCGGACTTCACTGCTGTTTCAAGCCGTCCCTGCCGGAGAGCTGATTTTATTTTTTCCTCATTGTTTCCGGCGGCATTGGCGGCCCCTGCGGCGGGTCCGGGCCGGGGGGAGGGCGTGGCTGGGTTCAGGCGTTCAATCAAGATCGTGGTAACGGCGGATGGCTTTATGGTCGCGGCAAGGCGCAGACATTGTCCGGCCAGGTCCTTGTCGTTGTTTGCCAGGGCCCAGCGTCCGCATTGATTGAGGCGGTTGACCATGCCCGCGAGTCTTCTCCGGTTACGGTTGATTTTCCACAAACTTGCCGGGCTCGTTTTATCCGGCGCGGTCTGTTCGATAATATCGATTTCATTTTTCAGGTAAACGGCA
>JAJRZW010000071.1 GCA_024275015.1 Deltaproteobacteria bacterium | reverse complement strand
TAATTTTCCGGTTGTTGCAATATCATATCACGAATTATTCCCGCCACCTTTTTGTCGTTTATTATCGGCGGATATCCCTCGTTGATCCGGATATCGGCACGCACGGGAAACATTTCAGTCATTGCCCCGGTCATCCGGCGGATCCCCTGATGCAGTTTTTTCCGGATCCCGGGGTGGGTGGCCCTGATGGTCCCGCGCATTACGACGCGGTCGGCAATGACGTTGGCGGCGTTGCCACCGTTTATCTCGCCGACACTGATCACCCCGGCCCGCCCCGGGTCGGTCTCGCGGCTGATCAGGGTCTGGAGGTTCATCACCAGTGACGCGGCCGCAACCACAGTGTCGGCGGTTTCATGGGGGCGGGCGGCGTGGCCGCCGGGGCCTTTTATTTCGATGCTGAATTCATCGGCGTAGGCGCAGATCAGGCCGTCGGCGGCGATGATTTCGCCGGCATCGTAATGGCGGTCGATATGGCCGCCGATGATACAGTCGATCCCGTCAAGGGCCCCGGCTTTAATCATTACCCGGGCGCCGCCGCCGTTTTCCTCGGCGGGTTGAAATATCAGGCGGACGTTGCCGGGGATGGCGGTATTTTTTAAAATGGCGGCAGTACCGAGGAGGATGGCCATATGGCCGTCGTGGCCGCAGGCGTGCATCATCCCTCTATGGATCGAGGCAAATGGGAGTCCGGTTTTTTCCGTAAGCGCCAGGCCGTCCATGTCGGCGCGTATAGCCACCGTGGGGCCGGAGGTGTTGCCGCTGATGTCGGCGATGATTCCGGTTGCGGCAATGCCGCTTTGGTAGCTGATTCCCAGGCGGTCAAGCTCGGCGGCGATGATCGAGGCGGTTTTGAACTCCCTGAAGGGCATTTCCGGACAGCGATGGAGGCGGCGACGGATTTCAACGATTCTGTCGGCTGGATCTTGGTCGATGTTCGGGAATTCAGGCGTCAGGCTCATATTGAATCATTTTTTACGATTGATGGCTGAGTAAAAAGCCCGGTCTCATGCGTCGTGGGTCATCATCATTGCTGATAGTCTCGTACCTCCCCCCGCGGAGGCGCCTTCGGAAATTTCCGGGAAAAGCGCCGAGCAGCGGGATGGGTTAAGAAATCCCGCATGTTTGAGGGCATGGCCCGGGTTCGGGATTTCAGCAGCCAGCCGTCCGCTGCCCGGGAATCGTCGTTTTCAGCCGGAGCGGGGACTTGTTACGACTTTATTATTTAATGCAACGGTTTGGGATACAAGGTAAAAATATTATTATATTCTCCCGGTCCGGGATGGAAGTCCGTTGAAAAATGGACTGTACGCGGCGCATGGCTGTGTCGCCGGAAGAAAAAGTTATGCATGGCTTTTTCAACGGACTGTTAGCTGCCTTGACAAGGATTGTTATTTTGTTCTTCCCCACCTCCATTCGGGCCCGGGTGCTTCTCCATGTCGGCCTTCTGCTGACTCTGGGCATGCTCCTTCTCGATGTGGTCGCCGCCGGAGTTCAGTACCGCGCCGTGCTTCGGGATCGTACTGCGGCGGCGGAGTTTTTCTGCGAGGCGGCCGGGATGATCATTGCCGCCGGAGACGGGGCGACGGCAGTGATGAAGGTACAGCGGCTGGCGACGGTGGCCGGGGCGGAAGCGGTGGCGGTGGTAAAGGCGGGGTGGGGGGTGTACAGTCAGCACGGCCCCGCGGCCGGGGATATGGCCTCTATGACAATGGCGGTTGCGGAAACCGGCCGTCCCCGTCAGGGAACCGCCGGGCGGCTGTGGTGGGTTTTTTTCCCGGGAGCCGGGAGCGTGCATTATGCCACCCCCGTTGCCGGCGGTGCGGTGGCGGTCTCCTTTTCTCTCTGGCCCGGCCTTTCCGGGCTTATCGCCGGCCAGCGTGTCCTTCTT
>JAJRZW010000070.1 GCA_024275015.1 Deltaproteobacteria bacterium | reverse complement strand
TAATAAGTCACGGGATGGCTAAGTAAGAATTTCGATATACAAGGAGTAGTGTATTTTTGTGAGCGAGACCATACATATGGTATGTCGAGCGAACAAAAATGCGCTACGACGCAGTAGATCGGAATTCTTACGACGCCATCAATCTTGTTGGTCTCGTAATTCCCCGCGGAGGCGTTTTCGGCGATTTCCGGAAAAAGCGGTGGCGGCGGGGTGGGTTAAAAAATTCCGCATGTTTGAGGGCGTAGCCCGAGTTCGGAATTGCATCAGCCAGCTGCCCGGAAATTGTCATTTTCAGCCGGAGCGGGGACTTGTTACAACTTCGTCAATATTGCCATATAGCAATATATAGATCGCGGGACGGTGTGTCAATCATTCATTTCTGCCTCCCGTAGCGGTGGGTCGTGGGCTACTGTTGTTTCTATCCCGCTGCCGTTTTCGAATCTCACGATCCCGGTTTATTCCCACATGGAAGCAATAATTGCGTATTATAATCTTGATGGACTCGTAACAATTCCCCGTGGAGGCGTTTTCTGTCTACGCGGGGAATTGTTACGAGTCCGGCAATCTTGAGGGTTGGATTCTGCGGAATTTTTTCGGCGGCTGTTAAGATAAAAAAGGCGGTGGCACTGAATTCCGTTGCTCTGAAGATATCATGGACGGTATTTGCCAACGATTTTAAAGGAGCGGGAACCATGGAATATCAATTGTCTTTTATTGATCGGATTGAAAGGACGGCCACGGCAATGAGCCTTCGCTTCCGCCGTCCACCCGGTCTTGATTTTACCGCCGGGCAGTACATGCTTGTCACCCTGAATCCCGGCCTGGTTCATCCTCTTTCCTTAAGTGACGATCCCGGGGAAAAGGGCTTTGTCGAGTTCACCAAGAGGATGACCGGCAGTCGGTTCTGTCGTCATCTGCTGTCACTGGCGCCGGGTGACGGGATCACCGTCCGCGGGCCGATGGGGAGGTTTGTCGGTGACGGCGGTGAAAAATACCTGGTGTTCATTGCCGGCGGGATCGGCATCACCCCGATCCGGAGTATTATGAAAAGTCTTGTCCGGAGCAGAGGAAACCTGGAGAGAGTCATCCTGCTCTACGGTAATACCAATCCGGCGGATATCGCCTTTCGTCGGGAGATTGAAGATCTCGATATCCCCTCTTTCCGGGTGGTGCACGTCCTTGCTGATCCCGGCGGCGAGAGCGGTCATTACCAGGGGTTCATCAACGGTGAGATTATTGCCGCCGAATTGACTGATATCCATGAAGCGATTTTTATGGTCTCCGGGCCGCCGGTTATGGTCGCGGCGGTGGAGAAGGCCCTTTTGGCCCTTGGCGTCGGCGGCGACAGGATCCGTACCGATATTTTTCTCGGTTATTAATTACCGCGCGATCGTTCCTGGTTGCGTTTTGACCCGGGCCGGGTATTTTGCGGTGTATGGTTTTTCAGGGAATTGTTGGACGCCATCATCTTTGATGAACCTGTGACAAGTATTTGAGGTGATAGATGACGGAACTGAACATCGTGTACTGGTACTGGCTGGTCTTCGGCATGGTGCTGATCATCGCCGAACTCTTTGTACCCAGCTTTACCATCTTCTGGTTCGGTCTCGGGGGGCTGGTGGTGGCCGTATGTCTCTGGCTCTTTCCCGGCCTTTCCCTGAGCTGGCAGCTTTTCATCTGGGCTGTGGCCTCGATCGGCTTTACCTTTGCCTGGTTCAGGTATCTTCGCCGTTTCATGCCCGACCGTACCCGGGCCGGGATGGCACTGGAGGCGGCCCGGGGCAGCACTGCCATGGTAATAGGTGTTGATCCTGAGGGGCGGCGGGGGACGGTTCGTTTTGCCACTCCGCTCCTGGGGGCGGATGAATGGCCCTGCATCGGCAAGGATAAAATCGGGGTCGGCGACCGGGTTTATGTGGAGGATATCTCCGGCAATACTGTGATAGTTGCGGTAAAAGACGCCATCGGCGGGGCAAAATAACACAAGCCTGAATCCGTGACGGCTTAGTGGCAACCGGGTATGTATTCATCTGAATGAATACGTTTTTTACCGGATTTTCACTCCGGCTGAAATCGGCGGCCCGGAAATGTCGTTTTCTCCCCGGATTGGGGAGTTGTTACGATTCCATCATACCTATAAGGGAGGGAAAAATGCCTGGTCTGATCGTGGTTGTGGTGTTTGTTGTTCTGGTTGTCGTTACTATTTCTCTCGGGGTGAGGCTGGTTCCCCAGGGTTCCAAACATGTGGTCCAGCGCCTCGGCAAGTATCACAGGACCCTGGCCCCGGGGTTGAACATCATCATCCCTTATATCGACACCGTTGCCTACAAGGTGACTACCAAGGACATCGTTCTCGATATTCCCTCGCAGGAGGTCATAACCCGTGACAACGCGGTACTCATCACCAACGCGGTGGCCTATATCAACCTGGTGTCGCCGGAGAAGGCGGTTTACGGGGTCGAGGATTACGTCCTTGCTATCCGCACTCTGGTGCAGACCTCGCTCCGGTCGATCGTCGGTGAGATGGCTCTTGACGACGCCCTTTCATCCCGGGACGTGATCAAGAGCAAGCTCAAGAACGCCATTTCCGATGATATTGCAGATTGGGGAATTACCATGAAGACCGTCGAGATCCAGGATATCAACCCCTCAACCACCATGCAGCAGGCGATGGAGGAACAGGCGGCGGCGGAACGGGCGCGGCGGGCCACGGTGACCCGGGCCGAGGGAGACAAGGCCGCCGCCGTCCTTGAGGCCGAGGGGCGGCTTGAGGCATCAAAACGCGACGCTCAGGCCAAGGTGGTTCTGGCCCAGGCGAGCCAGGCGGCGATAGAAAAGGTGAGCGGTGCCATCGGTGACCATGAATTGCCGGTGGTTTATATCCTCGGGGAGAAATATATCGAGGCGATGAAGAAGATGTCCGAGTCTGAAAATTCGAAAACCGTGGTCCTTCCCGCCGATATTCCGGCCGCGGTGCGGGGAATCATGGGCAGCCTGGGCAAAAACGGTTGACCAGGCTGCGTCCCTGAAATCATTCTGGATCCGTGACGTTCGGGAACGGCGCAGGCGCAAGGAGGCAAGCGCGTTGATTTACTTCTTTCGGTGTATAAACGGTTTGACGACACCGCGGATGCGCCGTTTCCGGACGCCCGAAGGGCGGCGGGGTGAAATTTCCGCCGGAGTGAAAATCCGGTAAAAAACGTATTCATTCAGATGAATACATACCCGGTTGCCACTAAGCCGCCACGGATTCAGGATCCTTACAGATTGTGATTTTTTGCATTGATTGAAAAAACCATGGACGGCTTTTTCAACGGTCTGATAATGGTGCTTTATCGCCCTCGCTTGACATTCAAATTGATCATAAATGACCTTTGCCTGCAAGAACTACATCCTTGAAGAAGACCAATGCCGGAAACTGCATTCCGACTGTATCCCCGGTCGTCCCGGCTGCGTCCTTGAGGGCCGGGTGGCCCTTAGCGAGACGCTTGAGGCACGGATCCGCAAACTCGAAGAGGAGCGGCGGCAGCGGCCGGCAGATAAATAATGGGTCTTATTGATATTCAGGAGGTGTCTCTGGCCTT
>JAJRZW010000069.1 GCA_024275015.1 Deltaproteobacteria bacterium | reverse complement strand
TAATAAGTCACGGGATGGCTAAGTAAGAATTTCGATATACAAGGAGTAGTGTATTTTTGTGAGCGAGACCATACATATGGTATGTCGAGCGAACAAAAATGCGCTACGACGCAGTAGATCGGAATTCTTACGACGCCATCACCCTTGACAGACCGTTGAAAAAGTCTGGAATGACTCATGGTAAATGACAAAAGGATCCTTCTCTTTTCAACCCGAAGACAGGGAGGCAGCCATGAATGCCATCGACGGACTGCAGTTACTGGCCGAACTCGAAGGCGAACACTGTGAACTCAACCACGGCCCCGACACCCGGGCAGAGGACTTTCCCGCGGTTGATTACATCGTCATCCCCTTTGGCTACAAGATTGACGAGGTCCAGGAGGTCGCGGCCCGGGAGCTTGTCATCCCGGTATGCGCCGAATGCGCCACCGCGCTCAGCGGCGAGGAATGGACCCTGCTCTACTGTTTTGAATGTAACAGCAGCCATTGGATCAACCGCAGGCTTGCGAAAAACCGCTACCGCCACCACATCCTCTGGCTCCGGGGCTGCCCCGACTGCTCGTATGAATTCGGCGGTCTCTACTTTAACGAGGTTAACGGCCTTGCCGACGAGAGGGCGGAATTCCTGAAAATCCAGGCAAAACTTTCCGCCGCCTGACACAGCACAAAAACAAAACGGGGAGGCACATAGCTAGGACCTTGCAGTCCGGAAACGGTCATGAACATTTTTGTTCATGACCGTTTCCTTTTTCCGCCATATCGACTAGTTCTGAAACGAAACAAAAAATGCTGATAATATTCGGAAAAATATTAGGCGGCATCGGCCTCTTCCTTCTCGGGATGCGGCTGATGACCGACGGGCTCAGATACGCCGCCGGCCGGACCCTGGCCGACATCCTTGCCGCCTCCACCGCCACCCGCCTGCGGGGGATCCTTGCCGGGGCGGGGATAACCGCGGTGGTCCAGTCATCAAGCGCGGTCACGGTGGCGACCATCGGTTTTGTCAACGCCGGGATTATGGATATGCCCCATGCCCTGACCCTGATTTACGGCTCCAATATCGGCACCACCATGACCGGCTGGCTGGTGGCCTTGGTCGGATTCAAGTTCAAGATCAGCATCTTTGCCCTGCCGGCCATCGGCATCGGCATGGGCTTAAGAATCTTCGGCCACGAAGGACACCGCGGCGGCATCGGCGACGCCATCACCGGTTTCGGTATCTTCTTTCTCGGGATCGCGATACTGAAAGGCACCTTTGCCGGGACCGCGGCCCATTGGAACCTGGCCGCCTTTTCCGGCAACTCGCCGTTTTATATCGCCGCCTATTGCGGCGCCGGGTTCATCATGACCCTGCTGATGCAGTCATCCGGTGCCACCCTCGCCATCGTCCTCACCGCCGCTGCCGCCGGGATCGTCATCCCCAGGGACGCCGCCGCCCTGATCATCGGCGCCAACCTCGGCACCACCAGTACCGCGGTCCTGGCGGTACTGGACGCCACCGCCAACGCCCGCCGCCTGGCCGCGGCCCATGTCATCTTCAACCTGGTGACCGGGATCGTGGCCCTGGCAATTCTGCCGGTGATGCTGCTGCTTATCACCGACACCCTGACAATGATCGAAGGCGGGGCGCCGCTCACCACCATCCTCGCGGTATTCCACACCGCCTTCAACGTCATGGGGGTACTGATTTTCCTCCCCTTCCACCACCGTCTGGTGACCTTTCTCGGCAAAAAGTTCAAGACCGCCGAAGAAGACGAGGCCCGGCCCCGTTACCTTGACCGTACCGTGGTCACCACCCCGGTCCTCGCGATCCACGCCCTGGGGATGGAACTGGCCCGCATCGGCGCCATCGCAATCAGGATGGGCAAGGGGGCGATCAGCTCCGAGACCGGACCAAGCCCGAAACTGAAAGCCGACCGGCGGACCATCGCCACCCTGATTGAGGCCACGGTTGAATTCTGCGGCCGGATGCAGCGAAGCAATATGCCCGAGACCCTGGACCAGCAACTGCCCAACGCCATCCGCGTCTCCGGATATTACAACGATATGTCGCAGCTGGCCCTGGAGGTGGCAAAACTGCAACGGCACAAGGAGGCCCCGGACATCCCGGAACTGGCAAGGGAACTGGCCCATTTCCGCCGGGCAACAGTCAACAATATCACCATCACCGCCAGCAATGATGAATTTGACCTCAACCGCTGTCGTCTCGAACTTGAAAAAACCCGGGACAACTACCGCCGGATCAAAGGCGACCTCCTGCGCCGGGCATCCCGGGACGAGATCAGGGTCAGCGTGATGGTCCGCCTCCTCGACCTTCTCGCCCGTCTGCGGCGGCTGGCCGAACAGGCGGTAAAGGCGGCGACATACCTCGACCGCCTGAAAAGACTTGAAAGCAACCTTGAACATGACGATCCCGTCGACGAACAGGGCCCGTATTAACAGTCCTGAATCCGTGAGCGTTTGAGAGCGGGTCAGATGCAATGAATACCCTGACCCGCTCTATTCTCGCGATTATCGTCTACATCCTCGCCCGTGGCTCTGCTCTTTCTCCTCATCCGGTTGGACGGATGCTGCCGATCACCCTGCCGTCGCTATTCGATTCGGCGGTAATCAGCTGGGTTGTTGTCCTCTTTCCCTACGTCTTCTTAGCCTCAACCCTGCTCATTGACATCCTCCTCCACCACCGGGACCACCTCAACTCCCACCAGTTCCTGGTAATCATGGGGATTCTCGGCCTGGGCCTCAATCGCCGTCTTTATCCTCTCCGCCTGAGACCGACACCGCCGCCCTCATGGCGATCAAAAACAGTCCCGGGCGGAAAAAACAGCCGGCCGGAAATCGTATTTCAATTGATTATCAATACGTTTATCCCCTATGATCTAAAAAAGCAGGCCTGTAAAAAAACATCGCAAATGCCAAATATTCAAGAATGACGCAAAAAAACAGCACAGAAAAATCCCTGCACCAGATTTCCGTCTGGCTGCGCAACCGTTTTCTCCATCTGAACATCGCCACCAAGATGATGTTGGGGTATGTCCCGATCCTCATCCTCCTGGTCCTGGTGTCAACCGTTGCCCTCGGCAACCTCAGGCACCTTAACCGGTTGAATGCAAGTATCCTCGAAAACGACGTCGTGGTCCGGGATATATCCGGACTGATGATCCGGAGCCTCCTGGACCAGGAATACCTCCTGCGTCGCTACCTGCTCTTGAAAAGACCGGACATCCTCAAGGCCTACCGTGACCGCAGCACTGAATTCACCAACCTCGCGGTCAGGATCAAACAGCTTCCAGAGGGAGAGATCTTTCCTGTCGATGAGATCATGAACCAGCAGGGCGATTACTCCACCCTCCTGATCGAAGGCCTTGATCAACTGGGGCGACCGGACAGCGCCGACGGCCTGGTATTTCTTGCCAGGGTGAAAAAACACCAGGAAAAACTGGTGCGGCTGATAAAAAAGATGCGTGACCAGGCAATAATCTCCCAGAACGACAAAAACAACGCCATTGCCCGCATCGGCTCATCCGCCTTCCGCACCGCCAACATCCTCTGTCTTTTCGGCCTGCTCCTCTGTATCGCCGGGGCAACGATGATCACCCGAAACAGCAGCGGGGCGATAAAAAAACTCCAGGAAGCCACCAGGCGCATCAGCAACGGCGACTTCAACCATCACCTTGAGATCGGCAACAAGGACGAACTCGGCGACCTGGCCGCGGCCTTTGCCCACATGGCCGATCGTCTGCAACACCTTGAAGAGATGTATCTCGACGCAAGCCCCCTGACCCGCCTTCCCGGCGGGGTGGCAATCGAAAACATCCTCAAAAAAAGAATCGCCGCCGGCGAACCCTTTGCCTTCTGCATGATGGATCTCGACAACTTCAAGTCATTCAACGACCATTACGGTTACGCCAAGGGTAACGACCTTATCCGCAGTTCAGCCGCCATCATAACCAATGCCGCCCGGACGGAAGGATGCCCCGATGACTTCGTCGGCCACATCGGCGGCGATGATTTCGTCCTCATCAGCACCCCGGAACGTTACGATGCCATCTGCCGCCGGATCATCAAAGACTTCGACAACATGGCCCCGGAAATGTACTCCGACGAGGACCGTAAACGGGGCTATATTGCCGGAATCAACCGCCAGGGGGTCGAGGTGACCTTTCCAGTCGCCTCCATTTCAATCGCCGTGGTCTCAAGCGAAAAACGCTTGTTCAGCAACCATATCCAGGTAGGCGAGGTGGCGGCGGAACTCAAAGAGGCGGCCAAGGGAATCAAGGGCAGCGCCATGATCCTTGACCAGCGCACCGATACCATCAAGGACAGCAAGGATGCCGCCCGAATGATCGCCTTTCCCCGGGGGAACCGGAAATGAAAAAAATTCGCCCGATTATTGTCTTCCCGGCCATCATGCTGCTGTCATCCTGCGTCCTCCCCCGGCATAATCCGCCGACCATGCCGGTTCGGGAAAAGGCCACAACAACGGCCGGAAAAACCGTTGGCCCCGGGGGAGAAATTCTCATCCTTGAAAACCGTCTCAAGGCCGAGAATCGTCACAGACGACTGTTGGCGCGTCGGCTCAGGAAACGCAACGAAACAATCAGGGCGACAAAGGACAAACTGAAAAAAGAAAAACAGAAAACCACCCGCCTGGACAAGGAAAACAAAGAACTGCGCCGCAGAATCAACCGTCTGGAACTGACCCTGAAGAGGCTGGAAAGGCTGGATCAGGAAATGGAAAAAAAGAGAATGCTGTTAAAATAGCTGAAGGCTGAAAACCGTGAAATACGAAGACAGCAGGAAGCGAATGAAACGCCTACGGGAAAAGCAGCCCCGGGACGGTCTACTTGACCCCGAATTCATGAAGAACCGATATATATACCCCGAACAACTCATCAAAATCAGATTTGGCCCTTTTGAGAATATTCTTGAAATGGCCTGAATCATCTTCATTAAGAACAAAATTCGCCGACATCGACATCGCCTCAAGCCCGTAGAGGGAATGAAATTTCTTCCCCGCCAGGCAGTAGAGGAGATAACGCCTCTTGCTCATCGGCAGGTTCATCATAAAACGGTGAAAAGAAGAATCCCTGATCGCCTTGCCGCCGAAACCGTCATGAAGGATCACCAGGGAAAACTCGGTCAGAGACATCTGCTCGACGGCGTGTTCAGGATCCCGGGCATACATGGGTTGGTAAAAAGTCTCCACCAGGGCACCGGCGATATCATCACGAAGACCGCCCTCCTCAACCAGGACCAGGGCCTTGGGGATATCGCGGATCTCCTCGTGTTCCTCAAATTTACCGCCGATGAGCCACTGAATATCCGGCGGCGGCGGCGGGTCCGGCAGCTTGCGCAGACGACCGCCGCGACCGGCCATGGCCGCCTTTATATCGGCCAGGGAACCGTCGGACATAAGCTCGATGGCCTTGGCGCAATGAGGACAGCCAAGCTTGAGGGTTCCGGTCTTTAAATGCGCCAGAGCGTTATCAACCTTGGCCTGCTGCGCCGGACTCAGATTTATCTCTTCTTTACAATGGGGACAATTGGAAATCATGGCCCTGAATCTCCTTAACAACCTGTTCGTTGCGCCGCTACCGGACCATTTTCAGTGGGCCGGCTGTGGCGCCGGTTTAACCTCTCAATTACATCGGAGTTCCCAATCCGGAAAAACTAAAAACCGGAACTGCGTTCCCGGGCGGTTCTCTCCATGGACAGGCCCTTGATCCCGGTAGTTGACTCACCGCGATTGGCCTTTATCTTGTCAAGGCCGCGGTGGACCACACTGCGACGGGAACAATAGCTCATGGCCGTCTGCTCGGTGATCAGACCGTCTTCAAAAAGCTCAAGTATATGCTGATCAAAGGTCATCATCCCCATGGGCTTGCCGTCGGCGATAACATCGTAGAAGGTTTTTTCCTCGGTCTCACCGGCCAGAACCAGCTCCCGCACCCGCAGATTCATTCCCATGATCTCGATCGCCGCCACCCGACCGCCGCCGATCTTGGGCATAAGGCGCTGGCAGACAATCCAACGGACGGTATCGGCGAGACGATTTCTTATCTGGGCCTGTTCTTCCATCTCAAACATACCGAGGATACGATTTATGGTCTGGCCAGCGTCAACGGTATGGAGAGTACTCATGACCAGATGACCGGTCTCGGCAGCGGTCAGGCCTATCTCCATGGTCTCACGATCACGCATCTCACCGACGAGAATAACCTTGGGCGCCTGGCGCAGGGCAGCCCGGAGACCACCGGCAAAAGAGCTAAAATTAGTCCCCAGCTCCCGCTGGTTAAAGGTCGCCTTCTTGTGGGGATGAACGTATTCAACCGGGTCCTCAAGGGTGACTACATGTACCGACTTCTCTCTATTGATCAGGTTGAGCATCGAGGCCAGCGAGGTGGTCTTGCCGGTACCGGTGGCACCGGTTACCAGGATCAGACCGTTACGCTCCCGGGCCATGTCTTTTATCACCGGCGGCAGGTTAAGCTTTTCCACCGTCGGGATCTCGCTTTCAAGCTTACGCAGCACGGTGGAAATATTATTCTTGCCGGAAAAAATATCGACCCGGAAACGGACATCCTCGCCGACCCGGTAGGAAAGGTCGCAGGAACCATCACGGACGAGGTCGCTCATCAAACGGCGGTTGCCGCGAATCAGATTCAGGGCGAAGACCTCGGCCTGAAAAGAGGTCAACTTCTCCACCACCGGCTTTACCGACACCGGTTTAAGCTCACCGGCCGATTCCACCTGCAGGGACTTGCCCGGGGTGATATTAAGATCTGAAACATAGTCGTGGGACTGGAGCATGCAGTTTATCCAGTATTCTATATCAGGCTGCTTCATGAGACCTCCTCTCCATCCTGACTTACCTTTGGTGGCGTCACAATAATTCCGATCTCCGGCTTCGGGGCTCTTGAATGCGCATCAGATTGAATCAGCGCGTTTTTGGCCTGATTGCCGTTTGAGCAGCATATCCACCCGCCGCCCTGCGGAGGCGTCTGCTGTGTCGTCAACCCGTTGATATACCGAAGTATTATCAGCAGGATTGCCTTCTCGCATACGACCCGCTCTCGAATCCTCACGGATTCAAGGTATTAAATCAATACGCCGTCGGGGCTGCAACTATTTCCTCTCCGATCCGGATATTTCGCGGCAGGAGAACAAAAATCTCTCCGGGCTGACGCATGACCCCGGCCATGGCCGCGGCCTCCCCGCCCCGGCCCATGAAAAGATCAAGCCGGGACGGCCCCCTGATCGCGGAACCGCTGTCGTGGTGAAAGACGATCCGACGCATGGGGATCGAACCGATCATGGCCCCGTTATCGTCGACCAAAGGCCTGCGACTTGAGAGAAAAAGCGGTGCCGCCTCCGGAAAGCAGCGCCGGTCCAGGGCCACCGAACGGCCGGGAACCAGGGGTTCACCGAGGCTGCCCCGGGGGCCTCTGCCGCTGCGGCGAAAAAAAATATACGATTCGTTATAATCCAGAACCTTGCGGATCATCGCGGGATGACGCCGAAAAAAAGAAATGATCGCCGGCATGCTCACCGCGGCAAGCGGCATGAAGCCTTTTTTTACCAGCCAGGCGCCGATACTCCGGTATGGCCGTCCGTTTCTGCCGGCAAAACCGATATCCATCTCGCCGCCGTCGCGCATACGCAATACCGCCGAACCCTGAACATGGACAATAAAGGCCTCAAGCGGATCCCGCATCCAGGCGAGCACCGGAGCGGTGGGTAGCCCATGGGCCTCAATTTCAGCCCGGGTCGGATAGGGCACAATTTCGCCCCCCAGCCGACGGCCGACGCTGCCGTCAGCTGAAACCACGAGATCCCGGGGCAGACCGTAAATGGGGTAACGATAGCAAGCACTCCTTTCCCTGGCCGCGGAATATGACGGCTGATAATAGCCGGTCACCAGAAGCCCGGCCGCAGCCCCGGCAATAACCGGACGATAGAAAATAAAATCTTTCTTAACCGCGGCAAGAAACGCGGCCCGGCCGGGGTATTGGCCCTTGAGACGCAATAATAACTCAAGCCCGGCCCGCAGCTGCCCGGTGGACAGATTCCGATCGGCAAAAGGCAACTGCCGCAGACCTGAACGTTCAAGCCAGGCAAGACTTGCCCGCGCCGCCTGCTCAAGACCGGCCGGGTCAAGATCGTCACCGAAAGAGACAGGTGCCGTCCGGGGCGCAAAACTTACTCCCGGACACCGGGCCATCGCCGGAAACGGAAAAAGGAGAAGACTCAGACCTAAAAAGCAGACCAATCCAGCCGCGAAAACGCTCTTACTCATATCAGACCGTTGAAAAAACCCGGCAAGATCGACGGATCCATCCTCCATCCAGTATAATAGAGCCGCCACTATTTTTTCATCGAAAAAAAACATAGACCGGTTAGCCTGTCGGCAGGTTTTTTGCAAATAACATGATCCGATAAAACCATAAGTTAATAAGTCCGCAACAGTCAAATCAATGGCTGAATAATATTTTTTCAGACAAGGTGATGGAGACCGGAGCTACGGACCTTAGCAGACTGTTGAAAAAGCCGTCCTGGCTTTTTCAACTCCCGGTTGGCCAAAACAAGATCCGGCCAACCTCTCGATTTCACTGGGTTTTTCAACCCGGCGAAATCGGCGGCGCGTCCGTGCGCCGCTACCAGCCCGTTTTTCAACGGGCTGGTAGCCTCACTACGCCAACCATTAACGCCTGAGTAAAAACAGATAACCGCCATGCTCCAGCTCCTGCAATGCTGCCCCATAGCCCAGTTCGCCCTTGGCGAAAATCATCGGATAACCATGTGGAACAAGGCCTGTGAGATCCTCACCGGCTTTTCCGCCTCTGAGATGCTTGGCACTAGGAGACAGTGGGAACCATTCTACAACAACCCGCGGCCAGTGGTTGCCGACCTGATAATCGACCGCAACATCGACGAATTTTTCCGCCTTTATCACGACAAGGAGGCCACTCCCTCAAAGATCGTCCCCGGGGCCTGGGAGGCCACTGATTTCTTCCCGCAGATGGCGGGAAAGGATCGTTACATATATTTCCTCGCCGCGCCGATACTTAACGCCGACGGCATAATTATCGGCGCGGTGGAAACCCTGCAGGACATCAGCGAACAGAAAAAGCTGGAAGAACATATCCGCCAGGAATCCGAGCTTCTGCGCCGGGAAAACATAAACCTCAAATCAGCGATCTCCGAGCGCTACCGCTTCGGCGATATAATCGGCAAGAGCCAGACGATGCAGAAGGTTTATGAATTGATCGCCAAGGCCGCTGCCAGCGATACCAATGTCATAGTTTACGGAGAAAGCGGAACCGGCAAAGAACTTGTCGCCAGTGCCATTCACCGGATGAGTGACCGCCGTGAGAAAAACTTTGTCCAGGTCAACTGCGGCGCCATCCCCGAGACCCTGATGGAAAGCGAATTCTTCGGCTACCGCCGGGGGGCGTTCACCGGCGCCGGTAGCGACAAGGAAGGTTTTTTATGCAACGCCGACGCCGGGGTTCTCTTTCTTGACGAGATAGGTGAACTTAACAGCAACATGCAGGTAAAACTCCTGCGGGCCATCGACGGCGGCGGATACACCCCCCTTGGCAGCAATGAGGTCCGTTACCCCGATGTCAGGATAATCGCGGCCACCAACCGCGACCTCTCGCAGCAGATGGAAGAAGGGCAGATGCGGGAAGACTTCTACTACCGCATCCACATTATCCCCATCCACCTCCCGCCGCTGCGGGAACGCAAAGAAGACCTGCCGCTGCTGATCGATCATTTTCTCACCATCTTCAGTGATGACGACAAGGTTCCGGTACTTCCCGGCAAAGTCATCGAGGCATTGCTGAATTATGACTGGCCCGGGAACATCCGTGAACTTCAGAACGTCATACGCCGCTATCTCGCGATCAGGGAAATCGACTTTTCCAACCACCGCAACCGTAATAACGCCACCGAGGACAGTGGGGCGACCAATGACAAGAAATCCGACAGCACCGACCTTAAAAAATCAGTTGAAGACCACGAAAAAAAGGTCATCCTCAATGCGTTGAACCGCAACCGCTGGCATCGCAGCCGCACCGCAAAAGAGATGAACGTCTCCCGTAAAACCCTGTTCCGGAAAATGAAACAACATGGGCTTATGTAGCCTCGTTTCGGGACAACTTCGACCCGGAGCGAGTGAGATCCCTGATTTTCTCAGTCATTAAGTACGGTTAGGCACCGCCACACGACAGTCTCCATCAACACAACGGGGCACATTAGCCCCTATACCACTTTGTGGTACGCAAAATAAAAAACCATCCAGATCATCCCCAACAAAAAATCCCCCATGATCCCTTTCCAGGCCGGCCTTTTCCGACATCCCGGCTGCGCCTTGGCACACCCCTTGCAAAAACATGCGGTTCACATGCTGTTGCGCGGCGGCCCCATTTTGACACCGGCCCGGCCATGCCGCCGGCGACACCGGAAGCATCAACCAGTGTCTGTCCATAAATTACAATAGACACTAAAACAGGAGGGAACTGAATGAAAAAAGATCTGGCGCTTTACTGGAAGAAGAACATCACCCTGATGGCTATTCTGCTGTCCATCTGGGCTGTGGTCTCCTACGGCTGCGGCATCCTGTTTGTCGAACAGCTTAATACTATCCACATAGGCGGCTTCCCCCTGGGATTCTGGTTCGCCCAACAGGGGTCAATTTACGTCTTTGTCATCCTTATTTTTGTCTATTACAAGCTGATGAAAAAACTGGACACTGAATTCGAGGTTAACGAATAAAGCACCTTGACCTTCCCCGACCTCAAACGCTCACGGACTCAGGAAAAACGTAAATTAAAAACAAGGAGTTGCCATAATGTCTATTCTCGCCTGGACCTACATCATGGTCGGCCTGACCTTCAGCCTCTACCTCGGGATTGCCTGGTTCGCCCGAGTCAAGACCACCAAGGGTTTCTATGTCGCCGGCGGCGAGGTTTCACCGCTGGCCAACGGCATGGCCACCGCCGCCGACTGGATGAGCGCCGCGAGCTTCATCTCCATGGCCGGACTTATCTCGTTCCTCGGCTATACCGGCTCCATCTACCTCATGGGATGGACCGGGGGCTACGTCCTCCTCGCCCTGCTTCTCGCCCCCTACCTGCGTAAATTCGGCAAATACACCGTACCTGACTTTGTCGGCGATCGTTATTACTCCGATGTCGCCCGTTTCGTCGCCCTGGTCTGCGCCATATTCGTTTCCTTCACCTATGTCGCCGGCCAGATGCGCGGGGTCGGTATCGTCTTCAGCCGTTTTCTTGAAGTACCGATAAACACCGGAGTTTATCGGTATGGCCATTGTCTTCTTCTATGCCTCACTCGGCGGCATGAAGGGAATCACCTACACTCAGGTGGCGCAGTATTCGGTCCTGATCCTCGCCTACCTGATCCCGGCCTTTGCCATCAGCCACCAGATAACCGGGACCGTTATTCCCCAGTTCGGCTTCGGAAGTACCATTGCCAACGGACCCGACACCGGTAAATACCTTCTCGATACCCTGAACGCGCTTAACCGCGATCTGGGTTTTTCTGAATTCACCAAGGCGTTCGGACCCGGCTCAAAGTCGATGCTCGACGTCTTCTGTATCACCATGGCTCTCATGGTTGGTACCGCCGGCCTGCCGCATGTTATTATCCGCTTCTACACCGTACCTAACGTTCGTGGTGCCCGACTTTCCGCCGGGTACGCCCTCCTGTTCATCGCCATCCTTTACACGACAGCGCCGGCGGTTGCCTCCTTTGCCCGTTACAATATGATCAATACCATCAGCAATAAAGAGTACGTCAAGGCCCCCTCGTGGCTGAAAAACTGGGAAAAAACCGGTCTCATTGCCTGGACTGACAAAAACGGCGACGGCATCATCCAGTACGCCAGCGGCAAACCCTTCAGGGGCAAACCGAAATTCACCGGCAAGACCGGAACCTACGGTGAACGCCTACTTAAAAACGATATGACCGCCAACGCCAACGAACTCTTCATCGACCGCGACATCATGGTCCTGGCCAACCCCGAGATCGCCAACCTCCCGGCCTGGGTCATCGCCCTGGTGGCGGCCGGGGGCCTGGCCGCGGCGCTGTCAACCGCGTCGGGACTGCTTCTGGTCATCAGCTCATCCATATCCCATGACCTCTATTACCGGATGATAAACCGCCAGGCCACCGAGAAACAGCGTCTCGCCCTGGGCCGGACGATGATCGGTTTTGCGGTGATCGTGGCCGGCTATTTCGGCATCAATCCGCCCGGCTTTGTCGCCCAGGTGGTCGCCTTCGCCTTCGGGCTTGCAGCCTCTTCATTTTTCCCGATCATCGTCCTCGGTATCTTCAACAAACGCACCAACCGCGAAGGCGCCATCGCCGGGATGATCGCCGGAATCACCTTTACCTTTGTTTATATCGTCAATATCAAGTTCATGGGCGGCCACGCCTGGTTCATGGGCATCAGCGCCGAGGGTATCGGCACCGTGGGAATGATCCTGAACTTCATCGTCACCATCATCGTTTCCCGGTTCACCGCGCCACCGCCCCAGGAAGTACAGGACATGGTGGACAGCATCCGCTACCCCCGTGGTTCCGGAGCCGCGACCGGCCATTGACGGCATGTAGTTGACCTGGCACCATTCAAAAAGCCCACGAGCGGCACTAATCGTCGCTCGTGGGTTCCTGTGAGGGGAGACACCTTCCTGGTTATTTCCTGAACGTCACGACTGAACAACATTTTGCGTAGATATTCAAACTGTTATACGCGGAAACGACAAAAAGCCGTCACGGTTTCGGCTATTTTCTTGACCAACCGGGGTAAGACTCAGGTAGAATTCTTATCAGCCCACCCCGATTCATACGCGATACAGGTCAGATTCTGAAATCATCAAAATTAAAAAGAAAAAGAGGCCATCAATGAGCAGCGAAAAAAAAATCGTCAGCCTGTCCCAGGAAAAAAGAATCTTTGAGCCCCCGGCATCTTCCGTCCGCGGCCCGGGAAACGTCAAGGACATGGCCGGGTATGAGGCTCATTACAAAAAGGCCCAGGACGACCCGGAAGGCTTCTGGGCCGATCGGGCCGAAGAGCTCATCACCTGGGACAAGAAATGGAACAAGGTCCTTGAATATGACTTCAGCAAACCGGAAATCAAATGGTTTGACGGCGCCAGACTCAACGTTGCCGCCAACTGCCTTGACCGCCATCTGAAAAACGGACGCCGCAACAAGGCCGCGATCATCTGGCAGGGCGAGCCCGAAGAAGACGTCAAGGTCTACACCTACCAGATGCTCTACACCGAGGTCTGTCGTTTTGCCAACGTCCTGAAAAAAAAGGGGGTTAAGAAAGGCGACCGGGTCTCGATCTACCTGCCGATGGTCCCGGAACTGTCCATCGCCCTGCTCGCCTGCGCCCGCATCGGCGCCATCCACAGTGTGGTCTTCGCCGGATTTTCCGCCGCAAGCCTGAAAAGCCGCATCCAGGACTGCGAGGCCAGGGTCCTGGTCACCTCCGACGCCGTTCTTCGCGGCGGCAAGACCATCCCGTTGAAAAACAACGCCGACGATGCGGTAAAAGACTGCCCCTCGATCAATGATGTTATCGTGGTCAGGAGGGCCGGCAACGAAGTCCACATGCAGTCCGGTCGCGACCACTGGTACCACGACGAACTAAGCGCCGACGATATTTCCGACTGGTGTGAACCGGAGCAGATGGAGGCCGAGGACACCCTGTTTATTCTCTACACCTCCGGTTCCACCGGCAAACCAAAAGGGGTAGTCCACACAACCGGCGGCTACCTGACCTACGCCGCCCACACCACCCAATGGGTCTTTGACCTCAAGGAGGACGATATCTTCTGGTGTACCGCCGATATCGGCTGGATCACCGGCCATACCTATATCGTCTACGGTCCCCTGGCCCTTGGCGCCACCAGCGTGATGTTTGAGGGAGTTCCCACCTGGCCCGAGGCCGACCGGTTCTGGCATATTGTCGACAAATTCAAGGTCGATATATTCTATACCGCCCCAACCGCCATCCGCGCCCTCATGCGTTTCGGCGAAGAACCGGTAAAAAAACACGACCTTTCAAGCCTTAGACTCCTGGGCAGCGTCGGAGAGCCCATCAATCCCGAAGCGTGGATGTGGTATCACAACAATATCGGCAAATCGAAACTACCGATTGTCGACACATGGTGGCAGACAGAGACCGGCGGAATTCTCATCAGCCCCCTGCCCTTTGCCACCCCGCTCAAGCCCGGTAGCGCCACCAGGCCGCTGCCGGGAATCGACGCCGCCATTTACAATGAAGACGGCAAGGAAGCGGCCCCCAACGAGGGTGGTCACCTGGTAATGCGCCGCCCGTGGCCGGGGATGCTCCGCGGGATTTTTGGCGATCCCGAACGCTTCAAGAAGACATATTTCTCAAGATTTGACAACATCTACGACCCCGAAGACGGGGCCCGACGCGACGAGGACGGTTATTTCTGGATCATGGGCCGTCTCGATGACGTCATCAACGTCAGCGGTCACCGCCTCGGCACCGCCGAGATCGAGAGCGCCCTGGTCAGCCATGAAAAAGTCGCGGAGGCGGCGGTCATCGGCGTACCGCATCCGATCAAGGGACAAACCATTTACGCCTACGTCACCTTAAAGGCCGGGATCGACGCCGATACTGATCTGCATTCCATCCTGGTCAAACACGTCCGCACCGAAATCGGCCCCATTGCCACCCCGGAGTTCATCCAGTTTGCCGACGACCTTCCCAAAACCCGCAGCGGCAAAATCATGCGCCGCGTCCTGCGCAAGATCGCAGTCGGCGACGAGGACTTCGGCGACACCTCCACCCTGGCCGCCCCCGGAGTAATCGACATCCTGATCGCCGGCCGCAAACCGATCACCGGCAAATAAAAGATCAGATCGCGTCCCCCACGCAGGTTGGACAAAAAAACGCGGCCGTTTCGGCCGCGTTTTTTTGTCCAACTCTCTATTTCACCAGATTTCCAACCTGTATAAACTCAGCGGAGCGTCCATACGCCGCGACCGGACCGTTTTTCAACGGGCTGGTAACCGTTTATTCCGATTCCATCAATTCTGCCCCGCCTTTATCTTCCCGGCCAGGACACTCACCGCCATCGCGTAACGGTTGGAATGGTTCCACTTGGTTATCGCCTGGAAATTGGGGTAGCCGGCGACATAACGCAATTTATTCCCGCGCTCCCTGAGCTTGACGATGGTCAGTTTGCCGCTGCCCGGGGCCGGGGGCAGATCAACCCCCTGCATCCGTGCCAGTTCCTTCCATGGCAACATCCCCTTGCGCCCCCTGGCGCATATTTCGGAAAGTCTGGTATTCTTCAGCCGCGATCCCAGTTCCCGGGTCACCGGGGCCCCGAACCGCCAGTGATAGCGATGGAGGTAATTGGCGATACTGGCAACAATATCACCCACGGAACTCCAGACATCACGACGGCCGTCGTGGTCAAAGTCGACGGCGTATTCCCGGAAGCTGGTGGGGATAAACTGGGTCTGACCAAAGGCACCGCCGTAAGAACCGGTCACCCCCCGGGGGTCGATACCGTTCTCGCGGCAAAGGACGAGAAAGCTGATCAACTGCTTACGATAAAAATCACTGCGGCGGGGATAGGCGGCAAACAGAGTATTAAGGGTCCGGAACATCCGGAACCCCCCTTTATGACGGCCGTAGCCACTCTCGATCCCCCAGATGGCGATAATATACTCGCGCTCAACCCCGAAACGCTTTTCCACCGCGTCAAACAGGCGGCGGTATCGCCTGGCCTTGTCACGGCCCTCCTTGATCAGGGTCGGGGTGACAAAACGGGGATGATAGTCATACCAGGGCTTGGCCTCCCACTGGTGGTCCATGAGCTCAAGGACCCGCCGCCGGATAGCGACCCCCTTGAAGGTCGCAAGCAGATCCCCGGCGGCAAAACCATATTTGTGCTCAAGCTCAGCAAACAGGAGCTGATAAGGGACGGCGTTCAAATCTATCATCTCGCCGTCCCGGACCAGATCGGCAGCCAGGGGTTTCCTGCCTTTATCACCGGCCCCCGCAATCGGGGTCAGGAACAGGGAGAAGCAAAGAAATAACGGGATTATTTTAATAAATCTCATCTTACACCTGGGATGATCGACGCCGGAAATCCGCCGCCGCTTTTTTTATTTCGCATGGTTCACTATAACAGGCCGTTGAAAAAACCGTCCATGGCTTTTTCTTTCCCCGGTTGACCAAAACAAGTTTCAGCCAACCTCTCGATTTCGCCGGATTATTTAATCGCAAGCGATCAATTAACCACACCTGATGCAAAAAATCGCACTCTGTAAGAATTTCAGGACGGTGTTAATGGAGCGCTTACATTTAATCCGGCAAAATCGGCGGCAGTAACGAACTCAACCACCTCAGCGCTCAAAACGCAGACCGTTGCCGAGGCCGCTTAAGGTCAGGAGAAGCATTACCCGACGGTCTTCACTGTCCTTGACCGCCTCAAGGGTCAGGCCCCAGCAGCCGGGACTATAGGTAACGGCCACGTTTTCCCGCACCAGATGGTCGTACAGCAGGGAACGGGTAACCTCATAGGCCAGGGAAATCCGCGCCATGGGCGCGATCCTGACCGCCGCGGTCAAATCACGGGCGCTGCCGCGGGCCTCGGTATAATTAAGGCTGGCAGTGTTGCTGCCGCGGCTGTAGCGCCCCTCCACACTGCTGTGGGTTATATGGTCGCCGTAAAAATTCAGGGCCGACTGATAACGAAAATAAAAACTGTCCGAAGGATAAAATTCCAGATCAAAATTAAGATCGCCGAAAGGACGCCGACGACTGCCGGGGGCGGGATCACTCCGGGCCTCGATGAGATCATAGGCCTGACTGAGCTTGAACCTGGCGGCAAGGCGTTCGGTTACCGTGCCTCCGGCACTCATCATACGGCTGCGAAAATAGTTGTTCAGCTCCCAGGTAATGTTATTGGCCGGGGCCAAATGATCATCGGCATCAATAACCGGGACATCCGCCCCGTGTCCGGGATCAACAAAGGTATAGACCAGGTTTGGCCGCAGACTGTGTTGTATCCGGCCGGCAAGAAAATCCCGTTCCCAGGTGGAGGCGATATTGGCACGGAACACCGCGGCGTTCGCCTCTTCGGTCGAGGCATCCACCGAACCGTCGCCATGGGCCTCGACCCGGTAAACACGGTTGACGCTGCCAAGGCTTGCTTTTCCCTCTAAAAAACGAGCCGGCAGCGCGGCGACCAGGGTCGGAGACAGACTGAAACGCTGATACCCCCGGCCCTGACGACGGTAATAGTTGACATAATCACTCTCCAGGGCAAGGGTGGCCGGAACCCGGGGCAGGGGGAGACGGAGGTTTGAGACAATACGCGGCAGGGTCTGCACCGCCGTCCCCGGCGCCGCCGCTTCCCTGAGGTCATCGACCCCCACCGCCTCGATCCCGGCAAAGCCGTTAACCACAGTACGGCCAAGGGCAAGGATATTCTCCCGCTGACTCAGGCCCGGATCCTGATAACCACGATGAAACATGGCCAGGCTCCGGCTCTGCCCCTGCCTGAAGCCGTCAACGGCATCACGGTATTCAAGGATGAAGTCCGGATCGGAAGAGAGATCAAAGTCAAGGGCCAGGCGGGTATGTTCCCCCAGCCACTGATCAATCTTGCCCCGGGCCCAGTAACGATCATGCCGGTCGCGAAGCCAGCCGTCGCCGCGATAGTCGTCATCAGGCCCCTGACCGCAGTCCTCGCTGCGGTCATTTAAAAAACTCACCGCCGCCATTCCGGCGGAATCCCGACCGGCGCGATACCTTCCCTCAAGACCGAAAGATGCCCCGCGGCGGCCGTAAAACCCCGGCGACAGAGTCAGATCGAGGCTGGGAGAAATATTGACAAAGAAAGGAGTGACCAGGCCGAAGCCATCCCGGGACGAGCTTGATATCTGGGGAAAAAGAAAGCCGCTCTGCCGGGTGATCTTGGCGGGGAACAGCAGCCAGGGGAGATAAAACACCGGAAAATCCCGAACCCGGAAGGTGACATTGGTCAAAAAGGCGTAGCCGTCAACGGTAAGCCGACCCCGTCCGGCACCGAAGGCCCAGTCCGCGGTCTTTTTTCCGCCGAACTCGCAGGTGGAGAGGGTGAGACGGCGAAAACGCCAGGTGCGGGGAGAGGATCGGCTGATCTCGTCGGCCTTGAGATAGAGGTGGTTGGGCTGGTAATAGAGACGACCATGATCCAGAGCGATGGCCCCGGTATTAAGATTTATCCGGGCCGTCTCGGCGGCAAGGTGGTCATTGCGGTCATTGACCTCAACCCGGCCCCGGGCGTTAACCGTTGCCGTACGCCGGTCATAGACCACCGCGTCGGCACTGATGCTGGTATCGCCCCCGGAATCGGCCGGGGTCATCTCCACCGCGCCGGTGGCGTAAACCACCTGACCGTCAGCGGAACTCTCCATTCGCTCGGCGGTAATCCGCCACGGCCCCGCGGCCGGGGGTGCGGCCGCCGCCGATGCCGGAACTCCGAACAACAGGAGCAGGAATAATAACCTCAGACCTTGATGGACTCGCAAAAAAACGTCAATCCCTGAGAACCGCGCCAGTGGCGCCGGAGGTAACCATACGGGCATAGCGGGCGGCGTAACCGCTGGTGATATTGGCCGCCGGCGCCTGCCAGTCCTTGCGCCGCCTCTCAAGCTCATCGTCACCGACCTCGAGACTGATTTTGCGGTTGGGGATATCGATGTCAATCACATCGCCTTCGTTCACCAGGCCGATGGCGCCGCCAACGGCCGCCTCCGGCGAGATATGGCCAAGACAGGCGCCCTTGGTACCGCCGCTGAAACGACCGTCAGTGAGCAGGGCAACGCTCTTGCCCAGACCCATGCCGATGATCGCCGAGGTGGGGGAAAGCATCTCCGGCATCCCCGGACCGCCCTTGGGACCGCAATAGCGGATGACCACCACATCGCCTTTGTTAATCTCGCCGCCAAGAATCGCGGCCTGGGCATCCTCCTCGGAATTGTATACCCGGGCCGGACCCCGATGGCGCATCATCTCGACCGCCACCGCCGACTGCTTTACCACTGCCCCATCCGGAGCGAGATTGCCCTTGAGGATGGCGATCCCGCCTTCCTTGTGATATGGGTTGTCGACACTACGGATGATCCCGGGATCACTGATCCCGACCCCCTGGAGATTCTCGCCCAGGGTCCGGCCGGTAACGGTCATCACCCCGAGATTGACCTCGCAGCCGCCCCGGGCCAGTTCCGCCAGCACCGCCGGGACCCCGCCGGCCTCATCAAGCTCCTGCAGACTGTGGGGACCACCGGGAATGAGGCTCGCGATATGCGGCGTTTTGCGGCTGACCTCGTTAAAGGTCTCAAGGGGAAGGTCAACCCCGGCCTCTCCGGCAATGGCCGGAACATGGAGGACGGTATTGGTGGAACATCCCAGGGCCATGTCAACCGCCATCGCGTTTTCAAAGGCCTCGCGGGTGGCGATATCACGGGGTTTTATGTCTTTTCCCAGCAGATCCATCACCGCCATGCCCGCGTGTTTGGCAAGCCGCACCCGGGCGGCGCTCACCGCCGGCACCGTGCCGTTGCCCGGGAGTGCCAGACCGATTGCCTCGGCAAGACAATTCATCGAATTGGCAGTGAACATCCCGGCGCAGGAGCCGCAGCCGGGACAGGCGGAATTTTCAAGCTCAGCGAGCCCGGCCTCGTTCATCTGTCCCGATTTCACCTGGCCGACGCCTTCAAAAACGCTGACCAGATGGACGTCCCGACCCTTATGGCGCCCGGTTAGCATCGGCCCGCCGCTGACCACCACCGCCGGAATATTGAGACGAAGCATGGCCATGATCATCCCGGGGGTAATCTTGTCGCAGCTGGGGATCAAAACCAGGGCGTCAAAGGGATGGGCCTGGGCCATAATCTCCACCGAGTCGGCGATTACCTCGCGGCTGGCAAGGGAATACTTCATCCCCTTATGGTTCATGGCGATCCCGTCGCAGACGCCGATGGTCCCGAAGGCCACCGGGGTGCCGCCGGCGATACGGATCCCGGCCTTGACCGCGTCCACCAGACGATCAAGGTGGATATGGCCGGGAATAATCTCGTTATGGGCATGGGCAATACCGATAATCGGCCGGGCGATTTCTTCATCAGTATATCCCATGGCCTTGAACAGGGAACGATGCGGCGCCCGCTCGATCCCCTTTTTCATCAAATCACTTCGCATTTTATCTGTACTCCCGAAAGGTTACGGTTTAACATCGGACAAGCCGATGATCCTGATCGCGGCGGGACAAAAAGCATGGACATCAAAATTGATCCTGTAAAAAGTTATGATGGATGGCTAAGTAAAACGGATTTAAGCTCAAGGAGTTTCGGGTGTCAAGCAATAGCGTCAAAGGCAGTGGGCAATCTTTCAAGTTCATCTTCGGGCCGGTAAGGTCCCGCCGTCTGGGACTGTCGCTGGGTATTGATCTTTTGCCGGTAAAAACCTGCTCCCATGACTGTATTTACTGCGAGGTCGGCGCCACCACCACCCATACGGACAAAAGGGATGAATATATCCCCACCGCGGCCATCGAGACCGAGATCAATGACTTCTTTGCCTCCCCATTCTGTGAACCCGACTGCTTTACCATCACCGCCTCGGGCGAGCCTACCCTCCACACCGGTATTGGCCGGATCATCCGCCTTCTCAAGGGGAAAAGCGACAAAAAGGTGGTGGTACTGACCAATGGCAGTGCCATGATTGATCCCGCGGTCCGGAGAGATCTCTCCGCCTGCGATATCCTGGTGCCCTCCCTTGACGCCGCAAGTCCCGGGGCATGGCGCCGGGTCAACCGCCCGGCCCCGGGCTGCCCGGAGCCGGAGGCGATTATTGCCGCCTTGAGTGACTTTCGCCGCGAGTTCAACGGTGAGATATGGCTTGAAATTCTTCTGGTAAAAGGAGTAAATGACTCTGAAACTGAACTTGAGGCCTTAGACCGGGCCGCCGAGCGGATAAAACCGGAGCGGATCCAACTTAACACCGTGGTCCGGCCACCGGCGCTTAAAGGCGCCGGCCCCCTGTCGGATAAAGATCTGACCCGGGCCCGAAAATATTTCCATGGCAGGGTCGAAATCATCGCCCCGGCCATGGACAACCGCCACCACGGGAAGGATCCCGGCAACTGCGGCACCCGGGTTACCGAACTTCTGAAGCGACGCCCCTGTCCTCTTGCTGAAATCAGTGAAGCCCTGGATATAGATCCACCCCGTACCGCAACTATTCTTGCCGAATTAATAAGCACCGGCAGGATTAAAGTAAAAAAACACCAAGGCCGGAGATTCTTCACCAATGTCTGAAAACGAATCAGGAAAATCAGTGATATCCAAAATCGGCAAATGGCTTGCCGGTAAAAAAGAAGACACCCCGCCAGACGCGGAAGCGTCCGCGCCTGCGCCTGCGCCTGCGGAAACAACAACAGGGACGCAGCCCGGGAAAAGGCCTCGTCCCCGGCGACGGCCGACGAAAAAACCCGCAGGAAATAAAAAAACCATGACTAAACCCGATACCGCAACGGCAGAGGAGCAGTCCCATTCCAAAAAAATACGGCCGAAAACAACGCAGAACAATAAAAACCGGCGACCACAGAACCGCAGGAACAAAAAAGAGACTAACGAAGACCAACCCGCGGCGCCCACCTTTTCCAAACTCCTGGTCAACACCGACGAACCCGAGGAATGCCGCATCGCCCTGCTTGAAGACGGCCGGGTGGAAGACTTTCATCTCCAGTCAATCATGCACACCCAGACCAGGGGTAATATCTATAAAGGCAAAGTGATGGCGGTGGAGCCAAGCCTTCAGGCCGCTTTTGTCGATATCGGCGAAGAAAAAAACGGTTTTCTGCCCTTCAACGACATCCACCCGGAATATTACACCGACGTGAGCCTGAAGGATGAAAGCACCAAAAATATCCGCATCGACCAGGTGCTGAAACGCGGCCAGGAGGTATTGGTGCAGGTGGTCAAAGAGGCGGTGGGCAATAAGGGGGCCAACATGACCACCTTCCTGTCGCTGCCCGGCCGCTTTCTCGTACTCATGCCCGGCAGCGATTCCACCGGGATCTCAAAAAAAATCGGCGACGACAAGCAACGGGACAAATTACGCAAGACCATGAACTCCCTCGATATCCCCGAGGGCATCGGCTACATTGTCAGAACCGCGAGCCAGGGCCTGACCAAAAGCGCCCTCTCCCAAGACCTGAAATACCTCCTGAACCTGTGGGAAGAGATCCGCGAACGGGGAAAAAAGGCGAAAAAACCGGGACTCATCAACCGGGAACAGAACTCCATCGCCAAATTTCTCCGTGATAATTACACCCCGGCCATCCAGGAGATCGTAGTCGACAACGAAGAGGCCCTGCTCCAGGTCACCTATTTCCTTGAACTCATCCCCGCGACCCCGAAAAAGACCAAGGCCCGCCTCCACACCGATTCGCGCCCGATCTTCAACTATTACGGGATTGAAAAACAAATCGAACAGATCTACCAGCCCCAGGTACCGCTGCCCTCCGGGGGATCAATCGTCATCACTCCCACCGAGGCCCTGGTGGCCATTGACGTCAACTCCGGCAGCACCGACCGCGGCGGCAACTTTGAAGAATCGATCTTCCAGGCCAACATGGAAGCGGCCGAGGAACTGGCCCGGCAACTACGCCTCCGCGACCTTGGCGGCCTGATCGTGGTCGATTTTATCGATATGCGCGACAACTCTCACAAGCGCGCGGTGGAACGCAAACTCAAGGCCTGCCTCAAGCGTGACAAAGCCAGAAGCGACACCGGGCCGATATCTAAATTCGGGCTTTTACAGATCTCGCGGCAGAAAATATCCTCGCCGGTGGAAAAAGGCGCCTACCGCGTCTGCGAACATTGCCGCGGCCGGGGGCTGGTACGTTCGGCCGAGGCACTTGCCCTTTCCTTTCTCCGCCGGATGCAGACCGGGGCATCAGACAAGGGGGTAAAAGAAGTCCACTGCAACCTGCCACTTGACGCGGCGGAATACCTGCAGAACCGAAAACGCCACGAAATTTCCGAACTTGAAGACAAGTACCAGGTAACAATCGACATCAAGGCCGAGCCCGACCTCCTCCCGGCCAACAGCAAGGTTGAATTTGTCAGAAGCAAACGGTAAAACACAAAAAAAACCGGAGCTGCGTGAAAGCATCTCCGGTTTTTTTTACTTCCTGGATCCGTGACGTTCGGGAACAGTGCAGATGCAAGGAGGCAAGCACGTTGATAAAACAGGAAACTACTTTGACGGGGCGGTAAATACCCGGGTCGCAAGATCCTGGTCCATGGCCAGCATGGCGGCGTTATCGTCGCCGATGAGCTTCATTTTATCGAGGATGCCGCCGGCGGTGGCCTCTTCCTCCACCTGCTCGGAGATAAACCACTGCAGAAATATGGAGGTGGCGTGATCGCGTTCATCCAGGGCCAGATCGGCGAGGGCGTTGATCAGGCCGGTCACCTTCTGTTCATGCTGCAGGACCTCGGTGAACACCGCCCGCGCCGAATCCCAGCTCGAGGGAGGCTGATCAATGGCCTGGAGGATAACCCGGCCGCCGCGCTCAATGATATAATCGTATATCTTCGAGCCGTGAAGCCACTCCTCCTGAAACTGCATCTTCATCCAGTTGCCGCAACCGGGCAGACCGACGGAATCAAAATACGAACTCATGGAGAGATAGAGGTAAGCGGAATAATACTCGGCATTAACCTGACCGTTCAGGGCCTTTTCCATGCTCTTGCTCAGCATCGGCCTATGACCTCCAGAGTCCATGGAGATTACAATAACTCCGGGCCGTGACCTCATCGGCACTGGTGGCAAAGGTTGCCTCAGGGGTATCACCGGGAGCAAGACCAGCCCGCAGGACCTGACCCCCGGCGGAAAGTTCGATCCACTCGATATAATGTTTATCCTCCATGGGATGGGCGGCCGAACCAACCTTAACCTTATACCCGCCGGCAACCTTTTCAATCACCGGCACATGTTTTTCAACCGCGGCGTCAACACTGTTCTCCGCCATCAGGGCCATGCCCTGACCGCAGCATACCAGAGTACCGGCACCCTCATGCAAGACCTCGACGATATTGCCGCATAACTCACATTTGTAAACTCCTGATTTTTTTGCCATTTTCGTTCTCCTCGTTCTGTTTTTACCTTAACAGCCCGTTGAAAAACGGGCTGGTTGCGGCGCATGGACGCGCCGACGATTTTATTGGGTTTTAAAAATCCAATGAAATCGAGAGGTTGACCGGAACTTGTTTTGGCCAACCGGGTGTTGAAACAGTCAGGACGACTTTTTCAACAGCCTGTTAACCGTGTCCCCCGCACCATACGCCTCACAATACCATAAACACGATTAAAATCGTGATGGCGTCGTAAAAAGTCGCAAATCATCATTTTTGTCATTCCGGACTTGATCCGGAATCCTGTGATGAAACACATTATGGATTCCGGCCTTCGCCGGAATGACGGAAAAAAGGTTTTTTTGCGAAACCATCAACCGTGAGATCTCAGAAACAACGCGGAGGACATAATTCACCGCAACCGGGGATTTTGACACCGGGGTCAATAATTCTCCCCAAGCTCCTCGAAATGGGCCTTACCATGGGCGCAGGCGAGACAGGTCTCCGGGGCCTCGGTTCCCTCGTGGAGATAACCACAGTTCCGGCAGCGCCAGATGGTTTTTTTCTCCCGTTTGAAGACCCGGTCGTTTTCTATGTTGGCAGCCAGGGCCTGATAACGTTTTTCATGCTGTTTTTCCGCCACCGCAATGGCCATGAAAACCGCGGCGATCTGCTTAAACCCTTCCTCCCGGGCGGTCTCGGCAAAGGCGGGATACATCTCGCTGTACTCATATTTCTCACCCTCGGCCGAGGCCTTGAGGTTTTCCAGGGTGCTGTCGATGGTTCCGGCCGGAAAGGCGGCGGTGATCTCCACCTCACCACCCTCCAGGAACTTGAACAGACGCTTGGCGTGTTCCTTTTCCTGGTCCGCGGTCTCAAGAAAAATCGCCGCCATCTGGACATATCCCTCTTTTTTCGCCTTTGAGGCAAAATAGGTATAGCGATTACGGGCCTGAGATTCACCGGCAAAGGCGGTGAGAAGATTTTTTTCGGTCATACTACCTTTAAGTTCTGCCATTGAAACACCTCCATTGTTAATTTTTTTTCTATTTTAATAATCATTCGCAGAAGAGTCAACAACTATACTTCAATCGTTTGCGGCAAAGACAACGTCGACCATTCAACTTGCTTTTGCCCCTCTGGATATGATAAAATTATTAATTGCAATCAAGCAATTGTCTCCCGTTTTATGTTCCGGTGGGCAGGAGGTCTTGGGCCGAAAAAAAGGCCCTGAACCAAGTCTTAACAGAGTGTTTAAAAAGCCGTCCTGGCTTTTTAAACCGCCGGTTGGATAAAACAATTTTCATCCAACCTCTCGATTTCACCGGGTTTTTTAAACCGGTGAAATCGGCGGCGCGGACATCAGCCGCAACCAGCCCGTTTTTCAACGGTCTGTTAAGCGTATCGGCACAGGCAGAGCATGGCTTGTATAAGCTCATTTAAATGTTGAATATTAAATAAATGTTGAATATTAAATTTCTAAAAACTCTAGTGGTCGTGGCCCTTTTAGCCGTATTCGTCTTACCTGTTTATACCATTCTCTACCTTTCCCCGTCGTTTACTTCCTTTATCGGCGCCCGTACCGAAAAAGAGGTGGTAAGGGTTGCCCGCCACTTAGAGGGAATGATCCTGCCGCAGGAGGTCGAATCGATCAATCTTGACGTCCTCCCCAGAGATATGGCGCGCAAAGTGGACAAAGCCCGACGCGATTTCAACCTTCTTAAAATAAAAATCTATTCATCCCGGGGCGAGACCATCTACTCAACCGACCCCGATGATATCGGCAAGATCAACCGCAAACCTTATTTTCATCAACAGGTTGCCGCCGGGCGGAACTACACCAAGATCATCCACCGGAACAAACTCTCCCTTGAAGACCAGGTAATGCCCCGGGACGTGGTCGAGGCCTACACCCCGATCATGCACAAGGGCCACTTTGCCGGCGCCTTTGAGGTATACTCCGACATCAGCGCCGCCACCGCCGGGCTCAGCCGGCTGATAAATAAATTCTACGCCACTCTGGCGCCGCTTTCCATCTGTCTTTTATTAGCCATCCTTATCAGTGTCTACAAACTCAGGGAAAGCCAGACCAGAAGCATCCGGGGGGCGAACCTGCTGCGGGAAAAACAGCGCCGCTACCGTGCCCTTTTCAGTCAGTCAAATGATGCCATCATCCTTTATGACGACAACGGCATCATAAGGGAGGCCAATGACCGCGCCGCCGATCTTCTCGGGTTCCCCGGGCGGGAAGAGCTGGTGGGCCATTCCTTCACTTTTTTCATCCCCGCCGATGCCGGGCTGCCGTGGGGAGAGCACAGCTCCGTTGATCCAAACCGCGGACACCGCTTTGAGACCACCCTCCAGACCCGCGATGGCCGCGCCATCGAGGCCGACCTCACCGTCAGCCTGATAAACACCGTTGACGACACCCTGACCCTGGTGATCATCCGGGATACCAGCCAACAGAAGGCCGCCCGGGAGGAAATCAAGAGGAGCTACCAGACCCAGACGGTCCTGAACCGCCTTCTTAATCTCTCCCTTGAAGACCTCAACCTCACCGAGACACTGGAGCAGTTTATCTACTGCATCACCTCCTTTCCCTGGCTCGAGCTTGAACCCAAGGGGGCGATATTCCTCGCCGGAGAGAAACCCGGGGCCCTCACTCTCAAGGCCCAGCGCGGCCTTAACGCCTCACTCATGACCATGTGTGATGAAGTCCAGTTCGGCCAGTGCCTCTGCGGCCGCTGCGCCCTTTCCCGTGAGGTGGTGTTCGCAAATTGTGTCGATAAATTCCACGATCACCGCTATGACGGCATCGCCCCCCATGGTCATTATTGCGTCCCCATACTCTCTTCCAGCCGACAACTTATCGGGGTGTTTACCCTCTACATCCAGGCCGACTGCGAACGCGATGATATGGTGGAGGAAACCCTGCGCGCCGCCGCCAACGTCGTCGCCGGAATCATCCAGCGCAAACAGACCGAGGAGGAGCTGCAGCGTTCAAGGGATGAACTTGAGATAAGGGTCCAGGAACGGACAGTGGAAATCGAGGAGGCGAGCCAGCAACTGGAGCAGGAACTCCAGGAACGCCGCGAGGCGCAAAGTGCCCTGACCCTGTCAAAGGCGGAGGTGGAAAAGGCCAACGACGAAAAGGACGCGCTCATTGTCAACCTCTTCGAGATCATGTACGAAATGCTTGCCAACCGTGACCACTCCACGTTTGAACACGCCCTCCGGGTGGCGGAAATCTCGCGCCGCGTCGGCCTTGAGCTTGAACTTGGCACCGACGAACTCGATGTCATCAAGCACGGCTGTCTGGTTCACGACATCGGCAAGGTGGCGATCCCTGACGACGTGCTCCTGAAACCGGGGATATTCGACCGCATCGACCGCAATATCATGAAGGTTCACACCCTGGTCGGGGCAAGCCTGTTCAGTAAGCACCACCACGACGAGCGTATCCACCGGATCATCCTGAACCACCATGAACGACTGGACGGCAGTGGTTACCCCCACGGCCTGAAGGGAAAAGAAATCGGCAGAATTGAAAGGATAGTCGCGGTGGCCGATGTCTACGAGGCCCTGATCTCAAAACGGCCATATAAACGCCCGATGTCACGACGCCACGCCCTCGACATTCTCCACTTCGAGGCCAAAGAGGGCCGCCTTGACGCCGGAATAGTCGATCTGGTGGAAAAGGTCACCGAAACCTGGAGTCCCCTTGAAATCACGAGCGAATTCAAGGCCGACTACAACCAGGACCTGGAAATGTTCCGCCAGATGACCTATTTCCGTGAACCCCTGAGCGATTTCTATAATTACCGATATCTTCTCTATCTTGATGACGCCCGGATGTTGCAAAAACATAGCCATCCGTATCACATAATCTCAATGGTCTTCCCCCACCTGCAAGAGTTCAACCATCAAATGGGCTTCATCAAGGCCGACCAGATCCTTGACGAACTGGGACAAAAGCTGCACCAGACCTCGGAGGATTTCAACAACAGCTTCACCCACAGCGACAAGGCCGTCCTACTGCTGCGCAAGGGCTCCGATTTTCTCATCTACAGCGAATGCGACGACCGCGAGGCCTCAATCCTCAAAGAGAGGATCGCCGACCAACTGGAGGTGGTCCACAGGGACTGGGGTCTTGACTCAAACTACCAGCAGCACCGTTTCGATGGTTCATACCCGGCGGAACGGGCCTTAAACGACATCTTCTCCCTCCAGTAACCCCGCCAGGTCGTCCAACTGAAGCAGCTGGCTGATAAAACGATTCTCCTTCTGTAATGGATTTTATTTGGTTTAAAAAAAAACAATAAAATCGAGAGGTTGACCGAAACTTGTTTTGGCCAAACGGGAGGTGAAAAAGCCAGGACGGCTTTTTCAACACTCTGCTAACCGCCTGCCTCGGCAGTTTTACTCCGCAGTGCCGGGAAGACTGCCGTCGTCATCGACAAACCGCCCCTGGAAGAGAATGAGTTTATGGCGTATCATAGTTGACCGGATCAGGCGAAAAAACCATTGCCAGGGCAAAAAAATCCGTCCAGAGACGGCTTACAACCAAATATTCGCGGGGAAAAAGAAAAAGGAGACAAAGGGGGGAAAAAGACCGCAAACAACTGCTCCTCCTTTGTAATTTATGGCGTCCCCAACGAGATTTGAACTCGTGTTGCCGGCGTGAAAGGCCGGTGTCCTGGACCTGACTAGACGATGGGGACTTTATTATTACCTGTTATTGCCTGCCCATAAAATAAATTCTTTTGCCGAAACGCCGAACTCGGACAAAAATACCATTCCAGGAACAGACAATATCCAACCCGAAATTATCCGGGATTAATCACTGGTGGGTCGTGCGCGGCTCGAACGCGCGACTCTCTGCTTAAAAGGCAGATACTCTACCAACTGAGTTAACGACCCGTCAGCGGAAGATTTTTTTACCGGATATAGTTTAACATGTCAACAGTTGCGATCAGCAATTTTTATTTTTATCCTGATGCACATAACAGACTGTTGAAAAAGCCGTCCTGGTTTTTTCAACCCGGTGAAATCGGCGGCGCGTCCGTGCGCCGCGACCAGCCCGTTTTTCAACGGGCTGATAATCAAGCCCCACTATCACAGGGATATTAATCGGGGGTACACAATTACGCCCAGCAGGGTTCCATGCAAACGCTTACATTTCGAGATGTCATAAGGTCTATTGATCTATTATGAAAAAGCCGTCCTGACTTTTTCACGTTCCGGCCCGTTTTTCAGCGGGCTGTTTACCCTTGTCCGTCCGCCGGAACTCTGATATATCTTTTCATTTTCATAAATCTACAGGGGCCTTGCGATTCCCCACGGCTGGCTGTGGACTTAAAAACGGATCATCAGCCGCGCATGGAAGCACCGCCGAATCTACTCAGGCATTTGAGAAATTCGGGAGGTTGGCCAGAACGAATGCTGACCAACCGGAGTAAAAAAAGCCATGGAAGATTTTTTTCAACAGTCTGCCGAGAGAGCGAAAATGTCATTTATTTCCGGTACCGTAAGCTTTGTCCGTTATCGCGTCGAGGGTGATATCCCCGCTGATTTCTGGAACTTCGCCGCTGAAAGAATAAGCGCCCACGCCTTTCGCGATATTGACGACTCCTTTGAAGAAGTCTCAATCGGATGGGTGTCGCTGGCAAATATGTTTGACTCCGGGTTCACCGAGGCCTCATACGTTGCCGGCGACTATCTCGCCATGGCCCTGCGGATGGACGAACGCAAAGTAGCTCCGGCAGCGTTGAAAAAATTCTGCCTCAAGGAAGAACAGCGCCTGTTGAAAGAACGGCAGGTACCCAAACTGTCACGCTCCCAGAAGCTCGATATCAAGGAAAACATGCGGATCAAGCTCCTGAAACAGGCGGTACCGGTACCGGCGGTATATGAAATGTGCTGGAGTCTGGCCGACAACAGTATCACCTTTTTTTCCACCAGCGGCAAGGCCCAGACCCTGTTTGAAGAGCTGTTCCGCAATACCTTTGATCTCGGCGCGATCCTCGACATCCCCTATACCCTGGCCATCTCACTCCTCCCGGAAGCGACGGCTGCGATCGAAACCCTGAGTCCGGCGGTAATCGCCTGAGGTCTTAAAAATTATGGATCTGGTCGACCTGATAAAAGAAAAACGTTTCCTCAGCCAGGAGTTTCTCACCTGGCTGTGGTTCAAAAGCGAAGAGCGCGGCGGCACCATTCTCCTTGAAGATTCAGGCGAGGATATCACCGTAGTCTTTGAAAAACACCTGCTGCTTGAATCCGGTGAAGGCGACGATCTTGAAAAGGTGATCTGCCAAGGGTTGCATGCCGGGCTCACCGAGGCCCGCACCGGCCTGGCCATGGGCAAAAAAATCGAGCAGGCCAGGCTTTTGATCGGCAGGGACACCTTTGAGTGGAATGTGACCCTCAGGGCATGCCTGCTGGAATTTCGCAGCGTCAGGCTGCCGAAAACCATGACGGACGAGGAAGAAGAGAAAGGCCCGGACGCGGTCGCGGGAATGATCCTTGAACGAATATCCCTGATCAAAACCCTCACCCGTACTGTTGATGAATTATTACGGATGTTCCTCAAGATCCGGACCTCGGGTGAAGCATGGATCCGGGAAAGCGGAAAGATCGCGGCCTGGATTGAAGAAAGGGCCTGAAAAGACTGAAAGGAAAAATCATTCCCCCACAGGGCCATCAATTAAAAAACTCCGGAGAGACAAATGCAGTTCGACACCGTCATCGGCCTTGAGATTCACGCGCAGCTGAAAACGGCAAGCAAGATATTCTGCGGCTGTTCCACCACCTTCGGAGCGCCGCCCAACACCAACGTATGCCCGGTGTGCCTTGGGATGCCAGGGGTTCTGCCGGTGCTTAACCGCCGGGTGGTTGAATATGCCCTCAAGATGGCCCTGGCCACCGATTGCGAAATCAACCGCAGAAACCAGTTTGCCCGCAAGAATTATTTTTATCCCGATCTCCCCAAGGGCTATCAGGTATCGCAATTCGAGTTTCCCATCGCCGAACATGGCGCAGTCGAAATCGAGGTTGACGGCAAGAGCCGCCGCATCGGCATCACCCGCATCCACATGGAAGAGGACGCCGGGAAACTGATACATGACAACCATGAGCAGGTCAGTCACGTCGACCTCAACCGCACCGGAGTGCCGCTGATCGAGATAGTCAGCGAACCGGACATCACCTCGCCTGCCGAGGCTGCCGCCTATCTGAAAAAGATCCACGCCATACTCCGCTACCTCGATATCTGCGACGGCAACATGCAGGAAGGCAGTTTCCGCTGCGACGCCAATATCTCCCTTAAACCCGTGGGTTCGGATAAGCTCGGCACCCGGACCGAACTTAAAAACATGAACTCCTTCCGTAACGTCCAACGAGCCCTGGAGTATGAAGAACGACGCCAGCGAGACATCCTTTTAGACGACGGCGCAGTGGCGCAGCAGACCCTCATGTGGAACCCGGATACAGGACGAACCACCTCCATGCGTGGCAAGGAAGAGGCCCACGACTACCGCTATTTCCCGGACCCGGATCTGGTATGGATTGAGATTGACGAGCAGTGGATCGAATCCACCCGGGCGAGCCTGCCGGAGCTGCCGCAACAGCGCCGGGATCGTTTTATCAACGACCTCGCTCTCGCGCCCGACACCGCCGCGGTTCTCACCGGCGACCGGGAACTGGCCGACTACTTTGAGACGGCTCTTGCCGTTTTCAACAACCCAAAAAAGCTTGGCAACTGGATCGTATCGGAGCTGGTGCGGGAATTGAAAGAATCCGAGGCCGAGGTTGAGGCCTTCAAGGTAACTCCGCAGGCCCTGGCCGAGCTGCTGACCATGGAAGACAAGGGAACCATCAGCGGCAAAATCGCCAAAACCGTGTTTGCCGAAATGGTAAAAAACGGCAAGGACGCCGCCACCGTGGTCGCGGAAAAAAACCTGCTCCAGGTCAGCGATGAAGGAGAACTGCTGGCCGCGGTACGGGAGATCATCGCCGCCAACCCCGACCAGGCGCAACAGTTCCGTGACGGCAGGACCAAGGTCATGGGTTTTTTTGTCGGTCAGTTGATGCAGAAGACCAGGGGACGCGCCAACCCCAAAATAGCCAACTCACTCTTTGCCCGGGAGCTCGCGGACTGAGCCGCCGGCCGCCGCCTCGACAAAAGATGCTGACCGCGGAAGAATGGCAGAAAAAAGCAAACGGCCACCGTGATCGCCTGCGGCAGAAATTTCTTGACCACGGCATTGAATCCCTCACCGACACGGAAACCCTGGAGATGCTCCTTTCCCTCGGCACCCCGAGGAAAGACTGCAAACAACCGGCGATCGCGGCGATAAAAAAATTCGGCAGTCTCGCCGCGGTCCTTGAGGCAGATGCCGCCGCCCTGAAAACCGTCAAAGGTATCGGCCCGACCAATTGTGTTGCCGTACTCCTGGTTCATCACCTGGGACGCCGTTTCCTGTCCACCCGTATCCGCGGCCGGGATTACCTGCGTTCATCACGGGAAGTGGCCGAATACCTCGCCCACTGGACCCGGGGGCTCGACCGCGAGCTGTTCAAGATCATTCTCCTTGACGCTTCTCTGAAAATCATCGACTCCGTTGACCTCTTCTCCGGTACCGTGGACCGCGGCGCGGTATATCCCCGCGAGGTGGTTCGCTGCGCCATCAACGCGAACGCCACCGCCATTGTCGTGGCCCACAATCACCCCTCCGGCAACGCCGCGCCTTCAAACGAAGACCGGGTCCTGACCCGCCGCCTCTACCTTGCCTGCGCGGTCAGCGATATCCGCTTTTTAGACCACCTGATCATCGGTGAAGACAAAACTCCGTACAGCTTCGCCGACCATGGTCTGATCAACGAAATCAGCCGCGAATGCGACGCCATCCTCAAATGAACCCCGGGCCGCCGCAAAGTCTTTACCTCCATATTCCCTTCTGCCGCAGCCGTTGCGGCTATTGCGCCTTCAGCTCAAGCCCCCTGGGCGAACGCGACCCGGGGCCATATATCTCCGCCCTGCTCCGGGAAGCGGAAACAGCGCGGTCGGCATACGATATCAATACCCCGCTCACCACCTTGTTCATCGGCGGCGGCACCCCAACCATCCTGCCACCGGCCGAGATTGAACGCCTGATCACCGGCCTTGGGGGAATATTTTCCTTTACCACCAACGCCGAGATCACCATCGAGGCCAACCCCGGAACCACCGCCCCCGCCGCCTTTACCACCCTCGCCGCCCTCGGAGTCAACCGCCTCAGCCTCGGGATCCAGAGTTTCAACAACGCCACTCTCAAAAAAATCGGCCGCAGCCACACCGCCGCCGAAGCCGTTAAGGCGATCAAGGCGGCCCGCCGCGCCGGTTTCGCCAACCTTAATCTCGATCTCATCCGCGGTCTGCCCGGAGAAGACGACAGCCATTGGCGCCACAGCATGGAGGCCGCCATCGCCGAAGAAACACCCCATCTGTCAATCTACGACCTCAGCGTCGAACCGGGGACCTCCTTTTACCGCCGCCGTAAGCAACTGGCCCTGCCCGACGAGACCGTCATCGAGGCCATGGACCTTATTACCGCTGAACTTACGGCTGAAAACGGCTTTGCCCGCTATGAGATCTCAAACTACTGCCGTCCGGGAAAGGAATGCCGCCATAATATAAACTACTGGCAGAACCGCCCCTACCTTGGCCTTGGCGCCGGCGCGGTCTCTTTTATTAACGGAATACGTTTGACAAACACCGCTGATGCCGACTTATATCTCAGAAGGACTGAGCGGGGTCTGCCCCTGGCGGCCTTCGAGATTCTCCCCCTTACGGCCCGGATGCGGGAGACGGTTGTCATGGGGTTGCGAATGTCCCGGGGCCTTGACCTTGAAATCATGAAAGAAGAAGAAGGCCTGCCCATCCGGGATCTTTACGGCGACACTCTGACCCGTCTGCGACAACAGGGACTCATATCCGGAGACGACAGCCGTATTCGCCTGACGGCAAAAGGAATGCTCTTCGCCAACCGGGTGATGGCGGAACTGGTTTAGTGATCCGTTGAAAAAACTGACTGCGCGCGGCGCATAAACGCGCCGCCGATTTTGTCGAATTGGAAAATCCGGCAAAATCAAGAGGTTACCCGAAGCTTGTTTCAACCAACCGGGGTTAAAAAAGGCTGAAAAAATATCATTATGACAAAAAACAGACAAAAATACCGCTGCCACGAGTGTGGCAGGGAGAGCTCCAAATGGGTCGGGCAATGTCCGGAATGCGGCGAATGGAACTGCCTTAAAGAGGTTACGACAGAGGAAACCGGAAGCAAGAGAGGGTTCGCCGGGATCCACTCTGAATTAATGTCCCTGGCCGCGGTCAAAAGCGACGAAAGCAGCCGGATCGGTTGCGGTTTTGCCGAACTCGACCGGGTCCTCGGCGGCGGCCTGGTGCCGGGTTCGGTGATCCTCATCGGCGGTGACCCCGGGGTGGGGAAATCAACCCTAATCCTCCAGGTATCCTGCCACCTGACCGCGGGCCACCAGACTATCTACGTCAGCGGCGAAGAGTCACCGCAACAGATCAGCCGGCGCGCCACCCGTCTTGGTCTTGCCCGTGACCGGCTCCTGTTCCTGGCCGAAACCTCGGTGGAAACAATTATGACCACGGCCATGGCCAACCACCCTGAATTTCTGATAATCGACTCGATCCAGACCATGCGGTGTGACGATATCGCCTCAGCCCCCGGCTCGGTCACCCAGGTCCGCGAGGCCACCGCCAGGCTCACCGCCTTTGCCAAACAAAACAACATCACCGTCGTCCTCATCGGTCATGTGACCAAAAGCGGTGATCTCGCAGGCCCCCGGGTCATGGAACATATCATCGACGTGGTCTGCTATATCGAAGGCACAAGCGACAACCGTTTCCGCATGATCCGGGCAGTAAAAAACCGTTACGGCGCCACCGGGGAACTGGGAATATTTGCCATGACCGACCAGGGCATGCGCGAAATCAAAAATCCATCAGCGATATTTTTATCCGGCCAGGAAGAACCGATGCCCGGCAGCAGTATCATGGCCACCTGGGAGGGCAGCCGACCGCTGCTGGTGGAGATCCAGGCCTTAACCGACGAATCATACGGAGAACAGCCGCGGCGGGTGAGTCTGGGGCTTGACCCCAACCGCCTCGCCATGCTCCTGGCGGTTCTCCATCGCCACGGGCAGATGAGCACCTTTAACCGCGACGTCTTTCTGAACGTGGTCGGCGGGGTGAAAATTCTTGAAACCGGCGCCGACCTCCCCCTGCTCCTGGCCGTAGCTTCAAGCACAAAAAACACCCCCCTGCCCCGGGACCTGATATCGTTTGGCGAAATCGGCCTTGCCGGTGAGGCCCGGCCGGTACCAAACGGTATCACCCGACTGCAGGAGGCAGCCAAACACGGAATGCGAATGGCGATCGTACCCATGGCCAACCGCCCGCCAAAGACGGTAAAGGGGCTTGAAGTCAGAGGAGTAAAAAACCTGGCCGCGGCCCTGGAGCTTATTTAGTGCCTCCCTATAAAATAATAATTTTCGTTCAAGATCAAAGATCACAAAAAAATAAGCGCAGGCATCTGTTTAATATTCCGAGCATTGTTTTTTCGCGCAACACAGAGATCGAATGAAAAGACCATTTGTCAGACCGTTGAAAAACGGGTTGTGGGTGGCGCTCGGCCAAAAAGAGCATTTTAAAGATACCCTGAAGTATAATTTATTGAACCTTCTGCGCCGTCATCGACCCTGATAAGTTTAATTTTTTTTACCCGGCCGATCCAAACTATCGCGGCCATGCCCCTTGCCCCTTGCCCCTCGCCCTTTTTTATTTTTTTCAACGTTGGCACGCACATTGCTTTACACTTGAACAAAGAAGGAAAGTTCATTCTCCTTCCTCCCTCCGGGACCGGCCTCCTCCCTTCCCCATCATCAAGGCCGGTCCCTTTTTTTGTAAAAAGCCGCGTATTGGCGTATATCCGCGCCCCCCGGACGACGGACTAATAATGGCACTGACGACCGGGCGCAGATATTGACACTGTCCCCCTGAAATGTTACATCAAACAATCTTGGAAATTCGGGGCAGGATACCAGAAACAATCGCGGGAGATAGAGCGGACGGCAGCCACATCGCCGCAGACTTCCTCCTATGTCCTCTGTTTTCTACCTTCTGTACCCTGAAAAATGGAGGGATGGCCGAGTGGTTGAAGGCGGCGGTCTTGAAAACCGTTGAACGAAAGTTCCGTGGGTTCGAATCCTACTCCCTCCGCCATATACCGAGAAATAGGAGAGATGACCGAGAGGCCGATGGTGCTCGCCTGCTAAGCGAGTGTGGTGAATAGCCACCGAGGGTTCGAATCCCTCTCTCTCCGCCAATCATATAAATCCGCTGCCAAGACCCTTGACAGCGGATTTGTTATTTGCGGTAATTGACAACATGATTATTCTCCCCGCCTCCCGTATATTCATCCTTGCCATCCTGGCCGGTTTTCTTTTCTGCGCCTGCGTCACCGTACCCCATAGCGGCAGAAGCCAACTCAATCTGATCAGCGACGGCGAGATCAATGCCCTTGCCGCCGGAAGCTAATAACCTCCTGAAAAAAGAAACCATATCCACCAACCAGCGCCTCACCCGACAAGTAAAGAAAGTGGCGCGACGAATCATCGCCGCGGCCGAAGCCCTTGACCATCCGGGTTTCGACTGGAAAGTGATGCTTATCGAAAAGGACGAAGCCAACGCCTTCTGCATGCCCGGCGGCAAATTCGCGGTCTATACCGTCATCCTGCCGATCGCCGGCAACGAGGCCGGACTGGCGGCGGTAATCGGTCACGAAGTCGCCCATGCCGTTGCCCGGCATGGGGCGGAAAGAATGAGCCAGGAACTTATGCTCTCCGGCGCCATGACCCTGGGATCAATCGCCATCAAAGCCGACTCGTCGCCGGAAAAACGACGGCTGATGGCGGCCATCAGCCTTGGCGCCGACGTCGGCATTATCCTCCCCTTTTCAAGACATCGGACTTTTTATGACGCCATCAGGTTTGGCGTCCCCGGAATGGGTAATACACAATATTAACACCTCTCCCGAAGCAGTTTCAGTCTACTTGCGCCGAAATCTAAAGTATCGGCTCGAGGCCCTATCTGCCACCGAAAAACAGGAGAGAACAGGCGTCAAATAAAGATGCCAGAATAAAGGCGGACTTGACCCCTTTCTCCTTTCTTTTTCCCTGATCGGACTCTGTCCGTTGAGGAAATTATCGAGTACTATGGTGCCAGGTGGAAGATTTAGGCTTGTTGCAAAGAACTGAAGCGGGATATCGACAGTGCCGAAACCCAGACCAGGAGCTTATTAGTGGCAGTTACAAACCACTTAAAATTTTGCTTGCATGATGGCCACAACCTTGACTTGGGTTTATGCCGCCGGTTGGAGAAAACTCCAAGCCGACGGCACGCTATAAAAGGTCGCGGCCATTTCGCCTTTTCCGATGTCCGAAGGCTGATGGCAAAGGCAACAATGAACGATAATTTTGCAATACTTTGCCCAGTTCCTCGCAAATCGATGATTAATTCGCTCGTGACCGCCTTTATGCGGATGGCGGCATGAAATTTTTCCGGGAAACTTCAGATATGAATACGTTAATCGGTAAACTCTGGCACCATCTGCTGGCGGAAGAAGTCGTTGAGCTCCTGGAAGGCGATACGGCAAAAGGACTCGACCTGTTCCAGGTCAAACATCTCCAGGAGACTTTCGGCCCCAATACCATCACTGCCAAAAGGGGAAAAAGGCCCTGGCAACGTTTTCTTCTCCAGTTTCACCAGCCGCTTATATATATCCTGATCGTCTCGGGCATCATTACCGCCTTGCTTCATGAATGGGTGGACTCCGGAGTTATTTTCGGGGTGGTGCTGGTCAACGCAATTATCGGTTATATCCAGGAAGCCAAGGCCGTCAACGCCCTGGCCTCTCTGGCCCGGACCATGACCAGCGAGGCCACGGTTCTGCGCCAGGGTGGGAAAAAACGTATCTCGGCGACGGAGCTGGTGCCGGGCGACATTGTGCTGCTGTCCAGCGGCGACAAGGTGCCGGCTGACATGCGGCTGCTGGCGGTCAGGAACCTGCGGGTCGATGAATCCGCCCTGACCGGCGAGTCCCTGCCGGTGGAGAAAAGAGAGGGCGAGCTCGGTCGTGACACGCTGCTGGCGGACCGGCTGAATATGGTCTACGCGTCAACCCTGGTGACCTACGGCCAGGGGAAAGGTATTGTCACGG
>JAJRZW010000068.1 GCA_024275015.1 Deltaproteobacteria bacterium | reverse complement strand
TATAGAGACAGGACCAGCAGTTCACCAAAGGCGTAGGAGTAAACATAGCCGGGGGTGCTTAAAAAATGGGGGATATACGACCACCAGATGCGATAATCATCGGTCAGGATGACCGAGTCGGTGAACATCTCCTTCTGGGTCGCGATCCACAGGCGGCTCAATTCGTCGCCTGAGAGTTCCCCCCGGCTGCGGCGGTGATTGTGGATCGCGTCTTCAAAGCGGTTCATCGCCACCTGGCGAAACACGGTGGCGAAAACCGACTCCAGCTTCTGGGCGATGAAGGCCCTTTTTTCGTCGGCATTATCCAGCAGCGCCACCTGGCTTTTAAACAGAATCAGCTCGGCGAATACCGAGGCGGTCTCGGCCAGAACCAGAGTGGTGTCGCTGTTATAATAGCCGTTCTCCGCCGCCAGGTATTGATGCACCCCGTGGCCAAGTTCGTGGGCCACAGTGGAGACATCGCGCAGGGTACCGTTAAAGTTGACCATCACATAAGGGTGGACCTCAGGGACACACGGGTGGGCAAAGGCGCCGCCGCGTTTACCTTCCATCACCGGGGCGTGAATCCAGTCGCGCTCAAAAAACATTGCGGCGATTTCGGCCATCTTCGGGGAGAAATCTTCAAATCCCCCGAGTACCATTTCCCGGCACTCTGGCCAGCTGATTACCTTGTCCGGCGTTGACGGCAGGGGGGCGTAACGGTCGTAATCGCGCAGTTCGTCAAGCCCGAGAAGAGTTTTTTTCAGGCGGTAATAGCGGGCCGGAATGTCATAGCGGCCGGTAACCTGGTCAATCAGGGTCCCGACGGTGACGGGTTCAAGCTCGTTATAGAGGTTCATCGACGCTATCCAGGAATCATAATTCCGCATCCGGTCGTCGATCATCTTGTCGGCAAGGATGGTGTTGAAGATATGGGAGAGGACGTGGATCTGTGAGCTTAACCCGGCAGTAAGATCGGCGGCGGCCTGTTTTCTCACCTCGCGCCCGGGATGATAAAGATCAGTCAGAACCTCTTCTTCGGTACGCCCGTCCCGGCCGAATTCCAGCTGACCCATGATCTTGTCAAACAGGCTGGTCCAGCTTGACCGGCCCACCGGGGCCCTTTCAAGGAGCAGGGCCTCCTCGGCGTGAGAGAGGAGGTGATCGGAGTAACGACGCATGCTCTCCAGGTGGTGGCGGTAATGCTCAAGTTCCGCTGAGCGGCAGAGTTCGTCCGCCACCTCAACGCTGACCGCATTCCATTCGAGTTCAAAGAATACGGTAAAGGTATTTATCCGGCTCACGGTTTCGCGAATCTTCTGAAGAAAGGCGGCCGCCTTCTCATCGCGGGTGCTGATGACAAAACCAAGATAGGCGAAGGTGGATATTTTAGCCAGCCGGGCGTCAAGATCTTCGAGAGAAGATACAAGTTCGGCCATGGCGGCGGCGTCGAGTCCGGCCACTTTCCCGGCGTATTGCCGCTGAATATCTTCCGCCCGGTCAAGACACCATTTATGATCGCGTTCAAGCTCGGGATCGTCACGATCAAGATAAAGATCATCAAGGTCCCAGATGACTTCATTGGTCCCCAGGGGGTCGTTTGTTTTATCGCGCATTTTTATTTTTTCTTTTTCGGGTTTATACGGGGAAGCAGACAATAATGACGAAGTCATAACAAGCCCCCGCTCCGGCTGAAAATGACGATTTTCGGGCGCCGGACGGCGGGCTGATGAAATCCCGAACTCGGGCTATGCCCTCAAACATGCGGGATTGTTTAATCCACCCCTCCGCCCGGCGCTTTTTCCGAAAATCGTCGAAGACGCCTCCGCGGGGAATTGTTACGAGACCATAACTTTTATTACGACGGCATCATAAAATTACAGCAAAGCTTACCGCAGCCGACGGGGATTGGCAAGAAAGGGATCAACGGCAATAACCGGCTAATCCCGCTTGCATTGCTCCTAAAAGAAAGCTATTGTCGGTATCGCGTTTTTTTGTGGCGGCAACCATTGTTCCTGACCAGCGCCCGGATAATCAGAAAACCTCCCATGAGTTATACTGAAGACAAGATAAAAACCCTGAGCTCCATTGAGCACATTCGCCTGCGGCCAGGGATGTATATCGGCCGCCTCGGCAACGGCTCCCATCCTGATGACGGGATCTATATCCTGCTGAAAGAGGTGATCGACAACGGCGTTGACGAGTTCATCATGGGGGCGGGAAAAAGAATAGAGGTAACGATCAGCGACGACGGCCTGGTAACGGTGCGTGATTACGGTCGCGGTATTCCCCTGGCCAAAGTGGTTGAATGCGTCTCGGTGATCAATACCGGCGCCAAGTACAATGACGAGGTGTTTCAGTTTTCCGTCGGTCTTAACGGCGTTGGGACCAAGGCGGTAAACGCATTGTCCGAATATTTTGAGATCACCGCCTTTCGCGACGGCAAATACGCCAGCGCCGTTTTCACCCGGGGCGGTAAAAAAAACGAGAGCAGGGGGAATACCGGCGAGAAGGACGGCACCAGGGTAGTCTTTCGCCCCGACCCGGAACTATTCCCCGAGTTTCGCTTCAACCGTGAATTCCTCCGTAAACGTCTGGCCCGTTACGCCTACTTGAACGCCGGCCTGTCGTTGCTTCTGGATGACGAGGTATTTCTGTCGGAAAACGGCCTTCTCGATCTGCTTGATAACGAGGTTGAAGGGACCAAGCTCTACGAGCCCATTTATTACAAGGAAAAGACCCTTGAATTCGCCTTTGTCCATACCGATGCCTACGGCGAAACATATTTTTCCTTTGTCAACGGTACCTATACCGGCGAAGGAGGTACCCATCTTTCCGCCTTTCGTGAAGGGCTGCTAAAGGGGATAAACGAGTTCTCCGGCAAGAGATTCTCCGGCGAGGATGTCCGCGAGGGCATTGTCGGCACCGTGGCGGTGAAGATAAAGGACCCGGTATTTGAATCGCAGACCAAAAACAAGTTGGGCAACACCGATATCCGCGCCGATATCGTTAACGAGGTCAGGGACGAGGTCCGCGATTACCTTTATCGCCACACTGATCTGGCCGAACTGATTATCGACAAGATTCAGCGCAGCGCCAAGATCAGACGCGACTTGCAGCAGGTGAGGAAAGAGGCCCGGACCCGGGCGAAAAAGGTGTCGATCAAGGTTCCGCAGTTGAAAGACTGCAAATACCATCCGGGCAAGGGCAAACCCTCAAAACCTGGGCGGGAGAACATGATTTTCATCACCGAGGGCCAGTCGGCCGCCGGCTCCATCGTCAGCTCCCGCGATCCCATGACCCAGGCGGTTTTTTCCCTCAAAGGGAAACCCCTCAATGTCTACGGCCAGAATATGGCC
>JAJRZW010000067.1 GCA_024275015.1 Deltaproteobacteria bacterium | reverse complement strand
TACCGGCGGCAATCCGAAGAGTGGCGCCGGCCTTAACCAGAACATCGCCGCTGAGGATAATCTCACCGGACCAGGTGGTATCACTATGTATCACCGTTATCGCGGCGGAACTTTTAACAACTGAAAAAAGGAGAGAAAAAAAAACGATAAAAACGATTATAGCCCGGTTGTTGATCAACAAAATATAGCTATACCCCGGTATGTTTACGACGGAGTTCAGATCAATTTATGGTCGGCAAGGAATTTATGGGCGATCTTTTTCGCGTCTCTTTTGGCCCTGAGCCCGGCGACCATCCGGGCAATGGCCTTGTTATCCAACAATTTTGACAACTTACCAACCACCCGCGCCAGGGCGGGAAACTAATCAAGGGCCTTGCGGGAGACAAGAAGGGAGGTCAGGGTTGGCACCCCGGCGGCGTTGCGCCTGAATGCCAATGGCGTGAGCCAGAAATAGGCGTTTCTTTTTTTGACCCTCTTCCTGTAAATCTTTTTAACCGTCATGAGATTAACCCGGGGGTCTGAATTAACCGGCAGATTCATGAACCGGAGAGCGTTAGAGGTATCTTCGATAAGGATCTCAAGCTTCCCCTCATCGACCTTGCGATAGAGTTCTCCGGAGGTCTTAAAATATTTAAGCCCCACGGTTACCCCGGTCCTTTCGTTAATAAGAACCGATACCACCTGGGAGATCACCCTGCCCTCAGAGGTGTCGACCACTCCGACGTTTATGGGAAAATTAGTGCAGGCATCAGCCCTGGCAATAACGAGCGCCACAAAAACTATTGCCAGAAACAAACGTTTCATCCATCTACCTCGAAAAGACACGCCATAAAATACTACCCTTTTCAGGAACACTGAGAATCGTCCCGACCATCGACGAGGATACTGAAACAGGAGACCCGTAGATCTTGGTCTATGCCGCGTTTAAAAATTCTGCCAATCCCTGCTGAAACAAAAAAATCGAATTCCCCGCCCCGGGGATTCCGTGCTTAACCTACCATGTTTTCACAACTCACACACGAGCCACCAGCAGATCATGGGTTGGATGTTACTTTAAGCAGTATCCCGGATTTATCCACTCCCGGATCCACCTCAACCTCGGTACCGGCACTGTAGCTTTGCTGAGGGACAAATTTTGTCACCGCGCCAAGATAGAATTTCCCCGTGGGGAGGTAAATAAGAAAACGGCCATCCTTGCCGGTCCAGGCGGAAAAATACCCCGGCATGCTCATCGGCTGTTTGTAACGATTGGCAAAGGCGAATACGTTCGCCACCGGTTCACCGTTTTCATCAACTATCCGTCCTGATACCCGGTTCAGGTCTTTCCTTTTTTTACTCCTGACTTTAATGGTGTCCAACAGATTCATGATCTTGAACTCCACCTCAAGGGACTGCCCCGGGGTCACCTCTATCTCCATCGGCTCGGCGCTGACCTTGTCCCCGATCATCAACGGCCCCATGTCGAAATCACCCTTTTTCTTCAGCCTTGCCACTGCCCAGTAAAATCCGGCCGGGATCTCCTTTCTGCATACACCGTTTTTATCAGTGGCCGGAGATACCAGGTCAACTGCACGACGGGTGTCGGAGCTGTCGTAGAAAAAGATATACGCGCCCTTTACCGGTTTACCGTCAACATCAACCACCCGGCATTTGATCATGGCGTTGGCCGCGAACCCGGCCCCGGCCAGGCCCGCGACCGTCAGAAAAACAATAAAGGCTGCGAAAACCAGACGTTTCAATTTCAATTCTCCTCCGGCAGATTCAGCTTATAAGGCTTACTGGCAAAGGGTTGATAAAAAATCATTCCTATCCCGGGCTCATTACTGGCGTCACGTATCTTCGCGCCAGGGCCATCGGCATTTCCCCACCAGTTTCCACGGGCGTCCACATCCTCGCCGCGATTAAAATCACCCATGCGAAAATCATAACGTTTATTGCCGTAGATATTATTATCGTTTACATGCATACCCCCACGACGCTCAGCCCGGATCAGGATACCGATATCGTTATTCCGAAAAAGATTACCGTGAATCCTGCCCTTGGCGAGATAGGAAACCATGCCGTAGACATTATCCGTGAACAGAGAATCGCTTATCTCAACCGGACCGCCACGAACCCTGAACCCGCTCTCGTTCCTGCTAAAATAACATCCCTTGATCGTGACATTTGAAAAATGGACATGGACCGCCATATAGGCATTGTGAAAGTCACAGTTTTCAAACCTTGCCGTGGTTCGTTCCGAAGTGATCTGATCCCAATAGAGATTATCGTCCGTGTCCTCGGCAGCGGTAAAGACTATACGTTTTTCAGGCGTCCCCAGCGCCTCAAACGGGCCGTAGGTCCAGATACTGCTTTTTTTCGCAAACCTGACCGTGGTTCCGGGACTGATCTTCAGGGAAGTACCGGCGGCCTGGTCAACCCGGGCCGGGATAAGAATATCGCCGATCCAGGTGGTGTCGCTCAGCACCCTGGTCACCGGCCAGGTGAAACGCATCGGCGCC
>JAJRZW010000066.1 GCA_024275015.1 Deltaproteobacteria bacterium | reverse complement strand
GCTGCCCTTGCCGGTGACGGCGATGAAATGCCGGGTCGGATCAAGACCGGCGGCGGTGAATTGTTGCCGTGCCAGGGCCTCGTTGGTTATGGTTTCAAGGGTCGAACCGCTTTTGGAAACCACGCAGACCATGGTCTGGCCGAGGTCGAGACCGGCAAGGACGCAGGCGGCGTCGTCGGGATCGACGTTGGCGATAAACTTCAGTTGCCTCTCCGGGAGGTTGAAGGATTCAAGGGCCCGGGCGATGGCCCGGGGGCCCAGGTCGGAACCGCCGATGCCGATATTTACCAGGGTGGTGAACGGGGCGCCGGCCCTGCCGCACACCCAGCCGCGGTCGAGGCGATCAAGGAAGGCGGTGAGTCTATCAAGCTCGGCTGCGGCCCGGGCGCTGGCCGCCGGGGCCAGGGGGGCGGTCGAGAACAGGTCGCGCCCGGCGGTATGGAGGACCTGGCGCTCTTCGCTGGCAAAACCGTTGATCCGGTTTATTACCGCCCCTTTTTTCATGGCCATGAACCTTTCCAGAGCCCGGGACTGGTCGGCCAGGTCCTGGAGGGCGGTGAGCACTGCCGGGGTCATCCGCTGGCAGGCGTACATGAGCCTGAACCCGGCATTGTCAATCACCGCGTCCCTGATCCGGGCCGGGGAGAGAGCTCCGGGGCGGTTGAGATCAAAGGGATCGGTGGCCAGGGTGGTGAGATTGTTATGGGCCGGGAGACTGTTCATGGGGATATCCTCGGATCTGGGATTTCATGACTGCGAAAGGGCCTGGTAAAACCATAGTCCGGTTTGCTTTTCGCGGTAAAGAAATTCCCGTCGTTTTTTGTAAAAAATAAATAATATAACAATATATAGAGTTGTCACCGTGGTGTTGCTACTATATATTGTGTTTACACAGGTTTATCGGAAGGGCCTGGCCGGTTTTAAATCGAACGCTTCCGGAGTCAGTTTAAAAAATCGGGGATTAACATGATTCCTGTGGTTCAGGAAGAAGATCTTTTTCGTGCCTGTCGGGTTCTGTTTGGCGAGGGCCTGAGTCTGTCGCGTGATTTTCTTGATTATATCCAGTGGTCCGGGGTCAAGCGTGCCTATCGTCATAAGGTGCATGAATTTCATCCTGACAAGGCCAATGGCGGCAGTGATAATTTTATCGCCCTGCAGCGGGCCTATGAGGAGTTGAAAGACTTCCTCAGCGCCCGGGAGAACGGAGTCTGCTTAAAGAAATCCGTTAACAGCTGCCGGCGGTCGCAACCGGTCCGCCGTCCGCCGCCGCGGTCTGCGGCCCACAATCACGCGGCCGGAAAAAATAACAGCAGCGGCGGAAACGGCACTCGTTTCCGTTATAAAGGAGGCCTGCCCCGGCGGCGGCTACTTCTGGGGCATTATCTGTATTATTCCGGGATGATCAACTGGCGCACCATAATCCGGGCCCTGGTCTGGCAACGCAATAACCGCCCCCGTATCGGCGAAATCGGGCAACAGTTGGGCTGGCTTAAAAGAGATGATATCAAGCGGATTATGGCGGCGCGTAATACCATGGAGCCCTTCGGCCGGGTCGCGGTCAAGCTGGGGCTCCTGAATGAACCCCAGGTAAATGATCTCTTAAGACGGCAGCAGTTACAACAGCGTCGTTTCGGAGAATATTTCGTTTCTGCCGGGATCTTCAGTCGTCGCGAGATGGAGGGGTTTGTCGCCGGGTTGAAGGGGCATAACGCCGCCTGTAAAGAGGAAAAATTCTCCGACGGGAATCGGCGGTGATCTATGGCAGCATAATATCCCTGCTGGTGGTTATTCTCATCCTGGCCACCGGTGATGTCCCGGCTCTGGCGCAGTTGACCTCGCCCACGCTCACCGCGATTGTGGTGGCGGCGAAGTTTTTTGTCTATGTCCTCGTCGTTTTTGTCCTCGGGCGAAAAAAGACGGTCAGTGCCGCCGGTTACTCAAGGCTTGAGACCCGGCTTAACCTTCTGGCCATTATTGTCTTCGCCTTTGATGTCTATCTTCTCGGGCTTAAGCATTTTCTCGTCGCTCTTCCCCTGGCCCGGGCCCTGCCCACGGTCATGGACCTGGCCGGGATCGCGATCTTTCATCTTTATCTCCTGGTCGCCTGGTTGCGCTTGCGTCCTCTTTACGCCCGGGTGTTCATGGTCAACCCCTCTTTCCGGGATTTTGTCTTCAGCCGGCTCAAGTTCAATCTTTCTCTGATCCTGCCGTGGATTCTGTTTTCCTTTCTATACGACGGCCTTGAGTATCTGCCGCCGGGATGGCCACGGACCATGCTTGACAGCTGGTGGGGGGGGATGATTTTTTTTGTTGCCGTCTTTGTTGTCGTTGCCGCCGCCTTTCCCCTGCTCATGGTGCGTTTATGGAATTGTCGTTCCGTTCCGCCGGGGGAGACGCGGCGCCGTCTTTTTGCCATGGCCGCGAAAACCGGGTTTACGATCCGGGATATCTGCCTGTGGCCGCTGATGGAGGGTCGGGCGGTCACCGCCGCAGTCATGGGGCTTCTGCGTCAGGCCCGTTTCCTTCTTGTGACCCCGGCCCTGCTTGAAAATATGGACGACGAGGAACTCCTGGCCGTGGTGGCCCATGAGGCCGGCCATGTCCGTTATCGTCATCTCTGGCTCTATTTTCTTCTCTTTGCCGGTTTCGCCTTTATCAGTCAGGCCTTGATGCCGATCTCGGTTTACTGGGTCATGGGGACCGATATATTCTACCAAATGGTGCGGATCGCCAACGCCGATCCCGGTGAAATGCTTGATTTTCTCGGCAGTGTGCCGCTTTTTTTAACCCTTATCCTCTACTTTCGTTTTGTCTTTGGTTTTTTCATGCGTAACTTTGAGCGCCAGGCCGATCTTGCCGCCCTTGAATCCCTGGGAAGCGCCGGTCCTCTGGTGACGGCGCTGGAGAAGATCGCGGTTCTGGGCGGTAATATCCGTGACAAACCCAACTGGCATCATTTCGGGATCGGTGAGCGGGTGGATTTTCTCCGTCGGGCCGAGGCCCGGCCGGATATGGTGCGGCGCCATCATCGCAAGGTCAATCTGAGTCTGGCCTTTTTTGTCCTTATGATAGTTTCCGGTTTTTTTCTCTATGCCCGGGCCATGCCGGCGGTATCGCTGTCCGAGTCCGCCAGGTTCAGTGAGGCATTGATCAGCCACCGGATGCGGCTTGAACCGGACAACCCAGTCTGGCTACAGTTATATGGTGATCTGCTCCAGGACCGGGGCCGTTATGCCGATGCCATGCGGGTCTATGGGCACGCCCTGGCAATTGACCCTGATAACGGCGAGATCCTCAATAATATGGCCTGGCTCCTTCTCACCGCCCGGGTCCCGTGGCAACGGGACAGTAAAAGGGCCCTGACCCTGGCGAAGAAGGCGGTCTCCCTGCACCGGCGGGGATATGTTCTTGATACCCTGGCCCTGGCGTATTGGCGTAACGGTATGGCCCGGGAGGCGCAAAGGTGTGAGCGGGAGGCGATGGAGCTTGATCCCGGCGGCAGCCTCTATTATCAGGGTCGGATCGCGGCCTTTGGCGGATATGAAGAATGAAGGGAAACGGGCTGGTAATGGTCAATACCGGCAACGGCAAGGGCAAGACTACTGCCGCCCTGGGTCAGATTCTGCGGGTGCTGGGCCACGGCGGTCGTGTCGCTCTGGTGCAGTTTATCAAGGGCGCCTGGAAGACCGGCGAGGTCGAGGCCCTGAAGCGATTTGGTGATCAGGTGGCGATTCACCGGGTCGGCAGCGGTTTTACCTGGCAGAGCGACCGGGAGGCGGTGGAACAGGCGGGCCGCGACGGCTGGCGGCTGGCCGGTGAACTTGTCGCTTCCGGAAAATTTACCTTGGTGGTTCTTGACGAGTTGACCTATATCGTCAACTACCGGATCATCACTGCCGCCGCGGTTACCGCGGTCATAGACGCCCGTCCCCCCGGTCTCCATATCCTCATCACCGGCCGCGACGCCCCGGACGAGCTTGTCGCCCTTGCGGACACGGTCACCGAGATGCGGGAAATCCGGCATCATTATCATCAGGGGATCAAGGCTGCGCCCGGGGTTGAATTCTGAGGCCTGATCCGTCAGCAATGCGGTTAACCTGTTGTCTGTCCTTTAGGCGGTGAATTTTGGTGAAACCGATCCCGTTCCACCTTGACCAGGGCGGCAAGTTCGCCGCAGGCCGCTTTTATTTCTGTTCCCGCGGCAAGGGAACGGGCGAGAACCCGGCCGTATTCTTCCGCCCTTATGATCTGTTCATGGCTGTGCCCGAAGCGGGAATAATGCCTTTTAAGCAGGGGAGATTTCTCCGGGGTCCGGCCGGCGATCTTTAAAAACACCCCGATGGTCCGCCATGGTTCCGGGTTTGGATGGGTGAACACCAGTGGCGTCAGGGGCTCGGCGGCGCAACGGCGCAGCATCCTTTTCAGACCGGCGGCGTGGAGGCGCCAGTAACCACGACAGGAGATCAGCGGCAGGACTGCCATGCCGCCAAGGTATTGTCGGCCGTATCGGTCTAAAAAATAGAGAACCGGGCCGCTGGGATTATACGACCAGGTGGGGCCGGCGAGGATGATGAGATCCGGGTTTTGCCGCATCTCCTTCGGTGCCGCAATCGTAATCCTCCGGCGCAGGAAGGTGGTGAGCATCATCCTGAAGGTGCGCAGGATTGAGCGCAGAGGAAAACGCAGGATCTGCCGGGGGACAAGGCGGATCTTTTCCACCCTGATCCCGCCGGTTTCAAGGCCGTGGGCCATGGCCTTGACCAGGGATGCGGTCTGGGCGCTGAAAGAGTAATATATAATGGTAACGGCGGCGATCCCGCCCGGTTTTTCCTTCATGGCACCAAGAGTAAGACAATATCGCCGAACCTGCAATATTGACAAGGATATGGAGTTTTAATTTTATGGGAACACATGACGTCATCATAATCGGTGCCGGACTTTCCGGGTTAAGTGCGGCCCATTTTATTCTTCGCGAAAATCCGCGTCTCCGGGTGATACTGCTGGAGGCCGATGACCGGGCCGGCGGCGCTGTTTCCTCCAGGTCCCGGGATGGCTATCTGGCCGAGATGGGACCGCACGGTTTTTTGAACAATAATGCCGCAAGTCAGGCCATTTTGAAAGATACCGGTCTTGACCGTCGGGTCCAGACCGCGCCGCTTAAGGAGTTTGAACGCTTCATCTGTCACCGGGGGCGGCTGGTCGCCCTGCCGCAGTCCCCCCCGGCCCTGTTTTTTTCACCGTTGTTGAGCCCGGGCGGTAAACTGCGGCTTTTCGGCGATCTCTTTATTGGCGCCAGAGAGGAAGATCAGACCGTGGCCGCCTGGGCGGCCCGGCGTTTCGGCCGGGGAGTGCTGCCGATGGTTGATGTCGCGGTCACCGGCACCTTTGCCGGGGACATGGAACGCCTTAGTATCGACGCGGTCATGGCCGGGGTGCGGGCGCTTGAGAAAAAACACGGTTCCCTGCTCCGGGGCCTTATAAAACGGGGTACGATGAAGGGCGGGAGCGATTGTCTGCCGGCTATGGTTAATTTCCCCACCGGTATGCATGAGCTGGTGGATACCCTGGCCCGGGACCGGGATATCCGTTTCAAGGCTCCGGTTACCGAGATCCGTCGTGATCGGGATCTGTGGCTGGTGGAGAGCTCCGCCGGGGAGTTCCGGGCCGCGAGCCTGGTTGTCGCCCTGCCGGTGAACCGGGCCCTGCCTCTGCTCGCGCCTCTGTCGGCGCCGCCGGTAGACGGGATTCCGGTGGCCGAAATCGTCAACGTGGTGATGGGGGTGGAGCGTAAACGCCTCCGGCTGCCAAAGGGGTTTGGTTACCTGGCTCCGGAAGCGGAGCACCGTTTCGCCCTTGGGGCGATGTTCTCTTCCGCCATGTTCCCCGACCGCTGCCCCGAAGACCGGGTGATGATCGAGGTCCTGGTCGGCGGCCGACGGCATCCGGAGCGGGTTCGTATGTCTGACCGGGAGATCGTTGCCGCGGTGAGCGGTGATGTCCGGGATCTTTTGGGGATGGCCGGGGATGCTGACTTTGTTGAGGTTCTCCGGCCGCGATCTGGTATTCCCCAGCTGGAGATGGACCATCCCGCCCTCCTTGCCTGGCGGAATGATTTTGAGGAGGAAACGGCCGGTATGCATATCTGCGGTTTCGGCTGGGACGGAATCGGAATGAACGAGATGATGACTGCGGCGGAAAAGGTCTCCCGTCGCCTGGTCGCGGGCCGGGACGACAAGGAGGGAGCGAGGGTAAAACCGGTGTATTTTTAGCCGCCGGGAGTTACGTCTCCCGGGCCGCGGTCATAGTTGCCGCCAGGGTACGTTCGGCCCGTCGACGTACGGTTCTGGTCATCATCAGCCGGAAACAGTCGGGGCAATAACCGTGCGATACCGGTTCTCCAAGGGCCAGGGGCGGTTCACTGACCCAGATATGATCATTCTTTTTGCGACGGCCGCAGAGGCAGCATACGGTTTTCATCTTCAGAAATTGCCCTTTGCTATTTTCCTGTCCATCAGTTCCACCTGCCGTCTGAGGCTGGTGTTGCGGTTCATGTGGTCGCTTACGGCGCGAACCGCATGGACCACGGTGGAATGATCCCGGTTAAAGGCGCGGCCGATTCCGGCCAGTCCTTCATTGGTGTTTTTACGGGCCAGGTACATTCCTATCTGTCGCGGCAGTGTCACCTCTTTCTTGCGGCTGCGTGATCGCAGGCGCTCAGGCGATATCATGAATTGCCGGGCGACGAAATCACGGATAACCACGGCGGAAAGCCGGCGCTGACTGCCGAGGATATCCCTTAATATGGCTTCGACAACCGTCAGATCCGGTTTTTTTTTCTCAAGGGTGGTGCGGGCTTTTATGGTTGCGATCGCGCTTTCTATCCGGCGGATATCACCAGTGAGGTCACGGGCGAGAAGGGAGATTATCTCGTCTGAGAGATCAAGGCCGCAATTATTTGCCTTGCGCCGGACAATATGGTTCCGGGTGCGGCAATCAGGGGGATTGATGGTCGCCAGCAGGGCTGAGGAGAGCCGTGATTTCAGCTCCGGGTCGAGACCGATGATTTCAACCGGGGCGACGTTGCCGGTATAGATAATGCGTTTTCCGCGTCCGCTCAGGGAATCGATGGCCTGGATGATTACCTCCTGGCTCTTCTTGCGTCCGCTTAGGGCCGGGATGTTTTCGAGCAGGAGCAGATCACAGTCCTGGTAGGTACGGTTGAAGCTGTCCATATCCCCGGCGCGGATGGATCTGACCATGTCGGCGGTGAATTGATGCGCGGTTCGGTAAACAATGGCCTCGCCCTTGCCGTTTTTGAGAATCTGGTGGGCCACCGCCTGGGTCAGGTGGCTTTTGCCGAGGCCATGGCCTGATTTCAGGTATAAGCTCTGTCCCATGGCGGTGTCGCCGGCGGCCATGGCGCCGCAGGCGGTGCGGGCCATGGCGTTTGATTCTCCGATCATGAACTCGTCAAAGGTGAAACGGGGGTGCAGGGTACGGACCACCGACTCCTTTGCGGCGATGGCCGGCAGGGGCAGCTGCCCAGGAACGGACGGGTTTTTTTCTTCGACAACGGCCATGATCTCGAACCTGGTCTCAGGCCGGCCCATCTCTTTAAGAATGACTTTGATCTGGTCGAGATATCTGTCCGTGACCCATTGGGCAAAGAAATTGGTTTCAGCGGCAAGGGTGATCTTCCCCGGCCGATTTTCAAGGCAGACAAGGGGCTTGATCCACAAATCAAATTCGTTTTCCGGCAATTGCCGTTGCAGATTGTTTTTCAGATTTTCCCAGGCCATTTACCCTTCCTGATACGATTTTCTTGAAATAAGCGTGAAGGACAGACACGAACTCGTACCATGTCTTCATGGTATGCCGAGCAAACAATACCCCACGACGCGGTAGATTCGGAATTCTTGCGCCGCCATCAAGCGTAGGGGATATCTAATAGTGAAGGCGGATGAATGTCAAAAAGGGTTTTTCCGGGATTTCTCTGTTGCCGCCGCCGGCGGTGGCTGAAGTTATCAACAGCCGAAAAAGGTCGATAGAACGATTGGTTGGGGGCGACGGGCCAGCTAACAGATTGATATGATGAACCTTTATCGCCGGGACAAGTTCTTGTCGAGTTTCCGTTAGGTTAGGCAGGGAATGGGGACTTTGACAACTATTTGCGAAAAAACGAAAACTCATTATATCTCTTTTTCCCTGCGTATTGTTCTGTTTTGCTTTTGTTTTCTTCCAAGACATTGAAGTAGCTGGAAAAAAAAATTTATGGAAAAATTTATTCCTTTTTTTCCGCAGGTAATGGTTGACATAGTTCCATCATCCTTATTGTAGTTGGAAACCGTACAAGACGCGGGCCGAAGCGGGGTGATACATTGTGGTACTATGGGGAAGGGTTGATGAATCGGTGTCGGTTGCCGGGGATTTATGTTTAAGGTGGGGATATAAGGTGTTTTTGCGGGAGATGAGGCGGCCGGCGCTGCCTGACAATTATGAAACGGTTAATTTTGACGGCCTCGCGATAAATTGCGGGCCAAAGGCAATTACGCTTCTAACTTGTTGAAATTACGTGGACCCGCTTCCGTTTGAGATAATTTGTTACGAGACTGTCAATTTTGATCAACCACGCCCGGCGTGATTGTGATAATAGGGCTGCAATTCCCGCTCGATGAAGCGGAGAAGTTTTTCCCGGGCCCGGGTATGGGGGGAGAAAACCGTTGTCGGCGCAAGTTGTGAGATGAGTTTTATGGTGTCACCGCGCAGCCGTTGCCATTGGTGTCGCCTGAAGGGGGTATCGGTACGGACCATGTCGTCGGGGTCGGTGATGGTCTTTTTCCTCAGGGCCTCAAAACCGTAACGGCGGAACCAGAAGATGCTGAGGACAAAGGGGGCGGCCGCGATCAGGATCGGCAGGATAAGGGTCTTGCCGTCGGCCGCGCCGCGGAATAGTGCCGGCAGGAGCGGGGCCGCGGGCCAGCCGATTATCGCTTTGATCAGCAGGTCGCCGAAGAGGAAGCCCGTTGCCGCCAGGATTGCGGTCACCCGCATGGTCCGGGCCAATAGAGATCCGGCCCGGGCACTGAAGGTTTCCGCCGCCTCGACCATCATCGCCAGATCGCCCACCTGTTTGTCGATATGCTGGAGCATGTGACTGAAACGGAGATCCGGGGCCGCGAGGATCCTCTGCTTCAGTTCCTCCCGCTCCTGAAGCCATTCGCGTAATCGTTCGTCGCCGTCGTTTGAGACCCCGGGGGCGTAGGTGAGAAATATCCGGGGGATGTCTTTGCGCCCGGTCATCTGTGACAGGTTCCAGCACAGGGTGCCGTACGAGCGTACCAGATCACCGAGGTTGTCGCATTCGTCAATCCGGCTCATAACAAAGACCACCCGGTCTTCTCCGGCATTTTCCGGCAGGGTGTTGCGGATGATGTTATAGACCTCGCGGATGGTCCCGGCCTTGTGGGGATCAAACATCAACAGAACCAGGTCGGCCATCCTGGCCAATTCGCCGATAACCTTGTCGTAGTCGTAGCCCCGGTCTTTTTCGGTAACCGCGTCCAGCATCCCCGGGGTGTCGATGATTGCCAGATCTTTTAGCCCGGGATGGTTCACTGTCTGCATCCGGAAATGGGAGATGAAGTTTTCGCCGTATTCCTTGAAGCCGGTAAAGGGCAGATTCTCATCGGCCACCAGGGTGGATCCAGGCACTACTCCCGGTTCGCCGTTGTTTTCGGCGGCGGTGATCAGGGTGAAGGCGTCATCGGTGGGACTCTGGCCGGTGCGCTGGATATTACCGCCGAGAAGTTCGTTGATCAGGGTCGATTTGCCCGAGGAAAAATTCCCCAGGATCAGAACCATAGATTTCCACTTCAGGATTGACTCGAGGGTCTCGAGATTGCGGCCGTATTTTTGAAAGATCGGCGCCAGGCGGCCGACCTTTTTTCTGATACTCTGACGTTCACGGTTGGCATTCATAACTTTGTCCCGTTGTTTTCCAGGGGCCTTGAAGATCTTGAATTCCGCAGGATCCCCTTTTTGATGAAGCCGTAACAAGTCCCCGCTCCTGGGAGAAAACGACAAATTCCGGACAGTGGGCGGCGGACTGTTGAAATCCCGAACTCGGGCCAAGCCCTCAAACATGCGGGATTTCTTAACCCATCCCGTTGCCCGGCGTTTTTTCCGAAAATCGCCGAAGACGCCTCCGCGGGGAATTGTTACGAGACCATCTTTTTGATTAAAACAATTTTTTTTTACTCCCGACCGTCTGACCATACCTGCAAACGTCGGATGATTAAAGGAAAAAGCCGGGCGTGACTACGGTTGACAGCCGGCAGTGCTGACCTTATATAACATTAATATTGTCTGCCTGATCGACCCGGGTTACGGCCCGGGTTATTTTTTGATGGATTCGTAACAACTCCCCGCTCCGGCTGAAAATGGTGATTTCCGGGCAGCGGGCGGCGGGGTGAAATTTCCGCCGGAGTGAAAATCCGGCAAAAAACGCATGAATTCAGATGAATACATACTCGGTTACCATTAAGCCGTCACGGATTCAGGACTAAATTACGAATCGTTCATTTAGAGATTCAGTGATACCATAGGGGAACAGGGAGTGTCGAAAAAAATTTTACGCCGGATGGCCAAAAATCAGGCCGGGACCGTGGTCGCGGTCAAGGTTGCCGGAGATCTGGGCCTGCGGCTTCGGGAGATGGGGATTGTCCCCGGAACGCGGATAAAGATTCAGGGCCGGGCTCCCCTGTACGACCCGGTGGCGGTGAAGGTCATGGGGGCGGTGGTAAGCCTGCGCAACAACGAGGCCGATCATATTGAGGTCGAGGTCGAGAGCGGTGAGGGCTGAGAAGCAGATAAAAATTGCCCTTGCCGGCAATCCCAATGCCGGCAAGACCACCCTTTTTAACCGTCTTACCGGTGCTAATCAGCATGTGGGTAATTATCCCGGGGTCACGGTGGAGAAAAAAGAGGGGGAATGTCGTTTTAACCACCATCTGATCCGGGTGGTTGACCTCCCAGGCACCTATTCCCTTACCGCCTATTCCGAGGAAGAGGTGGTGGCCCGGGACTATCTTGTCCGCGAGCGTCCCGAGGCGGTGGTCAATATCGTTGACGCCTCAAACCTTGAACGCAATCTCTATCTGAGCTGTCAGCTTCTTGAGCTGGGGCTGCCGGTGATCATCGCCCTTAACATGATCGACGTCGCCGATGACCGGGGGGTAAAAATAGAGGCGGCCAAATTATCCGAACTTCTCGGGGTGCCGGTGGTGCCGATGATCGCCCGCCGCGGTCAGGGGGTTGACGCCCTTCTTGCCGCGGTGCTTCGTCTCGCCGCAACTCCGGCCCCGTCCGCGCCGCGGCCTGTATCCTACGGGGAAGATCTCGACCGGGCGATCATCTCCCTTGCCGGGCGGATAGAGGCGGAAAACGTCTTGGCTGATCTCTATCCCGCCCCGTGGGTGGCGATGAAATTATTAGAGGGCGACGCTAGACTTGCCGCCCAGGTAAAAGAGGCGGCACCGGAGTTTATTCCCACCGTTATGGCCGAGGTCAATGGCGTTATTGCTCACCTTGACGCCACCGTGGCCAGTACCACTGAGGCGATGATCGCCGATCATCGTTACGGTTTCATCCGTTCCGTGGTCCGCCAGGGGGTGATTACAGTCCAGTCGGATGAGGATCGGATCTATATCTCCGACCGCATTGACCAGGTTCTGACCCACCGCGTTGCCGGGCCGTTGTTCATGCTGGCCATTCTCCTCGGGCTTTATTATTTTACCTTTACCTACAGTGAGATGCCGGTTGACTGGCTCATGCGCGGTTTCAACTGGCTTGCCGACGCCGTTGCCGCCATACTCCCGGACGGTTATCTCAAATCGTTGATGGTCAACGGCATTATCCGCGGGGTCGGCGGGGTCTTCAGCTTTGTCCCGATCATCATGTTTATGTTTTTCGGCATCGCCATTCTCGAAGATTCCGGCTATCTGGCCCGGGTCGCCTTCATGATGGACCGGGTCTTCCGTACTTTTGGCCTCCACGGTTCATCGGTGATGAGTTTCATCATCTCCGGCGGCATTGCCGGCGGCTGTGCCGTCCCCGGGGTCCTTGCCACCAGGACGCTCAGGTCGCCCAGGGAGCGGATGGCGACCCTGCTTACCACTCCGTTCATGAACTGCGGCGCCAAACTGCCGGTCATGGCCCTGTTTATCTCCACCTTTTTTACCCAGGGCAAGGCGCGGATGATGTTTCTACTTACCATTATATCCTGGGTCTGCGCCCTGCTGGTGGCTAAATTTCTTCGCAGCACCATTTTAAAAGGGGTGCCGACCCCGTTTGTGATGGAACTGCCACCCTACCGTTTTCCGACCCTGCGGGGGCTTCTTCTCCATACCTGGGAGCGGACCGGTGATTACCTGCGCAAGGCCGGGACCGTGATCCTCGCGGCCTCGGTTCTGATCTGGGCGATGATGACATTTCCCGCTCTGCCCACGGCGCAGAAGGCCGTTTTTGCCGCCCGGCGCCAGGCACTTGGCGCCCCGGCGGCAACGGTTGCCGTCGCCATCTCTCCGGCCATGAAGGCGCAGCTGGGACGGATTGACGCCGAGGAAGCGGAGGCGGTTCTGGCCCATTCCCTTGCCGGTCGTTTCGGGCATTTTCTTGAAGGGGTCAGTAGGTTCACCGGCTTTGACTGGCGTACCAATATCGCCCTCGTCGGCGGAGTGGCGGCCAAGGAGATCGTGATATCCACCCTCGGCACCGCCTATTCACTGGGCGAGGTGGCGGTGGGTAATGACGGTTCCCTTGCCGCCGCCCTGCGCCATAATCCCGCCTGGAACCGGGTCTCGGCCTTCAGCCTTATTTTATTTGTCATGTTCTATTCCCCCTGTATTGCGACCATTGCCTGTATTGTCAGGGAATCGGGCTCCTGGCGCTGGGGGGCGTTTGCCATGACCTTCAATACCCTTTTCGCCTTTCTCCTCTCCACCCTCGTGTATCAGGCGGGGATGGCCCTGGGATTGGGATGACCTGAACCCGGGGCGGCTTTTGAGGAAAGTTAACCACAGGAACTTGTCATGTTTGATTTTATTGTCGCAGGGTTGAGCGCCTGGGGATTGGGGGCGCGGGCGGCCTGGGTGGCGGCCATGGGTGTCACTCTGGGGATGATTGTCTTTCTCATCTGGATTGCCGGGATGGTATCGCGGCGGGTTTTTATTCCGGCGGTGGAGAAGGCGGTGCTGAAGACCTCGAATAAATGGGATGACGCCATGGTCGGCCGTGGGGTATTTGTCGCCGCCGGCTGGCTGCCGCCCTTTGTCGGGCTCTATTTTGCCGCTGAGATGTTTCTCCCCCCGGGAGCGGTGGCCGTCGCCTGTCGTCGTCTGGCCATGGCTGCGGTGGTTCTGGTGGGGATCGGGGTGCTGCGGCGGGTAATCGACGCGGTTGCCGATATCCTTCGCGATCGTCGTCACGCCCTTTCCTGGCAGGGATATCTTGAGGCGGGCAAGATCGTCGTCTATGTCCTTGGCGGTGTTTTTCTGGTGGCGGTGCTGGTTGATAAATCCCCCTGGGGTATTCTTACCCTGTTCGGCGGCCTGACCGCGGTGTTGATTCTGGTATTCAAGGACATCATTCTCGGCCTGGTGGCAAGTGTGCAGCTTTCGGCAAAGGACATGGTTCGGGTCGGCGACTGGATTGAAATGCCGTCCCACGGCGCGGACGGTGATGTGATCGAGATATCGATTCACACGGTCAAGGTTAGAAACTGGGACAAGACCATCAGCAGCATCCCCACCCATGCCCTGGTCTCGGGAAGTTTTAAGAACTGGCGCGGGATGAGTGACTCCGGGGGGCGGCGGATAAAAAGGGCGGTCAATATTGATCTCAACTCCATCCGCTTCTGTACTCCGGAGATGCTGGCCCGCTTTGCCACCTTTCCTCTGCTGGCCGATTATGTCAGACAACGTCAGGCCGAGATCGAGTCCCATAACCGTTCCTGCGGTCTTGATGGTGATATGGTGGTCGGGGCCAGGCGTCAGACCAATATCGGCGTTTTCAGGGCCTATGTGGTTGCCTGGCTCAAGGCCAATCCGTTGATCAACAAGGATATGACCTTCCTGGTGCGGCAATTGCCCCCCGGACCTCAAGGGCTTCCCCTTGAAATCTATGTGTTCAGCAGCGACAAGGTATGGGCTAATTATGAGGCGATCCAGGCCGATATTTTTGATCACCTGCTCGCGGTAATGCCCGAGTTCGGCCTCCGGCCTTTTCAGTATCCTGCCGGTTTTGATTTCACCTGACTCCGTTCCCGGACGCACCGCGCACAGTCTGTTTTTCAACGGAAGGATAAGGACGGGAATGGATTTTGCCCTTGCCGGGTTATATCTTTTCCGTTATATATATCGTTTCCGTTTGCACCCGTGGCTCAGCTGGATAGAGTACCTGACTACGAATCAGGGGGTCACAGGTTCGAATCCTGTCGGGTGCACCAGCTATCTCAAGGGTTTCAGGCTCTATGTCTGAAACCCTTTTTCATTTGACCATGTCTTCCTGTTTTTTTAAGCATAGAAGGCAAAGAGGACCTGTAATGCCTTCTCAAGAAGACCGTAATATCATCAGATTTTCCGATCTCTCCCTGCCGCCTGCCCTGCTTAAGGCCTTGAAAAAAGAGGGCTATGAAACCCCGACCCCGATCCAGGCGGCGATGATCCCCCAGGTTATGGCTGGCCGTGATGTTATCGGCCAGGCCCAGACCGGCACCGGCAAGACCGCCGCCTTTGCCCTGCCGCTTCTGGCCAATCTCGATCTAAGGCAGCCCCGGCCCCAGGTCCTGGTCCTGACCCCGACCCGGGAATTGGCGATCCAGGTGGCTGAGGCGTTTCAGTGCTATGCCGCCTATATCAAGAGTTTTCACGTCCTGCCCATATACGGGGGGCAGGATCCGGGGATTCAGCTGCGGCAGCTGCGGCGCAAGGTTCATGTGGTGGTCGGTACTCCCGGCCGGGTCATGGACCATATGCGCCGCGGTTCCCTCAACCTTGAGGGCCTCCGCTGTCTGGTCCTTGACGAGGCCGATGAGATGCTGCGCATGGGGTTTGTTGATGATGTGGAGTGGGTTCTGGCCCAGACCCCGGAAGAACGCCAGGTCACCCTTTTTTCCGCCACCATGCCCCCGAGTATCCGCAAAATGGCGCAGAAGTATCTCCATGATCCAAGCGAGATCACGATTAGGGAAAAGACCACCACTGCCAAGACCGTACACCAGCGTTTTCTTCTCGTTAATCAGGACCGGAAGCTTGACAGTCTTACCCGGATAATGGAGGCGGAGTCCTTTGACGCCATGCTGGTCTTTGTCCGTACCAAGACCGCCACCATGGAACTTGCCGAAAGACTTGCCGCCCGTGGTTTTGCCGCCAGCGCCCTTAACGGTGATATCCAGCAGAATCAGAGAACACGGATCGTGGAGCAGATGAAAAAGGGCAAACTCGATATCATCGTCGCCACCGATGTCGCCGCCCGCGGTCTTGATGTCCCCAGAATAAGTCATGTAATCAATTACGATATCCCCCATGACACTGAATCATACGTCCATCGTATCGGCCGTACCGGCCGTGCCGGCAAGCAGGGCGAGGCAATTCTTTTTATCACCCATCGGGAAAAGAGGATGCTCTTCAGTATAGAGAGGGCAACGGGGCAGAAGATCGAGGAGATGAAACTCCCCTCGGTGGCTAAGGTCAACGAAAACCGGATCGCCGGTTTCAAGGAACGTATCTCCCTGGCCATGGGCAGTGAGGATCTCGGCTTTTTTGTCGATCTGGTTGAGGGGTATCAGCAGGAACACGGGGCCGCCATGATTGACGTCGCCGCCGCCCTGGCAAAGATGGTTCAGGGAGAGACGCCCCTGTTATTGCATGAAGTGCCGCAAGTGCGGCCGGAGAAGCGTAACCCCAGGGGGCAGGCCCCGGGCGGCAGAGGTGGACCGCAGGTGAAGATGGAGACCTATCGGATTGAGGTCGGGCAGCGCCATGGGGTTAAACCCGGCAATATCGTCGGCGCCATCGCCGGGGAGGCGGATATTGAGGGGAAATTTATCGGCGCCATCAGCATATTTGACGATTACAGCACCGTTGACCTCCCCGCCGGTATGCCCGAAGAGGTCTTTGCCCTTTTGCGGATAGTCTGGGTGGCCGGGCGGCAGCTGCGAATATCCCGCCTCGGGCGGCAGAAAAAAGCCTTGAAGAAGACCGGGAAGGCGGGGAGCAAGACCCGGCGTCGCTAAAAACCGCAAGCGATCAATCAACAGTCTGTTGGCCAAAACAAGTTCCGGTCAACCTCTCGATTTTATTGGATTTTTCAAGACAAATAAAATCGGCGGCGCGTCCATGCGCCGCGACCAGTCCGTTTTTAAACGGACTGTTAACCACACCTGATACAAAAAAATTATAAATCATCATTTTTGTCATTGCCATACCTGATGGATTCCGGCCTTCGCCGTAATGACGGGAAGAAGGAACTTCTGTGAAATTACCAGGCATATCAAATGGTTAAAACGTATGTGGGGCAGTGTCCATGGAGCGTTTATAAAAAACCCTCTTCTTCGCACCATTCGGCAAGGAGGGTTAATTCCTGGCGCAGGTTCTCAAGCAGGTTTCGGGCCCGGGGAAAGTTTTCTGCTGCGGCCGCCTGTTCAAGCTCCTCTCCGGTTCCGGTGATTTTTGCCGCATGCATCAGGGCCGCGGTTCCCTTTATGGCGTGAGCGGTTCGGCCCAGAAGGACGGAGTCTTTATCTGCTATGGCCGTGGCGGTGTTTTTAATCCATCTGGGGCCGGACTCGCGCACCAGGTTCAGCACCAGGGAGTGGGCCAGTTCCTTCTTGCCCCGGCATCTTTTTTCAAGGAGGAGATCGTAATCGAGCAAATGTTCTCCTGCGGTTGTCTGCGGTGAACTTTTTATCTTTCCGGGCTTATAGTTTTGTCCCAGAATCCTTGTTATCTCCGCATACATGGTTTCAATGTCCACCGGTTTTGAGACATATCCGTCCATGCCGTTTCTGAGACATTTTTCCCGGTCACCGGCAAGGGCGTGGGCGGTCATGGCGATGATCGGCACCCCCGGGTGTTCCGAGGGGTTGCCCTGGCGGATCTGCATTGAGGCGGTGAATCCATCCAGTCCCGGCATCTGCAGATCCATGAGGATAAGGTCAAATCTGGTTTTCCGGGCCATCCTTACCCCGTCCGCCCCGTTTGGCGCCAAGGTTACCCGGCAGCCCATGTCGGTCAGCAAGGTCTGGGCGAAGATCTGGTTTATAGGTTCGTCCTCGACCAGGAGGATATTGAGACCGGTGATGTTTGGCTGTTCCGGGCGAAGGTGGGTGCTAATGGCGTCTTTTTTGCCTTTTTCAAAGGGGATGGCGAAGTGAAACTCGGTCCCCGCCCCCGGCTCACTGTTGAGCCAGATCCGTCCGCCCATGATCTCGACCAGCTGCGCCGAAATTGTCAGACCCAGGCCGGTGCCGCTGAATTTTCTTGAAGGAGAGATGTCAACCTGGCTGAAGGCCTCAAAGATCAGGTCTTGCTTGTCGGCGGGGATGCCGATACCGCTGTCCTTGATGGTGAAGCGGAGGCCGATCTCCTTTTCCCGCAGTTCTCTGTTCAGGTCCTCGGGTTCAGCCGTGGCAACGCTCAGCAGGACGCCCCCCTTTTCGGTGAACTTCATGGAGTTGCCGATCAGGTTTACCAGGATCTGCCGCAGACGACCGGTGTCGCCGATGAGAAATTCGGGGAGGCCGGCGATGGGGCCAAGGTCAAGGCTCAGGTTTTTTTCCCTCGCCTTTACCAGCAGCAGGTCGCGGACTTCTTTCAGGATTGAGGCGAGTCTGAAGGTATCGCTCTGCAGTTCCATCCTGCCTGCCTCGATCCTGGAGATGTCGAGGATATCGTTGATGATTTCAAGGAGACGGTCGGATGAGGTCTTGATGATCTCGAGAAATTTTTTCTGTTCGGTGCTGGTGTCGCCGCGCATGAGTAATAGTTCGGTCATCCCCATGATTCCGTTCATCGGGGTGCGGATTTCGTGGCTCATGTTGGCGAGAAAGGCGCCCTTGGCCTCACTCGCGGCGGTGGCTTCCCGGGCCGCCTTTTTATGGGCCTCCATCTCGGCATTTAAAAAATGGTTTACCTCCTTCAGCTCCGCTGTCTGGCTTTTTATCTCCTCCTCCAGACGGGATTTCTGTACCTCCAGCTCGTCGAGGAGCCGGGTTCTTTCAAGACCCATGGCGATGGATTTGGCAACCGTGTCGAGGATCGCGGCCACCTCGGGTTCGTTCAGGCGGTTTTTTTGGGCTCCAATGGAAAGAAGTCCCATGAAGCCGGATTTTGACGAGAACAGCGGCAGACAATAAAATCCTTTTTTTCCTTCGTGGCCGGGGATGAAGCTGAAACAGGGACGGCCGGAGAGGGCGTGGGGACAGACGGTTTGGCCGGTTTCCCGCTCGGTGCAGATACGGCAGGGGAGTTTCTTGCTGTCGTGACTCAGGGCGGTTTCAAGGCAGAGGCAGTCGTCTTTTCTTAAAAACAGGGCGGCCTCGGGCAGGAGATCGGCATCGGGGATGGTGGTGGTGAGCTGCACCATTTCCACGATTTTGTCGCCTGGGTCTTTTGACTCAAGCCCCAGGGTCAGGAGGCGTTCCACCAGTTGCTGCCGTCGGTGGCCGAGACTTGTCTGGCGGTAGGCGTTTCGCAGTCGCTCATACTGTTCGCGGATAAAGACATAGCCGAGGATGGGGATCGCGGTGAGGTGGAGGCCGTGGCGGGTGGGGGCGATGAGAGATTCAAACTTTTCTCCGCCCGCCATGTCGGGGATCTTGAGAAATTCATAGGCAAAGAAGAACAACATGGCGGTGGTGATGTAATACCGCTGCCAGCCCCTGGTTTTAAGGGCGATATAGATCAGGGGAAAGAGGAGCAACAGGGAGGCGTTGATATGGAAGGCCCAGTCGCACCAGGTGGAACCGAAACTGCTGCCGGGGTTGGCGGCGGCAAATTTGCCCCACCACCAGAAGGTGGCGGCGTAGACGGCAATGGTGGAAATTATTCCTATCCTGAGGTAGCGGCGACTGGTCTGTCGTCCCCGGCTGAGATAGTGGATATAGGCGGCACTGATGGTGATAAATGCCAGGCCGCGAATGGTGTGTTTCAGCGGCGGAAAGAAGAGCCGCAGATTTGCCGCCCTGAACAGTCCCGCTGTCTGGGCCAGGGCCACGGTAATCATGATCAGGTTGACCCCGAGGCCAAGGGCGAAACCGGAGATGAGGAGCTTGTCGTGTTCTTCGGGGTCGAGCATCCTCTTGCTTCGGGCGAGGAGAAGGAGAAATCCCCAGCAGAAGGCGGCAAAGAAGAATCCGCCTAAATTTTTGCTCGCGGCGCTGCCGTTGGTGCCGACCACGGTGCCGATGAGATCGATTATGTTGCCAAGTATGTCAGTCATGGTTTATTTTTGTTGACCACTTGTTCTTAACAGACTGTTGAAAAAGCCGTCCAGGTTTTTTCAATCGCCGGTTTGATAAAACAATTTCTATCCAACCTCTCGATTTCACCGGGTTTTTCAGCCCCGGCAAAATCGGCGGCGCGGACATCAGCCGCGACCAGCCCGTTTTTCAACGGGCTGGTAAAGTCGATATCGCTAAGATTATTTGGTGTCTGTAAATGGTCTTTTCGTCCGAATGTATAGACACCAGCTGATACTGATGGACTTGTTACGAGACCATCAATGACTATGGCTCCATTATTATCACAATCAGCTCTTTGGTGGAATTTTAATGAATGAGGAAAATCAGACAGGGGATTGCGCTTTTCTTCGGGCTGGACGGGATAATACCGCCGCCGCCCTTGAAATCATGCGTCGGGGGGTGGCCGAAACCGGAGTAAATCAGGTGGTGGTGGCTTCCACCCATGGCGATACCGGCCTTCTGGCCGCAGACACCCTGGCCGGCAGCGGGGTGACCCTGGTTGTGGTGACCCATAACGTCGGATTTGGGGAACCGGGGCGGCTTGAGATGAGCCCCGAGGTGCGGGAAAAGCTTTCCGGAAAGGGGGTCAGGGTCCTGACCGGGACCATGCCCTTCCGTAACATCGGCACTGCCATTCGCGCCGCTCAGGGTTATTCCCAGCAGGATCTGATCGCCAATACCCTGAGGATTTTCGGCCAGGGGATCAAGGTATGTGTCGAGATCGCGATGATGGCTGCCGACTGCGGCGCGATCAGCCCGGAAGATGTGATCTGTGTTGCCGGCACCGGCCGCGGCGCCGATACCGTCACCCTGATCACCCCGCAGTCGTCAAATTGTCTCTTTGATCTAAGGGTCAGGCGGATACTGGCAAAACCTTTTGCCTGGTAAAAGTAATTTCGTCGGGAGCCCTTCAGTTGAGCCGGGCTCTGATCATTGCCCGGGCCCGGGGCGAGTCCCAATTGTCCCCGCCGATTATTCTTTCCCGCAGGATTCCTTCGGTATCAATGATAAAGGTCTCCGGGACCCCGGTGATCCCGTAGTCGCGGCCGACATTTCCCTCAGGGTCGAGGAGGACCGGGAAGGTGTATTTTTTCCGGCGGACAAGTTCGGCGCCGTTTGCCGGGGAGTCGTTGACCAGAACGGTGAGCATCTGGAAGTTTTTCTCCGGACGGCGATAAAGTCGCTGCATCGAATCCAGTTCGCCCCGGCAGGGCGGACACCAGGTCGCCCAGAAGTTGATCATTACCACCTTGCCTTTAAGGTCGGCGAGACGCCAGGTTCTGCCCGACAGATCGTGGAGGGTGAATTCGGGTACCGCCTTGCCCAGGGTCGGGTGTCCGGCGGAATATTTTCTGTCGCCGCAGCCGCTGGTGACGAGGAGGAGGATGAACAGGGCGAGTATTATCTGTCTGCCGCGCATATTTTTATTGTATTGATCCGATTTCATCTTTATTGAAAATAATCCGGCGTTTCTTTTCGGCCTGGAGGCGGTTGATTTTCTCTCCGAGCTCTTCTTCCCCGACCCCGAGGGCGCGGGCGAGATCGGCGATATCATAACAGATTTCCCCGTCCGCGTTTATTCCCGCCGCCCTGACCTCGGGGAGGCAGTCGCAGGTTGCGGTCATTGATGCGGCCTCAATGGTCTCGCGGAGCGTGGGCGGACCGAAAAGCATGACCCATTCGACTGCTTCGGCCCAGGTGCGGCTGTCAACGCCTTTGCTCATGATCACTGCCAGCGCGGTCTTGATGTCCCATTCGTTTTCTTTCATCGCGGGAATAATACCATCCCTGTCTGGTTCGGCAAGCCGGATCTTAGGGCGACGGTTTTTAACACTCCGGGTGGGTAAAATGGATTTACCCTGATCCCGGGATTTTATCGGGTTTTTCAGGGTAATAGCATCGCTGCCGGCGGAATGCCGGAAGACGCATCCATTGCCGCCATGAAAGGCGGCGGCCGGCGATGATTGTTGCGGTGGGAAAGCCGGTAACCGGGTTTCGACTCGAGGTAATGGCCCGCATTTTTTTCCTCCTTGGTATTTTGGGTTTTGCAGGAGTATAATGGGCTACCTGGGACAAACAGTGTCCTATGTATGATTTTCTTAAGATGCGGGATCAGCCGTCAATCAACCCGAGCCTGAGATATGAACAAAACCATCCTCAACCGTCTTGCCTTTATCGACCGTCGCATCCGTGAGGGCATGGCCCGGGGTAAGCTGGTCAATTGCGGGGAGCTGGCGGAAGAATACGAGGTGAGCCGTAAGTCGATCAACCGCGATATCACCTTTCTCCAGGATCAATTCGATGCTCCCATCTCTTATGACGCTTCGATCCGGGGGTATTATTACCGTGAGTCAAACTGGCGTCTGCCGGCCCTGCCGCTTTGTGAAAGCGACCTCTTTGCCATTGCCATCGCCCGTCAGGGGCTGGCGCAATATGAAAACACTCCGGTCCATGATCGTCTCCTGGCAGTGTTCCGTAAGCTTGAAGACTCCCTGCCGGAGAAGATCTCGGTTGATCCGGCCTGGGTCGGCGACCGGATCAGCGTCGTCCCTGACCGTCTGGCTCCCCTTGATCCCGGGGTATGGAGCCGGGTGAGCGACGCCCTGCAGCGTCGTCGCCGGATTTCTTTTCGCTACCGCAAGCCCGGCGGCGAGGATGAATCGCGGTGGGTCGATCCTCTGCATCTCACCGGCTACCGGGGCGAGTGGTACCTCATCGCCTTCTGTCTTGACCGTGACGGTATCAGGATTTTTGCCCTGTCGCGGGTGGCGGCGGTAAAGTTGAGCCGTACCGTGGCGGTTGACCATGATTTTGATTATCATCTTTACATGAAGGACAGCTTTGGTATTTTTCGCGGTAGCACCATTGAACAGGTGCGGCTGCGTTTCGGGGCGAAACAGGCACCCTATGTCCGGGAGCGGCACTGGCATGAGACGCAGGAACTGGTGGAAAATTCCGACGGCAGTGTTGATCTCATCTTTGTCGTCAATCATCTCGGCGAGCTTGGCCGCTGGATCCTTTCCTGGGGCGGCGGGGTTGAAGTGCTGGCACCGGAGAGCCTGCGGCGGATGGTGCGGGATGAGCTTGAGCAGGCCCGAGGGCTTTACGGGAGTCATGAAGGTTGATGGAGTTTTTGTGAGTTGAAGGTTTGAGTTTTCAGGTCCCCTTATCGGGACGGGGAGGAAGTCCGGTGCCGGCAAGAAAAAAAATCTGCCCATGTGGTCGGCGGTATTCAACCGCGACGAACGGGAGGACGGGGTGGTCGCGCTCCTGCGGCGGGTGCCGGTGTTCAATGGTCTATCCAGACGTGAAATCGCCATGCTTGGCGAAATCAGCCATTGCCGGACCTATGAACCCGGGGAATATATCTTCCGCAAGGGACAGCCGGGGGCGGCGATGTTTGTGGTCAGCCGCGGCCTGGTGCGGATTGTTGATCACGACCTCGACGGCTCCGGGGTCGAGCTGGCCCAGGTGGAGGAAGAAGGCTTTTTCGGTGAACTGGCCCTGCTGGATGATGCCCCCCGTTCGGCCTCGGCCCAGGCCGTGCGTTCGTCTGAGATCCACGCCTTCTTCCGGGTTGATCTTGAGAATTTTCTCGCCGGGATGCCCCAGGCCGGACTTCAGGTGTACCGCGGTCTGGCCCATGTGATTGGTGAGAGACTGAGGGCGACGAATGTCCAGCTTCTTAACATCTGAGGAAGAACGGGCCCGTAAGGTCAGGCGGCGGGTGGTGTTTACCCTCGCTGCGGCAACGGTCACGGTCCTGGCGGTATTTTTTCTTCTCACCCTGCGGCGCCTGATACTGCCGGTGCTTATCGGTTCCCTGTTCGCTTATATATGCCGGCCGTTGATCGCCTATCTCCGTCATCGCGGGATGCCGGGGAGCATGGCGATTTTTACCCTGTTTGCCGGTTTTTGTCTCCTGCTTTACACTCTGATAAGCTTGGGGGCCCGCGTTATCCCGGACAAGAAGGGCGAGCTTGAGCTTCAGATCCGGGCCAGGTACAAGCTTAATCAACGCTACGAGAAGATCATGGGGCTTGATCACGACCGCGACGGTAATATTATCTATGCGGCCATCGGTCGCGAGGTGGCCCCGTTGATGGCCAGTATTGATCGGGCCCTGATGCTTTCCGCCGCCGATCATAAGCTGGTAGTGGCCATGCATCGCCAGGGAGAGGGGGCCGGTTTTGTCGAACGTTACTGGCAATACCATCTACAGAATCGTAAACGCGACCGGGGGCGTATCGTTACGACCGGCAAGGGTCAATCTGTTAGGCAGGGGATATTGTTTCTGCCGGGGCCTGAACGTTCCGGAATTCTGTTTTCCGTCCTTGATGCGGTCAGCCTCTGGCTTTTAACCCCCCTGGTATTTCTGATTCTCCTTTTTGATCATGGCCGGCTGCGCAAGGGGATGGTGCGACTGGTTCCCAATCGATATTTTGAATTGACCCTCACCGTGAGCGCCAGGATCAACCAGGCCCTGGGACGTTATCTGCGCGGCACGGCCCTTGAATGTTTTCTTGTGGGGACGAGTTTTTTCTTCTGTTTTGTCCTTATCGGTCTTGACCTTAAATGGGCCGCTACCATTGGTATTGTCGCCGGGCTTGCCAATGCCATTCCATTTTTAGGCCCGGCCATTGGACTCGCGGTGGGGTTGCTTTACGCGATCATGGCTGAGGATGTGCATCCGATCCTGCCGTTTTCGGCCGGAGACGACCTGCTGTTGGCAGTGGTGGCGGTGGTGGCACTGGTGCAGCTTATCGATAACGCCCTGTTTCAGCCCTACATCCTCGGTGGCGCCGTCGATCTTCACCCCCTGGCGGTAACCATCGGGGTGATTGGCGGTGCCATTCTCTTCGGTTTTGGCGGCATGCTGCTGGCGGTGCCGGTGATGATGATCTTCCGGGTGATTGTCTCCACCCTTTTTGAACAGATGCGGGCCTATCAGATTATATAAGTCGTGTTTGTGGGCGCGGTTGCAGCCGTGAATTCCGCTTTGTTCCCGCAACCGATCCCGGTTGGGCAAAACAAGTTTCGGCCAACCTTCTGTTTTTTCAACGGACTGTTAACCCCGGTTGCGATCAATAAGCCGGGACAGGTGACGGATGTTTTTACGCAGGAGTTCGGCCTGGTCGGTAAGCTGGCGGGCAGTGGAGGCACTCTGGTCCGAGCTTGCCGCCATCTTCTGGGTTCCGTGATCCATCTGGGTAACCGCCTGGTTTATCTGTTCGATTCCGCGGGCCTGTTCATGGGATGCCTCGACGATTTCACCGACCAGGACCGCGGCCTTGTCGGCACTGTCGGTCACCCGGGCCAGAGATGAAACCACCGATTCGGTCTGGCTCAGTCCCTGATGGACGTTGTTGATTGAGCGTTTGACCAGGGCGGCGGTGTTGCCGGCCGATTCGCTGGTTCGCCGGGCCAGGTTTCTGACCTCGTCGGCGACCACCGCGAAACCGGACCCGGCCTCTCCGGCCCGGGCCGCTTCCACTGCGGCGTTAAGGGCGAGAAGATTGGTCTGAAAGGCGATGTCTTCGATATCGTGGATGATGGCGTTGATTTCGTCGCTGTCTTTTTTTATCAGGGCCATATTCTCCCGCATTTTTTCAACTGCCCCGCCGGCGGCATCGGTGACCTCGCGATTTTCCCGCATGGCGCGGTCGGCATCGGTGGAATTGCTGTCGTTCTGCTGGATCATGGCGTTTATTTCTTCAAGGGAGGCACTGGTCTCCTCAAGGGAGGCGGAAATCTCCGCCGCCATCTCCGCCAGGTTATGGGCCGCGTCGGAGGATGAGGCGGATTCGCCGGTGATCTGGTCGGCGCTGTCATCAAGGTCGCGCACTACCCGGGTGATGGTCCGGATTATGGTTTCGGCGAGGAAGAGGGAGGCAAGGAGAACAACGATCACTGCCAGGGCTGCGCCGCCGCTGTAGAGTATGCGGATGCGTTTGGTGAAGGACCCGGCCCTCTCTTCAACCGCCATGGCCGCGGAACGGAGCTCTTCGATCAAGGTCTTGCTGCTTTCCATAAACGCCTGGTAGCGGTCGATATATATATCGTCAATAAGTTCGCTTGCCAGATCCTCGTTTTCAGCGGCCATGCCCGGCAACAGACGTTTGAGCATCACCCGCCGCATGGCAACCCAGTTTTTTTTGCATTTATCCAGGCTTTTTTTTACGGCGGCGGTATCCGCGGTGCTGTGGCAGGAGTTGCAAGACATTTTTGTCGTGTCCGTCGTCTGGTGATATGAGGTCATGGTTGCCAGGAGTTCATCGACCCTGGCCGTCATTTTGTTGATGGTGGCACTCTTGCCCTCGTCGTATTCCCACATTGCCGAGAAGACGTTGCTGTTTATCAGATTAAGATTGGCGCGGATCCGGGCCAGCTTATCGATATAGGTGGTCTTGAGGGCGATGCCCTGATACAGGGTGCTGCCGATTCTGACCTTGTTGATCGCGTAGATACCCAACCCGGCCCCGGTGGCCAGGGCGATACTGGTGAAGATGACGATGAACATCAATTTGCGTCTCAGGGTAATGGTGTTGAGAAATGCGAACATTACTCCTCCTTGAAATCAGTGCTTTTTGTGATTACCGAAGACGGCCGCAACCTTTAAAATGTAAGGAGACAGATGAAATTGTATCACAGGCCGGGGCTGGGACGGGAAGTAAAATCAGGAGAAAATGCGGTTGAGGACCCGGGTGATATCTTTCATGGCAAAGGGCTTGGTAATTCCGGCGGCAAAACCGAATTTTTTCGGGTCGGCCATGATCGGATCGTCGCTGTATCCGCTGGCGGCGATCAGGGGGAGATTAAGCCCCTGATCCCGCAGGGCCTCGCAGAGTTCCCTGCCCCCCATGCCGCCGGGAACGGTGAGGTCGAAGATGGCGGCAACGAAGCTGGTATCTTTTTTGAGGATATTGAGGGCCTCGCCCCCGTCTTTGCAGCTTGTCGGGGTATAGCCCACGTTGCGCAGGATCTCTTCAAGAACCTCGCGGATGCTTTCTTCGTCGTCCATGATCAGGATTTTTCCTTGACCCTGGTGGGCCTCGGTGGCGGGCTCGGTTTTGTTGTTGATCGTGGCCTCCGGCGCTGCCGGGAGGAGGACGCTAAAGGTGGCCCCCTGTCCTGGTTCCGACTCCACCGTGATTTTTCCCTGGTGGTTGCCGATGATTGTGTGGCACGAGGCCAGGCCCAGACCGCTGCCCGCCTTTTTGGTGGTGAAATAGGGGTCGAATATCCGCGGCAGGTTTTTTGCGGCAATGCCGGGGCCGTTATCGCTTATCTTTATATGGACGTATGCCCCCGGGGTCAGGGTTTTGTCGTTTTCTATCGTAGCGTTTTCGGCCCGGATGATAATTTCACCACCTTCGGGCATGGCTTGGGAGGCGTTGATCACCAGGTTTTCCACTGCCTGGCTGATCTGGTCCGGATCCATCATGCAGGGGTAGAGATTGTCGTTTATTTTAAGGCGGCAGATGGTTTTGCTCCCCCGGAGGACAAAGGCGCTGCTTTCGTGCAGTATCGAGGCAATATCGCCGGCACTGATGCTCGGGGCACCGCCGCTGGCAAAGGCGATAAGTTGGTGGCTCAGGCCCCGGCCCCTTTCTACCGCCTCTTCCATCCGGGTGATCTTCGTTTCGGCCCCGGCGATTGTTTTGGTTTTCAGGCGCAGAAGAGAGAGGTTGCCGGAGATGCCGGTGAGGATGTTGTTAAAGTCATGGGCAATGCCGCCGGCCAGGGTTCCAAGTGACCTGAGTTTTTCGTTTAACGCCAGATCCTCTTCCATCTTGTGCTGCATGGTGATATCCCGGAAGACCATGACCACCCCGATGATTTTTCCGTCAGGGTCACGGATGGGGGCGGCGGAGTCGGCGATGCGGTACTCCTGGCCGTCGGCGGCGATGAGAATGGTATGGTTGGCCAGGCCCTGGATGCGGCCGCTGGTGATTACCCGGGCCACCGGGTTGTTCGCCGTCCTGCGGGTCTTCTCGTTGATAATGTTGAAAATATCTTCCAGGCGCCGACCCTCCGCCTGATGTTTTTTCCGTCCGATCAGGGTTGCGGCAACGGCGTTGATCATGGTCACCCGGCCGTTAAGGTCGGTGCATATAACCCCGTCGCCGATGGAGGCCAGGGTCACCTCAAGGAGTTCTTTTTCCCGGGCCATGGCCTCTTCGGCCCGGGCCTTTTCCGTGATATCGCGGCTGTAGATGACCCGGCCGTAACTGGTGCCATAGGGGCCGGTCATCGGCGAGGAATAGCAGTCAATCACCCGACCCTCTCTGGTGATGAGGTGCTTGCGGTTGGCGTTTGCCTGGTCCTTGTAAAAATTCAGCCCCAGCCCCAGAAGCTGTTCCGGGTCCTTCAGGCTGGTCACCATTTCCTGAAGCACGTCGCGGTCGTCCATTCCTACCATGGTCTCTTTGTCGCTCTGCCAGATCTCGAGAAAATGGCGGTTGTGGGAGACAACCCGGCCGTTTCGGTCAAAGACCAGAATTCCGTCGAGGGCGTTTTCCTGCTGGGTGGTGAGGATCAGGTTGCGGAAGGCGAGGGTGGCGTTTTTTTCTTCAATTTCATCCTGGTTTTTTCTTAAATCGGTTACCATGCGGTTGAATATCCGCGCCAGACGCCCGGTCTCGTCATCGCTTTCCGGTTCTTTTATGCGGATGGTGAGGTTGCCACGGCCGACCTCCTCGGCGCATTCGGCCAGTTCTTCAAGGGGGTGGGCGATCTTGCCGCTCAGTATAAAGGCGATGCCGAAACCGACGATACTGAGGATAAGGGCGCTTGAAAGATAGATCAGGCGCATGCGGACAAGTTCAAGGGCCAGGCGCCGGTCGCTTATGCCGAGATGGAGACTGCCGGCACTGCCGTTTAAGAGCGGCAGGGCCATGTCTTTTATTATTCCCTCTTCGGTTGATAACTTGCGGATGGAGACCGTGTTGCCGGCGGCAATGGGGTTGGCCCGGAGAAGGTCGGGGGGAAACCGGCCCGTAAGGGTGTGGCCGATCACCCGGTTGTCCTGGCTGGTGACAAAGGCGTAAACTATGTCTTTTTCTTTGTGCTTCAGGGATTTAAGCAGGATGCGTACCCGGACCTCGTTATTGGTCAACACCGGGGTGATCAGGGTGGTCGCGAGGTTGCGGGCCAGGCTCAGGTATTTTTCCTCAAGGTCGGTGCGCAGGGTGGAGGCGACCATGGCATCGGTTAAGATGATGCCACAGGTCGACGCCAGCAGTACCACCATTCCCACCATCATGGCGATGCGCCAGCGGATACTGCGCCTTGCCGGATTTAATTTTGTCTGCGGGTCCATTTTCTGATCCTGCGGATGGAATCGTACATACTGTCTTCTCCGGGGACGAAACGGTCGACCATTATTGCCTTGAGGATTTTGCGGCCCCGGGCTTTTTCATGGAGATGAAGAAAAAAGTGACGCAGGCGTTTTTTTAACCCCGGAGCGGTGGTGCGGCCGTTGACTATCGGCGGGATCCCGTAGGGCTCGGAGATGGCGATGATCCTGGTTTTACTGATCAGCTCCGGTTCGTTGCGGTTGAGATAATCCCAGACCAGGCTGTCGACCGCGGCCCCGTCCACCTGATTTTCCGCCACCGCCATGATCGAGTTATCGTGACTGTAGGTATAGATGGTCTGACTGAAAAAGGTATCCGGCGACAGCCCCATCCGGGCCAGGGTGTAGGTGGGGGAGAGTTTGCCGGTATTGGAAAGGGGATCGGTGAAGGCAAATTTCTTCCCTCTGAGGTCGGTGATTTTTGTTGCCGGACTTTCCTGAGGGACGATGAAGTAGGAGAAATACACCTTTTTGCCATTTACCTGTGGCACCGCGAGGATTTCAAGACTGAAATGGTCATGGGCGGTGACGTAGGCCCCGGAACAGACAAAGGCCATATCGAGTTTGCCGTCGCGGAGGAGGTCGTTGACCTCCTCGTAGGTTTGGCGTTGGATCAATTCTACCGGCATGTCAAGCTCTTCCCCGGCTAAAGCGAGGAGCCGTCGATAGTAAAAAAAAGTTTTTTTGGGGGATATCATCGCCGCCACCGCGACCTTCAGCGGCGGACGGGTGGTTTTTGCCGTTGTTGAAGGGGCGGGTTGCCCGTGGCCGTAAAGGCTGACCTTTTTTATATCGTCATTGGAACAGGCGCAGACGAGGCACAGGATGAGGGCGGCGGCAATGATGATGAGATGTTTAGGCATCGTGTCCTCCGGCGGTTGGCGGGGCAAAGGGGAGGAAGATACGGAAAATCGCGCCTCCGTCCGGGTGGTTTGCCGCAGTCAGAAGGCCATGGTGCTTGCGGATCATGGCGTATGATATTGCCAGCCCCAGGCCGCGGCCGCTGTCCTTGGTGGTGAAATAGGGCTCGAAGATGTGTTCAATCCTTTCAGGCGGCAGGCCGGGGCCGAAGTCGCGTACCGTTATTTTGACATAATCACCGGGGAGGAGAGGGATGTCATGGTTGTCGGCGTCGATGACCGTGGTCCGGGCGTTGATTTCAATCCGGCCGCCGTCCATGGCCTGGGCGGCGTTGCCCACCAGGTTCTGGATTACCTGGCCGATCTGTCCGGGGTCGGCGTCCACCTGCGGCAGGTCGTCGGCCAGTCGCAGGGCGAGGCGGCAATTATTGTCGCAGGCGATGATTTCCGCCGCCTCGCGGATAACCGGAGCCAGGGCTGTCGGCCTTATTCGTGGTTCTTCGATACGGGAGAAATCCATCAGCCGGTCGACCATCTCCCGGGCCCGGTCGATGGCCTTTTCGCTCTGTTCCACCTTGGCGGTGAGTTTTTTGTTATCGCCGCCGTAGACCTTTATCAGCGAGAGGTTGCCGGTGACCGCGGTCAGGAGGTTGTTGAAGTCGTGCGCCAGGCCACCGGTCATCAGGACCAGACCCTCAAGGCGCATGGCCTTGGCGGCTTCATTTTCTATTTTGTGCTGGGCGGTGACGTCGCGGAGGATGCAGCGGGTAGATACCGCCCGGCCGTCTTCAACCCTGAGGTTGGCGTGGCCTTCCACCTCGACCATGGTTCCGCTTTTGGCCACCAGGGTGGTGTTCAGGAGCAGGTCCCCGGCCCCGATCGAGGTAAATACCTTCATGCAATGGGCCCGGCAGTCGGGGTGGATGATGTCGAAGATGGTCAGCTGTTTAAGGTCTTTTTTGCTGTAGCCCAGGGTTCGGTGCCAGGCGCGGTTGGTCTGGATAAACCTTCCCTCCGGTGACAGGATCTGGATCAGGTCGCCGGCGTTTTCAAACAGGTCGCGCCAGGTCTCGCCGTTTTCGATGCTCTGTTCAAGTTTCTGCTTCAGGAGACGCTGTTGATCTTTGAGGTGGTCTTTCTGTTGCCTGAGCCTGGTCACCAGACGGTCCATGTTGTTGTTCTTCATCTGCCGGCGGCGGCGAATGGCACCTGCCTGGGCCATGGCTATTGCGGCTGACAGGGAAATTAAAAGGCCCAGAGTAAGATACAGGACCCGGGACAGGTGTTGTTCGCTTCTGTTTCTGAGCGTCAGTATTCGTTGGGGGATAGCGCTGTCAAAACGGTTGCCGGCCCGGGTCAGGGTGGTGGTGGTGCGGCGGAGGAGAGCGGAACGGGACACCGTCTTTCTGATTGCCGCCGCCATATCTTTGCTCGCCTGTAACATCCGGGCAGTGATTTTGCCGCCGGCTTCATTTTTCGGGTGCGTCCCGGCGCGGTGCATCTGCTCCATGATTACCATTATCCGGGCCCGGGTTGAGTCGCGGCTTCTCCCTGGCTGTATTCCGGGGTCGATCAGGTCGGGGGAAAGCTTGTCGACCCCGCTCCGGGCGAGAAGGATGGCGTAGTCAAGGTCGAGGACGAGTTGCTCCCGGCGGTTGTGACTAAGCTTTTTCCCTGTGGAACCATGGCGTATCTCCTGCCGCAGGTTTTTTGCCAGAGTGGAAAAATTGTTGAACTCGCGGTTTATCCGTCCCAGCTCGGTGATCAGTCTGGTGACGAGATCCTCATAGCGGCCTAAAATGACCTCGACCTGGCTTATTCCGGAGCTGAGGTCGTTTTCCTCGGCGTCCTTGAGCAGGAGCCGGGCTTCCCGGGAGACGGCATCGCCTGCGGCGCGGATGACGTTGGGGTTGCCGGTCAACTGTTTTTCAAGGGCGCTGAGCCGGGAATCTATTTGTCCCATGCGTATGATGACTTTATCCATGCCCTGGTAATCGCTGGCAATTGTCGGCAGATCTGTGTTGAGGATGTTCCTGGTCTGGTCGATGGAGCTGAAGACGGCCGTGGCGCATAGTATTGCCGTGATCAGGGCCAGGAGCATGGCCAGGGTGAAGAGGATATTCCCGCCCCCGGTGGAGGGAGATTTGCCCGGGCGGGTATGGTCAGGAATTTTAATCATTATGGATAATGGAATGTAAAAGAACCCTTTTTAAAATCAAGCGCTATTGTTTATATAAGACCCTGAACTCAAATTCGGTTGATTTTAATGAAAAATTCTGATTGCAGTATCCTTTATGTTGATGACGAACCCGGCAACCTGAGCAATTTTACCATGACCTTTGCCGCCGAGTTTAATATTTTTACCGCCGTTGACGGTATGACAGCCCTGGAGGTCCTTTCGGCCCATCCAGAGATTGGGGTGGTGGTGGCGGACCAGCGGATGCCGCGGATGAGCGGGGTGGAATTACTGGAGCGGATTTTTGCCTTGCGGCCGCATACGGTGCGTCTGGTTCTGACCGCTTATATCGCTTTGGACGAGATTGTCGACTCGATCAATAAGGGCCATGTGTATCAATATTTTTTCAAGCCCTGGGACGCGGGGGAACTCGGTTTAAGTCTTAGGAGGGCGGTTGAATATTACCGTCTCGGGCGCGAGAACCGTCGCCTTGCCTGCGAACTTGAAGAGAAAAACCGTGAGCTGGCCCGGGAAAATCGGGAGCTTGCCGCGGCCTCGGCCCGGGTCCGGGAGCTGTCGCGGGAACTTCTGCGGGCCCAGGAGGAGGAGCGGCGCAAGATTTCGGTCTACCTCCACGACAATGTCGCTCAGGATCTGCTGTCGCTCAAGATATCATGCGAGACACTTGGCGCTGCGAGTGATGGCACGGGAAAGGAGGCCCGGACCATTAACGCCCTCCTCGTCCGGGCCATCAGTTCTGTGCGTGAGTTGGCCTGTGACCTTCGTCCCCTTGATCTTGATCGTCTCGGTCTTGCCGGGGCGGCCCGGGCCGAGGTTCGTGACTTTTCCCGTCGTCACGGGATTGATGCCCGTTTTGACGCGGTCGGGATGGAGGGCATGGAGATCGCCGCCGAGATCCAGGTGAATCTCTACCGGATCATGCAGGAGGCCCTGCGCAACGTTGCTCGCCATGCCGGGGCGGCGGCGGTGTCTGTCCGGCTGATTGGTTCATACCCTGATGTCATCCTGCGGATTGAGGATAATGGCCGCGGTTTTATTTCGGAGGCGGCCGGGGAGGATGGCGGCGGGCGGTGTCTGGGGATGGGGGGCATGGCTGAGCGCGCCCGCCTCTGTGGCGGCGGGATCACGGTGAACTCAAGCCCGGGCCGGGGGACGATGATCAAGGTCGTGGTTCCGGCAGCAGGAGAGAGGACGCATGGCTGAAGAGACAACGGTAATGCTGGTTGACGACCACCCCCTGTTTCGTGAAGGATTAAAGAGCGTGATCGCCGCCGACCCCTCCTTTAAAGTGGTGGCCGAGGCCGGTGACGCCAATGCCGCTCTTGAGGCCATGGAACCCGTGGCCCCGGCAATGGTTATTACCGATATTTCCATGCCCGGACTTGACGGTACCGGACTTACGGTTGAGATCAAGAAACGGTGGCCGGGGGTAATGGTTCTGGTGGTCAGCATGTATGCTGATGTAAATCATCTCGGCGCCGCTTTCAAGGCCGGGGCCGATGCCTATATCATCAAGGAATCGGCCGCCGAACGCCTTCTGGCAGGGATGAATCGGGTCCTTGCGGGAGAGAAATATATCGATCCGGCCATGAGTTCGGCCCTGGCCGATGATATGGCCGCCGGCGGGCGGGGGGCGGAAGGCGGTTATGACCTTCTTACCCGTCGTGAACAGCAGATAATGCGCCTGGTGGTCGAAGGCTTTGAGGTCGCCGAGATTGCCGAGCGCTGTTTTATCAGTCCCAAGACCGTTGAGAACCACCGCAGCCGGATCATGAAGAAACTCGGATTTAAAAAAGAGGCGCAACTGGTGCGTTATGCCGCCCGAATCGGGATTATCGACATGGACGTCTGGCGGGAATAGGTATGTGAAACGTGATGAAGTCGTAACAAGTAGCAAGTCATCGTTTTTATCACTTCGTCCAGGTATATTTCCCGAGATATCCGGGGGGTGTTCCTGGATTTTTTTGGGATAATAACGGAATAAAAATGAGTATTTCCCCTATATATTTTTCCTCTCCCCCCTATTAAGATTTTCTTGTCAAACATCGTGATGGTTTTTTTGGGGGGCCTTAGCCTCCCCGGGGTCTTATCGAGGTGAAGGGGAGATCTTTAATCATGGGGATTTGTAAATTCGTTTCAAGCGCCAAGCTGGTTGAGTATCTGGAACAGGAGTTTCTTGAGGCCCTTAACCGGCGGGGGATCTATGACATCAGTCAGTTCGGCTGGCTTGACGACGACATCCCTGACCCCGATTACCGCGGCCTGGCCTGCTGGCAGGCGGGTGCGCTCGTCGCTGCCAGTGGTGATAACCGGCTGCGGCAATCCGGTAACGGCTTTGTCTCCTATATGCACTCAAGTCTTCAATCTCTTGGCCTGGCTCTGGTCTTTGCCGACGGCGGCCGGGAACATGTCTCCCTTTTCTGCGAGGAGGCCCTGGGTTCCAATTGCCGTGACGTGGTCTTTAAACTCGGCCTTGCTTCCATCTGCCTGCGGGACTTTTTTATAACCCTCACCGGTACCGGTGGCGGGGATATCTCAAAAGGGGCCGGGCAAATGGACCCTGAGACCTTTCAGGCCCCATTTGCCCGGGCTTACGCCGACCTTGACCGTGATGTCGATGAAGGTCTGTTGGGGCATTTCAGCCGTATTGATTCCCTTGCCGCTGATATCGCCGGGAAATGCCACCTGTGTGAACGATTCAGTCGTGACCTTGGCGGTCTGGCCATGCCTTTTGCCTTCGTTTGTCCCGAATCCGGGGATGAGGCCGACTTTGAAACCACGGTGGAGGTGATGATCCACGATCTCTGTGACTGGTATGAACTGCTGATCGAGTCCGGTAACTCGATATTCATGCTCATGGGTGATATGAATCGTCTGGTTCCCGGTCGGGCCGGTATCGCGGTGGCTGATTTATAACCTTGATATCTGTGGTGGCTCCGGGCCGTCGTCTTTATTATGGCGTTCGTTTAATGCTGTTTGGTTCAATCTTAATTGTTCCCGGGCTGAAAAAACCGGACCCGGCGTTATTCCCGCCTCGGCTACACTCCCCCGTAGCCGGTGGGCTCCGCTTGCGGAGTTTTGGTCGCCGTCCTTACCCTGTGCCTGAACTCCGGGTCCGGTTTTTTCAGCCCGGGAACAATTTGTCTTCACTACTATATCCATAATCGAACCTGGCCATCTGTGTGATAGCACTAAATAAACCCCACCCCCGTGCTATAATCCTGGATCCGTGACGTTCGGGAACGGTGCAGATGCAAGGAGGCAAGCACGTTGATTATACTTCGGTATATCAACGGCTTGCCGACACCGCGGATGCGCCGTTCCCGGACGTCCGAAGGGCGGCGGGGTGAAATTTCCGCCGGAGTGAAAATCCGGCAAAAAACGCATGAATTCAGATAAATACATACTCGGTTGCCACTAAGCCGTCACGGATTCAGCAACTGTGATTAAAATCAAGATTTTTAAATGTTACGGTATGTAAGGGTTCCAGGGATCCCATGATGGGAGAGGAGACTTGTCGTAGGGTTGAAAAGGCCGGCCATTTTTTCAACGGGCTGTTTATGTCGCCGCGATTGATTTTTTGTCTTTACCCTTTGCCATGTGATAGGCTTTCCGTGGGTATTCTTCTTCGGGAACCTTGCAAATTGTCTTTTCGGCCCATTGCGGCGTTGTTGAAATTAAAATGCTTATCCCGCCATGGCGGGAGCGAGAGAACAAAAATGTGCTACGATGCCATCAAGTTTGGCAAGGCTCCCTTTCAGGAGAGGTGATGACAGGAAAAAAAGTGGACATCGGCGCTCATGAGCTGGTGGATCGGGTTCATGACCTGCCGACCCTGCCGGTGGTCATCGGCCGGATCAACGCCGAGATGGCGCGGGAGTCCCTGACCTCCGGTTCATTGGGGGCGATTATTTCCGAAGACGCCTCCCTTGCCTCCATGGTCCTCAGATTAGCCAACTCCGCCTATTATGGTCTGGTAAAGCAGGTGGACAGCGTGGAACGGGCGATTACCGTCCTCGGCATGGACGCGGTCCGCAACATGGCCATGGGGGTAAGCGCCTTTTCTTTGTTTAAAAAAGATCCCACCGGGGTCATGGATATCGATGGCCTCTGGCGTCATACCCTGGGTTGCGCCGTGGCCGGCGGACGCCTTCTCCGGGGCGTGGGTCTGGAGGATAAGGGTTTTCTCTCCGGTCTCCTTCACGATCTCGGCAAGATAATCATCGCCAATATCTTAAGCGACGAGACGATCATGGTCCTGGGGGTTATGGCCGATACCGGTCAACGTAAGAGCGAGGTCGAGCGCGAGGTCTTTGGTTTTGATCACGCCCGCGTCGGCGGCCTCCTCGCCGATAAATGGCATTTCCCTGAAGTTTATTCCCGCGCCATTCGTTTCCATCACGATCCGTCCCGTTTGAGTGAAAAAAAGAGTGATCCTGAAACCAGGACAGTCCTGGCCGCGGTTCATGTCGCCAACAAGATGGCCAAGCTTCTGGGCCTTGGCAGAAGCACCGACCCCGCCACCGATCAGGTTGATCCCGGATACTGGAAGAAGCTCGGCCTGGACAAGTCAACCCTTAAGGCCATGGGGGGCGAGATTGAAAAGGAGTTCCATGCCATGCTTGAGGTGTGGTCATGAACCCGGTCAGGGATATCGCCGGATTCTCCCTGGAGAAATTCCTTGACGCCCTGCCCCTGCCCATGGCGGTAATCGCCCCGGATCATACCGTTATCTTCATGAACCGGGCCGCGAGGAGTGGCGGCAGGGACGGGGAAAAATGTTTCGAGCTTCTGGCCGGGCTTGATCATCCCTGCGCTGAACAAGGGATTGCCTGCCCGGTGCTTGACGCCATCGACCGTAACCGGGTGGTGGAATCGGTCCGTGAACTTGACCTTGGCGCCGGCTGTCGTGTCTTTGAAATACTTGCCTGTCCGTTGACCGGCAGGTCGGGGAAGCCCGAGGCGGTGATCGAGATCATCCGTGATGTCACCGATTCCATGCTTCTCCGGCAGTCAAGGTATTATCGGGAGCAGATGCGGATTATTGAAGAGGTGATCCCGGACGCGATCATCACCATCAATTCCGAAGGCCGGGTGGTGACGGCGAACCAGGCGGTGGGCGAACTCTTCGGCGTCAGCCCCGATGATCTGCGTCGTGACGGAGTCGAGATATTATTACCCCCGGAGATCAGGGCGAAGCATAAGGGTTATGTGGCCCGGGCCGTGGCCAGGGGAGCCCTCAAACCGGGAATGGTAAGGGTCGAGGTGAACGCGGTCCACCGGGATCGGGGCGAGGTGCCGGTGGAACTGAGCCTGGCCTCCTGGTTCCGGGGTGAAGAGATTATGTTCACCGGGGTGGCCCGAGATATCGCCGACCGTAAGGCCATTGAGGCGGACAGGCAGCGGGAGCACGAAGACCTTGCCGTTGAGTTCAGGAGCCTGGAGAAGATCAAGCGGGAATGGCAGATGCTGATAGATTCCGTCCCTGATCCGCTTTTAATGGCTGATATCTCCGACCGGATCGTTCGCTGCAACCGGGCTTTTTTTGAACTCGTGTCCCTGCCGTATCCGGAAATCATCGGTCAACAATGGAAGGATTTTGTCCTTGCCCATAACATTTATGAGGGAGATTTCTGGGGTGATAACCTGACCATGGTTCATTCTCGGTCATCCCGCGTTTTTGCCGTCCGGGTCAGCGGGCTGCGCGGTGACGGTCACCATGGCGGTTCGGTGGTGGTTCTGCAGGATGTCACCGCCGAGATTACCATGACCCGGGAGCTGGAAGAGAAGCGGGCAGCCCTGCATGCCGCTCTGGAGGGGATCGGTGATACCATTGTCCGGGTGGCCCGGGAGAGCGATTTCTCCCAGAGGGTTCAAACTGAAATTCGGGGGAATTGCTGGGAAGTAATGGCCTGCGGCAAGAAGGACTGCCCCTCCTACGGTGAGTCCGGCGGCCGTTGTTGGGAAAAGGTCGGGACTTTCTTCGGCGGTGAAGTCCAGGGTGAATTCGCCAAAAAGATCGGCAATTGCCGTGACTGCCGTTTTTATCTCCGTCAGTATGAAGATCCCCTGACCGCCATCGGCGAACAGTTCAATCACATGATGGCGATTCTTGAAAACAAGAACCAGGAACTGCAGGGGGCCTACGGTCAATTGCAACAGGCCCAGAGCCAGCTTTTGCAGCAGGAGAAGATGGCTTCCATCGGCCAGCTCGCCGCCGGCGTTGCTCACGAGATAAACAACCCCGTGGGCTTCATCGCCAGTAACCTCGGGAGCATGGCCCGTTACGGCGACCGTCTCCGGCAGTATATCGCCGGGATTGAGGAAAAATACGGTGCTGATCCCGAGATAGCGGCCCTGAGGAAAAAACTTAAAATAGGTTTTATCCTTGATGATCTTGATGATCTGGTGCGCGAAAGTCAGGAGGGTACCGATCGGGTTCGGGATATAGTTATGAATCTCAAGGTCTTTTCCCGGATTGATCAGAGCGCGAATAAACTGGCCGATATCAACGAGTGCATCGAGAGTACCCTCAAGATCGTCTGGAACGAATTGAAGTACAAGGCCAGGGTTGACAAGGATCTCGGTGAGATACCGTTGACCCTCTGCCAGGCGCAGCAGCTCAACCAGGTTTTCATGAACCTCCTTGTAAACGCCGGCCAGGCGATAGCGGATAAGGGGGTGATAAAGATCAGGAGCTGGCGCGAGGATGACTGGATATGCGTGGCCATCAGCGACACTGGCAGCGGGATCGCAAAGGAGGCCCTTCCCCGGATTTTCGAACCCTTTTATACCACCAAGGAGGTGGGCAAGGGCACTGGTCTCGGCTTGAGCATTGTCTATGATATCGTTACCAATAAACATAAGGGCAGCATCGAGGTGGACAGCGAGGAGGGACGCGGTACCACCTTTGTCGTCAAGATTCCGGTGATCGAGGAGGATACGGCGTGAACACCCCGGACCGCATACTTCTGGTTGATGATGAGCGTAATGTTATCCGGGCCCTGGAACGGCTTTTTCTCGACGATGACTATGAGATCGTGACCGCGTCCGGGGGGCGGGAGGGCCTGGCCCTGCTTGAGGAGAATGAGGTGCAGCTGGTCCTTGCCGATTACCGTATGGAAGAAATGGACGGGGTCGAGTTCCTCCGGCGTGTCTATGAGCGTTGGCCCGATACTATCCGCATCGTCCTTTCCGGTTACGCCGATACCGCCGCGGTGGTCGGGGCGATTAACGAGGGCAGGGTGTATAAGTTCATCCCCAAACCCTGGAATGACGACGATCTTCGCCATACCGTGGCCCGGGCCCTTGATGCCTGGCATCTGCAGCGAAAAAACCAGATCCTTGCCTCTGAATTGGAGCAGACGGTTGAGGAGTTGCGGTGCCTGAACGAGGGGCTGGAGGCTGAGGTGCGAAAACGAACCCGGGATCTTGAATTCCGTAACCTGGTCCTGCTTCGTTCCCAGGAATTATTGGACCAGCTGCCGGTGGCGGTGGTCGGGGTCGATCCCGGCGGGGTGGTGGTTCAGTGCAACCGCGAGGTGGAGAATCTTTTGGGAATAAGGGGGAAGGCGATTCTAAACCGGCCGGTAAGCGAGGGGTTGCCGGAAGAGGTGGCGGTATTTTTTGCCGAGGCTGAAAGTAATGGCCGGGTGGATGTCTCCGGCCGCAGGTTATTTTGTGAAACCAGGCCGCTTACCACTCCTGACGGGAGTGTGGCGGGGACGGTGATGGTGGTTTACCCGGTGGTGGAAGGTGAAGTATGAGCGCGGATGAATTGGCCAAGGTCTTGTTTGTTGACGACGAAGTCAATATTTTAAAGGCCCTGCAGCGGCTATTTATTGACGAGGATGATCTTGAGATCCTCACCGCCTGCGGCGGCGGGGAGGGGCTGGCGGTGGTAAGGGATAACCCCGATATCGCCCTGATTGTCTCTGACCAGCGGATGCCGGAGATGAGCGGGGTTGAGTTTCTTGCCGCATCCCGCGACATCGTCCCGGCGGCCCTGCGCATGATCCTCACCGGCTATGCCGACATTGACGCCGCCATGGACGCGATCAACAAGGGCGGGGCCTACCGTTATATCTCCAAACCCTGGGTTGATGAAGACCTGAAGGCGGTTGTTCGTGACGGAGTGGGAAAATTCCGCCTCCTGAGCGAGAATCGCCGGCTGCAGGAGGAGATTCAGGCCAAAAACGAGGAGCTGGCCCGTTGGAATCTTGATCTTGAGAAGATGGTCCAGGAACAGTCGATGGAGCTGCAGCGCAAGTATGACGAGTCCCGCGAGCTTAACCATAAACTCCGTGACAGCTTTCGCCGGACGATCAAGGCGGTGGCGGCGTTGATTGAGCTGCGCGATAAAAAGATGCGCAGCCATTCGGAGAATGTCGCCCGGGTGGCGATGGCGGTGGGGAAACGTCTTGAGATGGAGAAGCGGGAGCTTGAAAAGCTCCTGGTCGGGGCAATGCTCCACGATGTCGGCAAGATCGCCATTGCCGATGCCAACCTCGACCTTCCTCTGGTCGAGATGGACGAGATCGGCCGGCAGGAATATCTCGGTCATCCGGTTCTCGGGCAGCAGGCAGTGGCGATGATTGTCTCCATGCGCGGAGCCGGGAGGTTGATTCGCCATCATCACGAGCGTTTTGACGGCGAAGGCTTCCCGGACAGACTGGCCGGCGAGGCGATCCCCCTTGGCGCGAGGATAATCGCGGTTGCCGATTTTTTAGATCATCGTCTGCGCGAATTTGAGGGCGACAGTGGGCTCGATTTGAGCCTTGACAATTTAAAGGAGTTTTCCGGCAGTCATTTTGATCCGGAGATCATCCCCCATGTCATTGCCGCGGCCCGGGAATTTTACGCCGAGGCCCTGCCCCACGCCGAGTTTGTTGAGCGGGAACTTCCCCCTGAACGGTTACGCCGCGGCATGGTCCTTGCCCGCGACGTGGTTGCCGCAAGCGGTCTCCTTCTTCTCCGCAAGGGGGTAAAATTGGATGCCGACAATATTGAAACCCTGCGTAATTATTATGAATTTGACCCCGGGCATCGACCGATAAGGGTGGTCTTTGAGTCCTTTTAAGCAAAATCCATCGCCCAAGTGGCGAACAAGATAAAAACCGCTATAATTTCATATAATTATATGCCTGGGAGTGAGGCTTTTGTGCCGTCAAGACCATTTAGGCTCTTCGGGCAAACGCGGCGGTATATCGTTGCGAACGGAAAAAAAGGGGGCTACCGTTTGCGCGGTAACCCCCTTTGTATTTACTGGTGGGCCGTCGGAGGATCGAACTCCGGACCTACTGATTAAGAGTCAGTTGCTCTACCAATTGAGCTAACGGCCCGTAAATTTGTACAGCGAAGCTATCATACGGAAATTTCTCCGTCAAGCATTTTCCTGCATCCGTGAGCGTTCGAGAGCGGGCCAGGTGCAAGGAGGCAACGGTATTGATTATACTTTGGTATATCAATAAGTTGCCGACACCGCAGATGGCCCGTTATCGGACGGCCCCGAAGGGTGGCGGGGTGAAGTTGACACTGGGGTAAAAACCAGGACAAAAACGTATTGGTTCAACCTGATGTGTTTTCAATGTCCCCGAAGCTGTCACGGATTCAGGATCTTAAAACGGCTGCAGGACCCAGATTCCGCAGGGGCAGGTGTCGGCGCAGAAACCGCAGGCAATGCACTTGTCGTCATCGGAGACATAACGGTATGAATCGTCCGGCAGGTTCTCGCGGCTGATCGCCTGGGTCGGGCAGATGGTCTCGCAGAGATGGCAGTCGCGGCAGGTGCCGCAGGAGAGGCAGCGTTCCGCCTCCTGCTCCGGTTTGTCCGCTGCCGCTTCCGGGATGTAATGGGCGTGGGTCAGGTCGCATTGGGAGATCACCTCCTTGGTAAAGGGGGTGAAATCTTCGCCCTTGAACCTTGCCACCAGGGCGTCGGCGGTGTTTTTGCCGGCCCCGAGGGCGTTGGTGGCAAGACCCGGGCGTTCCACATCGCCCACCGCCGAGATCTTGTCATCGCTGGTGAGACCGGTTGGGTCGCATTTTATCCACCCGGCACCGCCGACGGTAATGACCTCAACGCTGTCGGGGAGAAATTTCAGCGCCGGGACATCGCCGATGGAAATGATTACCGTCTGGGCCGGGATCAGGTGACCGGCGGCGTCGATCAACCCCTTGTCGGTGACCTCTTTGGTCTGCACCGGCCATTTGAAGGTCGCGCCCAGGGCCTCGGCCGCGGTCTTTTCCTTGCCGAATGCCAGCGGTTTCTGGATGTCCACGAGGGTGACCTCTTCGGCCCCGATGCGGTAGGCCTCGCAGGCGACATCACAGCCGACGTTGCCGGCGCCGATGATCACCACCTGGCGGCCGATCTCAGGCGGGTTGTCGCTTTTGGCCGCTTTAAGGAAGTCAAGGGCGGGGATGACCTGTTCGTGTCCGGGGAAGGGGATGGTGCGGGGCTGGTGGGTGCCGACCGCGACGATCACATGGTCATATTCATTTTTCAGCTCGGCGAATTTCTCCCTGGTCATATTGACCCCGAAGTTGACCTTGATGTTCGCTACAGAGAGGAATCGGTCGATTTCGGAATCCCAGATCGCCTTGGGAAGTCTTTCCCAGGGAATAACCTGGGCCAGTTTCCCCCCTAATATGTCACCTTTTTCAAAGATATGCGCTTCAACCCCGGCCTTGGCCAGTTGCCAGGCGGCATTCATGCCCCCGGGGCCGCCGCCGATGATCGCCACCTTTTTATTGAGCGATTTCGCCGCCCTCGGCGGTTCTGCGGCGCGGGCGGCGCGGCCGAGCATTTGCACGTCGATTTTTTCGTCAACCATCTGCCGGGAACAGTTCTGCATGCACAGGTTCGGACAGACGCTGCCGCATACCGAGGCCGGCAGCGGGGTATACTCCATCAGCATCTGGTAGGCCTCGGCCTCCTTACCGTCGCGGAGCAGGCGCAGACGGTCGACGGTCGGGATATGGACCGGGCAGTAATAGGCGCAGGGAGCTGCCTTGTCGCGGTTGGCCCAGAAGGGTTTCTTGCGCCGCAGGTCACCGGTCTCGATTATCCCGATCGGGCTGCGGTCAAGCCCCGGGGCCAGATCGCGGATTGGATCGCCGCCGCCGAAGCCGGGATCCCAGATTTTTTTCTTGAATTCGGACATCGGCATCGGTCCGGAGAAGATCAGGGCCCGTTCCTGGGGCGGAATGGCGACCAGCATGCTCCACTCCTCGCGTTTGGAAAGGGTGTCCAGTAATTCCGGGCGGCCGATCTCTTCGAGGTAGTTCGGCATGCGCTCCATCAGCCACTGCCATTGCTCGTCATCGGGCAGAACCGCCTTGACGTTGTTTCGGGAATAACTGTCATCAATCCTGCCGCGATAGTAAATCCAGCCGCCGACCATGCCGACGCAGGGGCGATAGCCGAGGATGTTGCCGGGATTCTTGGCCTCGATACCGCAGACGACTCCGATGCCGCCACAGTTGAATTCGGCAAAGGAGTCGCCGGTTGAGCCAAGGATCCACAGTTCCGGCCGCTGGTATTCCGGGTTCCACTTGGTCATGGTCAGGCCGCGGGCGCCGATGGAACCGCCGAGGTAGACCCTGCCTTCGGCCATGGCGTTACAGACGCCGTTGGTGGCATCGCCTTTCACGATGATCTCGGCGCCGATGTTGAGGTAGCCGACGTCGTCAGAGGCCGGACCGTTGCAGGTGATTTTTGTTCCGGGCATACCCATGCAGCCAAGACGCTGGCCGCAGGGACCATTAATAGTGACCGTAATCGGGCTGCCGTCGTTTTTCAGCCGGCCGCCGACATTATGCTGACCGTATGTCTTCAGGTTCAGGGTGCTTGATTTTTTAAAGGCCTGCTGCACCAACGCTTCAAAGTCCTTGGAGCTGATACGCCGGCCGTCCTGGTCAAGCCCGTTAACAGTTAATTCTTTGCTCATATCTCTTTCCTCTTAACAGACGTATCTGATGTTCAGTCGCTCCGCCGCATCCTTGTCACCGATACCGAGGGCGTCGGACATCCCGATGGGCAGGCTCTGGGAGCGGCCCAGGGGCGCCATGATCTTCTTCATCTCGGTCTGGATGGCCATGAAGGTTTCAGCCACCCGTTCGGCAACCTTGTCGGGATCAAGGCGGCGGTATATTTTCGGGTTCTGGCTGGTGATGCCCTTGGGGCAGATGCCGAGATTGCAGACGTTGCAACGGTTCTGTTCGTTGCCGAGACATCCGGCCGCCGACTGCATGATGAACTTGCCCATGTGGACGCCGCTGGCTCCCAGCATGATCAGGGCCATGCCGTTCTGAGTGATGTTACCGTTCTTGCCGACTCCGCCGGCGGCAAAGATCGGGATCTCGTTCTGTTTGCCCTGGGCGCAGAGATCTAGATAGCATTCGCGCAGATTCGAGGCGATGGGATGGCCGGTGGCGTCCATGCTGACGTTATAGGCGGCGCCGGTGCCGCCGTCGATGCCGTCGATCAGCAGGGCCGAGGCATAGGGGTTACGGACCAGATTATTGAGAACCGACTTGGCCGAGTTGGAACCGGATATCTTCGGATATACCGGGACCTTGAAGTCAAAGGCCATGCTCATGGTCTGAATCATCTTCATCACCGACTCCTCAATGGAATAAAGAGTCTGGTGTACCGGCGGTGACGGGAGGTCGACCCCCTCCGGGACTCCGCGGAGACGGGCGATGAGCTTTGAGACCTTGTACCACATGAGCAGGCCGCCGTCGCCGGGTTTGGCCCCCTGACCGTACTTGATCTCAATTGCCGCCGGATCGCACTGCATTTCGGGGATGGCGCGGATGATCTCGTCCCAGCCGAAATAACCGGAAGCGATCTGGAGTATTATATATTTAAGGAAGGGGCTTTTCAGAACCCATGGGGGGCAGCCGCCCTCGCCGGTGGCCATGACCACTGGAATACCGAGAACCTCATTGCAATAGGCTACTCCCTGCAACAGCCCCAGCCACATATTCGGTGACAGGGCTCCGAACGACATCGAGCCGATGATGAACGGGAATATCTCCCGTACCGGTGGGATCCATTCCCCGGCTGCCTGGCGGCGGACAAATTCTTCCGGCGGCAGAACCCTGCCGAGGAGGGTGTTCATGTAAAATTCATGCCGCCCGGCATCAAGGGCCGGATCGGTGAGCATTGAAATCCGGTTAAAGGATATCCTGTCGAGGAGGTTGGGGCCCGGTTCGTTGCGCCGGCCGCCGCGTTTGGGGGCCTCACCGTTTTTGGTGTTCTGAAAACGGTAGCGGTCGGTCTTGTTGTGGACCGGGTGGATGGCCTCGTTGGGGCAGACCATGGCGCAGGTGCCGCAGCCGATGCAGCGTCTGCCGACGTCGGTATTCTGACGGATGCCGACAAAGGTCTTGAAGGAACTGCCGCGTTCGCTTGAGTTCAGGGCGATCTTCGGCATCCGTTTGCGCATATAGGCGAGCTTTAAGGTGTTGACCGGGCAGACCGCGGCACACCGACCGCAAAGGGTACACCTGTCTTCGCGATGCTCGATGATCCAGGGCAGATCGTTGGGGGTCAGGCTGCCTGGGTCTGCGGAAATTGATCGAATTGAGACCATATCTCTATCTCCTGTCTGTCTGGAGGAATAATAATCGTGTGTTCACGCATGGGCTGAAAGTCTTTCGAACAATCCCGGTCGGGGATCATCGCGTCAACGCCGCACATTTCACTGGCAATTGCCCATTCGCCGGCCTTGCCGCCGATCGTGGCCGGGCGCAGCTTTTTCGCGTCCATTACCAGCATGCAGGTTTCATCGGGCAGGGTACCGATAATCGCGTTGGGGCCGTCGATGATCAGGCGGCGGCAGACGTTGCGAAGGCCGCGGAGGAATTCCCCCTGGGGATGGGCGTCGAGTTCATCGTTTTTCAGCGGGGTGATGACATGCTTGTATGCCGCCAGCGGCAGTTTCAGCTGTTTGGTAACGTAGTGGAGGATATGGGTGAAGACCTCGGAATCCGACTGGTAGCCGACGTAGCCGGGATAGTTTTTGCCTTCCAGCCAGTCTTTGATCGGGATAAAGGCGGTGTTTTCGCCGTTGGTCATGGTCCCGACTCCCTGGATGAAAAAGGGGTGACAGGCGTAGAGGTTGATCCCCCAATTGGTGTTCTGCCGTCCCTGGGCCATGCAGACCCGGGATTTTATTCGCCCGCTTTCAAGGCCAAGCGCCTGGCCGACGCCGAGGGGCCAGCCGACCTCCTTGAGCATCGCCACATCGGGCCAGAGGGAAAAAGCGGTAAGGTCGCCGTTATGCTCTTCACCGTCCCGGCGCAGGGCAAGACGGGTCATCATCAATTCATGCTCAACCTGCTCTTTGTCGATGGATTTCCACGCCGCCGGTTTCTTGTACACCCGGAGGACGTATTTATATCGATCTCCGGCCTCGATTTTGCTGCTGTCGGTGTCGAACTCGTGGTCATACTTAAGAACAAAGCCGCGTTCGTCCATAATTGCATGGAGCCTGCCAAGGGCTTCTTCGGTATGGGCGATCCCGGAAAGAACCGGGTCCTCGGAATTGTACTTATAGTCGGTAAACTCTAATCCGCGCAGCAACAAGCCCAGACCGCTGCCGTCATATCCTTCCTGCATGGCTTCCATGGCAGTCAGGACTGAATAGGGAGAAAACGGCTTGATGGCGGTTTTCATGGCTAACCGGCACATTTTTTACTCCTTTGTCTTGGGTTGAAGACGTTTTATATATGTAAAATCAATCAGATACTAATACTGTGATCTTGGCTGGATGATCTTACTCTAAGGTAAATAACAGAATCAGGGAAAATACAACTGTGAAAATAAGATGTCAAGAAAGAAGGGTGTTGTCCGGGTATGGCCGGCCCTCGCATCTGGCCCGATCCCGAATGCTCACGGATTCAGGCTGCATCTTGAACGTGATGATCCGGGGGGATTTTTGCCGTGCAATTTTCAGTCATGTATGGTAACTGCTCATGGTTTTCATATAAATAGATTCATGAACATCCTGCTGCACGCACTTAACAGTCTGTTGAAAAACGGACTGGTCGCGGCGCGTCCATGCGCCGCGCACAGCCCCGTTTTTCAATCGGGCCGTTAATGTCTTATCTGTTAAAGAGGGGAGCGGTTATGAAGATTGCGGTAATGAAGGAAATCCACCCGGGTGAAACAAGAGTTCCCGTTATCCCGCCGACCGTGGCCAAGCTGGTCAAGCTTGGTGCCGAGGTTGAGGTTGAAAGCGGGCTGGGGGCTACTTGTCGCTATGATGACGCGGCCTACGAGGAGACCGGGGCCGGGATAGCTGATGACCGCCGGAAGATGCTTGAAACCGCCGACATCGTCCTGAGGTTGCGTAAACCGCCGATTGAAGAGGTTAAGTTCTTGAAAAAGGGCTGCATCCATATAAGTTATCTTGATCCTTTTAATGAAAAAGACCTGCTGGAGAAGCTGAAAGCCTCCGGCGCCAGTGCCGTGAGCCTTGAGATGCTGCCGCGGACCACTATTGCCCAGAAGATGGATGTCCTCTCTTCTCAGGACAACCTCGGCGGTTATGTCGCGGTGATGCTAGGGGTTGAATATCTTGACAGGATTTTTCCGATGATGACCACCCCGGCCGGGACCATCAAGCCCTCGCGGGTATTCGTAATCGGGGTCGGGGTTGCCGGTCTGCAGGCTATTGCCACCGCCCGCCGTATGGGGGCCAGGGTCGAGGCCTTTGACACCCGGCCGGTGGTTGAGGAACAGGTGAAATCTCTCGGGGCCAAGTTCGTCAAGATCGATCTCGGCGAGACCGGTCAGACCAAGGACGGTTACGCCACCAAGCTCACCGATGAACAGGTGCGGAGGCAGAAGGAGGGCATGGCCAGGGCCTGCGCCCAGGCCGATGTGGTTATCACCACTGCCCAGCTCTTCGGTCGTCCCGCCCCCCGTATAGTTGACCAGACGATGCTCTCAAAGATGCAGCCGGGAAGTGTGGTTATCGATATGGCGGTGGAGACCGGCGGCAATGTTGAAGGGTCGAAACTTGATGAGATTGTTGACATTGAAGGAGTTAAAATTGTCGGTTTCGGCAACCTGCCCGGCAGGGTACCCCTGACCGCAAGTCAGGTCTATTCCGCCAACCTCGGCAATTTTGTTGAACATTTCTGGGATAAGGAAGACAAGAGGTTCAACCTTGATCTCGACGACGAACTTCTCAAGGGTTGTCTCATGACCCATGATGGCGAGATTTTCAGCGAAACGTATAAAAGCATCGTGAAATAGAGAGGATAAAATGGAAGCCGTATTTCTGACCTTTGTATTCGTGCTGTCGATTTTTATGGGCTTTGAACTTATCTCCAAGGTCCCTTCGACCCTGCATACCCCGTTGATGTCAGGGTCAAATGCCATTTCCGGTATCACCCTGATCGGCTCACTGGCCTCATTGAAGGTTGGTAACGAGCAGACCGCGATTATTCTCGGTACTCTGGCGGTGGCCCTGGCCACCGTCAACGTGGTCGGCGGTTACGCGGTTACTAACCGGATGCTGGAGATGTTCAAGAAAAAGGATGACGGGGGGGCGAAATGATTAGCAATATTGATCTCGGGATTAATTTCGCCTATGTCGTTTCGGCGGTGATGTTTATCTTCGGTCTGAAGATGCTGAGTTCCCCGGCCACTGCCAGGCGCGGTAATCTCGTTTCCGCTGCCGGGATGCTGCTGGCGGTGGTGGTATGTCTGCTCAATGTCGGTCTTGATTACAAGTGGATTATGATCGGCATGGCGGCCGGGACGGTGATCGGCCTGATTGCCGCTTATCGGGTGGAGATGACCTCGATGCCGGAGATGGTCGCCCTGTTCAATGGCTTTGGCGGTATCGCCAGTCTGCTGCTGGCCTGGAGTGAGTATCATCAGCATCCGGCCCTTTCCGTATTTATCGCCGGGGTTACCTTCCTCACCGCCTTTATCGGCGGGATTACCTTTTCCGGCAGTATGGTCGCCTTCGGCAAGCTCGCCGAGATGATTTCCAGTCGGGCCGTAACCTTTCGGGGTCAGCATATTGTTAACGGTCTTATCCTCCTGGCGACATTGGTCTTCGGGGTGATCTTTTCAATGAATCCGGCGGCCAATTATCCGGTATTCCTTCTAGTTGTCGTGGTGTCGTTGCTCTTTGGTATTACCTCGGTGATTCCGATTGGCGGCGCCGACATGCCGGTGGTTATTTCACTCCTGAACAGTTACTCGGGCATCGCCGCCTGTGCCGCCGGTTTTGTTGTCCATAACAATATTCTGATCGTTGCCGGCGCACTGGTCGGAGCCAGTGGTATAATCCTTACCAATATCATGTGCAAGGCCATGAATCGTTCTCTGGTCAACGTCCTGTTCTCCGGTTTCGGCTCCAATGCCCAGGCCGCCGGAGACGGACCGCAGGGGGAGATCAGGCCTGCCACTGCCGAGGATGTTTACTACATTCTCGAGGCTGCTGATTCAGTGGCATTCGTGCCCGGATATGGTCTGGCCGTGGCCCAGGCCCAGCATGTTGTCCGTGAGCTGGGAGATATTCTTGAAAAGAATGGTACCGAGGTCTCCTACGCCATTCACCCGGTTGCCGGGCGGATGCCGGGACACATGAACGTCCTTTTGGCTGAGGCCAATGTCTCCTATGATCAATTGGTTGAGATGGACGATATCAATCCGCAGATGGATTCCATCGATGTCTGCGTGGTTATCGGCGCCAACGACGTGGTCAATCCGGCGGCCCTGGATGACGAGTCGAGTCCTGTTTACGGTATGCCGATCATCGAGACCTTCCGGGCCAAGACGGTCATTGTCCTGAAACGCTCGATGAATCCCGGTTTCGCCGGGATCCAGAACGCCCTGTTCTTTAACGACAATACCAGGATGTACTTCGGCGATGCCAAGGCCTCGATACAGGCCCTGGTCGCTGAATTCAAGGACTCTGTCTGATATTTTGTAAACGCTTTTATGAATACCACCCTGCACGTGCTTTGATTTTTTGATATGCCTACCCGTCCGGCTCGTATGCCGGGCGGGTTTTTTTATATCATCGACCTCCTTGCAGGCCGTGACATTATAGCACGGGGTGGGATTTATCCGTCCTGTCTGGTCCAGGGGCCGGGGCGTCCGGTTCGTTTGAGCGATCGGGCCAGTATCCGGCGGAACTCGGCCCCGGATATTTCCCCGGCCCCGAGACTTTTCAGGTGGGCGCTGGCGACCTGGCAGTCGATCAGGTCGAATCGCCATTCTTTCAGACGCTCAACCAGGGCGGCCAGGGCGACCTTTGAACTGTCGGTGGCTAGGCTGAACATGGACTCCCCGAAAAAGACGCCTCCAAGGGCCACGCCGTAAAGGCCACCGACCAGATCTCCGTTTCGGCGGCATTCCACCGAATGGGCATGCCCCAGTTTATGGAGGCGGCAATAGGCCGCGATCATATCGGCGGTAATCCAGGTTCCTTTCCCACTCGTAATGCGGACCTCGGCGCAGTTTTTGATCACCTTGGCAAAATCACGGTCAAACGTTACCTGGTAGATTCCCCGGCGGATGGTGCGGCCCAGGCTTCCGGAGAGGTGAAATTTTTCCGGGAAGAGGACCAGGCGCGGGTCCGGCGACCACCAGAGGATCGGGTCGCCTTGATCATACCAGGGGAAGATGCCGTTGCTGTAGGCGGAGAGCAGTCTCGCGGGGGCGAGATCGCCGCCCACCGCCAGAAGGCCGCTGTCCGGATCAGCCAGGACCGGGTCGGGGAAGCGGGTATCATCATTGTCAAGGAGGAACAATTTTTATCCTGGTGCCCCTGTAAAAAGTGATGGGATAGCTAAGTAAAAAGTTTGATATCCAAGGAGTGGGGGTGTTTTTGCGAATTTGGGTATGCCGAACGGGTAAAAATGGCCCATGACGCAGTAGATTGGACTTTTTACGCCGTCATCATCTTTTTTCTTCCCCGGCGGCATCGCCGTCGGGGAAACAGGCCCGTCCTCTGAGGTTGAAGAAAAAGGTCAGGGCCTTTTTTACCCTGGCGGAAAATATCTTTTCCGCCAGGATAGTCCCGCAGACCCTCTTGTTTATCTCTCCCAGGGTAGGATAGGGATGGATGGCGGCGGCGATGGTCGACAGACCGACCTTGCCGTTCATGGCGCATACCCATTCGGCCAGCAGATCGCCGGCGTGGATCCCGAGGATCTGGACCCCGAGGGGTTTATCCTTTTTGCCGAGGATGAGTTTTATCTGCCCTTCGCCGCCGCCTTCGGCAAGGTGACGGTCATTGGCGGCAAATTCTTCCACCACCACCCGGTGATCGATGTCGGCCTGTACGGCTGCTTTTTCGTTGATGCCGATGGAGGCCAGTTCCGGCCGGGTATAGGTGCACCAGGGAACGAGATCGTAATTTACCCGGCGCGGCAGGTGGAAGACGGCGTTTGAGACCACCACCCCGGCCTCGTAACCGGCGACATGGGTAAACTGGAAGACGCCGTTGATGTCGCCGGCGGCGTAGATGTGTTTGTGGCCGGTGCGGAGGTGGGAATCGACCTTGATCCCGCGGCGGTCGTATTCGATATCGATATCATCGAGGCCAAGGCCGTCGGTATTGGGGCGGCGCCCGAGGGCGACGAGGATTTTTTCTCCCCTTACCTGGATCTCCTTTGCGTTATTGTCTTCATAGATCAGGATGACTTCGCCGCCGGCCTCCCTTACCCCGGTGACCCTGGTGTCGAGGTGAAAGCGCACTCCCTCGGCGCCCATTTTCGCCATCACCAGTTCGGCCATGTCCCGGTCTTCCCTGCTCAGGATTTGTTTCGAGCGCTGCACCACCTCCACCCTGGAACCGAGACGGTTGAATGCCTGGGCCATCTCGATGGCGATGGGGCCGCCGCCGAGGACGATCAGGGATTCAGGCAGGCGGTCGAGGGAAAAGATCTCGCGGTTGGTGAGGTAACTGACCTCATCAAGACCGGGGACCGGGGGCGCCGACGGTGACGATCCTCCGGTGATTACCCATACGGCGGCGGTGAATTTTCTTCCTCCGACCTCGACCGTGTGCTCATCGATGAACCGGGCCGGGCCGAATTCCACCCGGACCCCGAGACGACAGAAACGGTCGACTGAATCATGTTCCTGGATTCTGTTGATCACCGTCTTTATCCGGGCGGCGACCCGGGTAAAGTCCACCGCCTCGGGGCTTACCCCGGGTAGGCCGTAATCGCGGCTTTCTTTCATTAATTGATACACCGAGGCGGTTTTGATCAGGGTTTTGCTGGGGACGCAGCCGTAGTGGAGGCAGTCGCCGCCAAGTTTTTTCTCTTTCTCGACCAGGAGGGTTTTGGCGCCCAGCTGTGAGGCGCCGGAGGCCACGGTCAACCCGGCGGCGCCACCACCGATTACCCCGATATCGTAGTCAAACTTCGTCATTTGTCTCTCCGGGAGATGATTTCAGTACTGGTGCTATATGTGATTGTAATGTAAATATAATCTTACGTCTGTGTGTTCTCGAATACATCACGGATGCAGGTATAAATTCGGCATAGTGACATTGCTTTCTGTTTATCATACATAATACCCTGGCCATTTTTTAAGGATAAAACCTTGTCATGACGGAAAAAGAACGCACCCCACCCGGCCCCCGTGATCTTCCCAAGGTGGATGATTTCCTCTCCTGGGTTGAAGCGACCCCGGCGCCGCTGTCTTTAAAGAAGAAGGTGGTGCGGGGGATCATCGCCATCCTCAGGGAACAGATCCTCGCCGGAGACGGGGTGGCGTGGTCGGCTCTTTCCCGCGCCGCCCTCACCGCCCGTTTCGCGGCCGGGATAGTCCTTGCCCTGCGGCCAAATTTTCGTAAGGTCATCAACGCCACCGGGGTGGTGGTTCATACCAATCTCGGGCGCTCGGTTCTCCCGGACGCGGCCCTGGAGATGTTAGCCCTGGTGGGCGGTGGTTATTCCAATCTTGAGTTTGATCTCAACAGCGGTGGTCGCGGCAGCCGTTACAGCCTGGTCGCCGATCTTCTCTGTGAGCTCACCGGGGCCGAGGCCGCCCTGGTGGTCAATAATAATGCCGCCGCGGTCATGCTCTGCCTTGATACCCTGGCAAAGGGGCGTGAGGTTGTGGTTTCCCGGGGACAATTGGTGGAGATCGGCGGTTCCTTCCGGATTCCCGAGGTCATGAGTCGTACCGGCGCGATTTTAAAAGAGGTAGGGGCCACCAATCGCACTCATCCCCATGATTATGAGGCGGCGATATGCGAGGCGACCGCGATGCTCCTCAAGGTTCATACCAGTAATTATCGGATCATCGGCTTCACCGGCGAGGTCGGCGGCGGCGACCTCGCCGCCATCGGCCATCGTCACGGCCTGGCGGTAATGGAGGATCTCGGCAGCGGCTGTCTGGTCGATCTTTCCGCCTTCGGCCTCAGTCGTGAGCCGACTGTGGCCGAGGTGGTCGGAAGCGGGGTCGATATCGTCACCTTCAGCGGCGACAAGCTCCTGGGTGGTCCCCAGGCCGGGATTATCGTCGGCAAGAAAGATCTGATCGGCAAGGTCCGCGCCAATCCCATGAACCGGGCCCTGCGAATCGATAAGTTTACCCTTGCCGGGCTTGAGGCCGTTCTGCGGCTCTATCTTGACCCGGACGAAGCGGTGCGCCGGATTCCCACCCTGGCGATGTTGGCCTGCGGGGTGGAAGAGATAAAAAAGAAGGCCCGCCGTCTGGCCCGGCTTTTAAAGGGGGTGGCGGATGCCTGTGAGGTCGCGGTGGTACCGGTGGTATCCCGGGTCGGCGGCGGTTCCCTGCCGGAGCAGGAACTGCCGAGTCAGGCGGTTGCCCTTGTCCCGCGCCGGCTGAGCGCCGCCGGGTTTGAGGCCCGTCTGCGCGGGCTTGATCTTCCGGTGATCGGCAGGATTGTTGATGATCATATTGTTCTCGATCTCCGTACCGTGGCCGCGGATGAGATCAGGCCGCTCGCGGTGGCGATTGAGGCGGCTCTCGGTGAGGGACGATGAGTTTGTTTCTTGCATCCGCCGGAGGGTTGAGTGCGGATGAATTAGGGGTAATGGCCCCGGTGCTGGCGGCGCAGGTTAAGGTTTTTTTTCCCTGTGACCGGGTTGATTTTTTCCATTTCAGTGATCCTGGCCGTGATGGTATTGACGGTGACGTGGCCGCGGCAATAAGCGAGGTGGAACGCCGCCGGGTACCGTTTTTCGATAAACTGGGCGGCCGGCTTTTTCTGCCCATCTGGCATGAAGAAGAGATGATCGCGGTGGCGGTCATCGCCGGAGGCGACGCCTTTCTCGTTTCCCGTGGCGATGAGATCCGTCTTCTTGCCGCCACCCGGCAGATGTCGGCCGCGCTGCACGCGCTGCGTGACGATCTCCGCGATCCCCAGACCGGCCTTTTTAATGGTGCTTTTTATCGCCGCTATCTTATGGCCTTGAGCCCGGAGGCGGATTTTACCCTCGGTCTGGTTGAACTTGCCGGCGGTAGCCACCGCGACCTTCTTCAGATCCTGGCCCAGCTTAAACGCAGCGGCGCCACCCTTGATAATTATTTTAAGGGCCGTACCCCACTGTGCCATCTTGGCAGCGGGGTTTTTGCTTTTTTTCTACCGTTGATGGACGATGACAAGGCCCGGAAGAGCGCGCGGTTTATGGTCAGCTGGCTGCGGCGTGAGGGCATGGTCCGGGCCTGTCTCGGCCTGGTTTGCGCCGGCGCCGGGGCGGAGCCGCATGATGTGGCAAAAACCGCATGGGAGACGATGAAAAAGGCCCGTCTCCGCGGCAGTTTCGCCTGGGCCGTGGCTGGTCGCGAAAGCGCCGGGGATCTTTTTTCTCCGCCGCCGCCGCCGGTGATGCAGCGCCTGCGGGCAATGTGGCGCGGGCCTGAACGTTTCGCCCTTGTCCTGTTTCGGGTCGAGGGGGCGGCGATGGGAAGCCCCGACCTTGTTTTTACTCTCGGGGCCTTCTCTCCCCGGGAGGGATGTCTGGTTTCGGTGAACCGGGACGAGGTTTATCTCTTCCTTGCCGATGTTGACGATCCGGAGGTCGTCCGGGAGCAGGCCGGGTTGATTCAGGCGCGGCTGTTCGAGGTCGAGGGGCTGAATGTATCCGCCGCCGCGGCCTTGTATCCCTGCCTTGATTACAATCGTGGTGCCATTCCGGTTAATTGCCGCAAGGCCTTGCTGCACGCCGCTTTTTTTCTCCCCCGGGGCCTGGCGGTCTTTGACTCGGTGAGCCTGAATATCAGCGGCGACCGTTATTACGCCGAGGGTGATCTCGGTTTCGCGGTGCGGGAATACCGTTGCGGGCTGAAATTGAACCCCGACAGTGTCAAACTTTTGAACAGTCTCGGGGTCGCCCTGGTGGAAATGGGGCGCAGGGCCGGGGCCCGGGAGATGTTTGAACGGGCCGCGGTAATAGCGCCGGACGATTTCATGGCCGGTTATAATCTTGCCCTGCTGGATATCAGTGGCGGCAGACGCGAGGCCGCGGTTACGGCTTTGCGGCGTTGTCTTGAGATCGAGCCTGAAAACAGTGAGGCCATGTTGCAGCTTGCTTCCCTGCTGATCGCCGCCGGTGAATTTTCGCAGACCGTGGATCTGCTTGCCGGGGGGGAGCATCCCCTGTTCGGGCGGGGAAGTGGGTCCGAACGTCCGGAAGTGCGGGAGAATCTCGTCCGCGGGGTATTATATCGTTATCTGGCCCAGGCCTATAAGGGCCAGGGGCTTTGGCGCGAGGCCACCCGTGCGGTGGAGAAGGCGGTGGCCTGTAATCCGGCAAGCGCCCGGGCCGCGGCCCTGATGGGTGAGATATATCTGTCCGCCGGTGAGGGGTTGGGGGCGGCAATGGCCGTCTCCCGTAAGGCGGTCGTCCTTGACAGCGCAAGCCCCGAGGCCTGGCGCGCCCTTGGCCGGGTTCTTGTAGCCGCCGGGGAGGACGGGGAGGCGGAAACGGGGCTGCGTCAGGCCCGCAGGCTTGCCCCTGCCGATCCCGAGGTATGTCTCCTTCTCGCCGAGGTCCTTGAGCGGAGAGGGAAGGCAAAGGACGCCGAGGCCATGCGTCTCCGGGCCGCGCGGCTCGTAGATTCTCCGGCTTGACCCGGGGGAGGTTTTGTCGGCGTCCCGGATTCAGGTTTTAATTCTTGCCCGTCCGTGGTTTATTTATCCCTTGGTGGTTGTTTCGTCATACCGGGATGATGAAAAAAATGTGAGGTGATTATGAACAGATGTTTTGGCCCCCATGTGAGTGACGAACGGCAGCAGTACTGGCTTGATTATATGAATGTCGGAGATTCGTGGCGTCTTTTCCGGATCATGAGTGAGTTTGTTGACGGTTTTGATACCCTCTCCGATCTGAATCGTCCGGCTGTCAGCTTTTTCGGTTCGGCCCGCAACGATGAGAGTGACCATTATTACCGTCTTACCGTCGAGGTCTCAAGCCGGCTGGCCGAGGCCGGGTATCCGATTATCACCGGCGGCGGTCCGGGGATCATGGAGGCGGCAAACAAGGGCGCGGCCCAGGTCGGGGGGATGAGCATCGGTCTCAACATCGACCTGCCCTTTGAGCAGGAGCCCAATCCCTTTACCAATATGCCGATGAACTTCAAATATTTCTTTGTCCGCAAGGTGATGTTCATCAAATACGCCATGGCCTTTATCTGTATGCCAGGAGGTTTCGGGACCATGGATGAACTCTTCGAGGCCCTGACCCTGATGCAGACCAGGAAGATAAAATCATTCCCGGTGGTTCTGGTGGGAAAGGAATTCTGGGGTGGTCTGGTGGACTGGATGCGGGATGAACTCCTGGCCACCGGCAAGATCGCCAGGGATGACCTCCTGGTATTCGACGTTTTTGACGATGCCGACGAGATCGTCAATCATATCCGGCGAACGGTGGTTATCTAGGTCGCATCCCATGAAATTTGCCTCTTTTGTCATTTTTCGGGAGAAAACCGCGAATCGGCTCATGGTGGTGGTTAACCTGGCGTTTTTAATTCTCCTCGCCCTGAGCGCGGCCGATCTTACCTGGAAAATCAGGGCGGCGTGGCGTCCGGCGCTGCCGGTGACCGCGGTGGTGGTGCCGAAACCGGTGGTGAAGAAGGCGGAATTGCCCGGGGCCGCGGCCATGCTCTTCGGAACAGCGGCGGGGCAACCGGCCCCGGTTGTGCAGAAACTTCCTCCCACCTCGCTGGCATTGGTGTTGAGGGGGACGGTGGTGCCGAGCAACGGAGTCGCCTATGCCATTGTCGCGGCGAAGAAGGGCGACGAAGAACAGGTGGTCTCCGTCGGTGACCGGATAAGCGGCGGGGCGGTGGTGGAACGGGTGCTGCCGGACCGGATCGAGATTATCCGTAACGGCCGTCACGAGGTACTTGAGGTTGAGGGCGACGATAATACTGTCGCGGCTGTGGTTAACGATCAGTCCTGGCGGGTGTCGGCGGGGTATCGGCGTAAGTGGATGAAAAATCTTCCCGCTCTCGGGCAAAAGGTTCGGGCCCAGCCGGTGAAGGACAAACAAGGCCGGGTTGGTTTCCGTCTCCTGAGCAAGGATAAAGAACTGCTTAAAACAGTTGGGCTTGAGTCCGGCGATATAGTATATGAGATCAACGGCATTTCTCTGAGTAATCCGGCCCAGGCCCTGAAGGCGGCCGGGGAATTGATGAAGAGTAAAGAGGTAAGCGTGCGCTTTGGCCGTAACGGTCAGGTGCGGACCCGGGTTTACCGTATGGAGGATTGATTATGCGACCGCGGTTGCTGCTTTTTGTATTTCTGCTTCTTTCTTTTCTCCTCCGGTCCCTGATTGCGGCGGCTGCGGCCGATATGGTCAGCCTGAACTTTCAGGATGTCAAGATTCGGACGGTGATCAACACCATTGCAAAACTCACCGGCCGTAATTTTGTTATTGATCCCTCGGTGCGGGGCAAGGTTACGGTGATCGCGTCCAAGGCGGTGCGTCGTGACGAGGTCTATCCACTTTTTCTGTCCCTGCTCAAGGTCTATCGTCTCGCGGCGGTGGAGGGGACGCAGGTCACCCAGATCATTCCCATGGACAAGGCCCGTTCCAGTGGCCAGCCACTGGCCGTTGATGATGAAAATCCCGCCGATGCCTTTGTTACCCGTCTGATCCGGCTCAAGTATATCCAGGCCGAGCGCCTGATTTCGGTTCTGCGCCCTCTGGTTCCGCCCAAGGCCTATCTCGCTGCGGTTGCCGACAGCAATACACTGATTATTTCCGACCGGGCCGCCAATGCGCGACGCCTTGCCGCCATTGTCGCCGGGCTTGATCAGGGCAAGAGCGGTAATATCGAGATTATCCCGCTTGAATATGCCGATGCCGGAGACCTGGCCCGGGTGGTGCAGAGTATTGACACCACCGGCGGAAGAAAAAGGAGCGACCTGCGGGTAATCGCCGATGAGCGTACCAATTCCCTGATTATCGCCGGGCGTGATTTCCGCTTGCTGCAGATCAAGGCGATTGTAAAAAATCTTGATACTCCGGTTAAGGATGAGGGTTCCACCCAGGTGGTGTATTTGAAATACGCCCGCGCGGTTGATCTGGTCAAGGTCCTTGAGGCGGTGCCGCTGCGCGCCAAGGCGACTACGCCCGCAGCCCTGCGCAATAAGGTGGTTCGGGGCGGGGATAAACGCCTCAGCATTGTTGCTGACGAGAACACCAATTCCCTGGTGATCACCGCGCCGCCGGCGGTGATGCGCGACCTGCGCCAGGTGATCCGCAAGCTTGATATCCGCCGACCCCAGGTGTTGATCGAGGCGATCATCGCCGAGGTCTCCAACGGCGCCGGCAGCGAACTCGGGGTGCAGTGGCGGGCCAGCGGAATTTCCTCTTCCGATGAGAACGGGGTTATCGGCGGAACCAATTTTACCTCGACCACAAATCCCGGGATCAACGCCGTCAGCGCCGATCCCCTGAACGCGGTTACCGGTATGGCCGCCCTTTCCGGTCTCAGTCTTGGTTATCTTCGTGGTTCCGCCGATATTCTTGGGACCAGGGTCCTGAACATGGCCGGACTCCTTACCGCCCTGTCAAGCAACGCCGATAACAACATCCTTTCCACCCCGTCGATTCTGACCACCGATAACCACGAGGCCGAGATTGTGGTCGGTAATAATCTCCCCTTTGCCACCGGCAGTTATACCTCCACCGGCAGCACCAATCCCAGTAATCCATTCACCACCTATGAACGCAAGGATGTGGGGCTGAAGTTGAAAGTCAGGCCGCAGATCAGCGCGGGCGACACCGTTCGTCTCGATATAGAACAGGAGGTGTCAAACCTTGCCAACTCAGCCAATTCAAATATTGCCGGGCTGGAAAGTACCAGTACCCGAAGCATCAAAACCTCGGTTTTGGTGGATGACGGCAAGATTTTGGTCCTCGGCGGCCTGATCAGTGACGAATTGAAGGAGAGTGAACACCGGGTGCCGCTGCTTGGCAGTATTCCGGTGTTGGGCTGGCTGTTTCGCTACAATTCAAGCTCCCGCAGCCGCAAAAATCTGATGGTCTTTCTCCGGCCGGTGATTATCCGCGATAACCGGAAAAGTGATACCATCACCTTTGATAAATACGATTACCTTCGTCGTCTGCAGCAGGCCTTTAACGCCCGGGCGCGTGATATCCCCGGGGCTGATCATGAAACCGGCCCGGTATTGCCGGCCAGGGCCGGGGAAGGGCAATAAATGTCCGGGGCAAATCCCATAAGGCTGCCCTTTGCCTTTGCCCGGGAGGCCGGGGTGCTGGCGGTGGCCGACGGGGGGGATACGGTCAGGATTTTCTGCCGTGATGACGCGGCGGCGGAATCCCTGCAGGAGGCGCGGCGTTTTCTGGCCCGGCCGGTTGCGGCCGGGGTGGTGAGCACGGCGGAATTCGACCGGCGGCTGCGTGATCTTTACGAGGGCGGCTCCGGGGTCGAGCTTGAGACGGTGGAGATTGAGGAAGACCTTGACCTCGATAACCTTGCCGCCTCCATTGCCGGGGCCCAGGAGATTTTAGAGAGCGATGAACACGCCCCGGTGATCCGTCTCATCAACGGTCTTCTCGCCCGGGCGGTACGGGCCTGTGCCTCGGATATCCATATCGAACCCTTTGAGAACAAGCTCCGGGTTCGGTTCCGTATTGATGGGGTCCTGCGGACGGTGCTTGAGCCCTATCTTGCCCTGGCGCCGTTGCTGGCGGCGCGGGTAAAGATCATGGCCCGCCTTGATATTGCTGAAAAACGCCTGCCCCAGGACGGGCGGATCTCGATTCTTATCGCCGGGCGGCCGGTTGATGTCCGGGTCTCGACTATCCCCGCGGCCATGGGGGAACGTATCGTCCTGCGGATATTAGACAAGCAGGAGGGGCGTCTTGATCTTGAGCAGTTGGGGATGGAAGGGGACGTGCTTGCCGGTTTTTCTTCCCTTCTCGCCCGTTCAGACGGCATTGTCCTGGTCACCGGCCCCACCGGCAGCGGTAAGACCACTACCCTCTACGCCGCTTTGTCAAAGCTGAATGAGCAGAGCCGTAATATCATGACCGTTGAGGATCCGATTGAGTATCATCTCGAGGGTATCGGCCAGAGCCAGGTTAATTTAAAGACCGGGATGACTTATGCCCGGGGCCTTCGGGCCATCCTGCGCCAGGATCCGGATGTGGTCATGGTCGGCGAGGTGCGGGATATCGAGACCGCTGAAATAGCGGTACAGGCGAGTCTGACCGGGCATCTGGTCTTTTCCACCCTTCATACCTCCACCGCGGTCGGGGCCCTTACCCGTCTGCGGGACATGGGGGTGGAGCCCTATCTCCTTTCTTCGTCGCTGGCCGGGGTTCTGGCCCAGCGCCTGGTGCGTCGCCTCTGTCCTGATTGTCGCAGGGCGCGGGAGATCAGCCGGGCCGAGTCGGCGGCGGTGGAGAAGATGGCCGCGGCCGTCAGTATGGAAAGGGTCTGGGAACCGGAGGGCTGTGAGTCCTGTGACGGTCAGGGATACCGCGGCCGGGTCGGGATATACGAGATCCTGATCCTGGATGACGAGTTGCGGCAGATGGTGCATCAGGGTGAGTCAGAGCATTTGATTGCCACTCATCAGGGGCGCAATACCATCTTTGATGCCGGCCTGACAAAGGTCAAAAGTGGCGAGACCTCCCTGGTTGAACTGCTTCGGGTTCTGGGCTCAAGCGGCGGGGGGTGATTGATGGCCGCCTTTTCCTATGTCGCTCTTGATCCCCGGGGGCGTCGTCGTCGCGGGGTGAGGCAGGCGGACAGTCTTCGTGATTGCCGCCACGATCTCCGCCGCGAGGGGCTGTTCCCGGTCGAGGTCAGGGAGGTGGCGACGCGGGCTGAATATCGCTGGCGGCGTCGACGGCTGCCGCTGACGGAACTGGCGGTCATCACCCGGCAACTGGCCCTGCTGGTTGGTTCCGGCTCCACCATTGAGGAGAGTATCGCCGCCTGCGCCGCCCAGATGGAAGATCGTTTCTGGCCGCGAATCCTGGGGGCGGTGCGTTCCTCGCTTCTCGAAGGCCATTCCTTTGCCGATGCCCTGGCCGCGGTTGATCTCTTTCCCCCGGTGTACGTCGCCAGTGTCCGTGCCGGCGAGGCCGGTGCCGGTCTTGATCAGATCCTGGAACTTCTGGCCGACCATCTTGAGGCCGGGGTGGCCATGCGTAACCGTCTGACCGCGGCCATGGTTTATCCTCTGATTCTGGTGATGGTGTCCACCGGGGTGGTTGGCTTTCTCCTCGTCCGGGTGGTGCCGCAGGTGGCGGGGATATTCAAGGGCCTTCATCAGGATCTCCCGGTTCTTACCCGGATGCTTATGGGCGGCGGTGAGATGTTGCGGCAGCATGGCGGCCTTTTAGTCCTTGTCCTGTCGGTATTGCTGATTAGCGGAATTACCCTTTTTCGTCTTGCGGCGGTAAGGCTTTTTTTTCATCATTTACTCCTGCGCCTGCCCCTGTTCGGGCCCTTGGTGCGCAAGGTGAATTGCGGCCGTTATTGTCGCACCCTGGGGATGATGGTCAGGAGCGGGGTGCCGCTTTACGAGGCCATGGCCGGAGCCGGGGCCGCGGTTAAAAGTCCGGTTATGGCGGCCCGGCTGGCAGAGGTCGCGGCCCGGGTGCGGGAGGGCGGCGGTCTCAGGGATGGCCTTGCCGCCATTGGTGATTTTCCGTCCGTGAGTCTGCAGCTCATCGGCAGTGGCGAGAAGAGCGGTTCTCTTGACCGGATGCTCCTCGTCGCCGCCGCCGGTCTTGAGGTGGAGGTAGAGCGCAGTCTGGCGTTGCTGATGGCGGTGGTGGAACCGGCCCTGATCCTGGCGGTGGGCGGGGTGGTGTTGTTTAGTGTCCTGGCGGTGATGCTACCTATATTTGACCTCAACCGGCTGGTAAGGTGATGGGTCGCAGGGGTTTTTCTCTTCTTGAGGTATTGGTGGCCCTGGCGGTGGTGGCTATTGCCCTGGCCTCAATGCTCAGGATCCAGGGTCGTCTGGTCGCCGATGGGGCCGAGGTCGAGGCCCGGGTGTTGGCGCACTGGGTTGCCGCGAACCGGATCGCGGCTTTGCGTCTGGGACCGGCATGGCTCGGCGATACCGCCCGACATAGCGGCGAGGCGGAAGAGGCCGGTCGCCCCTTTTACTGGCGGACGGAGAGCTTTTCTACTTCATATCCCGGGGTGGTGCGGGTGGAGGTAAAAGTCAGTGATACCCCTGATGGTGAGTCCCTGGCGCGTATGACATCGTTTATCCCGGCGGCGCCGGAAAATTAAATGGACGATCAGCGGGGCGGAATGATGAAGACAGGGGGAAACAGCGGTGCCGCCGGGGGTGGTTTCACCCTTCTTGAAGTCATGGTGGCGGTGGCGATCATGGCGATCATCGGGGTAACGGCGGCGCGTTCGCTCAATGCCCTTGCCGCAACCAGAGAGGCCATGCAGAAGCGTCAGACGGCCCTGGCCCGGGTTGAGATATTTTTCACCCTGATCGATCAGGACCTGCGGGTTATGGTGCCGCGGAAGATCAATGGCCCGGACGGGGTCATGGAACCGTTCAAGCTAAGCGCCGATCCCTTTCCCACCCTCGCGATTACCAGATCCGGGGTCAGGGCGGCGCGGATGCCCCCCGGGCCTTTGCGGGTGCTTTATGTCCTTAAAGACGGGGTTATTTCGCGGCGGCTTCGGTTTGTTCAGGGGCGGGACGGAGAAATGAGCGGTCGCGACCTCATCACCGGAGTCAAATCCATCACCGTACTGCCCGTTGCCGGGAAGGGGGATGAGGCCGCGGCCGGGAAGGAAAGTTCAGATCAGGCCCGGGTCCCGACCGGGGTAAGGGTCACGGTTGATATTGCCGGTTACGGCACGGTCTCGCGCCTGTTCTATATCGGGGTGGGCCGATGAGGGGAGAACGGGGCAGCGGCCTGTTGCTGGTGCTGATGATTGTTGTTATCGCCGGTTTTCTGGTGGCGGCGATGGTCATGAGTCAGGCGACCTCGATCCGGCGCAGCGCCCTGTTGATCGCCCATGACCGGGCGGTGGAATTATTGGGTGGTTTTGAGGCCTGGGCCGGGGTGGTGTTAAGGCGTGACCGCGGCCGGGGTTCGACCGATAACCGCGCCGAGGACTGGGCCCGTGAGCTTGCCCCGGTGAAAACCGATTCCGGCACTATCAGCGGCCGGATAATTGATATGCAGGGGCGGGTAAACGTTAACAATCTCGTGCTGGGCAACGACGCTTTGAAAAAATTGACCCGGGAACGGCTCCTGCGGCTTTTTGATATCTGTGGAGTTGAGCCTCTGGCTCTGGTCGCCCTTGAAGACTGGCTTGATTCCGACGACGAGGTCCGGCCCATGGGGGCGGAGGCGGATTATTATCAGGAGCAGGGGAGTCTGGCCCGGCCTGCCAATCGCGCCGTTTATGACCTCTCCGGCCTGGCTTACTTGCGTTATATGGAACCGGAGGGGTATTCTTGCCTCCGGGGCAATATCTCCGCCCTGCCGGCGGCGACCCCGGTCAACGTCAATACCGCCGGGCCGCGGGTTCTGGCGAGTCTTGCCGCCGGGGTGGATGTTGACGCGGTTGACGGAATGGTGCCGGATGATGGTTTTGCCTCCATGACCGATTTTCTCGCCCTGGATGTCTGGAAGGACAAGGGCTTGACCGGTGCCGGACTGGTGCTGGGCAGTGATTTTTTCCTTATCCGGGCCGAGGCGGTCAATGGTTATGGCGCCTGGGCCTTGGAATCCCTTGTTGACCGCAGTCACGGGGTGGCGGTTATGCGGCGGGCCTTTTTCCGCGGGGGGCGGATTGAGATGAAAGGTGAATCCTCTTGAGCAGAGTTTTACGTGTATTTGTCGATCAGATTGAGGCGGAGGCATTCTTCTGGGTTGTTTCGGCCCCGGAAGGATGTCGTTACGGTCATTCTTCCCTGGCGGAGATTGCCGCCCTTGATCACGATCGGCTTGTGGTCCTGGTGGGCGGCGAGGACGTCATGGTCTCCATCATTTCCCGGCCGCCGGGACGGGAGAGTCAGAGCCTGCGGGCGGTGCCTTTTGTTCTTGAAGAACGTCTGGCCGGCGGGGTTGACGAACTCCACGTGGTCAGCACTCCGGTTCCCGATCATCCAGACCGGCTTCTGGTCGCGGCGATCAGTCGGGATCGGATCAGCGCGATTCTGTCCCGGCTTGAGGATTCCGCTCTGATCCCCGACCTGCTTATTGCCGATTTTCTGGCCCTGCCCCGGGGGGATGATGCCGGCCTGGTCATTGCCCTGATTCCGGAGCGTTTTCTTGCTCTTGACTTCGACGGAACCGGCGTGGCCATGGAACGGGAGAACCTTGACGTCTGGCTGCGTCTGCGCGGCGACCGGGATGGCCCCATGGTGGTTTATGCCTGCGGCGGCGAGGGGGATGAGCCGGATTGCCTCCCCGGGGCGCGAATAGTGAAGGCCCCGGAACCGTGGCCTCGCCTGTTCAGCCGCGGCCCGGATGAACATCCCCTGAACCTGCTGCGCGGCGAGTACCGCCGCCGTGGCCGTTTGTTTCCCTCCGCATTTGTTCTGCCCCTGATCCTTGCCCTGTTATGGCTGGGGCTGTTGTTTGTTAATGACGGCATTGATTATCTCCGCTTTACGCGGCAGACGGAAGAGACCCGGGCGGCGATGACCAGTCTTTACAAAAAGGCCTTTCCCGGTCCGGCAATACTGGTTGATCCCAGGCTGCAACTGGAGCAGAGACTGAAAAAATCCGCCAACGCCGGTGACCGTTTCCTCCCCCTTCTGGCCGAAATCGCCCCGGAACTTTTGCGGGCCAACGGTTTTCATCTTCATCGGCTGCGTTTTGACGGCCGCCGTCTGGTCATAGTTATGCGGCTTGCCTCTCTTGCCGAGATGGATCGCCTCCGGGCGTCACTTACGCTTTCTCCGGGGATGAAGGTGTCTACCGGCCAGATCAGCAAGGCCGGGTCAGGGGTCCGGGGGGAACTTCGTATTGATCTGGGAGGGGAGATATGAAAACCCTGATTTTCACCCATAAGAACATCCTGGTCCCGCTTGTGGTCCTGTTGTTGTTCGCTGCTCTCTATCTTGTCCATGTCGGGCCGGTGCGCCGGGCCATCGGTCGCCGGGCCGAGACCGCCCGCCGTCTTGAGGTCGATCTCGCCTGGATGAAAAATGCCGTTGCCAGCCGGGGCCGGGAGAAAACGGTGATGGCGAGCGGATCGTTATTGACTCTGGTTGACCGGAGCGTGGGCGAGGCCGGTATCCGGACCGCGGTCACCAGGGTCGCGGCGGACGGGGACAAAAGTGTGCGGGTCTGGTTTGGCGAGGTCAGGTTTGCCGCCCTTGCCGCCTGGCTGGCCAGGGTCGGCAAAATCGGATTGGTGGTGCGGGCGTGCCGGGTAAACGAACAGGACGGCGGCATGGTCAAGGCCGAGGTCCGTCTGCTGGGACAAAGATGAGATTGTATAAATATATCTTTGTTTTTCTGGGGTTTTATCTCTTTTTTCTTTTTTTGTTTCTGCCCGTGGATATGTTGTGGCCTTATCTGGGGGTAAACAGGGTGGCCGGGTTGCGTCCCGTCCTGGTCCAGGGGAACTGGCGTCACGGCCGACTCCGGGGATTATCCACCCCGTTGCTCAGGGTGGATACCTTTACCTGGGACCTTGATCCCCTTGCCCTTATCGAGGGGCGGCTCAGGGTGGATTTCAGCCTTGTTTCAGCCGCCGGAAAGCTTGCCGGGGTGATTTCTCTGTCATCAGGGGGGATCAGTGTCTCCCGGGTAAGCGGCCGGCTCGCGGCCGCGGGATTCAGGTCGCCCATGCCCCTGAGCGGTGAGTTTATTTTTGCAAAGGTGAATATGATTTTGCGAAACGGCCGGGTAAACAGCGCCGGCGGTGACCTGCAATGGCGTTCCGCCGGTTTTGGTCCCTATTCCGCTCTTGGGGATCTGCGGATGACCCTTGGCAGCGGTGATGGCGGTATCAACGCCAGGATCAGGGGGGAGCGGGGGCTTGATCTGGCCGCGGAATTGCGGCTTTTTGCCGACGGCCGGGTGCGGATCAGGGGTACGGCCCGGCCTACCCCTGACCAGGCTGCGATTTTTGCCTTTATCGGCCGAACCGGTCCTGACGGCCGGGTGAAGATTGATTATCACGGCCGGGTGCGGAAGTGAAAGGAGAACAGACCGTTGAAAAAAGGTTTGACAAAAGGGGTATTATTTAATGCAACGGTCTGAAATATAAGGTAAAAAAGTTCCAATTCGCTGCGGTTGTGTTGTTCCCGAATGCTCACGGTTTCATGATTAAGGATAAAATATGGGTAAGAGTGAAAAACGAAAACGATTTTGCGGTTGCGAGGGGTTCACCCTGATTGAAGTCATGGTGGTGGTGGTGATTTTGTCGATTCTTGCCGCCTTCATTGTTCCCCGGATAATGGACCGTCCCGACCAGGCCCGGCAGGTGAAGGCAAAGAATGATATCCGGGTGATCGAGAGCGCCCTGCAGCTCTATCGCCTTGACAACGGTTTTTATCCCTCCGGCGACCAGGGTCTCGCGGCCCTGGTCAACAAGCCCGAAGGCGACCCGCAGCCGGGGAACTGGAAGCAGGGGGGATATCTCGAACAATTACCCCTTGATCCCTGGGGTAATCCCTATATTTATCTCAATCCCGGTATCCATGGACGGATGGACATCCTCTCCCTCGGTGCCGACGGCCGCCCCGGCGGCGAAAGGTATGACGCTGATATCGGCAGCTGGCAGGACACGACTTCGCCGTGAGGGCGGATGGGAAAGTGAGAAAGTGGGCCAGGGGGGATTCACCCTGATCGAGATCCTGGTGGTTCTGCTGGTGGTGGCGGTGTTGATCGGCTATATATCGCTGACCCCGATATCCGATTGCCGCGCTTGCAGAAATGAGATCCAGCGCCTGAAGATGACCATGGAACTGGTGCGTGACGAGGCGGTGTTGCGTTACCGGCCGCTGGCTCTCAGGATATATCCTGACCATTATCTGGTCGAAATCAGCAGGGAGGACGCCGCCGACCTCGCCGACCTTGCAGATCTCGCGCGTACCATCCCCCGGGGTTGCCGGGTTTTTTTTCCCGATGGCGTTGACAGCGTTGAGGTTACTTTTATCGCGGCCGGGATTGCGACCCCGCTGGCCCTTGAATTCGTCTGTAAAGATGAAGCCGTTGCCACCATGGCGATCAGCGCCGGGGGGGCAATCAAGCTCGGGCCGGATGAGGCGTTATAGCCAGCCCGTTGAAAAACGGGCTGGCAGCGACGCATTGACGCGCCATCGGTTTCACCGGGTTTAAAAAAACCAGGATGGTTTTTTCAACGTCAGCGTTTGCGTAAGCGGATGGACTTGGGGGTGATCTCCACCAATTCGTCGTCGTTGATGAAGGTCAGACATTCTTCAAGGCTCATCTGCCGCGGCGGGGTGAGGATAATGTTTTCGTCCGAGCCCGAGGCCCGCATATTGGTGAGTTTTTTGCCCTTGGCGGGGTTTACCACCAGGTCATTGTCGCGTGAATTAATGCCGATGAGCTGGCCCTTGTAGAGTTTTTCTCCCGGACCGATTAATAACTGTCCCCGGGGCTGGAGGTTGAAGAGGGCGTAGGCCACTGAAGTGCAGTCGGTCATGTTCACCAGCACACCGTTCTTGCGTCCTTTTATTTCGCCGACATGGGGGGCGTACTCGGCAAAGATGTAGTTCATTACCCCGGTGCCGCGGGTATCGGTGAGGAATTGAGAGCGGAAACCAAGGAGGCCCCGGGTGGGGATCTTGAACTTGAGCCGGGTTCGATCTCTCTTTTTTTCCATTTCCAGGAGTTCGCCTTTAAGTTCGGCACAGCGCTCAATGACCGCGCCGCTGTATGACTCGGCCATCTCCAGGGTTAATTCCTCAAATGGTTCCAGAGTTCGACCGTTTTCTTCCCGGGTGATGACCACCGGTCGGGTCACCTGGAATTCATAGTCCTCGCGGCGCATTTTTTCGATCAATACCGAGAGGTGAAGTTCCCCGCGGCCGGAGACCATAAACCCTTCGGAGCCGCCCATTTTTTTGACGGTCAGGGCGACGTCGGCCAGGGTCTCAAGGGCAAGACGGTCCTCAAGGTGGCCCGCGGTGACGTATTTACCCTCGCGGCCGGCAAAAGGCGAGTCGTTGGCGAGGAAATTCATGGTGATCGTCGGTGGATCGATCTCGATCAACGGCAGGGGCATGGGGTTTACCGGATCGGTGAAGGTGACTCCAACGGTGGTCTCTTCGAGTCCGGCGACGGCGACGATGTCGCCGCAGACGGCACTGTCGGCCTCTACCCGTTGATCAAATTCAAAACGAAACAGCTTGGAAATCCGCACCGGCACCAGTTTGCCCTCGCGGTTGGAAACCACCACCTGGTCATTTTTTTTCAGGGCTCCGTTGACGATCCGGCCGATTCCGAGGCGACCTAAAAAGCGGTCGTGATCGATGGTGTTCACCTGCAGCTGTAGGGGAGCGTCAGGATCGCCGCCCGGGGCCGGGAAGTGGTTGGCGACCAGATCGCACAGGGGCTGCATGTCACCGGAAGTCGCCTTGGGATCGGTGCTCATGAACCCGCCCTTGGCCGAGCCGTAGATCACCGGGAAGTCGAGGATTTCGTCCGGGGCGCCGAGGGTGGCAAGGAGGTCGAATGTCTGATCCACTACCCAATCGGGCCGGGCCGCGTCTTTGTCGATCTTGTTGACCACCAGGATGATCGGCAGGTTGCTGTCCAGGGCCTTTCTGACCACGAATGTGGTCTGGGGCATCGGGCCTTCCTGGGCGTCAACCAGTAAAAGGCAGCCGTCCGCCATTCGCAGGACCCGTTCGACCTGACCACCAAAATCGGCGTGGCCGGGGGTGTCGATGATGTTGAAGAGATACCCTTTATAAGGAAAGGACCCGGTCTTTGAGGTAATGGTGATCCCCCGCTCCCGCTCCTGGTCCATGGAATCCATCAGTCTTTCCACCCGCTCCTGGTTATCGCGGAATTTGCCGCTTTGCTGAAAGAGTTGATCCACCAGGGTGGTTTTGCCGTGATCAACATGGGCGACTATGGCTATGTTTCTAAGGTTTTCCTGCTGCAACTTTTTGTACTCCCGTATGTTTTGTCCCTTGGTGACAGGGAAAGGGGGTGATCATATAGCGGTGGTCCGTCAGATGCAAGGGAAAAACCGCCGTTCCGGATTCCGTCGCCGCAATTAAGTGGCAACTGACTGAAAAAAATATAAAAATTCTGCTTTTTCCTTGACACCCTCTTTGTGTCCTTCTATAAAAAAGATCAAGTGGAGTAAAGTGGTGTGTAAAGGTGTAAGAAGGTATCAAGATGCGGGATGGTGGTTTGAAGCGATACGGTTTCATGGGAAGATCGGAGCATGTCCTTGACAACAAGGGCCGCTTTAATCTCCCGGCCCGTTTCCGTGACCAGCTCAACAAGAACGATGACACTTCCCTGGTGGTGGTGCCGTGGGCTGACCACTGTATCCGTCTTTATCCGCTGACGGAATGGGATGAAACCGTGGCCCGGGTGCGGAGTGCCGGGGCTTTGAGCAAAAATGTTTACGCCACCTTTAAATATATTGTCAGCGGCGCGAATATCTATCCCATTGACAAACAGGGACGGATTCTGCTGCCGCAGTTGGCCCGGAATGATTGCTCAATCAGGGAAGAAGTGGTTGCCGCCGGGATGACCACCTATATGGAGATATGGGATCACAAGGTCTGGAACGACTTGAAGAAGCCTTCAAGGGAGGATTTTGCCGAGGTGGAAGACGCCTTTGTGGAACTGGGTATCGGTTGATGCCGGAAGGAAGAGGTCCGGCTGTGGTTCATGTTCCGGTGTTGCCGAAAGAGACCTTGGCCCTGCTCTCTCCGGTTGCCGGTGGAATTTACCTGGACTGTAATCTTGGTCTTGGCGGTCACGCGGAGTTGATCCTTGAACGCAGCGGCCCTGACGGGATACTGGTCGGGATTGATTGGGACTCGGAGGCATTGGCAATGGCGGAAAAAAGGCTTGCCCGATTTGGAGAACGAGCCCGGCTGGTGCGGAGCAATTTCGCCCACGCCGAAGAGGTGCTGTCGAGTATAGCCATCGGCCCGGTTGACGGGGTTCTACTTGATCTCGGACTGTCGTCTCTGCAGCTCGACGGCGGCCGGGGGTTCAGCTTTGCCGATGCGGAAAGCCTTGATATGCGGATGGATGACCGCGGCGGAGAAACGGCCCGCGATCTGGTCAATCAATGTTCCGCCGAAGAGCTTGCCGACATGATCTATCACTATGGTGGGGAAAGGCAGGCCCGGCGGATAGCCGCCGCCATTGTCGCCGCCCGGGCGGCAGGAGAGATAAAGAGCGGCCGGGAGCTTGGCGAGATAGTTTATCGTGCCGTACCCCGGCGTTTTCATCCGAAAAAAATCCATGCCGCCACCCGGACCTTTCAGGCCCTGCGGATCGCGGTCAACCGTGAATTTGATAACCTTGAGACCCTGCTTTCATCTCTGCCGCGGCTGCTTAAGCCCGGTGGCAGGGTTTGCGTCATCTCTTTTCATTCTCTGGAAGACCGTCTGGTCAAGAGGACCTTTGCCGATAGAAAAAAATATCAGCCGCTTACCGGAAAGCCGGTAACGGCCAGGGAACTTGAATGCAGGCAAAATCCCAGATCAAGAAGCGCCAGATTACGGGCCGCGCAATTTTCCGATCCCGGGTGCTGAGCCGTTATTACGGTCCCGTTTCGTGGACTCGGAGCCATCGTCTGGTACGGCGGCGGGGAGGTGTCCTTGGCAGCGCCATCTGGCTACCGCTTCTGCTGATATTTTTTCTGGTCTCGGTGAGCGCCAGTATCTGGTTTTGTTGGCGGATCGGGGCCGGCCTTGAGGAGCTTGGTCGAAAAGAGGTGCGTTACCAGGCACTTTTTGTCGAAAATCGGGTTCTTGCCCTTAAGATGGAAAGGCTTTCGGCCCGGGGAAGGATTGAGAAAATTGCCGCGCGGCGGGGGCTTTTCCGGCCGCGATCAAGACAGTTGATCCGGCTGCGGTGATTACAGGGCGGATCAGGGGATGCCTAAGGTGGAGCGAAAGACATATCATACTTCCAGCCGCGCCATCTTTTTTCTGGGTCTCACCGTGGCTGCGGTATGGGCCCTTGTTTTTTTGATCATGTCCGGCCGCGGTGTCTGTGTTGCCGACGGAGGACGGGATGATATAGATTTTGGTCGCGGCAATGCCGGACGTTACGCGATATTTGATCGTAATTTTGTCCTTGCGGCCACAACTCTTGATCTTTTTGTCGTCTATGTCATGCCCCCTGAGCTTGATGATATAAAAACGGCCGCCGCCCGTCTGGCCCCGCTTTTGTCCATGGATGCAAAACAGCTTCTCGGCATGATCAGAAACGAAAACGCCTATGTCCGTCTTCCCGGTTATCTGAAGCCGGCGGCGGCCGAGAGTATCAGGGGGATGCACGGGGTGCATCTGGCCGTGGAGCCGCATCGCTTTTATCCCCACGGAACACTGGCGGCGCATCTGATCGGTTTTACCAGCGAGGGGCGTGGGCTTTCCGGGATCGAGGCCCTTTTTGATCAGGATCTGCGCCGTGACCGCGTTGCCGGAGACGGGGATCGGGGTAACGTGGTCTTAAGCGTTGATTTTGACCTGCAACAGCGGCTCGAAAATGATCTTTCCCGGATACGGCGGGATTCGGGGGCGGCAGCGGTGATGGCCGGAGTAATCGCGGTGAACTCCGGAGATATTCTTGCCATGGCATGCGTACCGGGATTTGATCCCAATCGTTTCTGGGACTATGGCTCCGGTCGGGTGCTTAACCGTTTCACCTCTTCCCGGCGGCAGTGGCCCGGATTTGCCGGTTTCCTTCCGGCCGCGGCGACCGGGGGGCACGCGGCGCTCAGCCCTCTTTCCGTCCTGACCGCTCTGGCGAGGACGGTAAACGGTGGTCGTGAGATGGTGCCGCACCTGAAGAAGGTCATGTGGCGGCGGGATCGGGGGTTTTTTGCCCCCTTTGCGCCAAAAGGGATGATACCACGGGTGAGCGCGGCGGTGAGCCGGGATTTTATTACTGCCATGAATGCCGGGGCGGGAAATGACATGGTGTTTATTGCTGCTGACCGCGGTTTGACCCTGGCCGCCTATTATCCGGCCGTCGATCCCCGTTTTGCCCTGCTGGTCACGATGGATGCCGGCCCGGATGGGGGAGGCGGCAGCCGGGGGTTAAAGATCAT
>JAJRZW010000065.1 GCA_024275015.1 Deltaproteobacteria bacterium | reverse complement strand
GTATTGATTATCTCCTCCTGGGCCGGACGGAACTCTTTGTAACCGAAGACCCGGGATAATATCTCCTGTGGCGGAATTTCCATTTTATCCTTCCGGGATGTCAATGGTGAAGGTCGAGCCCCGGCCGGGGCTCGATTCGGCCGCGACCCGGCCCCGGTGCTGTTCAACAATGTGCTTGACGATGGCAAGCCCGAGTCCGGTTCCCCCTGATTCCCGGTTCCGGGAGCGCTCAGCCCGGTAGAAACGCTCGAAGATTCGTTCAATATCTTTGGCCGCGATCCCCTCGCCCTGGTTTCTTACTGATATATTCACCCGGCCGCTTTTTTCGACGGCGGTGACGGTCACGGTAGCGTTTCCCACGCCGTATCTGGCTGCGTTGTCAATGAGGTTGGCCACGGCCCTGACCATCATATCCCGGTCGGCCATAACTGTGATCCCGGCAATATTTCCGGTCTTGACGCGGCAGTTTCGTTCTTTCATGACCGGGGCGGAAAGGGATATCGCCGCATCGATTATTTCCCTGACCGGAACTTTTCGCATTTCCTCCCTGCCGATTTCCATACTTTCAAGTCTTGATAGAGATAGGATGTCTTCCACCAGGTCTTTTAAGCGGATCGCGTGGCGGTGGATCATGGCCAGGAACCTTTTTCTGCTGTTAGAAGCCATGTTGTGGTCGTCGATTATGGTTTCCACCGCGCCGATGATCGCGGTGACCGGGGTTTTCAGTTCATGCGAGACGTTGGCGACAAATTCCCGCCGCATCCCTTCCAGACGCAGCAGCGAGGTGACGTCTCTGATCACCAGCACCGCGAGAGGGCCGTTTTCCCCCGGGTCTTCTATTAATGAGCCCACTACCTGCAAGCTTCTTTCTCCGTCGCTTGCGTGGATATCCACCGTTCCTTCCACCCGGCCTTTACCTGCCAGGGTCTGGCGGCTTATGTCGCGCAGTCTGGTGTTGCGGACCGCCTCGAGGATTGAACGGCCGGAGAGGTCCTCGCCGTCCCGTTCAATGAAGGACGCCGCCGCCGGATTCGCCTGGCGGATGATGCCGTTTTTTTCGATGATAAGTACCCCTTCGCCCATGTTCGCGAACAGGGTGTCTAATTTGTCGTGCTGTAGTTTCAGGTCGTTGATGCGGGCGGTGAGATTTTCGGCCATGGTGTTCATCGCCATGCTGACGGCCTCGGTCTCCCGGGTGCTTCCCGCCTCCACCCGTTCGGAGAGATCGCCGCGGCCGAATCTGTCCGCGGCCCGGGCTATCCTTACCAGCGGCAGGGAGATTTTCCTTGAGACCGCGGCGGCGATGAGAGCCCCAAACCCCGCGATCAGCAGAACGGTAAGGGTCAGATAGTGCCGCAGACGGGCGATTTCATCCTCAATGGTTTGCATGGACAGTGCCAGGCGTACCAGCCACGGTTTATCGCCAAAAGGGGGGGAGAAGGCGCGGGCCACATAGAGGAGATTACGCTTTACCGTGGTGCTGTAGCGAATCCGGCTGCCGACGCCGTTTTTTATCGCCTCGCTTATCTCGGGCCTGGTGGAGTGATTCTCCATTTTTTTCGGGTCGCTCTCGCTGTCGAAGATGACCTTGCCGTCGTTGCGGATCACCGTCACCCTGGGGCCGGTGGCCGCTGTCGCCTGGGCGATTTTTATGAATTCGGCCAGGCGGTTTTCTTTGAGCATGACCATCATCGGGCCGCCTGCCACCGCGCAGCGGGCCGCAATGTCGTCCTTGAGGTTTTTTACATAGAAGCTCCGCATCCAGTGACTGCCCATGCCGTACATGGCCGCGGCCGCGGTTAGCAGCACCAGCATGGCGCCGGCGTAAATGTGGACGAATATTGATCGGGGTCGGGTCATTTATTTAACCGTTCGCTGCAAGAGGAAAGGGGGTCTTGAAAAATGAGGATTTTTGTCCGGGGCCAATTTGCAAGATACCCGAAAGTCAATGGGGGTTATGCTCAGGGGTCACTATAACGGATTTTTCTTCCATGCTAATCAAAAGAAAATCTTTCCCTGACAATTTCCTTAAAAAAAGGGGGCAGTATGGGGTCCATGGCGGCAGGGAAAATATAACCTGAATCCGTGAGCGTTCGGAAACGGGTCAGGCGTGGAGGTGAGCGTGTTGATTATACTTTGGTATATCAGGTTAGCCGACAAAGTCGTCACGGATTCGGGTATAAGCAAATCCTTAATGAATCCTAATGGTTTCTTAATATTTCCCTGTCATACCTTTCACATCAAAGTATTTTTGGAGGTAGCGAGGATGAGATTTGTAAAGCTGTTGTCTTTTATTGTTATCGCCCTGTTTTTTGTCGCGCATCCGGCATTGGGCCGGACCATTAACGGGGCCGGGGCCACCTTTCCTTATCCTGCCTACGCGAAATGGGCCTGGATGTACAACCGGGCGACCGGGGTGAAACTTAATTATCAGTCCATCGGTTCCGGCGGCGGGGTCAAGCAGATCAAGGCCAAAACCGTTGATTTCGGGGCCTCCGATGCCCCGCTTAAACCTGCTGAACTCAAAAAACACGGGCTCATGCAGTTTCCGATGATCATGGGCGGGGTGGTTCCGGTGGCGAATCTCCCCGGGATCAGAGCCAATCAGCTTGTTCTCTCCGGATCGGTTCTTGCCGACATATTTCTCGGCAAGATAAGGAGGTGGAACAATGCCCGGATCGCAAAGGAGAATCCCGGCGCCAAGCTTCCCACCATGGCGATCACCGTGGTTCATCGGGCCGATGGCTCCGGGACCACCTGGATATTCACCAATTATCTTTCAAAGGTCAGTCGTGACTGGCGGAAAAAAGTCGGCAACGCCAAAGCGGTTTCCTGGCCGACAGGTATCGGCGGCAAGGGTAACGAGGGCGTGGCGGGTTTTGTGCGCAAGGTCCGGGGTGCACTCGGTTATGTGGAATACGCCTATGCCCTGCAGAACAAGATGACCTCGTTTAAACTTGTCAACCACGACGGCAACGCGGTGGCACCCACTGCGGAGAACTTTCAGGCCGCGGCCGCCGGGGCCGACTGGGCCGGGGCCGAAGGGTATTACATGGTTCTTACCAATCAGCCCGGGCCGCAGGCCTGGCCGATAACCGGGGCCTCGTTTGTCCTCATGCATAAACGTCAGGTCCGGGCGGACAGAGCCCTCGCGGTTCTTTCCTTTTTTGACTGGTGTTATCGTAACGGCACCAAGGCTGCCATGGCTCTTGATTATGTTTCCATGCCGGAGAGCGTGGTCAGAATGGTTGAGGCGAGCTGGGCCGGGGAGATAAGGGCTCAGGACGGCGGCGCCATCTGGCCGGCTCGCTGAGAAGAATCCGGAATATAGCGGCAGAGACGGATTAATGACGGAAAAAACAGTAATACGCGGGGGCAGGGGCGGGGCGGCTCTGGCCGACATTCTCTTTCGTTGGCTCAGCTTTGCCCTTGCCGCCACGATCGTTTGTCTCTTTGCCGCCTTCATCGTGATTCTGATAATTGAGGCCTGGCCTGCCATTTCCGCCTTTGGTCTGAAATTTCCTTTCAGTTCCGAATGGAACCCGGTTAGCGAAAGATTCGGAGCCCTGGTCCCCGTGGTCGGAACCCTTCTTTCCACCACGGTGGCCATGTTAATCGCCCTGCCGATAAGTTTCGGCATCGCTTTTTTTCTGGCCGAGATATCCCCTCACTGGCTGCGTGGCCCGGTGGGCACGGCCATAGAACTCCTGGCAGCTATTCCCAGTATTGTTTACGGGATGTGGGGGCTTTTTGTCATTGCCCCGCTTCTGTCCGGCTATGTCGAGCCGTGGATTATTGCTCATCTCGGCTATATACCGATTTTTTCCGGGCCGCCCATGGGGATCGGTATCCTCACCGCCGGGATGGTTCTGGCCCTGATGGTAATTCCATTCATTGCTGCCCTGACCCGCGACGTGTTCATGATGACCCCGAGAAACCTGAAGGAAGCGGCCTACGGCCTGGGGGCCACCAGATTCGAGGTGGTCCGGGACGTGATGATTCCCTACGGCAAAAAGGGGATAGTCGGGGCCGTTTTTCTTGGCCTTGGACGCGCTCTGGGTGAGACCATGGCGGTAACCTTTGTCATCGGCAACGCCCACAACCTTTCCTGGTCACTGCTCGCGCCCGGGAACTCCATCGCCTCCATGCTGGCCAATGAGTTCACCGAGGCGGACGGTGTCCTTTATACTGCCTCGCTCATTGAATTGGGCCTGATCCTTTTTGTCATCACCTTTATCGTCCTCGGTTCGGCCCAGTTATGGCTTCGTTCCGGGCCGGGCGGGAAGAGGAGATGACGGATGCTTGACCGGGAACTTAAACGGCGGATCGTGAACCGGCTGGTGTTGGTTATCTCATGCCTCACCGCTGTATTTGGGATTTTTATGTTAGGCTGGATACTTGCCGACGTTATTGTCCGGGGCGTGGCCGCGATCAACTGGGGTTTTTTTACCGAGCTTCCCACCCCGCCGGGGATGGAGGGCGGCGGCCTTGGCAACTGTATTGCCGGCACCCTTCTCATGACCGTAACCGCGGCCCTGATTGCCATCCCGCTGGGCCTCATGGCCGGGATATATCTCGCGGAATTCGGTCGTGACTGTTTTTTCGCGGTTACGGTCCGCCTGCTTGCCGATATTATGGTTTCGGCTCCTTCTATTGTGGTCGGGGTTTTCGTATATCTGATCATGGTCAAAACCACGGGGCATTTTTCCGGTTACGCCGGGGCGGTCAGTCTTGCGATTCTCATGCTGCCGGTGGTGATCCGAACTACTGAGGAGATGCTCTCCCTGGTCTCCCGCGAGATGCGCGAGGCCGCCCTGGCTCTGGGTTCGAGTTACCCGGGGATGATGTTTTCGGTGATCCTTAAGGCGGCCCGAAGCGGTTTGGTTACCGGGGTGATGCTGGCGGTGGCCCGGGTTGCCGGAGAGACCGCGCCCCTGCTGTTTACTGCCCTTAACAGCCCATATTGGATGAACGGGATGAACGAGCCCATGGCCAATCTCACCGTCACTCTGTTCAATTATGCCATGAGTCCCTATGACGATTGGCACGCCCTCGCTTGGGGGGCGGCGCTTATGATAACCGTTTCAGTTCTGGTCGTTACCGTTGTCACCAGGATGGTTCTCGGCACTGCGAGGAAAAGGATATGAATGAAAAGGATATGGCGGTCTCGGTGAATAACCTTGATTTTTTCTATGGTGAAAATCAGGTTCTGTTCGGCAACAGCCTCAATATCCACCGCAACCGGGTCACGGCGTTCATCGGGCCGTCCGGTTGCGGCAAGAGTACCCATATCCGATGTTATAACCGGATGTTCGGCCTTTATAAGGGCCAGCGGGCCAGCGGAGAGATTATCATCGACGGAAAAAATGTTCTTGATCCTTCAACTCCGGAACTTGCCTTGCGTCGCAAGGTGGGGATGATTTTCCAGAAACCCACCCCCTTTCCCATGTCGGTTTTTGATAACATCGCCTACGGCCTTAAGCTCCATGGGGTGAAAAAACGGACGGATCTGGAAGGCAGGGTGGAGAAGGCCCTCAAGGGGGCGGCCCTGTGGGACGAGGTAAAAGATCTCCTTCACAAGGGGGGTACCGCCCTGTCCGGCGGCCAGCAGCAGCGCTTATGTATCGCCCGGGCCATCGCGGTGGAGCCGGAGGTGATTCTGATGGATGAACCATGTTCCGCCCTTGATCCCATAGCCACGGCCAGAGTCGAGGAGCTGATCGAGGATCTGAAGAACCGCTTTACCATTGTTATTGTTACCCATAATATGCAGCAGGCGGCCCGGGTGTCCGACTATACCGCCTATATGTATCTGGGACGGATGGTGGAGTTCGGGGCCACCGCCGATATATTTACTAATCCGGCCCAAAAAGAGACTGAGGACTATATCACCGGCAGGTTCGGCTGAGGCGGTCAGGGAGAATAAATTATGAATAAGAGCGAACTTGAAAAGGGGATAATCGGTCTTCGCGATCACCTTCTGCTTTTAGGGACCGAGGTGGAACAGAACCTGCTCAAGTCGGGTCAGTCCCTGGCCGCGGCTGATTCGGATCTTGCCCGGATGGTTATGGAACATGACCGCGAGATCGATCGGCTTGAGATATCGGTGGAAGAGGAATGCCTGCGGCTCATGGCCCTGTACCAGCCGGTGGCCGGGGACCTGCGTTTTCTGGTTACGGTGCTTAAGATCAACAACGACCTCGAGCGCATCGGCGACCTTGCCGCCAAGATCGCCGACAAGGTTTTGCTTTTAAGCCAGGATGGCAGACGTGACCGGGTGATGGAACTTGCCGCGGGCCTCAAGGATATGTTCAGCCGGACCGTGGCCATGGTCCATGACAGTCTTGATGCCTTTGTCGAGGAAGATGCCGATCTCGCCTACCGGGTGTGCCTTGAGGATGATGAGGTGGACCAGGAAAAGATGGCGATCCGCGACCGGATCGAGGCCGATCTCACCCACCGTCCCGAGGATCATCCCTTTATGGCAAAACTCCTGGGAGTATCCCGTTGTCTTGAAAGAATTGCCGACCATGCCACCAATATATGCGAAGATATAATATACATGCTCCAGGGCCGGATTATCCGGCATCGCGTTGAAGATGATTGCTGAATCCGTGAGCGTTTGAGAGCGGGTCAGGTGCAAGGAAACAACGATATTGATTATGCTTCGGTATATCAATGAGTTGCTGACGCGGCAGATGACCCGCTATCGGACGCTCAGAAGGGCGGCGGGGTGAATCTGCCGCCTGAGTTGCAATCCGGATAAAAACGCGTTGATTTAACCAGATGTTTCATCAAGAGTATCGAAGCCGTCACGGGTTCAGGAAGATGATTGAGGCGGTAAATGCAGCGGGAGATCATGGAACATTGGGAACGGACACGGAAGATAAACTTGTCCTCGTGGTCGAAGACGAGGAGGATATTCAGCAGATGGTTTGCTATAACCTCCTGCGTAACGGTTACCTGGTCGCCAGCGCCACCAGCGGGGAGGATGCTCTGGGGCTGATTGAAAAGAGGCGGCCTGACCTGGTTGTCCTTGATATCATGCTTCCGGGGATCTCCGGCCTTGATCTTTGCCGTATGCTCAGGAAAGATAAAGAAAACTCCGGCCTGCCGGTCATTCTCCTCACCGCCAGAGGAGAGGACAACGACGTTGTCGCCGGTCTTGATGCCGGGGCGGATGATTACGTTGGTAAACCGTTTTCTCCGACGGTTCTCATGGCCAGAGTGGCGGCGCTTCTTCGCCGTTCCGGCGGCAGGGGCGAGGCCGCCGGGGTGATCAATATTGAAGGTCTGCTGGTCGATTCCAACCGGCATCTGGCCGAGGTCGACGGCGAAGAACTCGACCTGACCCCGACCGAGTTTGCCCTTCTGTTGCTTTTTGCTTCCCGACCCGGATGGGTGTTTTCCCGCGATCAGATAATCGAGGCGGTACGGGGGCATGGTTACGCGGTAACCTCGAGATCGGTGGATGTGCAGATATTCGGTCTGCGAAAAAAAATGGGTCGGGCAAGCAGGATGGTCGAGACGGTACGGGGGATCGGCTACCGCCTGGTCGTATGATCATGGGTATCCTGATGGTTGCGCCGCCGGTCGGCCTGTGATATTCATGTGTCATGATCATGAATGAAGAAGAAAGCATCAATTCTGCTTCCATATCCCTAACGCCGCCGCCCGCGGCCGAGGCCCCATGCTGAGGGCCGAAGTCCGAACCCAGGGCCGGGGTTCACGAACTTGCGGGTTATCGCATCAGTCATTATGTCGCGGGTTTTGTCGATACCGCGGCCGGGCCGGTGGCGCGGGTTTCATCCTCTCTGGGGTGGCGTGATCGTCTCGGCACCCTGAGGGCAAGGATCGGGGTTGTCCGCCACCGTTACCGGGTTAATCCCGGACTCTATTGCCTCGGCAATCCCACCCATGAATCCCCGGTGCTGGTGAGCGCGAATTACAAGTTGAGTTTTGACTCTCTCCGCGGTCGTCTTGCCGGAATCGATGCCTTCATCCTCGTTGCAGATACCCGGGGGGTCAACGTCTGGTGCGCCGCCGGCAAGGGAATCTTTTCCGCCGATGAGGTGGCGCTGCTGGTTGAACGGACGGCACTTGCCGAACGGGTCAGTCATCGTCGCCTCATTCTTCCCCAGCTTGCCGCTCCCGGGGTCGCGGCCCATACCTTGAAGAAAAATTGCGGTTTTTCCGCGGTGTTCGGCCCGGTTCGCGCCGCTGATATAAAAAAATTTCTCGCTGCCGGGATGAAATGCGATGAGGCCATGCGCTCGGTTACCTTTACCTTGGGTGAGCGGGCTACCCTGACGCCGGTGGAGGTCTATCTGGCCCTTAAGCCACTGTTTTTCGCCATCATTTTCCTCTTTGTCCTTGCCGGGATCGGGGCGGATTTCTTTTCGTTTGAGAGGGGGCTGGCCCGGAGTGTTCCCGCCGCTGTTGCCACCGCGGTCGGGCTGTTTTCCGGCGCTGTTTTTACCCCGGTCTTTCTTCCCTGGGTCCCGGGACGGCAGTTCTGGCTCAAGGGGATGGAGGTCGGGGCGCTCGCCGGGGCGGGTTTCTGCTATTGGCACGACGGTGGCATGGCCAATATCGGTCTGGCTCTCTGGGTTGCGGCGCTCTGTTCCTATCTGGCGATGAACTTCACCGGCGCCACCCCCTTTACCTCGCTCTCAGGGGTAAAAAAGGAACTGCCCCGCGGTCTTGCCTGCCAGATTGTCCTCGCCGCGGTCGGGCTTGGCCTGTGGCTTGCCGCGCCGTTTATCAGGGGATGATGAAAATGAAGAAATTCCGCTATCTTGACCATACCGCGATCCTCAGGCTTGACGGTGACGCCTGTGTCGGCTGTGGTAATTGCGTCACCGTCTGTCCGCACCGGGTTTTCGCCCTTGAGGGGAAAAAGGCGCGGATCGTTGATCCGGACGGCTGCATGGAATGCGGCGGCTGCGCGAAAAACTGTCCGGTGGGGGCGATTTTCGTCAACCCTGACGACGGCTGCGGTTGCGCCGCTTACATCATTCAGAGCTGGATTAACCGGGTCACCGGGCTTAGGTTGAATCTCTTTTCCTGCTGATTTTTCCCGTCCGCGTTTTTTATCTCCGCGGTGAAGGGCCGCCTGGCGGCCGGATCGCGGTTTTTACAACGGTCTGTTGTCAGAGTTCCGCTAATTGCCGCAGGTTTTCTTCTATCTTGCTGATTCTGACCCGGGCCTCGGTCAGTTTCCCCCGTTCCTTTTCGATGATCTCTTCCGGGGCCCGGTCGAGGAAATTTTTATTGCCGAGTTTGCCTTCGGTCTTTTTGAGATCTTTTTCCAGTTTGTTACGTTCCTTTTCAAGCTTCTGCCGTTCATTTTCAACATCGATCAGCCCCTGCATGGGGACAAATATCTCGATATCGGCAAAGCCGCTGCCGGCCGCGCCTTTGGGGCGTTCGCCGTTGAGACCGATGCTCACCGATTCGGCCCGGCAGAGGTTTTTCACGCTGGCGATATTGCTTTCGATGACCCTTATTTTCTTCGGATCGGCACAGACAATGATCACCGTGATTTCTTTTGACGGGTGGATGAGCATATCGCTCCTGATGGCGCGGATGGAGCCTATGACCCCCATGAGCAGATCGGCCTCGGCCTCGGCTCCGGGGTCGTCATGGCCGGGGTTGGCCTTGGGGAATGCCTCGGTCATGATACTGTCACGTTCGCCGGGCAGGGCGGACCATATCTCTTCGGTGACAAAGGGGACGATGGGGTGCATGAGTTTCAGCGCCTTTTCAAGGACATTGGCCAGCACTGCTTTCGCGGTCGCCTTTGCCTCGGGGTCGTCGCCGTAGAGGTCGGGCTTGATCCATTCCAGATACCAGTCGCACAGCTCATGCCAGACGAATTGATAGGCGGCGTTGGCCGATTCGTTGAAACGGAGTTCATCCAGTCCCCGGCGGAAGGCGGTAACCGCCGTATTCGCCTTTGACAGGATCCAGCGGTGGGGCAGGGCAAGGGTCTTTGCCCCTGATACCGGCCCGGCCGGCAGGTCAAGGTGGAGGAGGGCGAACCGGGCCGCGTTCCAGACCTTGTTGATGAAGTGGCGGTATCCCTCGATGCGGTCCTCGGCCAGTTTTATGTCCCGGCCCTGGGCCGCGAACGCGGTCATGGTAAAGCGGAGGGCGTCGGTGCCGTATTGGTCCATTAAGATCAGGGGGTCCATGACATTGCCCTTGGATTTGCTCATCTTCTGCCCGTGTTTGTCGCGGACCAGGGCGTGGAGATAGACGTCGCGGAAGGGGACCTCGTCCATGAAGTGGAGCCCCATCATCATCATCCGCGCTACCCAGAAGAAGATGATGTCAAAGCTTGTGATCAGGACGCTTGTGGGATAGAAGGTGCGGAGTTCCGGGGTCTCGTCCGGCCAGCCAAGGGTGGAAAAGGGCCACAGGGCCGAACTGAACCAGGTGTCGAGGACGTCGGTCTCGCGGACGAGTTCCCTGCCGTCGCACCCGGGGCAGGTATCCGGGTCTTCCCGGGTGACGATGGTTTCACCGCAGGCCTCGCAGGTCCAGGCCGGGATTTGGTGTCCCCACCAGATCTGCCGCGAGATGCACCAGTCGCGGATATTGTACATCCAGTCGTAAAAGGTGTTTTCCCACGATTTGGGATGGATGCGGATTTTTCCATCTTTTACCGCAGCGATCGCTTTTTTCGCCAGGGGTTTCACCGAGACAAACCACTGCTTGGAGAGGCATGGCTCGACCACCGTCCGGCAACGGTAGCAATGACCGACCCCGTGCTGGTAATCTTCGATCTTTTCAAGATATCCCCTACGGTCAAGATCGGCGACGATCTTTTCCCGGCAGGCGAAACGTTCAAGCCCGGCATAGGGACCGGCGGCCTCGTTCATGATTCCGTCATCGTCCATTACCTTGATCAGCTCAAGGTTGTGACGGCGGCCGATCTCAAAGTCGTCGAGATCGTGGGCCGGGGTGACCTTGAGGGCACCGGTGCCGAATTCCCGTTCCACATGTTCATCCGGCACCACCGGGATTTTTCGGTCGATCAGGGGAATTATCACCCCCTGTTTGTCAAGGCCCTTATAACGCTCATCGGCGGGGTGGATCGCGACCCCGGTATCGCCGAGCATGGTTTCGGGGCGGGTGGTGGCCACCACCAAGTGGCCGGTGCCGTCGGCAAAGGGATAACGGATATGGTAGAGTTTGCCGTCGGTGGGTTCATGCTCCACCTCGAGATCGGCCAGGGCGGTATGGCAGCGGGGACACCAATTGATGATATAGTCGCCGCGGTAGATCAGTTTTTCCTCATGAAGTCTCACAAACACCTCGCGCACCGCCCGGGACAGGCCCTCGTCCATGGTGAAGCGTTCCCGGTCCCAGTCGCAGGAGGAACCGAGGCGTTTGAGCTGGTTGATGATCCGGCCGCCGGACTCCTCGCGCCATTGCCAGACCCGGTCGATGAACGCCTCCCGCCCGAGGTCGTGGCGGGATTTGTCTTCCGTTGCCAGCTGACGTTCGACCACGTTCTGGGTCGCGATTCCGGCGTGGTCGGTGCCCGGTACCCACAGGGTGTTTTTGCCGCACATCCGCTGGTAGCGGACGAGGATATCCTGAAGGGTGTTGTTTAAGGCGTGGCCCACGTGGAGGACGCCGGTGACGTTGGGCGGCGGAATGACCATGGAAAAGGCCTCCCGGTCTTTATCCATGGTGGCGGCGAATTTTTTCTCGTCAAGCCAGCGGCGGTACCAGCGTTCTTCAACCTCGTGAAATTCATAGGCCTTGGCAAGGCCGGGGGAACTGTCATTGGTCATTTTACACTCCAGGGTTTGGGGAGAAATATTCCGGTATATAGGTCGAGGGCGTAGAGGTCGGTCATCCCGGCGATGAAATCGCAGACGCGGCGATGCTTGGGGATCGAGTCGTCATAGACCTCGGACGATTCAAGGGTCTCGTCGTGGTTCAGGAAATAGTCATAAAGTTCGCGCATGATTTTTTCCGCCTTGATGAAATCATCGTGGACCCGGTGGGCGTCATACACCTTTTCGTAGAGGAAATCACGCAGGGCGTCAATGGCCTCCGCGACCCCGGCACTCATGGCCAGGCGTTCGCCATTGGTGCTGGCGGTGTTCTTTATCAGGTCAAAGACCATGGTGTTGATCCGGGCGGAATGTTTATCTCCCACGATCGTCCGGACCCCGGCGGGGATGTCGCCGGCGGTGACGATTCCGGCCCGCATGGCATCGTCGAGGTCGTGATTGACGTAGGCGATGATGTCGGCGATGCGCACTACCTGGCCTTCAATGGTGAGGGGCAGGTTTTCCAGATCGTCGGGGAGAATTTTTTTTCTTCCCTTGGAATGCTTGACGATTCCGTCGCGGACCTCAAAGGTGAGGTTCAGGCCGCGGCCCTTTTTTTCCAGCACGTCCACCACCCGCAAGCTCTGTTCGTAATGGCGGAAACCGCCGGGATAGAGTTCGTTCAACACCGTTTCTCCGGCGTGGCCGAATGGGGTGTGTCCAAGGTCGTGGCCCAGGGCGATGGCCTCGGTGAGGTATTCGTTATATCTAAGGGCGCAGGCGATGGTCCGGGCGATCTGCGCCACTTCGAGGACGTGGGTCAGGCGGGTACGGTAATGGTCGCCGGCCGGGGCGAGAAAGACCTGGGTCTTGTGTTTTAATCGGCGGAATGTCTTGGAGTGGATCACCCGGTCGCGGTCGCGCTGGAAGCAGGTACGGATGTCGCACTCATCCTCGTCACCAAGACGGCCACGGGAGGCCGCACTTTTACAGGCGTATGGAGAGAGGCGGACTGCCTCTTCTTGTTCAAGTTGTTCCCGTATACTGTCGTTTTCCATGGTTCCTGCCGGTGAATGAGCAATATAAAATCAGGCGCGAACATTACTGATAAAGGCGGTGCGGGTCAAGGCTGTTTCAACGTTGATAAAAGGATTTATTGTTGACATCTATGCCATGGTATATCTATTAAATAGACTGTTGAAAAGATTGTCCTGGATTTTTTAACCCTGGTTAGGCGAAACAGGTGTTGCCCGACCTTTCTATTTCGTCTGATTTCTCAGCTCGGTGCAATCGGCGCTGCCTCCATGCGCCGCAACAGCCTGTTTTTAACGGGTTATAACATCAACGTGTCAGGGGCAGGGGTGCTGTGATCCTTTTGTGTCCTTCCGTCGCAACAACCATTGGGAAGGGTTTTTTCATGATATTTCATTCTTGCCAGAAGCCTGGCTCCGCCGATCAGCGACGGTACGTCGCCACCGGTGTTTTTTACGCCGTTTTTGCCATGGTATTGAATCTGTGCAGTATTTGTTCCCCGCCGTCGGCGGCCGCGGCGCCTCCGGTTATTGCCCGGCCGGGAATTGAACATTATTCCCTTGATCTGAATATCGACGTACTTGAAGACCCCGCCGCTGTTCTTACCTTTGCCCAGATCAGAAACTCCGCCGGTTTCAGGCCATGTACGACAATAAAACCCAATTGGGGGTTCAGCTCTTCGGTGTTCTGGCTCCGCTTCACCATCGGCAACCGTTTTGATCTGAACAAGGAATGGCTCCTCGAATTTGAATATCCGCTCTTAAACGAGATCGAGGTCTTTATCCCCGACGGCCGCGGCGGTTTTATCCGCAAGCTCACCGGCACCGCGATACCCTTTGCCGATCGGGAGATCAAAAATCGCAACCTCCTGCTCTCTCTGCCCCACAGCGTCCTTACCGGCGGAACGATCTACGCCCGGATCAGGTCTGAATCAACCATCTCTCTGCCGATGTCCCTGTGGTCGGCCCGGGCTTTTATCAAGGCCGATCATAATGAGCAGTTTGTCCTTGGCGGTTATTACGGCATCATTCTGGTGATGATCATCTACAGCCTGCTTCTCCTCGTCACCCTGCGGGATGCCAGTTATTTCTATCATCTGGTGTTCATTGTCAACTTCGGCGTCTTTCAGATGATGATGAACGGCAGTGCTTATGAATACCTGTGGCCCGGGCAGGTGTGGTGGAACAGCCATACCCTGCCGATGTTCATTACCTTTGCGGTTGTCGGTGCCTGTCTTTTTACCCGGAGGTTCCTCGATACCGGCTGCAGGTTCCCCCTGATCGACCGGGGGCTCAAGGCCACTGCCGTTACCGCCGCTGCCGCCTCTCTCCTGCCCTTTCTCGTGGCCTATTCCAGCGCTATCAAGGTGGCCTCGGGCCTGGCTCTGGTCTGTATCACCTTGATTCTTGCCGCCGGTGGTATCCGCCTTTGGCGTGGTTGCCGCAAGGCCCGTTATTTCATGGCCGCCTGGTCGCTGTTTTGTGTCGGGATTATTCTTCTTGTCTTCCGGGCCTTCGGGGCACTCAACAACGAGGCGGTATATTTCTGGCTTCCCCAGGTGGGCTCGGCCCTTACCGTTATTCTCCTCGCCCTTGCCCTTGCCCACCGGATCAATCTGGTCCAGGAAGAGAACATCGAGGTTCAGTCCCGCTACCGTTCCATCTTTGAGAACGCCACTGAGGGTATCTTCCGCTTTGCCCCTGACGGCAGGGTTATGATGGTTAACCCGGCCCTGGCAACCATGTTCGGCTATCGCTCCCCGGAGGAGCTCATGTCCGCCTCACCGGCCATTGATTTTACCCGCGTTTACGTCAATCCCCGCCATCGGGAGGAACTGCGACAACACCTTTTTGATGCCGGGGTGGTCCGCAATTTTACCACCAGTATGTACTGTCGTGACCGCAGTATCATTCATGTGATGCTTAACGTCACCGCCATCCGTGATTGCCGGGGGCAGGTTATTTATCTTGAAGGAATTGTCACCGATATCTCCGAACGCCGGAAACGGGAGGAAATAGAGATGTCGCGGGAGGCGGCAATGATGGCCAGTCAGGCCAAAAGCAGGTTCCTCGCCGCCATGAGCCATGAGATCAGAACCCCGATGAACGGGGTGATCGGTTTCACTGATATGCTGTTGAAAAAGGAAGATGATCCGGAGCGGCGGCGTTATCTGGATCTGATCCGGGTCTCGGGAGATCGCCTCTTGAAGCTCATCGACGAGATCCTTGATTTTTCCCGGATCGAGGCGGGTAAATTCACCATGGAAACGGTCTCTTTTTCCCTGACCGAATCCCTGGGCGTACCCCTTGAGATTCTCCGCCACAAGGCCGAGGAAAAGGGGATCTCGTTTAACTGGTATATTCCCGACGATCTGCCGCCGCGGCTTCTCGGTGACTCGACCCGTCTGGCCCAGGTGGTTATAAACCTGGTTGACAACGGGATCAAGTTTACTCGGGCCGGAGAGGTCGGCCTGGCGGTGGTGGAGGATCATCGTGACCACGACCGCGTGACCCTGCATTTTATGGTCAGTGATAACGGTATCGGCATCGCTCCGGAACAGGCGGAAAAGATCTTTGAGCCCTTTACCCAGGGTGATGACTCAACCTCCCGCAGTTACGGCGGCAGCGGTCTCGGACTCGCCATTGCCGCCGAATTGGTGGAGATGATGGAGGGGCGGATATGGGTGGAGGACAAGTCCCGGAGACAGGAGGGCGGCCAGGGGAGTCTGTTTCACTTTACCGCCAGGTTCATGATCGACCAGCACCCGGCGGCAACATCCGCTCCACGGCTGCCTGATCCGTTACCGGTTCCGTTGGCGCGGGAGATCAAGGTCCTGATCGTCGACGACGAGGAGATCAACCGGATTCTGGTTGCTGAAATCCTTCGTCAGCACGGGGTCACGGCGGTCGAGGCGGAAAACGGTGCCGCTGCCATTGAGATGATTGCCGCCGAGAATCCTGATCTGGTGCTGATGGATGTGGAGATGCCGGATATGGACGGCATCCGGACTACAGGAAAGATCAGGGCCGGAGAGACTGGCGGCCGGCGGCGGCCGATAATCGCCATGACCGCCCACGCGGTCGCGGGCTATGCCGATCAATGCCGGGCCGTGGGCATGGACGATTACATCAGCAAACCCTTTGCCCCCGACGAACTCCTGCGCAAGGTACTTTTTTACGGCAGCCGGGATATGTAGGGGCGGCGCATACGTTGCTCATACCGTTACCCTTCCATCGTCTTTTCCACCTGTTCAAGCTCGGCCACCGCGTTTTCCCAATGGTGGTAATAACGTTCAAGTCTTTCGCTGGTCTCGGTGTAGTCCCGGCTCATGACGGTGAATTTTTCCTGCTGTGAATAAAGTTCCGGGTCGGCCAGAGCGCTTTCAAGTTCAGCCTTTGTCTTTTCCAGGGGCTGGATCTTTGCCTCAAGGTCTTTGACCTTCTTTTTCAGCGGTCCTATGGCCGCGTTTTGTTGTCGGCGGAGGTGGGCCTGCTCCTTGCGGGCGTTTTTGCCCCGGACCTTCGGTTTTTGCGGCTTCGGGGTTGCCGGATTGTTGTCCTTGTCTTTTTTTATTGCCGCGATCTTGTCGAGATAATGGCTGACGTTTCCCTCGAACAGAGCGGCGCGGCCGTTCTTTATCTCAAGGACACGGTTGACGAAGCGGTCGGTAAAGTGGCGGTTATGGGAAACGATGATGATGGTGCCGTCATATGCGGCCAGCGCTTCTTCAAGGATTCCCTGGCTCGAGAGATCAAGGTGGTTGGTGGGCTCGTCCATTATTAGAATGTTCGCCGGCACCGCGATCATCCGCGCCAGGGCCAGGCGGCTTTTTTCGCCGCCGGACAGGACCTCTACTTTTTTATCCACCGCCTCACCCTGAAAGAGGAAGGCTCCCAATAACGATCTGGTGCGGCTGATGGCCATGCCGGTGTCAAGGCTGGTTATTGACTCTAATACCGTCAGGCCTTCGGGGAGTTCCGCAGCCTGGTGCTGGGCGTAATAGCCGATTATGGCGTTATGGCCCAGGCGGATGGTACCTCTCCGGGGCTTTATTTTGCCGGCGATGATCCTGGCCAGGGTAGATTTCCCGGCGCCGTTGACCCCGACTACCGCGATTTTGTCT
>JAJRZW010000064.1 GCA_024275015.1 Deltaproteobacteria bacterium | reverse complement strand
GTCATCGCGGCCCTTTTCCGAACCAGGGCTGCCCATCTGGAAACAGCCGCCGGGCACGAAAACAAATTCCATGCCGGTCACCTCGTCGGTGAAGCCGCTGCCGAAAACCGCGCCGCCACCGGCAGAGGAGACCCCGGGAATCTCGAAACCGGGGATGAACCCGGCCAGGGTGAGGGCGGGAAAGAGGAAAACCGACAAGAGAGAAAAAGAAAGAAAAAATCTTGAAATTCGCATTTTTGATTTTATTCAGGGGTTATGATTTATGGTTGTTCGGTCTGTTCGCGGCCGGGAGGCCGCTCCCACAGGAGGACGCTCCTGCGGCTTTCGCCTGATCGCCACCCTTATCACCGCCCTTGCCCTGCTCCTTACCACGATGCCGCGGGTAAGGGCGGCGGTGGGCAGGGTGGCGGCGGCGGCTGCCAGGCCGGGCGAGTCGGACAGCAGGGCCATCACCCGGTCAACCCCGGCGGGCGGGGTCACCTCGAGGTCAAAGGCGGCGTCGTCCGGCGGGATATGGTACTTGCGGCCCGGGCGGCAGAAGTTGTCGGTCTGGTAGGAGTTGGGGAAGAGGATTGTTTTTTTGCCTTCAGGGTTGACGTCGATCACGGTTACGTAACCGGGCTCGCGCACCGAAAAGCTTAAGCGGATATGGTCGCCGAAAGAATAGGCGGCCGCGTCGGCGGCCAGGGTGACGCGGCCGTCGGCGCTCACCCCCATGTTGGCGGGAAGCGTCTGTCGCGGCGCCGGGTCGAAGGAATAGAGGGATGCGGGCTGGAAGGCCCCGGCGGTCGCGAGGACCCTGCCGGTGGCCAGGTCAACCGCTTTCAGAAAGAGATGCACCTGTCTCCCCTCGCGGGCCACCGCGCCGGTTATCGCCACCCTGGCGCCCAGGAGCCCGGCCGCGCCCATGTCGCTGCCGGTTATGCCGCTCTGGGCAAGTTTCCACTCGTTCAGAACCAGGTCGAGGTTTTCCCGGTCAACCACTTCGAGGCCGCGATCCCGGCAGGCGGCAAGGACCAGGGGCTCGAGGCGGCCGCGAACCTGGGCGGCCAGGGTGTCCGCCGCGCCTCCCAAACGCCTGAACCCGGTAAGGGCCACGGTATGGCCATGCGGAACCGCGGCCACAAGAACATCGAGGGCGGCCCTGGGGCCGGGTTTATCCTGCTTCTTTTCAGCCTTGCCGCCCGCGGCCGCCATGTCATCCACCGGCGCGGACGGCGCCGTGGCGGAACCGGCACACCCGGCCAGGAACAGGGCCGCTGTAAATATCAGAAAAAAACGCACCTTCATCTTCTTCAACGCAGCCGGGCGAGAACCCGGTCGGGCGAACCCGAGACCGTGGGCTGCTGCTCGACCCCTTTCAGGCGGCGGGCCATGTAGGGAACCTTGTCCTGGAGAAAGGCGGCCATCTCGCCCACGGTGATCTCATGGTTGTGGTCAGTGTCCGCCTTGCCCTGCAATCCTTTGAGAAAATAATAGGTGAACAGGGAATGACGCTTTTCCGGGTACCAGGTGGAAACCTGGTCGGCCCGGGCGCTGGCCACCACCACCGCCTTTGCCGGTTTGTCCCGCACCTCCCTGGGCTTGATGACGATGGAGCTTACCCCCTTGAAGAGCAGCCCCCTGGACGAGTTGCCGGAGAAACAGGCGTCGAGCACCACGGTGATGTCCCTGGCCGGGAGTTTGTCGAGATTTTTATAAAAGGTGGCCAGGCGGTAGCCGCTGGTGGACAGGTACTGGGGGTCGGCCTCCACCGGGACGAAATAGGCGTCCCCGCTGCCGAGGTCCGGGGCGCCGTGGCCGACATAATAGATAAAAACCCGCGACTGCCCGGGTTTTACGAAGTTGTAGAGCCTTCCCCTGGGGTTTGACCCGGTGCCGAATATCTGGTTGAAAGTGCCGAGGGTGGCGTTGTCGGCCTTGATGATATTCTTTTTATCAAAGCCCATGGTGCGCACCAGGTATCTGCGCATGATCGCGGCGTCACGCTCGGCGTAATCCACCGGCGGCACGCCCGCCGCCCTGTACCTGCGGTTGCCGATGACCACCGCCACGTCGTAAGGCCCCGCCTTTTCCCCCCTGGGGATGTTTTCTTCCACGTCAATCTTGAGATCGACATCGGCCACGGCAACAGAGGGCGCGGCCAGGGCGGCCAGCAGGCTGTCGGCCCGGCCGGTGGTTCCGGCGTCGGTGTCGGCCCGGGCCACCGCCGCCGGAACCTCGATGGATGCGGTATCGGAAAGAAGGGCGTCGAGAAGTTTGTTGGAGGCGGTGCGGAGGGGTTCGGCATCCGGGTACTTGCCCGCCAGTTCCCTGGCGGTGGCAACGGCCTTTTTGGCGTCGCCCTGCCTGAAGCGGCGGTAGAGGGAGGCGGCCACCCGCCCGGCCGCGTCATCAAAGGCCTCTTTTATGCCGGGATCATCGCTGAAACGCTTACGGGCCAGGGCGGCGACGGCCAGGGCCTCGGAGGCGCGGCCGCCGGCGGCCATGACCATGATCCGGGCCCTGACCGCCTTGGGGTCGAAATCGAGCCGGGAAAGGGCGGCAAGGCCACGGTCAACACCGCCCTGTTTCACCATCTCAAGGGCATGGCTCATGGCCCGGTCGAGGATGACCGCGTAACGTTTTTCAAGACGCCGGTTCCACTTATGCTTCGCGGCGAATTCACGCAGGCCCTTGAGGGCGGAAACCGTTTTCCCGGCAGCGGCCCGGCTACGGGCCAGGGTATCGGCTATCTCCGGATTGGCCCCGTCCGCGGCCGCGGCCGCCTCCGCCTGTTTCAGGGCGTCCCCGGCCCGGCCGCTGTCGAGCAGGGCGGCGGCGTAATTATTGCGCCAGCGGGGACGGGAACCGTTGGCGGTCACCGCCTGGCCGAGATATTTTGCGGCCTCGTCCGCGCGGCCGTACCGGTAATAGGCCACCCCGAGGTTATAGGCGTAGAGCGGATCATCCGGGCAGAGCTGCCGCGCCTTGATAAACAGTTTCAGCCCGGCGGCCCGGTCGTCGGCAAAGGCCGCCGTCCCCCGCTTGAGCGCCTCGACGGCGATTCCGCACATATCATCCGCGGCCCGGGCCGGAAACGCCGTCGTCAACAGAAAAAACGCCATCAGAAAGGCCGCCCCCTTCCTTCTCATCTCTCATACCTCCTTTGGTAAAGACAAAAGAAACAAAGACAACGGACCGATTATAGCCGTTAACAGCGGGCATGACAAGCAGCAGGAGGATGGCAATATTCACAGACTCGTAACAATTCCCCGCGTAGGCGTCTTCGGCGATTTCCGGAAATCGCCGTTTTCAGCCGGAGCGGGGGATTGTTACGAGACTGCTAATCCCTGGTCGCCGTCGCGTCTGCGAGTTTTTTTATTCTTATATCCCCGACCTCGGCCCGGGCGAGGTCGGACCAGAGGGGGGTATTGGCCGCAGCGACCTCTGTGAGCAGTCTCTCGCCCTCCGTCCGGCCTTTGCCACGGCCGAGGTAATAGGCGGCCTTGCGACCGGCGGACGAATCTTTATCGCCGGTAGATAAAGCCCGGCCATAGGCACGGGTGGCATCGTCTTTACGCCCATGCCGACGCAGGGCGTCGGCAAGACGGATATAATGATCCTGCAACCGCGGAGCGGCCAGACATTTAACCCGGGCGCAACGATCAAGCTGACGAGCAAGCTGGTCGAGACGGTTTGAACCAATGAGGAGCGGAGCGGTGTCTTGAATCAGGCCGGCCAGGGTGCGCGGTCCGGCGGGCATTTTAAAGGCGGCATCAAGCATGCCCATGGCCTCGTCCCGCCTTTCCCGCAGCAGGAGAAGACGGCCGGAAAGATAACGCACCTCGGCCGCCACCGCCCCCTTGTCATATCTGCCGCGCAGATATTTAAGCAGCCGGCCGGCGGCGACAAGATCGCCGGCGGCAAGATAAGTCCTGGCCCGGTGAAGATAGAGACTGTCACGCTCGGATGCCCTGAGTTTTAACCCCAGGGCGCGGTAATAGATCACCGACGCCTGGCCGTAAAGCCCCATCTTTTCAAGGGCCTGACCGACGAGGAAGAGAAGGCTGCCGCCGGAATACATCCTGATGACCGGATACTCATTGCGGTAACTTTCATAGACCCGGGCGTACTCTTTACTATCAAGCCATTTCCGATAACGCCTGATAAGGATCGCGACGCTGTCGGCAAGGACCGCCCTCTTCCAGGGACCGCCGCCGCCGACAAGATAGGCCCGGCCCTTGGCATACGCGCCATCATCATCGCCACGGACAAGCATCCGCCGCATAAGGACATAGCGAGCTGTCTGCCCGGCCTCCCTGCGATCCATACGGCGGATGATCTTGAGAAAGATGTCATCGCCGCTGCTCTCCCAGGTGGCGCTCTTGTCCGCCGGAACCTTACCCGCCAGACCGAGATCACGAATCATCGCCAGACGGAAACGAGCCCGTACCCCGGCGCGGCTGTCAGGGTCGACCTCTTTTACCACCAGTTTCAGCAATCCCTTCGCAGCCGGGTAATTCTTCTCCTTTAAAAACCCCTCTGCGAGAAGAAGCCTGGTCTCGACCGCCCGCCGGGGGTCGTCAATCATATTCAGATAATAAAAAAGATTATCGCGCCCCCTGCGCACCGCAGTGGGATCGGACATCAATAGCTGGGCCCGGCCCTTGATCCTCAGGGCCTCAAGAAATTCGGCCGAACCGGGCTCAAGCCGGGGCTCAATCCCGCGCACCAGTGAAATCGCCCGGGAAAGACGACCGCGGGCGGTCAGGATCTCCGCCAGCAGCAGGGAGACCCGAACCCTTTTCCCGGCAACCGCGGTCTTGAAAAGTTTACGGGCATACTCCTCTGCGACCTCGTAACGCCCCATCCCCATTTCGACCCGGCTCATCAGGAACCGGACCTCATCCACCAGGGGTGAACGGGGATATTTTTTCACCAGTAGCCGCAGGTAACTGCGGGCCTCGGGAAAAAGACGAAGGCGGTAATTTATCCGGGCGATTTCAAGGTAGGCGGCTACGATATGGGAGGAAGCAGGGGCGGCAACGATGAAATCACGGTACATGCTCCGGACGTCGCTCCAGCCGACCTCTCCCTCGTTCGCCTCTGCCCGGCGCCGGGAAAGTTCCGCCACCTGCCACAGGGTCTCGCCCACGCGTTTATCCTGGGGAAAAAGACGGGAAACCGAGGCATACAGATCCACAGCATGGACAAGATCACCACTTGCCGCCGCCGCCTTTGCCCGGGAAATAATCAACGCCGCGTCAGGCGGAGGAGGCTTGTCCGCGTTCGGGGCCGCGAACACCGAAACCGGCAGGGTGAAGAAAAAAAGACAGGTAATAACAAGACGTCGTACAGGTGCGGCCATCAAATTCTCCGTATCCAGAAATCAACGCAAGCGATCATCACCCTGACACAACAGCAATCGCACCATGCAAGTGGTTCAGGGACGCCGCCATATGCGCGCCTACAAATCAACCGTCCTTATCCGACGAAAGCGCCGGGGTCATGCCATAACGTTTCATCTTCTCAAGGAGGGTGGTACGGTTAAGTTTCAGAAGAACAGCGGCACGATTTTTCACCCAGCCCGTACGTTCAAGGGCCTTCAGAATCAGATCCTGCTCAAAGTTCGACACCGCGGCGGCGAGAGACATTCCCTCTTCAGGAATAGCCATTGCCGCGGGGACGGCCTGATTCACGCCCGCGGCTATCTTTTCCGGAAGATCGGCAAGACCCAGGGTGCGACCGGAGGCGAGAATCACCATCCGCTCAATGACATTTTCAAGTTCCCGGACATTCCCCGGCCAGGGATAACTGAGCATCCGCGCCAGGGCATCCGGGGACAGCCCCTTGACATTACGTTTTTTACTCTTATTGAAGCGGGTAATGAAATATTTCGCCAGGACGCAGATATCCTCCGGCCTTTCCCGCAGCGGCGGGGCCTCAATGGCAATCACGTTTAAACGATAAAAAAGATCTTCACGAAAACGACCGGCGGTCACCTCGTCCTCAAGATTACGGTTGGTAGCGGCGATAACCCGGAAATCGGAACTGACCGTCCGGGTACCGCCGACCCGTTCAAAGGTCTTTTCCTGTAAAACCCGGAGAATCTTGACCTGCAGCACCGGTGACATCTCCGCGATTTCATCAAGAAAAATGGTGCCGTGATCGGCAAGTTCAAAACGCCCCAGACGAGTGCGCACCGCGTTGGTAAAGGCTCCCTTCTCATGACCGAAAAGCTCACTTTCAAGAAGCTCCGCCGGAATGGCGCCGCAGTTCACCGGGATAAACGGCCCGCGACGACCGCTCTTTTCATGCAGGGCACGGGCGATCAACTCCTTGCCGGTACCGCTCTCGCCGCATACCAGCACGGTGGTATCAGTATCAGCGATCTTGTCGACCAGGGTCAGAACATCATGAATAGCGGCACTCTCCCCTATCAGGCCCTTGTTGACGCTTCCCTTTTTGCCGGAATCATCAAGAACTGTCCTGATGATTTCCCGAATCCCGGCAGCCCCGGCGGCAAGGGAGACAACTCCGGCAAAACCGATGCGCCCGGCGACAAAGGCATCGACAATGGCCGATTCCGGCAGAACCAGAATCGGATTAATGATGTTTTCCTGTAAACTGCCGCGACAGGTGGAAAGCATTGCCACCGCCTCTTTGGTCGAGACGGCAACAACCATGACAACGATGTCAGCCCCGTTTTCAGGAATGTCGGCAACATCGGCGGAGGCATCATGGATCACGACCCGATCACAGGCCGAGGCCAATTTATGACGAAACCCGTCGCCACCAAGGCCGGAGTGATCAATTAAGATTACTGTCATCATAGGCATTATACGGTAAATTAAGCGCTTGATCTCGTGGCTATCATCAGTTCAACGAATATGATACCGTCGCAGATGGGCAATAGCAAGAGAATGCCCCACGACAATATCCCCCGGGGGGCAGAGGAAATTGTTTAATTTTCTGAATATGTTATATTTCATCGTTCTGATTATTTCACCAGGGACGGAAAGATATTTTCTGACAAACCAAACACCCAAGACTACTTTGATTAATGACTGAGTCAACAACTGAGAACAGAGCCTTTGTGGATGTAGTCAAGGTGACCAAGGTCTACTCCCCCGACATTGTCGCCCTGCAGAATATATCCCTTTCAGTCGACCGCGGCGAAATCCTCTTCCTTACCGGGATGAGCGGCGCCGGCAAGTCTACCCTGCTCAAACTCCTGTGCTGCATGGAACGGCCCAATAAAGGCTTGATCGAGGTGGCAGGCCGGGACACCGGCAAATTAAAGAAAAACGAGATCCAGGAACTGCGGCAGCAGATCGGCATAGCCTACCAGGACTTCAAAATCCTGCCGCGGCACACGGTGTTCCAGAACGTGGCCATGCCGATGGAGGTCATGTACAAACCGGCCCGCGAGATCCGCGACCGGGTAAGTGAACTCCTGGACAGTCTGCAGATGAGCCACAAAAAAGACCTGCCCGCCGGCAAACTCTCCCGGGGTGAACAGCAGCGGGTGGCGATTGCCCGGGCCGCGGTCAATCGTCCGGCCCTGCTACTTGCCGACGAGCCCACCGGCAATCTCGACCACGAGGTGACGAAAATGGTGATGAACCTGTTCCTCGACCTTAATAACAGCGGCAGCACCATCATTATCGCCACCCATGATACTTCCATCTATGAAGGCACTTCACACCGGATGGTAAAACTGGAACACGGCCTGTTCAACTGAGTTCTAAAAGGCCGGTTTAAACCCTCAACCATTCCATCAGGCAGATAAAAATGGCCAGGTACAGATACCACCTGAAACAGACCTGGAGAAACCTCGGGCAGAGCTGGGGTACCCAGATAATGACCCTGTTTACCGTCATCATGTCGGTTTTGATCTTCTCCTTTTTCCTCCTCGTCTACGTCAACCTCATCAATGCCGGTAATCGATTCAGCGACGAGTTACGCCTGGTGGTCTACCTCAACCACGAGATCGTCCCCGAGATGCAGCCACAGATCAGAAAAAAAATCATGGAATTCAGCGCGGTCGAAAACATCGTCTTTGTCTCCCGGTCTCAGGCCTTTGCCCGATTCAAGAAACAACTTGGCCGCGACAGCGACGTCCTTGAAGACCTGGGGGCGGATATCATGCCGCCCTCAATCGAGGTCTATCCCCTGCGTGACCTTGACCACCTGACCCAGCTCAAGGAATTCTCCGACTATCTCGCCACCCTCCCCGGGGCCCAGAAGGTCCAGTACGGCCAGGGATGGGTTGAACGCTTCGGGCATTTCACCGAGCTCATCCGGTTCACCGTTATTCTAAGCGGGATCCTGCTGATTATGGCCACCAGTTTCATGGTTTCATACACCATCAGGCTCACCGTGGTCGCCAAGGAGGCCGAGCTTGAAATCCTGCGGCTGCTGGGGGCGAGCAGCACCTACGTCCAGACCCCGCTTCTCATCGAGGGCCTGCTGCAGGGGATAACGGGATCCACTCTGGGCATAGGCCTTCTGTATATCCTGTTCACCTGGGCCAAAGAGCGTATCTCCGGCCCGGGCTTTCTGAGACTGCTCGACCTCACCTTCCTCCCGCCCCTGACCGCGGTGGCGGTAATTCTTGTCTCAATCGCCCTGTGTACCGGCGGCAGCTTCATCGCCATCCGCAAATACATGCGCATATAAACAGAGCAAAGATGAACCGTGTTTTCCAGGAAATATTCCGGCCGTTGTTGACCGCTGCGGCCATCATCGTTCTCACGCCAATGCTGTGGCCGCAGTATTCCTCCTGTCTGGCGGCGGACGCCGGAGCGATAAAACAAAAAATAACAGCGGAACAGGATAAATTTGAACGCCTGCGAAGCGGAATGGAAGAACACCGCGACAAGATCAGGGTTACCCGGGCGCAAGAGGAAACCCTGCTTGAAGATCTCGAAGGCATCGACCAGAAGCTCGACCGACAGAGATCCCGGCTCAAAAAACTCCGGGGCAGCCTGAAGATCCAGGAAAAACTTATCAACGACAAGATTGCCGAGCTCGAAAAGGTCACGCTGGCAAAGGACGCGGCAAGGACCAAGGTCGCGGCCCGCCTTCTCGCCTTCTATCGCATGGGCAAAACCGGAATAATGAACGTCACCTTCTCCGCAGCGTCCCTGCCGGATATGCTGACCACGGAAGAGTATTATCAGGTAATGTTCAACCACGACCAGAAACTGATTAGCGGCTACCGTGACAAGATAAGCCGGCTGTCAAAGATCCGCGACGAACTGCAAATTGAAAAAGATCACATGATCCAGGTAATCGCGGGAATCAAGGCCCAGGAAAGTGACCTGGCCGGAACCCGCGCCAACCGGATGGAATTATTAAACCGCATCCACAGCGAAAAACGCCTCTACCAGCAGGCCCTGGTCGAGATGGAAAAGGCGGCGCAAAGGTTAAGCGCCAGAATCAGAGGCCTGAAATCAGAATACCGCGCCGCCGGACGCAAACGTGGTCGGCAGCGGGGACGCCAATCGTCGAAAAAACGCCGGCCCGCCCGGGGCTTTGCCTCTTACAAGGGTCGGCTTGACCCGCCGGTTGCCGGAACCCTCAGTATCAGTTTCGGTCGCCACAAAAAAGACCGTTTCGGTATAACCACCTTTGCCAACGGCGTTGATATCCGCACCGAAAACGGCGCGGAGGTAAAGGCGGTGGCCGCCGGCAAGGTGGTATATGCCGGAACCCTGCGGGGCTATGGCAAGATAATCATTATCGACCACGGCAATCAGTATTACTCCCTGGTTTCCAGGCTTGCCGAGATAGATAAAAGTGAAGGAGACCTCGTCAGCCGCGGCGAGAAAATCGGTTCAATGGATGAACAGGAAGGAATTATAGGTGAAGGCCTGCACTTTGAAATCCGCCACGGAACCGAGCCCCAGAACCCGCTGAAGTGGATCAAGGCCGGAAAACTGAAGGTTGAGAAAAAGACGGATCGGGGATGAATCTTCAAGATTCCCGATTCCATTGCCCCACGGTAATATCCATGCTATTTTAGATAGTGCCTGTCCGCAAATAGTCTTTTCGTCCGATCTCTGCGTCGTGCGGAAAAAATAATGCTTGGAATATCGAACATATGCCTGCGCTTTTTTTTCGCGATCCTTGATCTCAAACGAAAGTCCGCACCTCATGGACAGACACTATATAAATTATTTTTTTGGACTTGATAAAAAAGTCCGCTAATGGTTGCAAGTATTGATGAACCCGTAACAATTACTCAGGATGGCTAAATAAGAATTTCGATATACAATTGAAGCAGAATCTTTTTGCGCGTGAGACCATATCCCGCCATGACGGGAACGAACGAACAAAAATGCGCCGCGACGCGATAGATCGGAATTTTTACGACGCCATCAATATTATTCCCGGCCGCCAAGGTCATTAACCACAAAAGATCGGGTATTATGAACAACACAATCCACACACACCCACGAACGGTAAAAACGGCGGTCATGACGATCACCGCCCTTATTCTCCTCTTTCCGGTTCCCGGCCAGGCCAAGCCCAAAGATACCTATAAAAGCCTTGAGAACTTCTCCAACGTCCTGAGTCTGGTACAGAAAAATTATGTTGAGAAAGTCTCGCCTTCAGACCTCCTTCAGGGCGGAATCAAAGGGATGCTCGCTTCCCTTGACCCCCACTCTTCCTATATGGCCCCCGAAGATTTCAAGGAACTCAAACTTGAAACCAAGGGCAGCTTTACCGGAATCGGGGTCGAAATCACCCTGCGTGACAATTACCTTACCGTGGTTTCCCCGATTGAGGGGACTCCGGGATACCGCCTCGGCCTCAAGGCCGGTGACCGGATCGTCAAAATAAACGGCAAGACCACCAAGGACATGGGACTGATGGAAGCGGTCCGAAAGCTTCGCGGCCCCAAGGGAACCAAGGTCAATATCTCGGTATACCGCAAAGGCTGGACCGAACTGAAAAAGATCAACATCACCCGCGACGTTATCCCCCTCCACAGTGTCAAATCAAAGATGCTTGCCCCGGGATATGCCTATGTGCGGATCACCAACTTCCAGTCCAAGACCACCCGAGACTTCAAAACCGCGCTGAAAAAACTGGGCTCAAAGGGACGGATCCGGGGACTGGTGATTGATCTCCGTAATAATCCCGGCGGCCTCCTGTCCCAGGCCGTAAGGATCTCGGATATATTTATTGATAACGGGGTAATTGTTTCCACCAGAGGCCGGGTAAAAGACCAGAACACCACATACAAGGCCCGTTCCGGCGGCACCGCGCACGGATATCCGATAGCAGTCCTGGTCAACGAAGGCAGCGCCAGTGCCTCGGAGATCGTTGCCGGCGCCCTGCAGGACCAGGGCAAGGCGATCATCATCGGCACCCAGACATTCGGCAAGGGTTCGGTGCAAACCATTATCCCCATGGCCAACGGCGCCGGGCTGAGGTTGACCACCGCCCGCTATTACACCCCAAAAGGCCGGTCAATCCAGGCCAAGGGTATCACCCCGGATATCATTGTCGAGCAGATGGAACAGCCGGAACACAACGAAAAGAAAAAAGATATCCTCCGTGAAAGCGACCTCAGAAACCATATGACGAACGAAAGCATTGGCAAAAATAAATCGCGGCGGCAAACCAGCAAGGAGAAACAGTAAGCGCAAAAAAAGGCTGCGGAAAAAAAGGAAAAAAAGATCAAGGAACTCCTTGAAAAAGACAACCAGCTCCGTAGCGCCCTCATGGTTCTCAGGGGCCTTAACATCTACCGCTACGGTAGCCCGGCGGTTCTGAGCGTCAAGGGGAGATAAGCCCCCCAGGCAGGAGAAGGGTTATCTCCCTGAATATAAAGGCCGGGCCGGATTATGCCCGGCTTTTATATTTGTTGGCCTCGCAATAAATCCCCACGGAGGCGTCTTCGGCGATTTCCGGAAAAAGCGGCGGGGTGGGTTAAGAAATCCCACATGTTTGAGGGCATAGCCCGAGTTCGGGATTTCAGCAGCCCGCCGTCCGGTGTCCGAAAATCGTCGTTTTCTCCTCACCGCAGCGGCATGGCCTCGGCCCTGGCGCTGATGCCCCTTTTTATCACCTCGCGGTGATAGGCGTTGAGCACGTCGCGGCGTTTCAGCATTCCCACGACCCAGCGGCTGTCTTCCGCCTCCACCACCGGGAGCTCATCCAGCCCCTTGCGGTCAAACAACTGCATGGCGGAATAGAGGTTATCGTCCAGGGTCAGAAAAAGCACATCACGGGTGCAGATGTCTCCCACCAATTTATTAAGCCGCAGCTTTTCGTCCTGAAGAATGCCCTTGACGTCCTGCAGCGACACCACCCCGGTCATGGTTCCGCTCTCGTTGATAACCGGGAAATAAAAACTGTTGCCCATCTGAAATATGGTCAACAGCTGATTGATATTGGCCCGTTCACTGATAAGATCAACATCCTCACTGACCACGGCCCCGACCTTCAGCGACTTCATCACCGCCATCTCCCGTCCCTCATGGAGGTCAATACCCTCACGGCTGAAATCAACGGTGTCAATGGAATCCTCTTCCAGGCACCGGGCGACCACGGTGCCGATGATACTGGCCAGGAGGACCGGAATGATGATCATGTAATTCCCGGTCATCTCAAAGAGGAGGAAGATGGCAGTCATCGGCGCATGGGTGGTGGCGGCGAGAAAGGCCCCGATACCCACGGCGGCGTAGGCCCCCGGGGTGGCGGTAAACTGCGGCCAAAAGGAATGCACCACACTGCCGAAGGCGCCGCCGATCATCGCGCCGATGAAAAGCCCCGGCGCGAATACCCCGCCGGCGCCGCCGCTGCCAAGGGTAATCGCGGTGGCGATGATCTTCAGAAAAACCAGGGACAGGAGAATAACAAAGACCCCGTTTCCGGTAAGAATGGTCTCCATATAGTCATAACCGTCACCCATCACCTGGGGGAAGATAATACCGATACTCCCGACCACCAGGGCGCCGGTAATCGGTTTCACCAATGGATTGAGACGCAGGTTGGCATAAAAATCACGGACGGAATAAAAGACCCTGATATGGACCACGGCGATGACCCCGATAATAACCCCCATGAGCATATAGAGGGGGACCTCTACCAACGGCCGCACTAATTGATAGTCGGGAATAGGAAAGACGGGAACAGTGCCGTAAAAGGCCCGCGACACCACGGTGGCCATGGCCGATGACACCACCAGGGCCGAGAACGACGAGATATCGTAGGTACCGAGGAGAACGATCTCGGAGGCGAAAAAAATCCCGGCAATGGGGGCGTTGAACACCGCCCCCACCGCCCCGGCGGCGCCGGCGGCGATATAGACCTTCATCCGGTCTCCTGACACCCGGAAGAACTGCCCCACCTGGGAACCGATGGCCCCGCCGACCTGGGCAATCGGGCCTTCAACCCCGGCCGATCCCCCGGTACCGATGGTCAGGGCGCAGGAGATGATCTTGAGGACAATGGTCCGGAACTTTACAATACCGCCTTCAATGTTGACCTTGCGGAGAAATTTAGGGAAGCCGTAACCGTTTACCTCCCCCGGGAAGAAGATCGAGAGCGGAATGAGCAGAATCATGCCGCATATCGGCAAAAGCGGCAGGATCAACATCCACCAGCCGCCACGACTGACGAGTTCATGCCCGGGAACGAATATATTCTCGCGCACCATCTCTGTCACGGTACGGAAGACAATATTACCGACCCCGGCGGCGATGCCGATAAAGGAGGCCACCACAACCATCATGGTGTTTTCTCCGGGCAGGAGTTTTTTCATCCGCCGCCCTGAAAATGACCGCTTTACAGCACTGATATCAAGCATTATTAACCTTAAAAATTGATGGAGTCGTAACAAGCCCCCGCTCCGGGAAGAAAACGACGATTCCCGGACCCCGGGCGACGGGCTGTTAAGAAATTCCGCCACCCGCCGCTTTTTCCGGAAATCGCCGAAGACGCCTGCGCGGGGAGTTGTTACGAGACTGTCAAAAATCAAACATCAAGCAACCAGATCATAAAAAATTTCGTTCAATTACCGTCGGCCTCCGGCATCCAAGCTCACCTGTCCGGGCGAGGAAATATTCATCGGTCATCCCGGCGATAAAGTCCCGGACCACGGCAGCGGCGGGAATTTTTCTGGTGTAGAGTGCCGGCATATCAGCGCCCAGATCCCTTGCGACCGGAGAATCGCCGTCAATCCCCTCAAGACAGGATGCGAACAGTCGTTCATATCCCTGCCGGATCAGATCAAGCCCGGACTTGATCCTCGGATCAAGATAGATGCGCTGGTAATTAAATTCCTTAAGCTCGCTCAGGGCCTCGCCGATCTCGGGGCTGAAACCGATCTCTTCCCCGTTGCTGCCGATAATAAGATCGGCCACCAGACGATAGACAATAGTGCCGTTTGAATCCCCGAGAACCCGGCGACATTCAGCCGGGATATCGTTCCGGCGAATCAGCTTCAGTTCAATGGCGTCCTCAATGTCGCGGCCGATATAGGCGACGGTATCGGCCAGACGGACAACGCAGCCCTCAAGGGTCATGGGGCGCAAATCGCGTTTCGGCTCACCCTCTTTTTTCGCCATCTGGGAGTCAAGGACAACAAAATCCTTGTCCCGGTCCGGCCGGAGCCGGTGACCGGACGATTCCCCGTCATGGGTAAGGATGCCGTCGAGAACCTGGAGGGAAAGGTTCCAGCCCGCGCCCTCGCGTTCGATGCGATCAAGGAAGATCACACTCTGAATATTATGCTGAAACCCGGCCAGCCCGTGGGCACGACAGAGTTCATCCAGAATCTTCTCGCCGTCATGACCAAAGGGGGGATGACCGATGTCATGGCCCAGGGCAATGGCCTCGATCAGGTCTTCGTTAAGACCAAGGAAACGGCCTATGGTCCGGGCGATCTTGCTTACCAGCTGCACGTGCAGAACCCGATGGGTTATATGATCGTTTCTGACCATGTAAAACACCTGGGTCTTGTCGATATAACGGGTATAAGCCCGGGAATGGAGGATACGGTCGCCGTCAAGGGCGAACTCCTGACGATGGCCGCAACGATCTTCCCGGCGCCGACGCACGGCAGTGGCGCTCAAAGTAGCTCCCGGTGACAGCCTCGCCGCCTCCTGACGGTCAAGGAGCGCCCGCATGGCAAAAAGTTTTCTCTCCAGGTCGGCATCAAGGTCTGCCATTCACGTCTCCACCATAAAAAAATGCTCTGCAAAAACTCGAGCAAGAATTGTTTATGACGCAGTTTTTCACCTTTTTCAAGGAGATATAAACCAACAACGTCCCTGACGACAAAATCCCTTGGCAATAAGATGGAACTTTATTGTAGAATGCGGACAATCCGTATAACAGTCCGTTGAAAAACGGGCTGGTTGCGGCGCATGGACGCGCCGCCGATTTCACCGGTTTAAAAAACCCGGTGCAATCGAGAGGTTGGATGAAACTTGTTTTATCCAACCGGCGGTTGAAAAAACCAGGACGGCTTTTTCAACACTCTGATAATGGTTGCCCCTGCAAAGCCCCAAAAACCCCCGCAGGCGCTACCGGCATATTTATGAAAAAGAAAAAGGAGAATTTCCCATGACCGTGAGCCGCACCGGTTTCACCCGGGCCCTGGCCGTCGGCCGCCCCGAAAATATCGTCAAACTCTTTCCCAACTCACGGGCCCTGATTGTCAGCGGCAAATTTATCGACCGCGGTCTCCTGGCCAAGGGAGCGGCAATGACCATTGCCGCCAACGGCCGCAATCATCTGGTCATCAGGGGAACGCTGGCCGCGGCCCAGAAGGCCGACAGCGCGGTCATCATCGAAATCGCCCGTTCCGAGGGCGGCGCTGCCGCATATTGCGCCACCAACTACTGGAACATAGCCCGCCAGGTCGACGCCCTGTGCAACGAGATGGGAATCACGGTGCCGGTGGCCATTCACGCCGACCATTACGGCATCAAGCAGGAAGGTGACCTCGACTTCGCCAAGGTCGAAATCCCGACCCTGTTCGAGGCCGGGATAACCTCAATCGCCATCGACGCCTCCCACATGACCGACGACAAAAACCTCCTCGCCAACCTGGCCCTGACCCAGTTCGTTCCCGCCTGGGCCGGGCTTGAAACCGAGGTTGGCGAAATCAAGGGCAGCGAAGGCCTCTCTTCCGCCGGCGAAGCCCTGTTTCTGATCCGGGGCCTAAACGCCCACAACATCTTCCCCGACTGGATCGCCCTCAACAACGGCACCACCCACGGAATCGAGACCTCGGGACAGGGAATCCAGGTGGAACTTACCACCGCGATCCACGAAAAGCTCAAACCATACGGGACAAGCGGGGCCCAGCACGGCACCTCGGGCAACAGCACCAAACGTCTGCGCCGGATCGCCGCTGAGACCAGAACCACCAAGGCCAATGTTGCCACCGCCCTGCAAATGATCTCATGGGGGCTCGAGGTCAACGACTACGGTAACGCCATCCTGGATGACCGTGGTGAATTCATCAAGGTTCCCGGCGAGGGACTCACTGAAAACCTGTGGCAGGAGATGAAGAATTTCGCCGCCGAAAACGGCTGGAGTAGAGGCAACTATAAAAAGCTCAATCTCCCCTTTGAAAACCGGATAATGGCACAACCGCAGACAATCCGGGACCGAATGGCGGCCCGGGTTGAAGACTTCGTCTTTTCCCTTTTAACCGGGGTTTTTAACGCCGGCAACACTGCCGAGGCCACCATTGACGCTATTTTAACATCCGGTTGCGCCACCCCCGTCCCCAAATGCGAACGAACCGAAGACCCCCGTGACTGGAGTGGCGACCGGATCGCGGCCATGGCCGCCGATCTCAACCACGACCGCGGCCCGGAAGGCGATTTTGACGACTGACTCCGTGATGACCAGCCTTAAATTACGGCCCCTGGCCCTGGCGGTGCTGTTCTTCTTCCTCATCGCCGCCATACCTCTTCCTGCTGCCGCCGAATTCGGGATCAAACAGGAAAAAGAGGTCGGGGAAAAACTTTTATCCCTGGTCAGCCGTAAATTCAAGCTCATCGAAGAGCCCGATGTGGTCGAGTATATCAACAATCTCGGCCAGGAAATCGTCCGCGCTTCGGGCACCACCTTTTTCGACTTTCATTTTTTTGTCATCGACGACCGCGAATTCAACGCCTTTGCCGCCCCATCCGGGCTCATTTTCGTCCACAGCGGCCTTATCGCCGCCTGTGAAAACGAAGATGAACTGGCCGCGGTCATCGCCCATGAAGTCGGCCATATCCAGAGCCGCCATATCGCCCGGCAGATGGAGAAATCCACCAAGGTCGGAATCGGCACCCTCGCCCTGCTCATAGCCGGAATCGCCATCGGCGCCGGTCCCATCGGCAACGCCATGATCGCCGGCTCCATGGCCGCCAATGCATCCATGGCCCTGAAATTCAGCCGCGAGGACGAAGAGGAGGCCGATCGTCTGGCCTATAACTGGATGGGAGAAATGGGCCGTGACCGCGGGGCGATGCTGACCATGCTTAAACGGATGCGCCGTATATCGATCATCCAGAGTGCCAGTCTGCCGTCTTATCTCCTTACCCACCCCGATCCCGGGGCAAGGATGGAATATATCCGGGATCTGCTGCAAAGGGATAAATATACCCGCCCGAAAACAACAGCCAGACCCGATGACTTCGTTTTCAAGAGGTTCCGCCTGCGGATCATGTCCCTGAGCAGTTCTCTCTCCGGCGGTATCGGCCTGAACGAACCCCAAAAAGCATCCGCGGCCGGACGCAAACAGTTCAATCTGTACGGCATGGCCTTGAACAGCCTTGAACAGGGGGATTACCAAAACGCGGAAAAACGCCTGCGGCGGGTGGAACAATATTTCCCCACCCAAACGGTGATAAAGACCGACCTCGGGGTCACCCTGTTCCGGGCCGGACGATTGGCGGCAGCGGAAAAAGTTCTGAAAAGGGCCCATGAAACAAACCCCGATGCCTATAATACCTTTTACCTCGCCCGTACCCTTGAAGAACGCGGCCGCTATAACGCCGCCCTGAAGTTATATCGCCGGACCGGCAGCACCCTCGCCTTTTCCGCAAGCCTCCACCTGCATCAGGGCCTCTGCCTTGACGCCCTTGGCAGCCACGGCGCCGCCCATTACCATCTGGGACTGTCGCAATGGTATGGCGGTCGGGGAAAGGCGGCAATCAGGGAATTTAAAAAGGCCATGGAACTGCTGCCGTCCGAATCACCTCTGCAAAAAAAGGCGGAGGAAACCATGAAAAAGATCAAACACCTGGAAAAACAGAAAATTTAACCCGGGTTAATCCCCTCTTCCCGGCCCGACGGCCATTTTCTGCAGGGCCATGACCGCGAGATCACGGAATAGACGGGCGCTCTTCATCTCACCCGGGGTCAGCAACGGCCTTTTGCCCAGGCGGTCCATATATATCAGGGCAATTGCCTTGCCGAACAGGCACACCGGGAGGAGATAGGCCGTCCGGCCACGGGTTAAAGCGCGAAAAACCCCCGGCAATCCCTTTTTTTCCGCCGCGGGAAATACCTGATCCTGACATTGCCGCAACCCGGCGGCCACCGGGTCGTCAGCGGCAAGGGAATGACGGATGGCGTGAATGGTCGCCGGTTCGGCATCTCCAAGGCCGAAGCGACCGACGAGGACATGTTGTTTATCCTCAAGCCGGACAACGGCGAGGATGATCCGATCAAACCCTATGCCCCGGTAGAGACCCTCAAGGAGGTTGACATAAAAATCGTTGATCTGAAAATCAGAGGTCAGGATCTCGGTGATCTCACGGATAAAATCATTTACTGATTTACCGCCGTCCGTCGGCAGCCCGGCCCGGCCGTCATCCGCCGACACCGCCCCGGCAGACGATGGGGCCGCTGTTTTTTCCCCTTTTCCGCCGACCTCCTTCCTCACCCGGGCCAGACGACTTTTAATCCGCAGCCGCGACAGACCGAAACGCATGGCATCGGAGATATCCTCGGAGGCCTCGACGCTTGAACTGATAATCTCCACCGCCTCGTCAATACTCAGGCCCGCCAGCTTGCGGTAGCGTTTGACCACCTGTCGAAGATCCCCACCGTCACAGACGCAGTCTGTCATCTGGTTGCTCATGGCGGCGATATTTGCCATACAGCCGACCTGATCGTTACGATTACGGGGCATTCGCGGCTGATGCACCATTGCCGCGATCACGCTGTCGCCCAGGTTCCAGAAACGAGCGATTTCCTGGCCTATATCTTCGAACTTCAACCCGTCAAGAATCCTGGCCTCGGCCTCTTCCGCCCCAGCCCCGGCGCCAGTCAACTTTTCTACCTGCTGATAACGGTCAGGGAGATAGACGCAGACAATTATCCGGCCCAGATTATGGAGCAGGGCGCAGATAAAAGACTCTTCCGGAGAAAAAGGGAGCTTTTTCCGGGCAACGATCTCCCGGGCCTCAATGGCGCTCAGAAACGACCGGGCAAGGATCTTGCTGATCCCCTCCTTTTCGACCCCGGATTTTATAAAATCCTCAAAAATGGCAATGGCCATGGCCAGATCCCGGACCGCGTCGAAACCAAGAATAGTAACCGCCCGGGATATTGAGGTCACCGGCTTTTCCAGAGCGTAATAGGCGGAATTGACCACCTGCAGGACCTTATTGGTCAGGGAGTAATCCTTAAGTACCACCTTGGAAAGCTCATAGGCGGCACTGTGGGAACTGTGAGTAAGGGAGATGAGCTCATGCACATGGGCGCTCATGGCCGGCAATTCGCTCAGATTCATCCCGGCGAAAACCTCGGCCAACCGTGTCCCGGCCCCATCCGACGGCGATTTATCCTGATCGTTCATTTACTGTTCCGTCCCCCGGCGACCCGATATTTTTTTATTGCCATCTCGCCATATTGACGCAGAATTTTCAGAACCTTTATTTTCCGTTCACTAAGGGAGCCACCTTGACGATCAAGATAGATCAACCCCGAGACCCCACTCCGATAGACCAGAGGCAGAAGATATACCCGCCGCCCGGCAAGCAGCGGCGCAAGTTCAGTACCCACCCCCGATAAAACCTCCGGCAGCAGAACCATTTCCTTCCGGGTGGCAAAGGCGATGCGCAGAGGACTTTCATCGCGTTCGAATTCTTTCTCGAGCAGATGGGCAAAACCGCCATCAACATTCCCGGAAAAAAACCTGCACAGCAGAGACGGACGCCGGTGAACTTTACGGATAAGCCCGACCACGGCCCGGTCAAAACCCATGGCCTGATTAAGACCCCGGACAAGGGCTTGACAAAAATGTTTCATGTCAAAGGCTCCTGTCAGTTCTCCACCTACCTGTCTTTGCAGATTTTCAAGCTCGTCCCGGCCTCCCCGCCCCTTGATAACCTTGCCCCCCTCCTCCTCTTCCTGGACCAGACTCCGCCTTGCCTTGAACTCTTCCACCAGTCTGACAAGATGGGCCCGCACCTTGAGCCGCCCCAGACCATAACCGACCGCCCGGGAAAACCCCGCCGATTCATCAACGCATTCAAGCATCAATTTCACCGCCGCCGGGGCCGAAATTCCAAAAAACGGGCCATACTCAACAAACAAGGCCTCAAAATCATCCCGGTCACAGATAAATTCGGTGAAACGGTTACTGAAATCGGCAAGACAGCGGGCTATTCCAGCCTCATCACAGGTGCTTTCCGGCAGCGGTGGAGCAACCTCCATGGAAGCAACAATCTTGTCGCTCATATTCCAGAACCGGGCAACCTCCCGGCCGATTTCGGCCAGACTGATTTCCCCAAGGGCCATCCATGCCGCCTCGTCATTACCAAGACCCTGCCGCCGCCCCTCTTCAATGAGATTATGAACCTCGGGCAGGTAAATACAGACGATGACCCGACCGAGGTTATGCAGCAGGCTGCAGATGAAGACCTCCTCGGCCTGAACATTTATCCCCCTTGAAGCACACAGGGTCCGGGCCCATATCCCGCTCAGAAAGGACTTGGTCATCAATTTACTTATACCATCCCGCTCCACCCCGCTTTTGACGAAATCATCAAAAATAGCGATCCCGCAGGCCATGTTTCTGATCGCCTCAAAACCGATAATGGTCACGGCCCGAGAGATGGAACTGACCTTCTGCGACAGGCCGTAATAGGCGGAATTAACCAACTGCAACACCTTATTGGTCAGGGAATAATCCTTCAGGATCACCGCCGCCAACTGGTCGGACCCGGCCTTTGAATTATAGGCCAGGGCCATTAACTCCCGGACATGAGGACTCATCGCCGGGAGATCGGTCATGTTGATCAGGGTAAAAATCTCCCCCAGACGTGATGACACATCCCGGTCCTTAAAATCAATTTTCCTGTTTTCCGTCATAAATCTTGGTTTTCCGCCCCGTGCCTGCCGAATGGTTTACCTTTGCCGGCCTTGTAACGACCGGGCGTGGGTTCAGTAATAATGCCTGTCAACAAATAATGCTTTTCGTTCGAGACAAAAGATCACAAAAAGAATAAGCGCAGGCATCTATTTGATTCCAGAGCCTTATTCGTTTCGCACAGAGCAGAAACCGGACGAAACAGCCATTTTACGAACAGACAGCCGCAACCTGCTCATACTCCTTGTATTTCATCACAAAAACCGTTGTGATTGTAGTTTTTTTCTTACGCCGCCGAGGTTTTTGTTATATTATTCCCATGCGGTATATTACCATCCCGTTGAAAAACAGACGGGCAGCCTAAGCATGGACATGCCGCCGATTTTGCCGGCTTGAATTAAGGAAAGTGGCTAAATCCATATCAACGCAGGAACGAACATGCCTGCGCAACCAGATCAGAGGACGATTATGGACGAGTGGGTTCTTTCTCTCAACGATAAAATCATCAAACGCTTCACCATCAGCGACGGTCAGGTATTAACCATCGGTCGCGGCAGCGATGCCGACGTGGTGGTTGACAACACCGCCATCTCAAGACAGCACTCGAGCCTGGAACTGAAGGGGGGGATATACTACCTCACCGACCTGTACAGTCTGAACGGGACCAAAGTTAACGGAGAGAAAATCGAATCATCGATTCCGGTGGCAAAAAACGACGCCATCGAAATCGGTAAATTTCACCTGCAGCCGGCGGAAGCGGTTGATCACCTGGGGACCTATCTTGAATCATCATCCACCCCCGACCTGAACGATGAAACCATATTTGTCAGCTCCAAGGCTCGCAAAACCTCAACCCAGGAGATCGTAAAGACCCCCCGGGGCGTCAGGCACAGGGGCAATTCTCTCACTGCCGTCGGAGGCCAGGTCGCGCCCGCGACCCTGATTTTGGACGACAAGGACAGTGTTAAAATCGGCAAATCCCCCTCCTGCGACATGGTCATCCAGGGGTTCTGGGTCGCCAAATCACAATTCTACATCATCAGCCGGGGGAATAATTTCTTTCTCGTCCCCCAGTCAAGCTGGGCCAAAACCAGGATTAACGGCACCAAAATCAAAGAAGAGCAACAACTACGCAGGGGAGACCTGATTGAGGTCGGCGACAACCGGATCAGATTTGACTGATCCGGACCCGCGACAGGACTTACCGCACAAGCAGGTAGCGACCACCTTGCCGTAAATTAAGATGAATTCGTAAATATCTCAAACAGAAACGGGTCCATCATTTATTGCGAGGCCAGCAACTATCCGCGACTTGAAAAAGCTCACCGCCATTTTCAGAAAGTACGCATCCATCATCAGGTCCACGGCCAACGTCCCGGGCAACAAACCCTCCGTAAAACGCGCCCCTCCTCAATGGCAACCGGGAGACATAATTCTACAGCGCTACCGGATCATTGACATCACCTCCGGATCAATGGGACACGTGTTCCTCTGTGAACATCTCGGATGGGGAGTCAAGATGGCGATCAAGTCCCCCCGTCCCGAGGTCTTAAAAGACGCCGAGGGGATGAAACGTATCCTTACCGAGGCCGACGCCTGGATCAGCATGGGGATGCACCCCAACATCGCCAGCTGCTATTACGTCCTGAACATAAACATGGTTCCGCACCTGTTCATTGAATACGTCGACGGCGGCAGCCTGGCGGAGTGGATAAAAACCGGACGCTGCCGGGATATGCGTACCGCCTTAAGCCTTGCGATTCAATTCTGTCACGGGATGGAATACACCCATGCCAAGGGCATAATTCACCGGGACATCAAGCCCCAGAACATCCTGATCACCAGAAATTCACTCCTGAAAATAACCGATTTCGGCATCCTCCTGCGTAAAAACACCAGCGGCAACGGCCGTGAAAACAACGCGGCCCTGACGCCGGCGACCCGGGACGGAACCGTGGGGTTCCGCGGCACCCCCGCCTACGCATCTCCGGAGCAGTTACGTTCCGCCCATAACATAGACGCCAAAAGCGACATATTCTCCTTCGGACTCTGCCTCTGGCTCATGCTCTGCGGCAGGAGGCCCTTCAAGCGTAATGACCTTGAACAGAAAATCCCCCTGCCGACCCCGGCAGCCGGCGGCCGATTCCCCCCCCGGATCGAAAAACTGCTCATAAAAGCCGTGGCCTTCGATCCCGCCCGCCGCCATCACGATTTTACCGAAATCCGTCATGAACTCAATCAGATCCACCTGGAACTGTTCAAGGTACCCTGCCCCTACGCGGAACTGCCCTGTATCGATCTGCGCGCCGACAGCCTCAATAACCACGCGGTGTCCCTCTTTGAGTTGGGGAAAAAAGATGAGGCGGAAAAATGCCTCCTGGAAACCCTGGAGTTAAACGACGGCCTCCCCGAAGGACTGCATAACCTTATCCTCCTGCGCTGGAAATCGGGCAAGGTTAAGGCCGGAAGGCTTTACCGCCAGGTTGAGGCAGCTCAAAAAATGTTGCCTAATGCCGACATCTTTCTTCCCCTTGAAGATGCCCTCAAGGAGGAAATGCGACTTGATGCCGCGGGAAAATCAAATGCCGACAGAGGGACAGAGGTTGAATTCAGGCTCTGCCTGCCGCCGGAAAGTCTCAATGTATTCAGAGAGGCCCAGCTGCATAATTCCATCCGGCGCAATATAAAAAACCACATGAAAAACAACCGGGCCGCCGCCTGCCACGATGTCCTGACCACCGCCTGGCTCAATAACGGTTTCCGCAAGGACCGTGTTTTCTCAAAGGCATACGACTGGCTTCTGGGGCAGGGCAAAACATCCACGGCCATCGGCTGCCAGCGGATCATGACCTTAAGCGGGAACAAGACCCCGGTAACCACCCTGAGCCATATCCCCGGATCAAGGAGCATGATATACGGGGGGCCGGACGGCAGGTTAACCCTGCGGGAAATATCAGACCGGGAGACGAGCAAGTCGTTTGCCAAAAAAAATGTGTCGATCCGGGCAATCAGCGTTGCTCCCAACGGCCGCCACATCGCCATCGGCTATGAAGACGGCAGCATAACACTGATCGACTGCCGCGACGGCCACAAGATATCCCCGCACAAACACAAGGCCGCAATCCGGGCGATGAGCTTCAGTCCCGACGGCAAAACCCTTGCCTCGGGCGACGGTCACGGGACCATAAAGCTTCTCGACCTCGAAAGCGGCAGGATCGGCATTTACCGCCAGAACGATTGCGCGGTCACGGGAATAAGCTATTTCAACAAGGGCCATGACCTGGTAAGCGGCAGCGAGGACGGCAGGATCTATTATTGGGAAGAAGACAGCAACGAGTGCATTAAAATAGTTGACGCCCACACCCTCCCGGTCGTAGGTTTATCATCGGGTAACAGTTACCGGGAGTTCGTTTCCGCCAGCACCGACGGCAGCATCAAGGCCTGGGAAAGATCCACCGGCAGACTCATAAGAGAATTTCATCCCCGGACCGAGGCCATAACCTCGATCCTGATGATGGCTGACGGCCGTCACGCCGTAAGCGGCAGCGAAGACGACATTATCAAAATATGGGACGTGACCACTGGAGAATGCCGTCTGATTATCGACGGCCGCGGCGACGGGGTAAGAAGCCTGGCCACGGGGCCGAAACCCGGTCTTTTCATGGCCGGATTCAACGACGGCTCCATAACCCTGTTTATGACCATTTTCACCCTTGAGTTCTGACTCCTGCAAATAAGATGAAGGGTGCCTTGAAAAATTCGTCCTTTTATTATTTGAGGACAAGGGATGCAAAAAACAAAAAGCACGGTTTCCATTTTTGCAAATGATGCCGTTATCGCTGAAAAAGACAATTTATCAAGATGCCCTGAAACCGTTCGCCACATAAACCATCTGTCCGGGATCAATAAAAAATGTTGCTATTCTTAACAAAACTTTTCGCCCCCGCCACCATCGAAGTCCAAAGTTACGGTCTCACCGACCGGGGCATGGTACGGGAAAACAATGAAGACAATTTCGGAATCATGGCCGCCGCCAACATCTTCATGGTTGCCGACGGTATGGGAGGCCATAACGGCGGCGAGGTGGCAAGCAAACTGGCCATCGACACCCTGATCGCCAATTTTCCGCCCGACCCCGGATCCAGCCTGCACGGAAACGCCACCGCCATCCGCCATATCATGACCAGAAATTTTGAGGTCGCAAACGAGATCGTCCGCAACAGGGCCAAATCCGATCCGGATCTCAAGGGCATGGGCTGTACCCTGGCATGTGTCATAATTGACGGCCGCACCCTGCACTGTTGCCACGTCGGCGATGCCCGCGCCTATCTTTACTCACCCGCCGACGGCCTGGTTCAGATAACCACCGACCATACCACTCTGGTTCAGTACCAGATGGCGCTGGAATCAGAAGAAACCATGCCGGAACTGCCGCCGCGCAATGTCGTGACCCGGGTCATCGGCTACCCTTTTCCGGAGCCGCCCGAGTATCACGCCATCCCCCTCGCCCCCGGATCCCGGGTTTTCCTATGCTCCGACGGACTCTGGTCAATGTTGGATGAAAACCAGCTTGCCGCGATTATTTCCACGGCCGCGACCCCGAAAAATGCCTGCGAAGAGTTCATCAGACAGGCAAATGAGGCCGGAGGCACCGACAACATCACCGCCCTGGCCCTGTTCTGCTGAACCCGGCCAGCTTCAGAATTTGACATCTTTCCACCAAAGTGTTTAAATTCCTCTGTTTCGTGATTTTAAAAGGCTATGTTTAAGTACAGGTGCCTCTCCGGAAAGCTTGTCCCGGAGCATGCGGTATAGGTTTCAGATAACCATGCACAGGGACCTTAATATAACGATGAACAGAAAACTCCATATAATCATTGCCGGTGAGGCGGGACGGGCGCGCTCATTTGCCTTCTCAAAAAAAAAGCTCAAATACCTCATCATTACCGCCGGGATAATTTTCATCGCTTCCACCTATGCCGGTATCCGTTTTTCCTCGGAAAATATCGGCCTTCGCTGTCGCGTCGGCAACCTTGAAGGCAAGGTCACCAGGGTCAGCGGCAAAAACAGGCAGCTTCAAAATGAAGTCGCCCTCCTTGAAGAAAAAAACCGTACCCAGTTAAACGGCGCCCTTGGCGAATTAAACCAGCGCAGCGAGGTTATCGACTCCATCCTCCGCACCCTCGATATCGATCCCGGCGGCCCGCAGTCAAAGATGCCGGCAACCAATAAAAACAGCGGTGGTCCCTTCTCCATCGAACCCGAACAGCAATGTGAAAAACTCATCCTCAAGGTTGACCACACCCTTAAGACCATCCGTCCCCTACCGCTCGGTTATCCCATTGACGGTAATATTTCCTCCGGCTTCGGCTACCGTAACGACCCGATCCTGCACCGCCAGGCCTTTCACTCCGGCCTTGACATGACCGGCCCCTTAAACAGCCACGTCCACGCCACCGCCGACGGCAAGGTGGTTGGGGCCGGTTATAATTCCACCTTTGGCTGGTATGTCAGAATCGACCACGGCAACGGTTTTTCCACCCTTTTCGGCCACAACAAGAAACTCCTGGTCAAACGCGGGCAGATGGTGCGGCGCGGGGATGAAATCTCAATCATGGGATCAACCGGTCGTTCAACCGGACCCCATGTCCATTACGAAATCAGGTACAAGGGCCGGGCGATTAATCCAATAAAATACCTTAAGATTGCCAAGTATATTTCCCTTGACAGCCACGGAAGCTGAAATGTCTATTTTTAAAAAGAATATTACCCAAATCACTTCATCAGATGCCATCAGCAGTATCATCGGTACCGAAATGACGATTATCGGCGACATCTCCTTTGAAGGCAAAGTGCGGATAGACGGCAACGTCGAGGGTAACGTTATGGGCGACTACCTGGTTCTGAGTAACGGCGGAAATATCAACGGCGATATCGAGGCCAATGTTCTTGTCTGCCACGGTCAGGTCGACGGCAACGTCAAGGTCCAGCAATTGTTCCTGAAGAAAGACGGCGCCATTAACGGCCGCCTTGAGACCAACGACCTCTCGGTTGACTCCGGCGGTACTCTGCATGGAGAGATAAAGGCTCAGGATAAAGATCTGCAACTGATCGACAGCACCCCCGCCACCGCCGCCGGTCAGGACTGGGAAAAAGAGGTAAAGCCCCTTCCCCAGACCTGAATCATCCCCCTTGCCGCTTTATGAATCCTCTTGAGATCATGCGCCGTACCCCGAAGAACAATTGCGGGGAATGCGGATTTCCCACCTGCCTGGCCTTTGCCGCCGCAGTAGCCAAAACCGGGTTTGACCTCCGCCGCTGCCCCCACCTTAATCGTGACGGCCTCGATTTATCCCCACCCGTCCCCGGTGAAAAAAACGACCATGACCTTGAACTGATCCACCACCTGCGTGGCAAGATCTCGCAGCTCCGCCTGCCGGACATTGCCGCCGCATTAGGAGCCGAATTCGCCCCCCGGGAAGCGCAACTATTATTCAAATTTATGGGCCGCGAGGTAGCCTTAAACGCCAAGGCGGTAACCATTGCCGGCCATGAGCCCGATGATCCCCGCGACCAGATTCTGCTTTATAATTACGTCCATTCCGGCGGCGCACCCGCCCCAACCGGGGACTGGATAGGAATGGAAACCCTGCCCAACTCAATCTCCAAAACCAGGACTCTTGCGGTATACGGTGAAGATCGCCTGGCGGAACTCTTCTCCACCCTTGCCCTTAAAAAGATCCAGGCCCTGGCTCGTGAATGCGGGGGCAAGGCCGAAAACCAGGATGGCGCCTCCCTCGCCCTGGTGATTCCGGTCCTGCCACGACTGCCGCAGAAAATCATCTACTGGGAAGAATGTCCGGATGAGGGTTTCACGGCCAAGGTAAAGATCCTCTTCGACCGCCATGTCCTTGATTTCCTTGATCTTGAATCTCTGGTTTTTTCCGTTGAAAGAATGTGCGACCGATTCACGGATTTATGCCGCCCCTGATCGACCAGGAAGCGTATACGACTTCACCTCGCTTAGGCCATACCATTTTTTCACAGGACCATCTCAATGAATAAAGCCGGGCACCGCCCCCCTCTGGCCGAAAGGATGCGGCCGGCACAGATCAAGGACATCACCGGCCAGGAGCACCTCCTTGGGCCGGGGCATATTCTCGACCGTCTGGGTGAACACCTGCCGTCACTGATATTCTGGGGTCCGCCCGGAGTAGGAAAGACCACCCTGGCAAAAATTATCGCCCGCAAGGCCGACGCCCGGTTTGTCTTCTTTTCCGCCGTCCTCTCCGGGGTCAAGGAAATCCGGGAGATAATCGCTGGCGCAAAAATGCATCAGGAACGGAATACCGTCCTCTTCGTCGACGAGATTCACCGCTTCAACAAAGGCCAGCAGGACGCCTTTCTCCCCCATGTGGAAAGCGGACTCATCACCCTCCTCGGTGCCACCACCGAAAACCCATCCTTCAATGTAATCGCCGCCCTCCTCTCCCGCTGTCGGGTAATAGTCCTGAACCCTCTGACCCCGGAAGCCATTGCCGCCATAATTGACCGCGCCCTCACTGATCGGGAACAGGGGCTTGGCGACCTGGGGCTCAAAATAAATGCGGAGGCAAAACAACAACTGGCGCAGGCAGCCGACGGTGACGGCAGACGAGCCCTGAACGCCCTTGAGACCGCGGCCGCCCTGGCAACGGAAGCGAAAAAAAACGAAATAACCCCCGACGAGGTCAAGGAGGCGATCCAGGGTGGCAGCCTCAGATATGACAAGTCCGGAGAGGAGCATTACAACCTGATCAGCGCCCTGCATAAATCCATGCGCGACAGCGACCCCGACGCATCCCTGTACTGGCTTGCCCGGATGCTTGCCGCCGGCGAAGACCCCCTCTATATTGCCCGGCGCCTGATCCGCTTCGCCTCCGAGGATATCGGCAACGCCGACCCCGCCGCCATTACCCTTGCGCTCTCAGCCCGGGAAAGTTACCATATACTCGGCAGCCCGGAAGGGGAACTGGCCTTGGCCCAAGCCGCGATTTATCTCGCCACCGCCCCCAAGAGCAACGCCTCCTACCGGGCCATGAATCAGGTCATGGCCAAGATCAAAGAAACCGGCTCCCTGCCGGTGCCGATGGCGGTAAGAAACAGCCCGACCCGGCTGATGAAGGACCTCGGCTATGGCAAAGATTATCGTTACGCCCACGATCAGACAGATGCCCTCGTCCCCCAGGAGCATCTGCCGGAAGCAATCAGGGACACTGTTTTTTATCAACCAACCAACCGCGGCCATGAGGCGATAATCAGCGACCGTCTGCAAAAGTGGCGCCGCATCCTGGCCGACAAGGCCCAGAAAGGAAAAAGGAAAGAATGAAAATTCCGATGATAATATTTCTGGCTGTGACAGCAGCCGTCACCATGTCGTATCCCGCCACGGCCGGTGGTAAAACAAATCTGGTCATCAGCTATTCCGCCGGAAATCACGGCGAAACCGACCCCTGCGGCTGAAAAAGCCATCAGCTTGGCGGTCTTGCCAAGCGCGCGACCATACTGAAAGAGATAAAAAAATCCGCCGCCGGACCACTGTTCATTCTTGACGGAGGCAACGGCCTGTTCGAAAAGATACATCTGCCGGAATACCGCCGCAAACAGGCGGAGATAACCGCCGCCACCATTGCCGCGACCTATAAGGCTATGGGCTACGATGCCCTGGGAGTCGGCCCTTACGACCTTGCCGCCGGAATCGATTTCATCCGCGTCCTCGGCCGTGACAATAAAATCAAATGGATCAGCGCCAACCTGATAACCACGGCAGGAAAAAGGGTCTTCCCCGCCTACACGATCATCAACCGCGACGGGGTAAGGCTCGCGGTAATCGGGCTCACCGGCAGTTCCAGTGACCTTGGACCGATACTGAAACACAAATACCGTATCATCTCCTGGAAAAAATCCCTGCCCGGGGTAATCGCCGGGATAAAGAAAAAAAATCCCGACTTCATCGTCCTCCTCTCAAGCGTGGTCCGCAATAATTACCAGGAAATATCCCGCGCCTTTCCCGATATAAGAATGATAATCGACGCGACGACCTCCCGGACCGGCAACATGAGCCCGAAGCTGATCAGCAACCTGCTCGTAGGGGTTATCTCCGCCCGGGGCAAATACCTTGCCCGCCTGGATATAAACGGCACCCTCGCCGGCCCCTGGATTGAAAACCTTGACAATAAAAGACAAAACCTCCTCCGGAGGATTGACAGCATCAACTGGCGCCTGGATCGGTTACGGAAAAGAAAAACCGTACCGCAGCCACAATACCTCGCCGCCCTTGAAAAACAAAAAAAAGCGGCCACAGACAGTCTTGAAAAAATCGCCGCAAGGGAGAAGAACACGGCGGCAGGGATGAAATGGCAGGGACGATTCCTCGCAATTGAGCCAGAGGTCAAAGACGCCCCGGAGGTACTCGGACTGATCACGGCCGGAAAGAAAAAAGTCCTGGCCCTGAAAAAAGAACTGAACATAAAGACACAAACCGCGGCGCAGGCACGACGGAAGATATTTGCCCTCGGTTACACCGGATTGCCGACCTGCCGTCGCTGCCATGAAGCTCAAGCAAAAAAATGGCTCGCAAGCCGCCACTCAAGGGCCTGGAATACCCTGAGAGAAAAAAACGAGACCGCCAACCCCAAATGTCTCAAATGCCATGTCTCCACCACCCGAGAGGCGGCAGAGCCATATCTGCTCTACATCCCCTCCTCCCTGCGCCAGGTTGGATGCGAAGCCTGCCATGGCCCGGGACAGAACCATGCCGCCGATCCCAACGGGGCAGAACCAGGCAATCCCTCTCCCGCCAGTGCCTGCGCCGGCTGCCATACCTCCGAGCATGACGACGATTTCAACCTGCGACGGGATCTGGAGATCATCTGCGGCCCGGACACGGAACCCGGTCAGTCGTTCAGGCTGCGGGGCACCCGGTAAAGGATTCAGGGCTTAACAGACCGTTTTTCAACTGACTGTTAAATATGATGGCCTCGTAACAAAAGTCCCCGCGGAGGCGTCTCCGGCAATTTCCGGGAAAATCCCGGGCGGCGGGATGGATACCCCCCACGTCTGCCTGAGGACTTAGCCCTAGTTTACGGGGTTAGCATCCCGTCGCCCGGAGGCCCGGAAATGCCGTTTCAAGCCGGAACGGGTACTTGTTACGAGGCAATCAATATTATACAGAAGAAAAAACGACTCAGCAGCCAAAGGCCTCCTGCAGCGGCGGAATGGTCTGCTTCTTGCGGCTCATCATACCATCAACCCAGACGCTGGGGGCGTCAAGCTTTACGCCGTAGGCCTTTTCAACATAAGAGGCGTCATCACTGACCACCATCAGGTCGGTGCCTTCCTTCATAATGTCAGTAAGCATAAGGAGGACGGTGTGACGGCCACCCTCTTCCTTGACTTCCTTCATGGCGTTAAAAAGATCGTCGCGGATACCAGCAACCAGGGAAAGGTCAACGAGCTCAAGCTGACCGCATCCCACCTTGTTACCCTTCATGTCGAAGTCCTTATAATCACGGAAAATCAGGTCCTTAGGGTCAACCCCGTCAACAGCACTCTTGGCCCTGAACATCTCCAATGCCAGAGACTCCATGTCGCTGATCCCGGCGATCTTGGCCAGATCCTCACATGCGGTCTTGTCGGCCTCGGTGGTGGTGGGCGATTTAAACATGACAGTGTCGCTGAGAATCGCGCAGAGCATGAGACCGGCAACCTTTTCAGAGACGGCGACCTTGTTGATCTCGAAAAGCTGCTTCAACACTGTACCGGTACAGCCGACGGGCTGGGCGCAGAAAAAGATGGGGTTATTGGTGGTGACATCACCGATCTTATGATGGTCAATGATCTCGACGACCTCGCCCTTGTCGAGATTATCGGGGGCCTGGGCGATATCACTGTGGTCAACCAGAATAACCTGCTTGCCGGCAGCATCGGTCATGATCTCCGGGACGGCAAAACCAAATTTATCAAGAACCAACTCGGTCTCGGGGTTGAGCCCGCCCTGCATAACCGCAACGGCATCGGTACCGGTAGCCTTTTTGAGCTCGGCATAGACAATGGCACTGGTGACCGAATCGGTGTCGGGATTTTTATGGCCAACGACATAAACACTCATCTCATGTCCTCCTCAGAAAAAAATTGGGATATTAAAAAGATTTTCAACATTGTTGGCCTCGCAATAAATTGCGGGCCAACAGCAATTGCGCTTATAGCTTATTGAAATTACGTGGACCCGCTTCCGTTTGAGATATTTGTTACGAGTCCATCAACATTGCCGCCCCTACAGAATCAAAAACGGCAATTTTCTTGAAAAAAACAACAAGCAAAAATCTGGCAAGCTCAGAAACATAGTGCCATTGCCAAAGGTCGTCAAGCACAAAAACAGAGGTAAGGGATCCATGGCGGCGGCCATGGAACCCTTGTCAGGCCTTTTAAAAATCCGTCCATGGCTTTTTCTCTCCCCGGTTGGCCAAAACAAGTTTCAGCCAGCCGGTTTTTCAAAGGGCTGTTACAGACTGCGATTGTTTTGCATCAGGTGTGGCTGATTGATCGCCTGCGAACATAGCGTGAAAAAACCGCTACCGCCCCTGACGGAAAAGCTCTTCCCGGATGAAAAATAATTTTTTCTTTTGTCCCCCGGACCTTTTCCTTATAATCAATTAATGTCCCAACATACGACAACGACGCCATAATCCTGATATCGCAAGGTGTAAAATGGACGAAGACAAAAAAAACAAAGAGCCGGCAACACCGGAAAAAAGCGATACCACCGGGGAAAAGGTAACAATCAGCAGCCATCCTCCGCCCATGGTCCTTGTGGCCGAAGACAATAACGTAGTCCGCAGGGGGTTAACCAATTTCCTCAACAAATGGGGATATGAGCCGATCGAGGCCGAGACCGGCGATGAGGCCATGGCGGCCATTGAGGCCAATCCCGACCTGCGTCTGGCCATCCTTGACTGGAACCTCCCGGGCTTAAGCGGCATGCAGATATGCCAGCGTGTCCGCACCCGCCCCGGCAACTACATCTACATAATCATGTTCAGCGCCCGCAAATCCGCCCAGGAACAGATCATGGCCCTGGACGGCGGTGCCGACGACTACCTGACCAAACCGAGCAAGCCTTCAATTCTCAGAGCCCGTCTGGGCGTAGGCCGCCGAATCATCGAGACCGCAATCAACAAATCCTGACCATGCCGACAGTGCCTGAAATCTCCGCGGTCATATTCGATCTTGACGGTACCCTCATCGACACCCTGGACGATATTGCCGACAGCATGAACCGGGTGCTTGAGAACATGGGGTATCCGACGCACCCAAGGAATGATTACCGTTATTTTGTCGGTGAGGGGATGAGCCGATTGGTAAAGAGAGTCCTGCCCGCCGACACCGACCATGAAACAACAAAAACATGCCGGGAAAAGATGCTGAGGGAGTACGGCCGATCATGGGCCTGCAAAAGCAGACCCTACGACGGAATCATGGAAATGCTGTTTTTTTTGCGCGACAAAGGTCTTCCCCTGGCAGTACTGTCAAACAAACCCGACCGGTTCACGGTCAGAATGTGCCGTCATTTTTTCCCACAGATAAAATTTGCCGCGGTACAGGGTTTTATCGACGTAATTGCCAGGAAACCCGCCCCGGACGGGGCCCTTGATATTGCCACAAAAATCGCCGTCCCCCCTGAGAGGATCCTCTATCTGGGTGACACCGCCACCGACATGAAATGCGCCCGCAGCGCCGGAATGACGGCAACCGGCGTCCTCTGGGGTTTCCGGGGGCAAAAAGAGCTCCAGGATAACGGCGCAGAACATATAATCTCCCACCCCATGAAAATCACCGATCTATTGGCAAAACAATGCCTGAAGACTGCGTAAAAAAAAGCGCCCCGCCTGGACGGGGACGCCGTGAACACGACCGCAAGAAGCAATCAGGGTAAGCGCACAACATGGCGGCTTCCTGAACCCCTTATATGAGTACGATTTTTTTTGTACAGGTGTGGTTAATTGATCGCTTGCCAATCAGGCGGCAAGCCGCTCCATCTCTTTCTTTTCCCGGATGGCGCAGGCCCGCTCAAAGGCCTTCTTCTTGCCATGCTTGATGATCGAAACCGAGGTTTTGCCTTGTTTGCCGCCCGGGGTTACCCAGCTGACCTCGTAACGGTTAAGCTTGTCGTTAAGCCTTACCCCGACCACCCCGGTCTTGGTGTTGCTCACCGTCACCACATGCTTGTCGGTACGGATCTTGCCGATCCTGGCTTCGGTCTTGTCACGCCAGGCAAGGGCGGCAAGCAGGCTTGAATAACGTCCACCGCATTTGCGATCGGAAAAAAACTTGGAATGGGTCTTACCATAAAACCTGACCCGCACATACCAACCATGGGTTCGTTTTTCCTCCTGATCTATCCTGGCAACATCCTTGTGTTTCTCCAACAGAATTTTTTTCTTGTCGCCATCTTTATACTTCCTGGCAAAATCTTTTTCCTTGACCATGTTACTGTCCCTCATAAAAATAGGATTGAAATAAAAAAAACAATATTGTCTTAGGCGAGTTTCGTTCCGGATCAGGGCCCCGGCGGAGATAAGACCTTAACGCACATAGAAAAATCAACTGAACCTGCAAAACAGGTATGACCATAAAATTTTCTTCATTGTCAGGAATTATTATAAAACATTTTCATTGAAAAATAAAGACTGCCTCAAAAAAACAGGCTTTCAGGCGCAAAGCGGCGGCCATCAAGGGATGACTATCTCTATCCCCCTGATCTCCCGAGAAAAAACAACTGATTGATTTTTTTCGCAGCGCCACCATAATATTCCAAGGATCCTCTCCTCAAACGCCCTTTTCCGGTTAACAATCCGTTGAAAAACAGGCTGCGCGCAACGCCTCAATCGGCAATATAATGATAGGGGGCAGGCCTTTATAAATTCCATCCCCCGGGATATTGTCACCCCCGAAAACATTATCCTGGATCCGTGACTCGGGAACGGCGCAGGCGCAAGGAGGCAAGCACGTTGATTATACTTCGGTATATCAACGGCTTGCCGACACCGCGGATGCGCCGTTCCCGGACGCCCGAAGGGCGGCGGGGTGAAAATCCGGCAAAAAACGTATGAATTCATAATGTAATGAATACTCGGTTGCCACTAAGCCGTCACAGATTCAGGATTATATTTGTCACCTCAAACAGACACCAACCCAGGAGATCCCGTCCCCATGGAAAACCAATCCATCAACGACCTTATCCATATAATAAAAAAACTCCGGGACAAAGACGGCTGCCCCTGGGATAAAAAGCAGACGGTCGAATCATTTCGCCCCTACCTCATTGAAGAAATGTATGAACTCCTTGAGGCCATCGACGAAGCCCACCCCGGTCACATCCGTGACGAACTTGGCGACATGCTGTTCCAACTCATTTTTTTAGCAAATCTTTACGAAGAGGCGGGCGTCTTCACTATCGACGACTCCTTTAAGGCGATATGCGCTAAAATGGTTCGCCGTCACCCCCATGTATTCGGGGACAAAAAAGGAGCCGGCGAAGAGGAGATCCGTCGCAACTGGAAACGGATAAAGGCGGAAGAGAAAGAGGCGGAGGGAGAAAAAACTCCCGCGCCGCTTAAGGTCCCGGCCGGAATGCCGGCCCTGGGCAAGGCCCACAAGGTTTCAGAAAGAGCGGCCCGGACCGGCTTCGAATGGCCCGACGTTGCCGCCATCTTCACCAAATTAGATGAGGAGATCAGTGAGATGCGCTCCGCCATCCACGGTGGCAATCCCGAGGAGATGCTGGACGAGCTGGGCGACATCCTCTTCGTGGTCGTCAACCTCGCGAGGATGACCGGGCTTGACAGCGAAAACGCCCTTAACCACGCAATCAAAAAATTTATCCGCCGATTCACCCGACTGAGCCGGATCGTCGACAGTTCGGAAGATAATTTTGCCGATCTGGACGCCGATGAAGTCATCAGGCTGTGGGATAAGGCAAAAAAACCTGAATCCATATAGATAACAACATGGGACCCCACCTTTTTTATATATTTATCACCATCCAGACGGGGATTAGCTCCGGGACAAAATCATTGACACCGCCCCCCCCCTGTGCTAACTAAATTCTTTTCCGGTTGACGGCTTACATTTAACATTCCGTTGAAAAACGGAATGCACAGCGGCGCATAAATGCGCCGCTGATTTTACCAGATTAAAAACCCGATAAAATCGGGAGGTTGACTGAAACCTGTTTTGGCCAACCGGGTTTGAAAGAGCTATGGACGGCTTTTTCAACGGCCTGCTAAGCTGTTACCATTCCCGCCATACTCCTTGCCTTTCCAGACAAAAAGGGAGAGGCCTAATTCAAAAGCCCATAAGGAGGCCGAAAAATGCGTCACTACGAGACCATTATCATTGTTTCCCAGGCTGCCGGAGAAGAAGGCGTAAACGCCGTCATCGACCGGTCCCGGGAAATCATCGAAGCTGACGGAGGTTCCCTTGCCATGACTGACAAGTGGGGACTCCGCAAACTTGCCTATCCCATAAAAAAAGAGCCCCAGGGATACTATATTCTGCTGGAATACGGCACCGTTCCCACTGCGGTCAAGGAAATGGAACGCGTCATGCGTATTGACGACCAATGCCTCAAGTTCCTCACCGTTAAACTGGCAGACGTTTTCGACCCCGCCGCCGTGAGTACCCAGCCGGCCACGGAAGAGGAAGAGGTAAAAGAAACCGAAGCCGCAGCTGAATAATCCAGCGACCGCGACCAGCCCGTTGAAAAACGGGCTGGTCGCTGCTGATGTCCGCGCCTCCGATTTTGCCGGGTTGAAAAACCCGGTGGAATCGAGAGGTTGGATGAAACTTGTTTTATCCAACCGGCGATTGAAAAAGCCAGGACGGATTTTTAACACTTTGTAAAGGGCTTCGCCCCAAATCGAACCATCTGGAGAGCGACAATGGCAAAAAAGAAATTCCGGCATTTCAACAGAAAAAAGGTATGCCGATTCTGTACCGACGAAACCATTATCATTGATTATAAGGATCCCAGGGTCCTGAAAAACTTTCTGACCGAACGGGGTAAAATTATCCCCCGGCGTATTTACGGTAACTGCGCCAAACACCAGCGACAGCTTACCGAGGCGATAAAGCGGGCCCGTCAGATTGCGTTGCTGCCGTATTCCGGCTCGCCGCAGATATAGATAAACGGTCGGTATGGACCCCCGCGCTTCCGGGATGAACAATACCCGACCTGGTATTGTTCACAGATACGGTGCCATGCTCTTCTTGGGCGCGGCCCTGGTTCTGCCGACATTAAATCCCGGCCTGGCCTGGATCATGTTTCTGGTGCCGATGGCTGTTTTTATCGTCCTTGCCGAAAACGAAAAAAACCGTAACTGTATCGGGATGATAATTCTGGTCGCATTGATAGCGGCCACGGTCAAAGGAGAAATAACAAGCGCCTGTTTCGGGCTGGCGATGATCCCCGCAGGGGTGACAATAAAGGTAGGGCTTGAAAAAAAATACAGCCCGACCTCGACCGCGACCAGAATGTTTATCGTAATGGCCGTTTCCTGGTTTATTATGGGAATCGGCATCGCCATGCTCAGCGGTCGCAACGTTTACGGCCTCCTGCTCGGCAATCTCCAGGAGGCGATGAAGGCCAGCCTTGATCTGTTCCAGAACACCAAAGATCTGGATCCCGGACAATTACAGGAAATCAGGACCACAGCGGCGGCCATAAAAAAAATACTGCCCCAGGTCCTGCCCGGGGTTATATTTGCATCCCTTGTCGGCAGCACCATGCTCAACCTGGTTCTGGGTCAGTGGTTATTACAAAAAAGACGACCGGAACTCGTAATCTGGCCTCCGTTTTCATCATGGAAGGCGCCCGAGCCCCTGGTCTTTGCGGTAATTCTTGCCGGATTCGGGTTGCTGATGCCGTTGTCCGGTCTGCGACCGGTAGCAATCGGCGTGCTGTTGTCCCTGAATGTTATCTATTTTTACCAGGGACTTGCGATACTTACCCGTCTCTTCGAATACTGGCATACGCCGGTGGGGTTAAGGGCAATTGTTTATGGACTCATGGTCCTCCAGGCCTATGGCATAATTTTTTTAAGTTTTACCGGTATCATCGATGTCTGGGCCGATTTCAGGGGTAAACTTGAAAGGATGGACCGCGATAAAAACTCAAGTGATATAAAGGAAAATCCGGAGGAATAAAATGGAGCTTATTCTCAAAAAAACCGTAGACACCCTTGGTGAAGAGGGCGATCTCGTAAAGGTAAAGGCCGGTTATGGCCGCAATTACCTCGTCCCCCAGGGACTGGCCGTCCCCGCAACCAGCGGCAACATGGCGATCCTTAAAATGCAGCGGACCGCCATTGAAGCCAGAAAAAGTGAAATTCGCCGTAAGGCCGAAAAGGTCGCCGCGAAAATCTCCGCCACCACTCTGGTCATTGAACAGATGGTAGGTGAGGAAGACCGTCTTTTCGGTTCAGTCACCAACGCCGACATCGCCAAGGGGCTTGCCGATCTCGGAATAGAGGTCGAACGCAAAAAAATTCTCCTTGCCGAACCGATCAAGACCGCGGGCGAATTTACCATCACCATCAAAATCGCCTACCAGGTCACCGCCGAGATCAAGGTCCAGGTTGTCCCGCCAAGCGCGGACAAGGGCAAGGCCGAATCCGACGTGAAAACAGAAAAAACAGCAGCGGAATAATCCCGACGGCCGCCTGTCCCCACGCACAGTCCGCGCCGCCGATTTTGCCGGGAAAGAAAAATCCGGCAAAATACAGAGGCTGGCCGAAACTCGTTTTTACCGACCGGGCCGGGCCACCCACATGTGCAGGTGTTACCATTGAGCCATTATTGATGGACTCGTGTATAGATTAAACCGATGGCGTCATGACTGTTCCGGACGACATCGGGATCATGACGGCAGGGCAGACAATGACGCAGAATCAGGGTCGCATCCCCCCCCATAACCTTGAGGCGGAAAAATGCGTCCTCGGTTCCATCCTGCTGGAAAAAAGTACCTTGCTCTCCACCGTTGAAACTGTCGACCCCGATGATTTCTACCTGGAGCAGCATCGCCTTATCTATCAGGCCATGCTGGCTCTCTTCGACCGCAATCAGCCCTGCGACATGATCACCGTTGCCAACCAGCTTGAAAGCAACGGCCACCTCGATGCCGTCGGCGGCCCCGCTTACCTGGCATCACTTTCCGATATCGTTCCGGTAAGCGCTAATATCGCCTTTTACAGCAACATCGTCCGTGACAAATCAACTCTGCGCCGGTTAATCACCACCACGACCAATATCTGTGACCGCTGTTTCAACGCCCCGGAAGATATAGGCGCCCTCCTTGACGACACCGAAAAAGAAATCTTCGAGATATCCCAGGCCAAGGGCAGCAAAGGCAGCCAGGGCATGAAAGAGGTCATCCGCGAGGCCTTTGACAAGATTGAAAAGCTGGTCCAGAACCCAAACGCCATCACCGGGGTTCCCACCGGTTTCACCGCCCTTGATCAGATGACCGCCGGGCTCCAGCCCGCCGATCTGATCATCCTCGCGGCCCGCCCGAGCATGGGTAAAACCGCCCTCGCCCTGAACATCTCCTTGAACGCCGCCCTCTTCAGCCAGATAGCGACAGGCATCTTCAGCCTTGAGATGGCCGACCACCAATTGGGGATGCGGATGCTCAGTTCCGTGGCCCGGGTTGACTCACAATTTGTCCGCACCGGCAATCTCAAGGACAGCGATTTCCAGAAACTTAACCGGGCCTGGTCGATGTTGACCGAGGCGCCGATCTACATCGACGACAGCTCCGGAATCTCGATCCGCTAGCTGCGCGCCAAGGCCCGGCGGATGAAAATGAACCACAATATCGGCCTGCTGGTGGTTGATTACCTCCAGCTCATGCAGGGATCAAGTCGAGGACGGGAAAAGAGCAGGGAACAGGAAATCAGTGAAATCTCCCGGGGGCTCAAGGCCACCGCCAAAGAACTGGACCTGCCGGTAATCGCGCTGTCGCAGCTCAACCGCGGTCTTGAGAGCCGCACCGACAAACGCCCCCGCCTATCCGACCTGCGCGAATCCGGAGCTCTGGAACAGGACGCCGATGTCATCCTCTTCATCCACCGCGACGAACGCTACCACAACGGCCCCAACAGCGGCAAGGCTGAAATCATCGTCGGCAAACAGCGTAACGGCCCCACCGGCACCATCCATCTCGCCTACCTCGACCGGACCACAACCTTCGAGAACCTGGCCCCGGCCGATTACCAGGATATGGAATAGATTGTCCCGCATAGGGAATAGCAGACCGTTGAAAAACGGAGATGTCGGCCGGAACTTGTTTTGCCCGGCCATGGGGGCTGAAGGGGTGCAATCGGCACCGTAACCCGTTGAACCAAACGACACCATGAGCAACACAAAAGAGAAAAAATACACCCCCGCCGCCATTGAAGACAAATGGCAGAGATACTGGCGTGAGCATGGAGGGTTCATCGCAACCCCTGATCCCGACCGCCCAAAATACTACGCCCTGGAGATGTTCCCCTACCCCTCCGGCCGGCTGCACATGGGGCACGTGCGCAATTACACCATCGGCGATGTGGTCGCCCGTTATAAAAGGATGCGGGGATTCAACGTCATCCACCCCATGGGCTGGGACGCCTTCGGTCTCCCGGCCGAGAACGCCGCGATCAAAACCGGCAACCATCCGGCCCACTGGACCTACGACAACATCGCCTACATGCGCGGCCAGCTCAGACAATTGGGCTTCAGCTATGACTGGCAGCGGGAGATCACCACCTGTCGGCCGGAATACTACCGATGGGAGCAGTTGATTTTCCTGGAAATGCTGAAAAAAGGCCTGGTCTACAGAAAAAAAACCTCGGTAAACTGGTGCGAGACATGCCATACCGTCCTCGCCCGGGAACAGGTGGAAGACGGTTGTTGCTGGCGCTGCGATTCCGAGGTGATTGACCGGGAGATGAACGGATGGTTCTTCCGGATCAGCAACTACACCGAAGAACTCCTCGACGGCCTCGACCATCTCGACGGCTGGCCGGAAAAGGTCCGGACGATGCAGAAGAACTGGATCGGCAAAAGCCACGGGGCTGAAATCGAATTCCCTCTCAAAAACTCGAGGGAAACCATAAAAATATTCACCACCCGGCCCGACACCGTCTTCGGGGTCAGTTTCATGTCGCTTGCGCCGGAACATCCCATGGTCACCGAGTTGATCAAGGGATACAAGAATGCTGCCGCGGTCTGGGAGTTCATCGACAGGGTGAAACGGGAAAAAATCGCCCGCGGCCCCGGCGCGGCCGAGGAAAAAGAGGGGATATTCACCGGCGCGTATTGCATCAACCCCTTTACCGGCGACGAGGTGCCGATATTCCTCGCCAACTTCGTCCTGATGGAATACGGCACCGGCGCGGTTATGGCGGTTCCGGCCCACGATCAGCGCGACTTCGAATTTGCGAAAAAATACGACCTGCCGATCCGGGTGGTCATTACCCCGGCGGGAGAGACACTCGCTCCAGAAACCATGACCGAGGCCTTTACCGGGGCGGGAACCCTGTGCAATTCCGGCAAGTTCGACGGCAGCGACTCAGACGAGGCCAAGGCCGCGATAACGGCCATGGCGGAAAAAAACAGCTTCGGCCGGGCCAGGGTGACCTACCGCTTAAACGACTGGGGCATCTCACGACAACGATACTGGGGCACCCCGATCCCGATAATCCACTGTCCCGATTGCGGCCCGGTGGGGGTAAGAGAGGAAGACCTGCCGGTGGCCCTGCCGGAAGAGGCGATACTCCTTGAGGACGGCCACTCGCCGCTGGCCGGGCTTGACCTCTTCGTCAACGCCACCTGCCCCGAATGCGGCAAAGCGGCCCGCCGCGATACCGACACCATGGATACCTTTGTCGAATCCTCCTGGTATTACGCCCGCTATTGCTCCCCCAGAAACGAGACCTCTCCTTTTGACAAAAAAGAGGCAGCGTACTGGCTCCCGGTTGATCAATACATCGGCGGGGTGGAACACGCCATTCTCCACCTCCTCTATGCCCGTTTCTTCACCCGGGTTCTGCGCGATCTCGGCTACCTCGATATCGACGAGCCGTTCAAAAACCTCCTCACCCAGGGAATGGTCACCCTTGACGGCGCCAAGATGAGCAAATCCAAGGGCAACGTGGTTGACCCGGATGAAATGATCAAACGCTACGGTGCCGACACAGTGCGGATGTTTATCCTCTTTGCCGCCCCCCCGGATCGCGACCTTGAGTGGGTCTCAAGCGGAGTCGACGGCTGTTACCGCTTCATCGCCAGATTTTTCCGCTTCTTTCACCAGCACCTTGCGGTCATAAAAGACGCCGCTGCCATCCCGAAGGAACTTGAGCGGCAAAACCTTGCCCTGCACCGGATAACCCACCAGACCATCGTAAAGGTCGAGGCCGAGATGGAACGCGGATTTCACTTCAACACCGCGATCAGCAAGGTGATGGAACTGGCAAACGCCCTTTACGCCGCCTGCGGCGAAGATACGCCCCCCCCGGCACCGGAGGTCATCAGAGAGGCGGTGCGGACGATCATCCTCCTGCTTTCGCCGATGATCCCACATATCGCCGAAGAACTGTGGCAGGAGATGGGTGAAACAGACAGCATCTCCCGGGCCGGATGGCCGAAGATCGACGCAGACGCGACCAAGGAGGACGAGATCACCGTGGTCCTGCAGGTAAACGGTAAACTCCGGGGCAAGGTTAAGGTCAGGCCCGACACCGACAACGATGAGCTGGAGGCCATGGCCCGGGCCGACGCGGGAATACAAAAGTTCACCGCCGGCAAAACCATCCGCAGGGTAATCGTGGTCAAAAATCGCCTGGTCAACGTGGTGGCCAATTGAAGGGCGGGCTTAACAGACCGTTGAAAAAGCCGTCCATGGCTTTTTCAGCTCCGGTTGACCAAAACAAGTTCCGGCCAACCTCTCGATTTCACCGGGGTTTTCAACCCGGCAAAATCGGCGGCGCGTCCATGCGCCGTGTACAGTCCGTTTTTCAACGGACTGTTAAGACCATTCCCGCGGCCCTGATATTTTTTCTGCTACTCGGCGGATGCGGCTATCACCACCAGGGCTACGGCCCGAAAGCCGGGGCCACGCCGATCCGGGTCCGGGTCAATATATGGGACAATAAGGCACGAGAATTCGGCCTTGAAGGTTTCTTCAATCAGGCAATCATCAACTGGCTCCAGGAGAGCCGGATAATAAAGGTGGTATTCGCCGATGAGAGCGCCGACTACACCATCGCTGGCAGCATCGACCGGATTGAATTCAGCGGCAGCGCCTTTGACAGCCACGACACCCCCACCGCCATCAAGGCGATCATGGACACTTCGTGGCAGATACGCCGAAACCGCGACAACCGCATCGTCTGGAAAAAACATGAACGCCGTGAAGGTGGATATAACGGTGACTCAGAGGCGGCAATGATCCGCTCAAACCGCAGACAGGCGCTGAAGGCCATGGCCGCCGAGGTGGCGGAACAGATTTATGTCCAGCTCAACCATCTCATATCAACCCCCCTGAACCCGTGACGGCTCCAGAAGACCGTTGTGAAAAGACCGGTGCCATTACCAGAAAACACCGTAACCTTAGTAAATTTCAGATAAAGAGGAAAAAAATGCCAAGCCAGAAAGACCTTGCCAACGCCATCCGCGCCTTAAGCATGGACGCCATCCAGAAGGCGAAATCCGGTCATCCCGGCGCCCCCATGGGAATGGCCGACATCGCCACTGTCCTCTGGCGTGATTTTCTCCGCCACAACCCCGCCAACCCCGGCTGGCCCAATCGCGACCGTTTTGTCCTCTCAAACGGCCACGGCTCAATGCTCCTTTACTCTCTCCTCCATCTCAGCGGCTACGACCTCCCCATGATCGAAATCGAAAACTTCCGCCAGATCCACTCAAAAACCCCCGGCCATCCGGAATACGGCTACACCCCGGGAATTGAAACCACCACCGGTCCTCTGGGTCAGGGAATCGCCAACGCGGTGGGGATGGCCATTGCCGAACGCACCCTCGCGGCCCAGTTCAACCGCCCGGGGCATGAAATTATTGACCATAACACCTATGTCTTCCTCGGTGACGGCTGCATGATGGAAGGCATCAGTCACGAGTCCTGCTCCCTTGCCGGGACCCTGAAACTGGGCAAGCTCACCGCCATCTACGACGATAATAATATCTCCATCGACGGCGAGGTCGGCGGCTGGTTTACCGAAGATATCCCGGCCCGTTTCACCGCCTACGGCTGGCATGTAATCCCGGCCGTAGACGGCCATGATCCCGAAGCGATAAAAAAGGCCCTGGCAGAGGCCGGGGCCGAAAACAAAAAACCTACCCTGATCTGCTGCAAAACCATCATCGGTTTCGGCTCCCCCAATAAACAGGGCAAAGAGATCTGCCACGGCGCCCCCCTGGGGGAAGACGAAATCGCCCTGGTGCGCGAGACCATCGGCTGGCCCCATCCGCCCTTGACGGTGCCGGAAGAGATAAAATCAGCCTGGGACTGCCGCGACAAGGGTAAAGCCCTTGAATCAAACTGGGATGAAAAAATGGCGGCTTACCGTAAGCAATACCCGGACCTGGCAGCCGAGCTTAAGCGCCGTCTTGCCGGCGACCTCCCTACCGCCTGGGACAGTGCCGCCGACGCCTTTATCAACGCCACCAACACTCGGGCCGAAAATCTGGCAACCCGTAAGGCAAGCCAGATCTGCATCAACGGCTACGCCCCCCATCTGCCGGAACTGATCGGCGGTTCCGCCGACCTCGCCGGATCAAACCTCACCATCTGGAGCGGCAGCAAGGCGATAAACGAAGATCCGGGCGGCAATTACATCCACTTCGGGGTCCGGGAGTTCGCCATGGCAGCCATCGGCAACGGCATCGGCCTCCACGGCGGATTTATTCCCTATTGCGCCACCTTTCTCATCTTTTCCGAATATGCCCGCAACGCCCTGCGGATGGCGGCGCTGATGAAACAACAGCAGATCTTTGTCTTTACCCACGACTCCATCGGCCTTGGCGAGGACGGCCCTACCCACCAGCCCATTGAACAGACCGCCACCCTGCGGCTCATCCCCAACATGAGCATCTGGCGTCCCTGCGACGCGGTGGAAACCGCGGTAGCCTGGCGGATGGCTATTGAACGGACTGACGGCCCCACCTGTCTCATCCTCTCCCGCCAAGGTCTGCCGCACCAGGAACGCGACCGAAAACAAATAAACGATATCACCCACGGCGGTTATATACTCAAAGACTGCGACGACCCCCCGGAAGGGATCATCATCGCCACTGGCAGCGAGGTGGAACTGGCCATGACCGCCGCGGGCGCCCTCACCGCCGACAAACGGAAGGTAAGGGTGGTATCCATGCCCGCCTGCGACCGTTTTGACGCCCAGGATACCGCTTACCGCGACCGTATCCTTCCCCCCGGGGTTCCAGTGCTGGCGATTGAGGCCGGGGTCAGCGATTATTGGCGTAAATACGCCGACCGGGTCATCGGCATTGACCGTTTTGGCGAATCAGCCCCGGCCGGAGAGCTGTTCAAATTCTTCGGTCTGACCGTGGAACGAGTGCTTGAAGAGTTTAAAAAGATGACTTCTCAGATTTGACAAACGGGAAAGTGACAGCTACCCCAGGCTCTTCCCATTCCATCGGTCCGGTTGCCCTCGACTCGCCGCTCATCGCCGCCCCGCTTGCCGGATACAGCGACCTCGCCTTCCGCCTCCTCTGCCGGCGCCATGGTGCCGGGATGGTCTTTTCCGAGATGATCAGCTGCCACGGCCTGATCCACCGACAAAAGGCGACCTTTGACCTCTGCCGCAGCATCGAGGCGGAACGGCCGCTGGCGCTTCAGATCTTCGGGGCCGAGCCGGAGAGCATGGGGGAAGCCGCGGCGATCCTGGCGGAAAGCCCCGCCGACGTGATCGACATCAACATGGGCTGCCCGGTGCGCAAGGTGGTAAAAAAAGGCGCCGGCGCGGCCCTGATGCGCGACCCCGCCCTGGCCCGAAAGGTAATCGCGGCGGTGGTGAAAAACTCGCCGAAACCGGTAACGGTCAAGATCAGAAGCGGCTGGAACCATCAAGAAAAAAACGCGGTGGAGATCGCGAAAATCGCCGAGGACGAAGGCTGTGCCGCAGTCACCATTCACGGCCGTACCTGGAGCGATGGTTTCGGCGGCCGGGTCAGTTATGACGATATAGCCGCCGTCCGCAGGGCAATAAAAAAAATTCCGGTAATCGCCAACGGCGACATCAACACCCCGGCGGACATCGACACCATGCGGGAAAAGACCGGATGCGAACTGATGATGATCGGCCGGGCCGGTCTCGGCAATCCCTGGATCTTCGCGGCAAAACCCCGGCCGACAACCCCGGCAGCCCTTATGAACGCGGCCCTGGAACTGCTTGATCTCATGGAAAGACACGCCGCCTGCGCCCCCGGACGGGGCAAAAACATCATCAGCCGTTTCGCCCGCGGCTTTGCCGGGGCTGCGAAACTCAGGCAGGAGATATTTTCCGCCCGGGATATGAAATCCCTGCGAATGTCAATATCACGAGGAGGTCTTGGGAAAAAAGGACTTTCGTCCGAGACCTTCAAGGAATGAGCAAATCAAAAAACTCTGTCCCGCCATGGCGTCATGATCATTTTTTATTTTGCTCATGACGCCGGGATCGGACGGAAAGGCCATTTTTCCAATCTACCCTCAAATCAGTAAAGATTTGACTTGACACCTCCTCTCTCATGGCCTAAGTGAAGAGGATAATTTTTATAGTCATTGTTCCCAATTTCATATTTATTCAAACGGAGGTTCTATTATGTGGGAAGTCATAGTTGACAAGGACAAGTGCAGCGGTGATGAAGAATGCGTAAACGCCTGCCCGGCGCAGGTTTACGAAATGGTCGACGGCAAGAGTGAGCCGGTAAACGCCGATGAGTGTCTCGGCTGCGAGACCTGTATCGAGGTCTGCCCCACCGAAGCGATCACCGTTACCGAGATCTGATCTTTTATCGCAGGTTTCCGATTGCCTTTAAATCCCCGGCCCGGATCTTCCGGCCCGGGGATTTTTTTGTAAGCACTCCATGAGGCCCTGAAACGCTTATATTACGAGATGTTATAAAAGTTTCTTGAAAAATGAGGACTTTCGTTCGGGGCCAAAAGATGAGCAAAATTTAAAAACGCAGTCCCGCCCCCGACGTCATGAGCATTTTTCATTTTGCTCATGACGTCGGGGGCAGACGAAAAGACCATTTTCCAAGGTACCCTAACAGACCGTTGAAAAAGCCGTCCATGGCTTTTTCTCTACCCGGTTGGCCAAAACAAGTTCCGGCCAACCTCTCGATTTCACCGGGGTTTTCAACCCGGCAAAATCGGCGGCGCGTCCATGCGCCGCTTAGCAGTCCGTTTTTCAACGGATTGCTAAAGTCAAGAGTGTGGTTTATTGAGCGCTTACTTTTTTTCAACGAAAACCTTTTTACGCCTTGCCGTTTTCCTCCCTTTTTCCATAACATCCCGTTGAAAAACCATGGACGACTTTTTCAACGGTCTGATAAGATAAAAAAGGGAGAACTATATGCGACGAACTCTTCAATTTTTTACATTCTGCCTCTTCGTTATGGCGCCGGCCACCGCCGGGGCCTGGCTGATCGAGGCCGGCAGCGTCAACCTGCCGGCGGTCAGTTCAGGTTCAACTTCCTTTGTCACCGTTAACTTAAGACAGACGTACCCTTCAACCCCGGTTATCGTCCTTGTTCCCGGCGATGCCAATTCTCGTCCCAACGCAATCCGGATCAGAAACGTCACCAGCACAAGTTTTGAAGTCGCCCAGGTTGAACCGGCCAAGGAAGACGGGGTGCAACCGGCTGACATAGTCCATTATCTCGCCATCGAGCCCGGCAGTCACCAGTTTCCCGACGGAACAAGATTAGAAGCCGGCACCACTGTCACCAGCGCGGTCCAGCACGGCACCGGGGTCGGAGGCCCTGAAAGCTGGGCCAGCGTCAGTTTCAGCGCCGGATTCATCGCCGCCCCGGTGGTCCTGGGACAAATCCAGACCATGAACAACGAGTCCGGCACCCCTCCGGGAGCAGTTTCATCCCCGTGGTTGACCACGGTAATCCAGACGGTAAGCGCCACCGGATTCCAGACCGCCCTTGAACGCAGCGAGGTCAACAGCGGCCTGATGGGTACAAGCGAGACCATCGGCTGGGTCGCAATAACCGCCGGAGTAACCGGAAATTTCACCGACAGCGCCTCCAACACCGTCAACTTCGAGACCATATTCTCAGCCAACAATATCCGCGGCTGGGTCCCGGGTAACAGCTGCTATCCGGTCAACTTCACCGCGTCATATTCCACCCCGCCGCTGGTACTCGCGACCAAGGACACCCATTACGGCGGCGACGGCGGCTGGCTCAGACGCTGCTCGCTTTCAACCACTGCGGTGGGGCTGACGGTACACGAAGACGAATACAAGGATGTCGACTACCACACCAACGAACAGGCCGGGGTCGCGATCTTCTCCCAGGCCTTTGACGCCGACCTTACCCCCCCGCCGCCCAGTGTCGCCGACACCGCCTGGAAAATGGAGGCAGGGAGCATAAGTCTTGCGGCAATAAACAGCGGTGATGTCGGCTTCACCACCGTCACCTTTCAACAGAGTTATGCTGCCGCGCCGCTGGTCTTTCTCCTCACTGCCAACGAAAACCCTGAGCCTGCCGCGGCCCGGATCAGAAACGTGACCGCCTCAGGCTTCGAGATCGTCCCGGTTGAGCCTCCCAATGAAGACGGGGCCCAGCCCGCTTCCACCCTCCATTACCTCGCGGTTGAGCCGGGGCTGCACCAGATGCCGGATGGGACCATTGTCGAGGCCGGGACCATTTCCACCCCCACGGTACAAAGCAATCCGGCCACCGGGAACGGCTGGAACTCGGTGATCTTGAACGGCAGTTTCTCCGCCGCCCCGGCCCTTCTGGCCACCATCCAGACAATGAACAACGAAACCGCGGCCCTGCCCGGGGCTCCTTCCACCCCATGGCTTGCCACCGCGGTCCGTAACGTCACCAGCGGCGGTTTTCAACTGGCCCTGGAACGGGCCGAAACCGGCACCGGTCCGGTGGCTACCCCGGAACGAATCGCCTACCTCGCCATCACCTCCGGGATCTCCGGGAACTTTAAAGACGTAAACGGCACAAGCGTTGTCTATGAATCGATCTATTCCGGCAATATCATTCGGGGTTGGAACAATGGCTGTTTCACCGTCAATTTCGTCAACACCTACACCGCCGCCCCCTTGGTAATCGCGAACCAGGCAACGAGAAACGGCAATAACGGCGGCTGGCTCCGACGCTGCTCACTCTCGGCCACCGCGGTCGGCCTTACCGTGGACGAAGACCAAGCAAATGACAGCGAACGCAACCACATCCAGGAACGGGGTGGGATCGCCGTCTTTTCGCAGGCCTTTGCCGCTGATTTCGGACAATTGGCCTGGTGGCGGCTTGACGAGGCATCCTGGACCGGTGCCGCCGGCGAGGTGGTGGAACAGACGGGGAACTACAACGGCACCGCGAACAACGGTGCCACCACCGCTTCCGCCACCCCAGCCCTGACCGGCGACCCCGGCACCTGTGGTTACGGAACCTTTGACGGCGCGAACGACTACCTCGCCATCCCCGGATTTCCCAATCTAACCAGCGACTTCACCATCACCGCCTGGTTCAACACCGCGAAAAAAAACAAGGCCGGGCAGCGAATCTTCACTGACGACGAAAACAACAGCGGCGGTTACGCTATAAGCGTCGGCGACGGTGGTACCGGCAGGGTCCGCTTCTTCGCCCGGGGAACCAGTCCCGTCAGCCTTGACACCGGCAATGTGGTAAACAACAACAGATGGTACTTTGTCGCCGCAGTGGCCGACATCACTAACGGAATAAAAAGACTCTATATCTATGATTCCGGCTTCACCCAGATGGCGGCGGTAAACTCAGTGATCACCGGCACATGGGGAACCGACAACGGCATCGCCACCATTGGCGGCGAATCCGACCTCGGCGAAACCGCCTACCGTTTTCAGGGAATGATCGACGAGGTGCGCCTGTTCAAAAAGGCCATGAGCCAGGGCGACATCGAAACGGTGATGCACCAGACCCACCCCTGCCCCCCGCCAACAACGATGGTCGATCACTACGAGATCATCCATGACGCAAGCGCCCTCACCTGTGAGCCTGAAACAGTAACCATCCGCGCCTGCCAGGACGCCGCCTGCGCCACCCTTTATTCCGGCGCGGTCAGCCTTACCCTAAGCCCCACCGGCTGGGTCGGCGGTGACACCATCACCTTCACCGGCGGCAGCACCACCGCCGCCCTGCGCCACAGCACCGCCGGAGATATCACCCTCGGTATCACCGCGCCTGTCCCGGCGGCATCATATATCTGTATCCAGGGCGGGGTGACGGCAGACTGCGTCATGACCTTCCACGATTCCGGATTCGCCTTTACCATTCCCGACCAGACCGCGGGCAAAGATTCAGCCGCGATCACCATCGCCGCGGTGAGAAAGGACCTGGTAACGGAACAATGCGTTCCCGCCTTTGCCAACCGAACCGTGAACGTCGACTTCTGGTCAACATATTCAACTCCGGGCACCGGGACCATGGTGATGACCGTCAACGGAACCCCGGTCGCCACCGCCTCTCCCGGCACCTCGCTATCGCTCACCTTTGACGCCAACGGTGAGTCCACCCTGGTCTTAAACTATCCGGACGCGGGCGAGATGGCTCTGGATGCGTCCTTCACCGGAATCGGGGCCGAGAGCGGCCTTATCATGACCGGCAGCGACACCTTTGTCTCCGTACCGGCCGGACTCTGTGTCGAGGCAACAGAGGCCAACAACGACTGCGCCGCGGGCAATGCCGGATGTTCCGCCTTTGTCGCCGCCGGGAGCCCTTTCAACCTCCAGGTGAGGGCGGTGGCCTGGGAGACAACCGGCGAGGTGGATACCGATTTCTGCACAGGCAACAGCGTAACCCCCAATTACCAGGCCACCGGAATTACCATCAGTCACACAAAAATCGCCCCGGCCGGCGGCGCCGCCGGAACCATCGGGGCCACCACCTTTGATATGCTTGCCGGAGACAACGGCGTCCACGATATAAACCAGACCGTAAGCGAGGTCGGGGTCTTCCGCCTCAGCGCCGATCCCCCGGCCTATCTCACCGCCGGTGACCTGATCCCGACCTCGACCTCCGCCAATATCGGCCGTTTTATCCCGGCCCGTTTCACGGTCAGCCTCAACCCTGATCCCCCGACCGTTGCCGACTCATGCCTGGTCGGCAATTTCACCTGGCTGGGGCAGCCCTTTACCTATACCATCGCCCCCCAGATCACCATTACCGCTCAAAACAGCAATGGCGCGACCACGGTCAACTACGACTGCGGCGGATTCTGGAAATTATCTTCCCCCTGGAACCTGAATTACACCTATGCCGACGTCAGCGCCCCGGTGTCCCTGTCCCCGGCGACGTCCTCGGCCACCGCAGCAGCCGGCAGCGATTCCGACTGCAACGGCTCGGTTACCCTGACCCTGAACGACAGTTTTACATATACCCGGCCCGGGCTCACCGCCCCGGTTACACCATTTGCCGCGAGCATTGATCTCAACATCCCCGCGGCCCGGTTCACCGACAGCGACTCGGTCTGTTACGACCCCGGTTCCGGATGCGCAGGGATCAGCAGAAACGGAATAATCGGCGCAAATCTCCTCCACGGCCAGGGTCTGGCCAACAACGCCTACGGCCCCGAAACCGCCAGCGTAACCGACCCCCTGCTTCTGCCGGTATCAGCATTGTCGTACAACGGCAGCGACTGGCAGACCAACAGCGCCGACTCCTGCACCAGCGTCAACTTAAGCAAGGGAGCAGAGACCGGAATCACGGTCAATAACCCGACAACGCCACTGACCCTCTCCGCCGGGGTAGGGGAAATTTCCCTCTACCCCACCGCCGACCCCAACCCTCCGGGAGGATCGGCGGAAATCAACCTCGATTTTCCCGCCTGGCTCGAACCTGACCTGACCGTGGAAGCCTATTTCGGTATCTACCGCGGCAACGACCGGATCATAAACTGGCAGGAGATTGTCAGATGAAAAAAAAGACTGAAGGCCTGAGACTGAAATCCTGCCGCCGCCCTCTGAATTATGAAACCGGGTTCACCCTGATGGAACTGGTGATGGTCATCGTTATCCTCGGGGTACTCTCGGTGAGTGCCTATATGGCGATGCCAGATACCGACCTAAGGCTTGCGGCCGCGGCCGGTGATTTCAAACAGGCGGTGCGCCATGCCCAGCATCTGGCAATCACCCGGGAATACACGACCGCGGCGGCGGCCTGGGGGATCTCGACAAACTCCAACCACTACACCATCAAACGGGCCGACGATTCCGCCACCGCAGAGACGGAGTATGTCAACCAGTCCTTAAGCGGCGGCAAAACCATAAGCAATGGCACGGTCTGGTTCAACGGTCTCGGCGAACCCGTTGATCCGGCAAGCGGCAACCCGCTTGCCGCCGACACCACCTTCACCATCGGCGCCACCAGAGTCATGACCGTTTACGCCCAGACCGGATTTATTGAATAAAGGGTGTCTTAAAAAATAATGAGGAAGGAAAAAATCTTGCCGGGAACAAAACCTCACCCATCACCCCTCGAATCTCATGGATCAGGAGGCTTCAGTCTCCTTGAACTGGTGATGACGATCATCATCCTCTCCTTTCTCTCCCTGATCCTTATTCCTCTGCTTCAATCAATCAGTAAAGGTGGCGACCCGGTAATCCGGGCCCGGGGGGTGGCCCTGGGACAGGCCCTGATGGACGAGATCATGAACAAGAAGTGGGACGAGGCCACCCCCATGGGAGGCGGACCGCTGAATACCACGGAAAGCGTCCGCGGCAGCGTCGCCGCCGGGGCCATCGGCGCCGAGGGTGAAATCCGTCCCGACTATGACGATGTTGACGACTACGATACCCTGGACGAACAGGACAACTTCGTTGACCAGGACAACACCCCCTTCAGCCTCAAGGGCTATCGCCGCCGGGTTACGGTGACCTATATCGCCAGCAACACCGCCAACATCACCGCCGGCAACCCGGTCGGGAGCAAACTCGCCGCCGCCGCAACCGACACCAAAAGGGTGGCGGTGAGGGTGGATATGCCCAACGGTGAAAACTTTTCCCTTGTGAGTCTGAAATGCAATTTCTGAGTCGAAAGACAGAATACCGAAACCATCGACGATTTCAGGCGCAAAACGCAAATCCGCGCCACCATCTGTCGTCCTTCTTCCGGCTTCCGTCTTTTGAAACCGCTTTTACCCTCATCGAATTGGTGATGGTTATCGTTATCCTCGGGATCATCGGGATTATGGGGGCGGATTTCATCAGTAAAGGTTTCAAGGGATTCCACGACACCGAAAACCGGGCCGCGATGTTCGAGGAGGGCAGCCTGACCCTGGCACGGATGGAACGGGAAATCCACAACGCCATTCCCAACGCGGTTGACTCCGTTACCCTGGGCGCCGACCCCACCGACCTCAGATTCGCAATGATCGACGAGACCGCCATGCGCACCGTCTTCGGCCATTACCAGGAGGCCGCGCCGACTTTGAGCATCACCGACGAGACCGCGGCCCTGGCGGTGGGGACGGTACTATCCATCTATAACCGCAATTGGACCGATTTCAGTACCGCCACCCTGGCCAACCGCCGTCTCTATCAGGTAACCGCGGTGGCCGGCAAAACCATGACCCTGGACAGCAGCAACAAACCCGGGGTCATCGCTTCCTCGCCGCGACAGCGATTTTACGGGGTTGACCGGGCGGTGCGCTATTATCTTTTTAACGGCCGGATCATGCGCTCAGAGATCAAAATAAACGCCGAAACCACCGACCCGACCAACTTCCCCGCCGATAACCTCGGCAAGCCCCTGGCCACCGGGATCAAGACGGGAAGTTTATCATTTGCCTATACCCCGGCGAGCCTGACCCGCAACGCCACGGTAAGGATCAACTTCATTCTTGAACGGGGCGAAGAAGAGGTCGGTTTTCACAAGGAGGTCCATATTCATAATGTTCCGTGATATCATAAGCCAGAAGAAAGAGGGTGGTGCGGTTGATGGCCGCGCGCCGGTTCAGACCATGCTCCCAGCCGCTCCGGCGACGGCCGGGAAGGAACGAAGACAGCTACGGTTCCCGGCGCAAAACGAAAATCCCCCCCCCCACCTGTCTTCTGTCTTCTGGTTCCCGGCTTCTGAATCCGGTTTCGGCATCATTGCCGCCATCTTCGCCGTCGTATTTCTGGGCCTCTTCGGGCTCCTTGCGGCAAAACATCTGCAGTCCACCGCCACCGGCTCGGCCGAGGCCCGCATCTGGGCCCAGGCTCTCTATACCGCCGAATCCACCGCGAGACTGAAGATCCTCGATCACGACGGCGGCGGTACGGGATTCATCGCTCCGACCATTGAAGGAGTAAACGGCAGCATCAGCAACGACACCTTTACCGCCCCCGACGCTCCGGCGGCATTGGAATCCCGCGGCAGTATCGGCAGTATAGTCCGCAAGATTCAGGTGAAATATATTTTATGATTTTTGTTATTAATCCTTGCCATCTTATTGAATTTTCACATAAAGTACTTAAAACTGGAAATTACAGTTACACAAAGCACCGGGAAAAATCATGAAAAAGACTAAAATTCAAGGCTTTACCCTGATAGAACTGCTGATTGTGATTATCATCCTCGGTATATTGGCTGCGGTGGCGGTACCCTATTACCTCAATCTCCAGAAAGAAGCGAAGCTCGCGGTGACCAAAGGAAAATTATCCGCCATCCGCGCCGGAGTGGAACTGGCGCACGCCAAAATCATGGCATCCGGCCTCAATACCGGCCCCCAAGGAACCAATCCCGACTGGCCGACCCTTGCCGAAATGCAGTTCAATGAACTGCGTCTCTCCTCAAGACCGGAATCATTAAAATACCTGCGCATCGTCCGCTCCGACGCCTATTCCACTGAGCAGAACCGTTCCCTGCCGCCGTGCAACCTCCCCGACATGCCGCCGGGAATGGCTAACAATCCCTCCGCCGTAACCGCCCGGACCGTCGCCGATATCCGGGCGACCATCAGAAAAGCCAATGAGGCCACCTGCTGGGCCTATTATCCCGGCAACGAGCGCGACAGCAACGGCCGCGAGGTGGCGGCGGTATTCTTTGTCAACGACGACCGCCCCCTGACCGACAATGTCGATTCCAGCGACCGCCGACCGGCGCAGTGGTAACAAAAAGATCCGGGAGAGACGGTGAGCAAACTCTTTGAAACCCTGGAAAAAATTCGGGAAAATGAGGCGCGGCCCGCAGACGGCGTGAGAACCGGCGGCAGAGGTGGAAACAGTCTCCGGCAAAAGCATCGTTTTTTCTTACTGTCCTCGATAATCACCGTGCTCGTGGTCGCCGTCCTTTGGACCTATGCCGGTCGCGTATCCCACCATCGCAGCCATGAGACGACCTCTCTGAAATCCGCGCCGGGCATTAATATTCAGCCTCCTCGCAAGACCATAGCCCCAGCCCCTGTCCATGACCCGGCATCCTTAAACCTCAAGGCCTGCCGCCTTGTGAATGAAAAAAAATACTGGCCGGCGATAATACTTTTCCAAAAAGCAAACAGACTTGCCCCCCGCCGCCCCGAACCGTTGATCAACATGGCTGTCGCCTTGAGCGAGCTGGGTCTATTCGGCCCGGCGATGGAAAAATTCCACCTTGCCGCCGCCATTGCCCCTGACAACCCAGCCCTTATCCGCAACCTTGAAATCATAAAGACCCATGGGATCACCCCTGACTCAGATCCGACGCTTAACCGGGGCAAAAAGGTGACAAGATGAAGATAAGTGGGCGGAAAAGGGGGATATTTTCCCTGGTGGCAGGACCGACCGAGGCCGTCCTCTGTAAAATAATCCCCACAACCAACGCCCTTCCCACGGTTGAGATAATAGCGCACTTTCCCGGCGACCCGGCCGCCGCGGCCACGTATTCCGGCCTGGGAGACAGCCTTGCCGGTCGCCGCGGCGCCCTGTCGGCCTCCCTTCCCCTGAACCTGTTTGAAACCGTCACCCTCAATCTGCCCCTGAGCAACGAAGAGGCCATCGCCAGGGTCCTCCCGTTTTATCTCGGCAAGACCATTGACCGTCCCCTGAACGATTTTGTCTATGACTGGCAGGTGGTAAAAAGACAAAAAGACTCGGTCAGGATCGCAGTATTTCTCCTGCCGGCGCTTATTGAACGAGGGCTGAAAACGGCACTGACCGGCGCCGGGGTAAAACTTGTCAATATCGAGCCCGGAGTATTTTCGGCCTTTGCCTTCCTCGGCACCATGGGAAGGCTGCCGCCGGGTAAAACCGTCCTGACCGCGATAGTCTATAACAATTTCATCTCCCAGGGAGTTTACGAGGCCGGGGTATTACGCCTGGTTCGGGTTGTAAAACTCGCAACCCCCGACGCCCCATTCGAAGTCCTCGAAAACACGGACGAAAATCAGCCGACAACCACCGGCGCCGGCGACGATATCCTCTCCGCATTTTCCCTCTCGGCAAGTCCGGAACCGGAAATGGCCGTGCCGGTAATGGAAAACACGGAACCACAGAACAATCCGTGGAAAATCTATCTCGAACAATTAAACCTTGAGATCATCAGGGGCCGGGACTACTACAGCGCGATCATGAAGGGGGCCCCTATTGAAAGACTCATTCTGGCCGGGGAAGGGGATTTTATCGAGGCATTGTCCGTAAGTGTCTCCCGCCATAATGAGATGGATACCGAAACCCTGCTCAACGGAACCCCGGGACGAAAAAAGCGGTTAGCCAATGCCCTGGCCATCGGCGCCGCCATCGACCACGACATCGGTCTTGAACGGATCAACCTGGTGCCGGCGGAACCCCTGGCCCAGAAATTCAAAAAGTTACCAGTGCTGATAATCACCACCACCGCAATCATCCTCTTCACTTTTTTAGGGGCAAATTACCTCGACCTCGAACGCAAAAGCCATAACGCCACCGCCCTTCTCGCCTCGTTAAAGACAAAGGAAAAGGCGGTAATGATTATCAGCGCCAGCAGAGGTAATCTTGCCCGGCAGATTCGCGAACTCAACCTGAAACAAAAAGACCTGAAAGAACAACTTCTGCCTCTAAAAAGCCCGATGTTGAAAAAAAGACATTACGCCGCCATCCTTAAGATCATCAGCCAGACCATGCCGCCGCAGGTCCGCTGTGATAGAATAGATTTTAACGGCGCCGGGGTTGAGATCCATGGCCAGGCGGTAAATCACGAGACCATCGAACTCATGAGTAATCGCCTCCGCAACCTGCCGCAGGTTACGGATTTTTCCTTAAATGATATAGACCGTACCGACAATCCCCAGGCGCCGCTGACGTTCAAGGCAGCGTTCAGCCTTAGTCCCGACAAGGACAGGACCAAAAAATGACTTCCGGCGGATTGATAAAAAAAACATTCTCAAATCTGAACAACCTGGTCTTTCTGTTCAAGACCGATCAGGGGGTCAGGGACGCATCCCGGGTACTTATCCTCGGCACCGCGATTATTGTCCTTATCTTTCACGCCGGACGTCAGTTTATTCTGGCGCCGATGGAAAAAAAACTCCAGCGACTCAACGTTGGGGTACAAGAGGCCCGGGCCACCGCCTCCGGCCTGCCCGGCACCACCGCAACGGCCCCGGTTCTGGGGCAGATGCAAAGAAAAAAAATCATGCTGCAGAAAAAAATAAAGCTCATTGAAACCGAGCTTGACTTCCGCCGGCGACACTGGCAGGCCTACGGCAGTGCCGCCGGGTTTAACCGGGTTATCTTCACCACCGACCGAAACGCACCCTTTCATTTTGACAAGAAACTTGTGAGCATGAGCATGGCGGAAAGCCGCAGCGCCGGCCCCTTCACCCTGTACCCGACCCAACTCACCGGCAGGGCGACCTATAAAAATTTTCTCTCCTATCTCATCTTTCTTGAGGCCAAACCGGAGATCGGCAATATCGACAGTATGACCCTGACCCGCACCCCCCTGGGCCGGGTGGATTTCAGCCTGACGCTGATCAGAAACAAACTGAAAGACCGGAGGGACAAGGGATGAAACTGCTGCCGTTGCTGTTAGCCGCGGTTGTTACCACTGAAGCCACCGCCAATATTGCCGTGGCCGGTCCCACCTTTACAACTCTGATCGTGCGGGAGAATCTCCTGCCAACGCCGCCTCGTGGGCCGGAGACAGCGGCCATCCGCGACCCCTTCAACTGGCCCGGGAAACAACAAAAAAAGTTCGATGACCTGAGCCGGAAAAAACTAGGCAATATAAAAAATCTGATCCGCCTTGACGGTATCATCTACAATCCGGACACCCCCCTGGTTCTTGTCAACGGCAAAATCCTAACCATTAACGATACCATAGAGGGCTACCGGATAGAGACAATCGCCCCCGACCGCATCACCCTGCGCCGTGGCAGGAGCCAACAAACCATCCGCCTGGATATGCCCTCATTAAGGCTCGGAAAAGGAAACAGACCATGAAAAAATATCTCCTGACTGCCTGTGCCGCCCTGATCCTGGTTATTGCCGTCCCGCCGCCGGCAGGATCGACGCCGTCCCTGCCGATGGAAAGAATGGCGGCAAAAAAAATCAGTATCCACGGCAAAAATTTTGCTCTTGCCACCCTCCTCGTCGCACTCGGTCGTGAGGCCGGAGTCAACGTCTTCGTATCCGGCAAGATAAAGGGTAGGGCCAATCTCGACCTTGACGATGTCAATCTCGACCAGGTATTTCTTCTCCTCCTTGACGAAAAGAATCTGCGCTACCGGGTCAAAAACGGGATAATCATGGTCGAGACCGAAAAAGATTTTCACCAGGCCAAACGTGATATGGCCAATATCAGGCTCTGTACCAGATACAGCAAAATCGCTGATCATACCGATGAAATCAAGGCGATCCTGAGCCCGGTCGGAAGAGTGGTCAAAAGCAACCGCGGCAATTGTCTGGTGATCCACGATCGCGGCGAAAACCTGAAACTTGCCCGGGACATGTTGGCTGAAATCGACCTGCCGGTATCCCAGGTCCACATCAAGGCGAGGATCGTCACCGTCACCAGGGAGGCAAAAAAGAGGCTCGGAATCAGATGGAATTACAATAACCTCCAGACCGCTAATCCAATCTCCTCGGTAATTGATCTGAGTGTCGACCATAACAGCAATTTCAATATTGGATTCCTCAGGAACAGCCTCGATCTCTCCGTTGACATCCAGGCCCTGGAACAGGAAAACAAACTCAACATCCTCTCCTCCCCCGAAATTATGGTTCTCGACGGCCGTACCGCCGAAATTAAACAGGGCAAGGAGGTTCCCTACACCACCCAGACCACCGACAATATCCAAAACACCTCATTTCGCGAGGCCAACCTGAGCCTCAAGGTCACCCCGCGGGTAATGGCGGGCGACCGGATCCAGCTTGATATCGCGGTGACCAACGACTCGGTTGACCAGAACAACCAGGTGGGCAGCGAACCGCTGATCAATAAACAGGCGATCACCACCGACCTCATCCTCGCCGACGGGGTCACGGTGGTCATCGGCGGCATCCTCCTTGAGAGCCGCGACCACCAGAAAGGCGGGGTGCCGATATTATCAAAATTACCGTTGCTGGGGCATTTCTTCCGCAACACCGAAAAGGTAAATGAACGCTCCGAACTTCTGGTATTTCTGACTCCGAGGATAGTTGATTTCGAGACTAACGATAAGGCCGGGACCGACATGGACGAACCGACGGATGGGCATGAAACATCTTGAGATCTTCGGATTCACGGAAGACCCCTTCCGCCTGACCCCGGACCGGGATTTTTTCTTCCCTTCCCGGGGTCACACGGCCATGGCCGACGCGGTAAGGTTCGGGATCAACCAGGGCGACGGTTTTATTGTCGTGCTCGGCGAGGTCGGCACCGGCAAGACCATGTTGCTGCGGATGCTGTTGGCGGAGATGGGGTCACAATTCGTCACCGCCCTTCTGCTCTCACCGCAACTGACTCCGAGACAATTGGTCCAGTCAATTCTGTGCGATATCGGGTTTGCGGAGAAATCACTGGCCCGCGCCACCCTTGACCGGTTGCTACGGGCCTTGAACGACTACCTCTTCCGTCTGTCCGAAAGAAACCAAAAACTCCTGGTGGTAGTGGACGAGGCTCAGGATTTGAATGACGACAGCATTGAACAATTACGTTTATTGTCAAACTTTGAGTCCGACAAAAGCAAATGGCTACAGATCATCCTCTTCGGCCAGCCTGAACTCGAGGCAAAGCTCGCCCGTCCCCACCTCAGACAGCTGAGGCAGCGGGTCGGGATTATGGAGACCCTGACCCCGCTCTCGGAAAAGGAGACCGGCCTGTATGTGAATTTCCGTTTTTCCCGCGCCGGTCGCGGCGATATGCGTCTTACCCCCCCGGCCCGGCGAGAACTGTTCAACCATACCGGCGGTTGTCCCCGACTGATAAACAAAACAATGGGCCGGGCCCTGCTGGTCGCATGCGCCAACGGCGGCGAGCTACACCAGAAGACTATCCGCGAGGCCGCGGCCTCGCTACGACTGAAAAGGCAGACCGGGCTTGCGGCAAACATGAGAAAATTATTCGGGAAACCGTAAACCATGCGCCCTGAACCGCAAAAAAGTGAAAAACCCAAAAAAAGATTCGGCGACCTCCTGGTTGAAGGGGGGCTGATAACCGCGACGCAATTATCCGAGGCCCTGTCCCATGCCCGGAAGCGGGAGATAAAAGTCGGAGCCGCCCTGCTCGAACTGGGCTTTGTTGACGAGAGCGCGGTGGCCCGAACCCTTGCGACCCAGTTAATGATGCCCTACGTCAACCTTGAACGGATCGTCATCGACCCCGAGATCGCAAAAGAAATCCCCGAGATCATGGCCCGCAAGTTCAAGGTCATCGCTCTGGGGAGAAAACCGGGCGAACTCCTCGTCGCCTTTGCCGATCCCCTTGACATCTTTGCCCGTGACGAGGTCTCAAACCATGTAAAAGACCGCCTGATCGCCTGTGTCGCCGAAGGTTCTAAAATCGACACCGCCATCGCCCAGACATATGTCTCCTCCGCCGACGTCCATGTTGCCGACGGGACGGATGAATCAGCGGCGGTAAAGGCGGTAAACGAGATCCTTTTGGAGGCAGGGCGCAAGAACGCCAGCGACATCCATCTCGAACCTGAAGAAGAACGGTTGCGGGTGCGCCTGCGGGTCGACGGAATTCTCAAGGAATCACGCAGTTTCCCCGCTGAACTGCACCCGAGTATCATCAGCCGGATAAAGATCATATCCGGGATGGATATCGGTGAGAGGAGAAAACCCCAGGACGGTCGTTTCGAGGTCCCGGTAGCGGGCAAGAGTTTTGATATCAGGGTCTCAAGCCTGCCGGTGAATAACGGCGAAAAGGTGGTTATGCGCCTGTTGGACAAGACGAGGATAAAAATATCCCTGAACGATCTCGGTTTTCTCCCCCCCCAGCGCGAGACCTTCAGCACCCACCTGACCCGACCCCACGAAATTATCCTGGTAACCGGCCCCACCGGCAGCGGCAAGACCACCAGCCTGTACGCCGCCCTGAACCACATAAACTCGGTGGAAAAAAATATCGTCACCGTCGAAGACCCGGTGTAATATGAACTTTCCGGAATCAGCCAGGTTCAAGTAAACCCGAAAACCGACCTCACCTTTGCCAACGCCCTGCGCTCGATCTTAAGACAGGATCCGGACGTGATCATGATCGGCGAGGTCCGTGACCTCGATACCGCCGAGATCGCCATCCAGGCCGCCCTTACCGGCCATCTTGTCCTTTCGACCCTGCACACCAACGACGCCGCCGGCGCCATCACCCGACTCATCGACATGGGTATTCCCCCCTTCCTCATCGCCTCGTCCCTGGGGATGGTTCTGGCCCAGCGCCTGGTCCGCCTCCTGTGTTCAAAATGCCGCGAACCATTTACCCCGGCCCAGGCGGTGCAGGAAGACCTCGGCCTGAGCTATGATCCAAAACGAAACTTTTACCGCCCCAAGGGTTGCCCCGCATGTGACGACAGCGGCTATTCCGGCCGGATCGCCATCTACGAGGCCCTGGTGGTCAACCGCAGGATCGAGGAATTGATCATGAAGAGGGCCGCAAGCCCGGTGATTTACCGCGAGGCCCTGGACGGGGGGATGGTCAACCTGCGTCAGGCGGGAATAGCCAAAGTCATCAACGGCGCGACCTCCCTTGACGAAGTCATGCGGGTCACCATGGAGAATTAATAAATGGCCCTGTTCCATTTTGAGGCACTTGATGCCAGCGGTAACCTGAAAAGTGGCCACCATACCGCCGAAATCATGGGCCAGGTAGAACACTGGCTCGATAGCCAAGGCCTTATCCCGATCAGAATCGAGGTTGAAGACGAGGGAAAGGCAGAGGAGAAAAAACCGGGTATCCTTGACCGGATTCGCGGGGTCACCCTTGAGGATCTGATCCTCTACAGCCGTCAGACCGCGACCATGTTGGGTGCCGGAGTTCCTATCCTGCGTACCCTTGAGATCATGTCCCGTCAGACCGCGAACCCGATCCTGGCCCGGGCGGTGGACGAGATCGCCATGGCCATCGAGGGCGGCGCCAGCCTCCATGAGGCCATGGGAGCGCAGCCGACGATCTTCAACCAGCTCTTTTTAAACGTAATCATGATCGGCGAGGAGTCGGGCAACCTTGACAACTCCTTTCTCTATCTCGCCGAGCTCCTGGAAAATGAAAAAAACGTCAGGGAACGGATAAAATCCGCCACCCGCTACCCCAAGATCGTGGTCACCGCCATCTTCATCGCCGTCTTCATCCTCATGACCTTCGTGGTCCCCAAATTCGCCCATCTCTATTCCGCCTCAAAGGTCGCCCTTCCGCTGCCGACCCGGATGCTGCTTGCCATAAGCTCTTTTTTTTCCGGCCACTACAAGATGATCCTGGTGGTGGTGATACTGACGATCATGGCCTTCCGGGAACTGAAAAAAAGGCCGGGAAGCCGGATAGTCCTGGATCGTTTACTCCTCAAGGTGCCGGTGATGGGAGAACTGGCACTCAAAATCCACCTCTCCCGTTTCTGCCGGGTCTTCGCGGTTCTGACCAGCAGCGGTATTGACATCATCAAGACCCTCACCCTGTCCGGGGCGGCGCTGGGCAATCTGGTGCTGTTTGAAAAACTGCACCAGATCACCGGGGAAGTACGTGAGGGCGCCGACCTCTTCACCGCCATCAGCCGCCACAGTATCTTCCCGGAAATGATATCCCACATGCTGGCCATCGGTGAGGAATCGGGGCAGATCGACACCATGATGGCCAAGGTCGCCGATTATTATGAGATGGAAACCGACTACACCATCAAAAACCTCGCGACCCTGATAGAACCCCTGCTCCTCCTGTTTTTAGGGATCATGGTCGCCTTTATCGCCCTGTCTATCTTCCTGCCGATGTGGAACCTCCTGAGCGTGATGCGCGGCGGATGATGGAGGCGGGGGAAGGTATAAGGGCGCGGATCATCGCCCCCCTGCTCCTGCTGGGGTTCGTGGTTCTGATCTATTACCCCTCCCTTAACGTCGATTTCATCTTCGATGATATGCCCAATATAGTTCTCAACCCGGCGGTACACCCGGCCGGGATCAACGACCTGGAGCGGGTACTGACCTCCGGCGTCTCCGCCGACCGCCCCCTGGCCCTTTTCTCCTTTGCCTTAAACTACCTGGCCGATGGCCTCAACGTCTTCGGCTATCATCTGGTCAACATTACCATCCATGCCGTAAACACCATCCTTCTCTACTTTATCCTCTTCATGCTCCCCGGGTTTAACCGCCCGCTGAAAAAGGCCGTGTCCCCGGGAGATCCCGGAGACCGGATCAGCTGGAGCTTCTACGGCGCCGCCCTCTGGGCCACCAACCCGGCGCAGACCCAGGCAGTTACCTATATCGTCCAGCGGATGACCTCGATGGCGGCGATGTTTTACCTCTTCGCCATCCTCGCCCATATCCTTTACCGCCGGGAACGAATCAGCGGCCGGGCAGCATCTTTCGCCATTGTCTTCGCCTTTATCCTCGGCCTTGGCGCCAAAGAGATCATCCTGTCGCTGCCCGCGGCCCTGATTCTGATCGACTTCTGTCTCTTCCCCCGCAAGGCCAAAAAACATATCCTCCCCCACGCCGCCGCCCTGGGGGTTGCCGCGGTTATCGGTCTTATCATCCTCAAGGGACACCTGCCGGACATGTTCGCCCCCTGTCCGGGACGTAATTTTTCCCCCTGGGAAAGAGTAATGAGCCAGTGGCGGATCCTCTGGCATTACCTCGGGATTTTTTTCCTCCCCCTGCCGTCAAGACTCCATCTCACCTACGGCATTGAACCGTCCCGGGGCCTTTTCGCACCATGGAGCACCATTACCGGTCTGCTGGCGATCATCGCCGCCGTCGCCACCGCCCTGATGGTCCGCGGGAAACGCCCCCTTATTACCCTGGCGGTGCTTTTTTATTTTTTAGCCCAGGCAATCGAGGCAAGTTTCGTCAATCTTGAACTCGCCTTTATTCACCGTCTTTACCTGCCGACGATCTTTAGCCCTCTGCTCCTTCTGCCACGGCCGGAGAACGTCAAACGGATAAAAAAAACCGGGCCGATCCTCCTTATTGTTATCGCCCTCTTCTCTTATTGGACCGTGCAGCGAAACCTCGAATGGAACGCCAGCCCAAGTTTCTGGGCCGCAAATATAAAAAGAGGCGCCGATACCGCCAGGGCAAAAAACAACCTCGCGGCATCCCTGATCGACAACGGTCGCCTACGGGAAGCCCTGCCGGTGATCGAGGCAGGATTAAAAATAGCGGTCCGGGACGAGGACCTGGCAATGCTAACCTATAACCGCGGCTACGCCCTCTTCTACCTCAGGCGTTATCCGGAATCGGAAGAGGCCTTCCGCCGGGTGGCGAAAAAATTCGGCACTTACCGCCACACCTTTGTCTACCTCGCTCTCCTGCAATTGAAAAAAGGCCGGCGCGAAGCGGCATTAAAAATCGCGTCCCTGCTTGAGAACAACACTCACACCGCCTACCAGGGCAGAATCATTCGCTCCCGGGTGGCCTCTGATGAAAAAGAATTTGCCGCGGCGGAAAAACATCTTCTAACGGCAAAAAAGGAGACGACCGGAGCCCCAATTTATGTACGCCAGCGCGTATCGCTTGAGCTTGCGCGCCTATATCTCAAATGGGGCAAAAACGACCGCGCCTACGAGACCTTCCTCGGGATAACCCGGGAGTTTCCCCAGAACTACTCGGTCTGGCGCCTGATATATCTGATGCTCAAAAATGGCGGTGATCGCAGGAACGCGGCCCGGGTAAAGGGTTTCCTCTTAAGCAAGGGGGTTAAACTAAACCAATCGACCAGGCAAACGGAGGGCAAGTAGCGGTTTAACAGTCCGTTGAAAAACGTACTGTTAGAGGCGCATGGACACGGCGCCGATTTTGCCGGGTTGAAAAAACCGGTGAAATCGAGAGGTCGGCCGGAACTTGTTTTGGCCAACCGGAGTTAAAAAAGACATGGACGGCTTTTTCAACGGTCTGTTATTGGTAAGCGCTCCATGAACACACCCTGTTCAAGAAACTGATCCCGATCAGATGCGCGCCCTGCCGGACGCACAAAAAAAAGGCCTGACACCGTTTCCGGTATCAGGCCACCAACTACTGGCGGGGCCGACGAGACTCGAACTCGCGACCTCCGGCGTGACAGGCCGGCATTCTAACCAACTGAACTACGACCCCGCAATATATGGAAGGGGTTTCGAAACCCCTTTAGTAAGACTGGTGGGCGAAACAGGGCTCGAACCTGTGACCCTCGGCTTGTAAGGCCGATGCTCTCCCAGCTGAGCTATTCGCCCCGGCAGATGGGTGTTTTTAACAGGATTGCCCCGACGAGTCAAGCCAAAATCAACCCCGGTTAATCAATGGGTGACGTTGGCGCTTAAATCGACCATTTCAGCGCAGAATGTCCCCTCCGGCATCTCCCGCAGCAACTCCACCCCTTCCGGCAGGATAAGGGCCCGACGCCAGACCTGATCAACACTATCCACCAACTCGATCTCAAGGCTCTTTACGATCCTGGCCGGGACCTCTTTCAGGTCCCGTTCATTCTCTTTCGGGATCAGAACCTTACTGATATTGCCCCGTTTGGCAGCCAGCAGCTTCTCAACCAGACCGCCGATGGGCAGAACCCGGCCACGAAGGGTAATCTCGCCGGTCATTGCCAGATCACGGCGCACCGGATATTGTAACAGGGCTGAGACCATGGAAGTGGCCATGGTTATCCCCGCCGACGGTCCATCCTTTGGAATCGCGCCTTCAGGGACATGGACGTGGATATCGAGCTTTTGATAAAAATCCGGCGAAAAACCAAGGCAGATGGAGCGGGAACGGATATAACTCAGGGCGGCCTGGGCCGATTCCTGCATCACCTCGCCCAATTTGCCGGTGATGGTCAACTTACCCTTGCCGGGCATCAGTACGGTCTCGATCTGCAGCATCTCGCCGCCGACCTCGGTCCAGGCAAGGCCGGTGGCCATGCCGATCTCGTCCGCCGCCTCGACAAGACCAAAACGAAAACGGGGAGCGCCGAGATAACGGGCCACCGCGGCCTGGGTCACCCGATTGCGCCTGCTGCTGCCGCGTTTCAGCCTTTCCCTGGCAATCTTGCGACATATGGCGGCAACCTCGCGTTCAAGGTTACGCACCCCGGCCTCACGGGTATAACGCCGCACAAGTTCAATTATCGCTCCTTTGGCAAAAGCGATATCCTTCGCAACAAAACCATTGGCATCAAGCTGTTTGGGCACCAGAAAACCGGAGGCGATCTGGAGCTTGTCCTCCTCGGTATAACCGTTGAGTTTGATGATCTCCATCCGGTCCCTGAGCGGTGGTGGAATCGAACTCAGACTGTTGGCGGTGGTGATAAAAAAGATATCGGAAAGGTCATAATCGAGATCAAGGTAATGATCGTTAAAGCTGCTGTTCTGTTCGGGATCAAGGACCTCAAGCAGGGCCGACGAAGGGTCACCGCGAAAATCAGTGCTCATCTTGTCGACCTCATCAAGGCAGAATACCGGGTTATTGACCTTCGCCTTCTGCAACGACTGGATGATCTTACCCGGCATGGCGCCGATATAGGTCCGACGATGCCCGCGGATCTCGGCCTCGTCGCGGACCCCCCCCAGCGACAGACGAACAAATTCGCGCCCCATGGCCCGGGCCACCGATTTACATACCGAGGTCTTGCCGACCCCCGGAGGCCCGACCAGACATAAAATCGGCCCCTTGACCTTGTCGACCTGGGCCTGAACCGCTAAATACTCAAGTATCCGTTCCTTGGGGCGCTGGAGACCATAATGATCTTCATCCAGAATCTTTTCCGCCCGGTCGATGTCGATTCCGACCACAGTCCGTTCAAGCCAGGGCAGGCTGAGGATAACATCGATATAATTACGAACCACAGTGGCCTCGGCACTCATCGGCGGCATGAGTTTGAGCTTGCCGAATTCCTTGTCAATCCGTTCCCGGGCCTCTTGCGGCAATTTTTTCGCCTTTATCTGTTTTTCAAGCTCATCAAGGTCGCTCAGCACCTCTTCTGAACCGCCCATCTCCTGTTTGATCGCCTTCATCTGCTCGGCGAGGTAATAATCCTTCTGGCTCTTTTCGAGCTTTCTCTTTACCCGGGTGCGAATACGACCCTCAATGGAAGCAATCTCGACCTCTCTGACAATAAGGCCAAGGAGAGTCTCGAACATCGACCCGAGATCCCCGCCCTCAAGGACCCTCTGTTTATCTGCACTCTTCAAGGGCAGATGGGAACAGACGGAAAAGGCAAACTTATCAGGTTCGGTAATCGCGGCAAGAGAGGCAACAACCTCTTTGGAAATCTTATTGTTAAACCCGGCATAGGTCTCAAGGGCCTGGGATATCTCGCGCATATAGGCCTCAGACTCAGACGCCGTAACACTCCCGACATCTTCGTCCGCCACGTCAACAAAGAAGAAACCCTTATCAGCCGCGACCCGGACAAAACGCGCCCGCTTCCGCCCCTCAACCAGAACCTTGATGGTCGAATCCGGCAGGCGCAAAAGCTGCATGACCCGGCCGATGGTACCAACGTGGTAAATCGAATCGACCCCCGGCTCTTCCACCGCGGCATCCCTCTGGGTCACAAGGAAGATACGATTGTCGCAGTTGGCCATCGCCTCTTCAAGGGCACGCACCGATCTCTGTCGCCCAACCACCAACGGCGCGATCATGTGAGGAAAAAAGACGATATCCCGCAGGGGCATCATCGGAAGTCTCTGCTCGGAACTGCTGACTAAAGCCATTATCCTACCTTTCCCGGATATGAATCAGGGTAAGGGTTCCATAGACACCACCATGGGCCCTTACAGAGCATGTTTGTTTTTGCGTTAGATATGGTTATTTCGCTTGCAGATATCAGGCGCTCTTTTTTTCTTCGTCAAGCACCAGAACCGGATACTCACCGTTGAGCACCACCTGCTCATTAATGATACATTCCCTGACGTTTTCCCGGGACGGAAGTTCATACATGACATCAAGCATCGCCTGTTCCATGACCGAACGCAGCCCCCTGGCCCCGGATTTGCGCTTTATTGCCTCCGAGGCAATGGCGTCAAGGGCACCATTGGTGAACTGCAGGACAATGTCATCATAGGCAAACAGCTTCTCATACTGTTTGGTCAGGGCATTCTTGGGCTCGGAGAGGATCCGGACCAGATCCTCGGCATCAAGCTCTTCCATGGTCGCGATCACCGGCAGACGCCCGACCAGTTCCGGAATCAGGCCGAAGCGAAGGAGATCCTCAGGACGGACCAGGGCCAGAAGCTCGCCGATTTTCTTCTTGCTGCCGCTGACCACCTTGGCCCCGAAGCCCATGGACTTGGTGCCGGTGCGCCTTTTTACCACCTCGTCAAGGCCGACAAAAGCGCCGCCGCAGACAAAAAGGATATTTGAGGTGTCTATTTTGATATACTCCTGCTGCGGATGCTTGCGCCCGCCCTTGGGGGGGACGCTGGCCACCGTGCCTTCAATGATCTTGAGCAGGGCCTGCTGTACCCCCTCCCCGGAGACATCACGGGTGATTGAAGCCGAATCGGATTTACGGGCGATCTTGTCGATCTCATCGACATAGACAATGCCGCGGCTGGCCTTCTGGACATCGTAATCAGCCGCCTGAAGGAGACTAACGAGAATATTCTCCACATCCTCGCCCACATAACCAGCCTCGGTGAGGGTCGTGGCATCAGCAATGGCAAACGGCACATTAAGGCTCCGGGCCAGGGTCTGGGCCAGGAGGGTCTTGCCACTGCCGGTGGGACCGATGAGAACAATATTACTCTTCTGGAGTTCGACCTCGTTGTCAGTGCCGCCGACACTCACCCGCTTATAATGATTATGCACCGCCACCGCCAGGATCTTTTTTGCCTGTTCCTGGCCAATGACGTAGTCATCAAGGACCTTCTTGATCTCCTTGGGTGTAAGAATCTCGTCGGCGCCATGGGCCACGGCATTCCTTTCCCGGTCTTCCTGGACAATATTACCGCACAGTTCAATACACTCATCGCAGATATACACTGCGGGACCGGCGATAAGTTTCTGCACATCATCCTGACCCTTGCCGCAGAAAGAGCACTTTACCAACGGGGTGTTTTTACCATCCTTACTCATTGATCAAGATTCCTCCCGGATTTCCTCTCGCTTGTTCAACACCTTGTCTATTATACCATAGGCACTGGCTTCGACCGCACTCATGAAAAAATCACGCTCAGTGTCCTTGGCAATCTTGTTGACCCTCTGTCCGGTATGAGTGGCCAGGATAACATTAAGATCCTTGCGCATCCGCAGGATCTCCCTGGCGTGAATATCGATATCACTGGCCTGACCCTGGAATCCTCCCATGGGCTGATGAATCAGAATCCGGGCGTTGGGGAGGGCGTAACGCTTGCCCGCGGCCCCGGCTGCGAGAAGGACCGCGCCCATGCTCGCAGCCTGCCCCATGCACAGGGTGGCGATGTCACACTTGACATACTGCATGGTATCATAAATCGCCAGACCAGCGGTGACCACGCCACCGGGAGAGTTGATATAAAAGGTGATATCCTTATCCGGATCCTCGGCCTCTAAAAAAAGAAGCTGGGCGACGACAAGGTTGGCTATATCATCGTTAACCGCAGTGCCGAGGAAAATGATCCGCTCTTTCAGCAACCGGGAATAAATATCAAAGGCGCGTTCACCGCGGGGGGTCTGCTCTACCACCATCGGAACCAGATTCAGATTCATGCCGTCTCTCCTTCGCTTGCGGCCGATGCGGCCGGTTCAGGATCCACATAAACGATTTCGGATTCTTTCTTTAAAAAATCAAGGATCTTTTCGCTTAAAAGCTCATTCAGGAACGGCAGGAGGTCGTCACGTTTGGCAAAATACTTCTTCACCTCATCGACTTTCATCTGATACTTTTCAGCCACCCGGGCAAAACCGGCCTCAATATCGGCGTCATCGACCTTGATCCCCTCAACCTCGGCAATCTTTTTAAGAACGAAGTCACCTCTGACCCGTTTTTCGGCCAGTTCCTTATAGCGTTCCTCCAATTCCTGACGATTGATCCCGGCGGCCTCCATGTTGGTGTTGGCGTTAATAAGTTTTTCCTCCATCTCCTCCACCAGAGACTTGACCTCATAGCGAACCAGACGCTCGGGAACCGCGAAGTCATGGGTCTCGAGAAGTTTCTGCATGATCCGGTCATTGAAGCTGCCGGAGGCGGCGTCTTCCTTTTCACCCTTGATCCTGTCGGCGACAAATCTGCGCAGGTCGGCTACCGAAGAAAAGTCCTCGTTAACGTCCCTGGCGAATTCATCATCTACCTCGGGCATTACCCGCGCCTTGACCTCCTTGATCCTGACCTTGAACTCAACATTCTTGCCAGCCAGGACAGGATTAGGATGATCAGCACCGAAAGCGGTCTCAAACGAGCCCTCACCGCCGGGATCCATGCCGACAACAGCCTCTTCAAATTCAGGGCCAAGATAACCGCTGCCGATTTCAAGGCTGTAATCGCTGAGTTTAACCTGGGGCATGGGCTTACCGTCCTGATAGCCCTGGGCGTCGATCACCACCAGATCACCATCGGCGACCGGACGGTCATCAATGGTCTTCAGCGGTGCCTGCTGGCGGCGCAACTCCTCGATACGGGCATCGATTTCATCCTCACCGGCCTCGACCCTGGGGATCTCAACCTTGAGGCCCTTGTAATCAGCGGGCTCAAAAACCGGACGGACATCAACTTCGGCTGAGTAGACAAAGGTGCCGTCATCGGCAAAATCAAATTCCTTGATCTCCGGATGGACCACGGCATCGATGCCGCTTTTTTCCAGGGCGTCAAAATATGTTTCCTGCACCAGATGGTCGGCGACTTCCTCCCTGACCCGGTCGCCGAAATTTTTCTCAAGTACCGCCCGCGGCGCCTTCCCCCGACGGAACCCCTTGAGATTCACCTCTTTTCTAAGCTTGTCATATGCCTTATTCATCTCCTTCCCCACCAGGTCGGCAGTAAGGGAAATCTTCAAAATTCGGGTCAGGTCGCTGACCTTTTCTACGTTAACGTCCATGATGGTCTTCCTTATATGGTAGGTTGTTCATAAAAAAATACCGCGGCCGGCCAGACAAGCTCACGGGTTCAATTTCAACGGACAAGGCTGGTGCGAGAGGGGGGAGTTGAACCCCCATCCACTCTCGTGGGCTGGATCCTAAGTCCAGTGCGTCTACCAGTTCCGCCACTCTCGCATAAACATATAAAAGTAATCAATATAACCGCCGCAGTCAATATCATGAAAGATATATCAGGGGGAGGATTGGCCGGATACCCGCTATATCCCCGATATCTGAGAAAAAGGATATTGGTTGACAAGCCAGACCTTTATTGTTAGCAAATACTCTTTTCTTAACGGTTCCGGTGCCACACCATTTTCCCTAAACCTGAATCCGTGACGACTTCGAGGCTCTTTATGAAACATCAGGTTGAATCATCACGTTTCTATCCGGGTTGCAACTCAGACGGCAGGTTCACCCAGCCGCCCTTCGGCGGCGTCCGGCAGCGGGGCACTGCCGCGTCAGCAACTTATTGATATATCGAAATTTTTACTTAGCCATCGACATATTTCTTACGAGTTCATCAACAATGAACTGTATCGACTACGAGAAGTTGAAGACCCACTTCCACCCCAACGGCCTGCCGACCCTTATCGGCAGTCTGCCGCTCACCGATCACACCGAGGCCCTTGGTCTCATCCTGGCCAATACTCCGGAGATTCCCCTGTGGCCGCAGCTCCCGGCTAATCCCGGCGAGGACATGCTCAGGCAGTTTTCCGAAGGATTGGCGGCAATCAGAAACGACCCCGAACACATCTTCTTTGCCGCCGAAGCCCCCACCTTTGATGAGGAAATCCTCCATTTTTACGAGGACTACCTTGCCATGGAAGAAAACCCGACAGCCACCCCGCCCCGTTTTCAGATAAGCCGCGATCTTGCCGCAGGGCTTTACCTCTTGGCGGAAAAAGCTACAGGGCTCGGTAATATCGTTGCCCTCAAGGGACAGATTACCGGCCCCTTCACCATGCTTACCGGCCTTAAAGACCAGAATAAGCGCCCGGCCTACTATAATCCCCAGCTGAAAGACATGGTCATCAAGGCCCTCGCGGCCAAGGCCGGCTGGCAGACCCGTATGCTCGCCGCCGCCGGCCGCCCGGTATTGACCTTTATCGATGAACCGGCCCTGGCCGGGCTGGGATCATCGGCCTTTATCAGTATTGACCTTGTCGAACTGGCCACCGAGATTGCCGAAGTAAGCTCCGCCATCCATACCGGCGGCGGCCTTGCCGGAGTGCATGTATGCGCTAATACCGACTGGAGTCTGTTGCTGCCGCCGGCGGCCGGAATCGATATCATCAGTTTTGACGCCCACGGTTTTTTTGACCGTTTCATCTCCGACCGCGGGATGGTCCTCGACTTCCTCGCCCGTGACGGCATCATCGCCTGGGGCATCATCCCCACCGGCAGCAAGGAAAAATCGCCGCCGAGACCGTTGACAGCCTGGTTGACCGATGGCAGAGACAGGCCGCCATCCTGGCCGGGAACGACCTCACGCTGAAGGAAATCCTCCGACACACCCTGATCACCCCGAGCTGCGGCACCGGTTCCCTCCCGCTCGATATGGCGCAACGGGTGCTGGAACTCACCGCCGGGGTATCACAGGCCCTGCGGCAGATTTTTTTATAGCCTGACCTGAAGGAACAGCCCCCTGGCCGGAACCGGAATCCCGTTAACAGTCCGTTAAAAAAACCAGGATCCCTTAAACCCTAACAGTTGAAGTATAAAAAAATGGAAGACCTGAACCATATCATGCAACAACGCCGCCGCAAGGCCGCAGAACTCATCGAGGCCGGAATCAACATCTACGCCAATGATTTTCGCCCCGACCATAAGATCAGTGAATTGTTGGCCCGGGAGGCCGAAACCGGCGAGGGAGAGCCCGATCCCCACGCCCCGGCCATGACCATCGCCGGGCGGATCATGGCCCTGCGCAAATTCGGCAAGGCCTCATTTCTTCATCTCCAGGACGAATCCGGCCGGATCCAGGTGTATGTGAAACGCGACGCCGTCGGCGCCGACCTTTACAAGATTTTCAAGAAACTCGACATCGGCGACATTGCCGGTTTCTCCGGCGCCATGTTCAAAACCAGGACCGGAGAATTGAGCCTGCACGCCACCGACCTCAAGATCATCACCAAGACCCTGCGGCCACTGCCGGAAAAATTCCACGGCCTGACCGACAAGGAAATCCGCTACCGCCAGCGCTATCTCGACCTGATCGTCAACCCCGAATCCCGCGACCGATTCCGGGCCCGGATCGAAATCATCCGCATGATCCGGGAATTCCTGGCCAACCGCGGTTTCATGGAAGTCGAGACTCCGATGATGCAGGCTATTGCCGGCGGCGCCACCGCCAAACCTTTCAAGACCCACCATAACGCCCTGGGCCTTGATCTCTATCTCCGCATCGCCCCCGAACTTTACCTGAAACGCCTCCTGGTCGGAGGCTTTGACCGGGTGTTCGAGATCAACCGCAATTTCAGGAACGAAGGCCTTTCAACCCGGCACAATCCCGAGTTCACCATGCTCGAGTTCTACCAGACCTACGCCACCTACCATGACATGATGGACCTGACCGAAGAGATGATCTCGTGGATCGCCTCCGAGCTTCACGGATCAATGCTGATCACATATCAGGGGCAGGAGGTCAATCTGTCCCCGCCATGGAAACGGATGACCATGAACGAGGCCCTGGTCGAGGTGGCCGGAATCCCTGCCGAGGTTGTCGCCGATCCGGTAAAGGTTATAACCGAGGCAAAGACCCGGGGGATTAAGCTTCCCCCCGGATCCGGACCGGGAAAAGCCAGGACCGAGCTCTTTGAGCTCCTGGTGGAGGAAAAACTGATCGATCCGACCTTTATCACCTCTTATCCCACTGAAATCTCACCACTGGCGCGACGCAACAAAGAACACCCCGAAATCACCGACCGTTTTGAGCTCTTTATCACCGGCCGCGAACTGGCCAACGCCTTCAGCGAGCTCAACGACCCCGTCGACCAGCGGCAGAGGATGGAAAAACAGATCGAAAATCGCGGCGACGATGACGAAATATTCCCCGAACTGGATGAAGACTTTATCCGGGCCCTGGAATACGGCATGCCGCCGGCCGCGGGCGAAGGAATCGGCATCGACCGTCTGGTGATGCTCTTAACCAACGCCGCCAGCATCCGCGACGTCATCCTCTTCCCTCATATGCGGCCTGGGAAGCAGGGGCACAGATGAACTTTGAATGGTTTGTCAGCCGCAGGTATCTGGCGGCCCGGAGACGACAGGGATTCATCTCGGTGATCACCTTTATTTCGGTGGCCGGGGTAGCGGTGGGGGTAATGGCCCTGATCATCGTCCTCGCGGTGATGACCGGATTTACCGACGCCTTCCGCGACAAAATCCTGGGGATAAACTCCCATGTAATCGTCCAGCGTTTCGGCGACGAGATCGCCGATTATCGGTCTCTGGCGACAAAGATCGCCCGTATCCCCGGGGTAGCGGCAGTGACCCCCTATACCTTTGCCCAGGTAATGATCACCGCCGGCAACGGCGGCTCGGGCGGGGTTATACGGGGCATAGACCCCAAGACCGCCGACAAGGTCATCGCAATAAAAAAATACCTCAATAACGGTTCCCTTGCCGACCTCGCCGTCCGGGGTGACTCGCCGCCGGGACTGATCCTCGGCCGCGACATGGCCCGGCAACTGGGAGTGATTACCGGCGACCAGGTCAAGATAATCTCCCCGAACGGCCCCCTTACCCCCATGGGAGTAATCCCGCGAATGAAGACATTCAGGATCGCGGGGATCTTCACCACCGGGATGTACGAGTACGATTCCACCCTGATCTACACCTCCATTGCCGCCGCCCGCGACCTCCTCGGCCTCGGCAAAGTGGTCCACGGCCTCGAGCTGCGTCTCTTTGACCTCTACCAGGCCCCGCGGATAAGCCGGGAGGCGAGAAAGGAACTGGGTCGGAAATTTGTCGTCCGCGACTGGGTGCAGATGAACAAGACCCTGTTCTCGGCCCTTAAACTCGAAAAGACAGCCCTCGCGGTCACAGTGGCCCTGATCGTCATGGTCGCCGCCTTCAATATCGTCAGCACCCTGATCATGGTGGTAATGCAAAAAAACCGCGACATCGCGATTCTGAAGTCCATGGGCGCCACCAGCGGCGCGATCATGAGGATATTCATGCTTGACGGCATCATCGTCGGCACCATCGGCACCGCCATCGGTATCGGCGGCGGTCTCGGTCTCTGCGGCCTGTTGGCAAAATACCAGTTTATCCGTCTTCCCGACGTCTATCCCCTCTCGGTTCTGCCGGTTGAGGTAGTACCTCTGGACGTAGTTATGATCTCGGTTGCGGCGGTGGCCATCACCTTTGCCGCGACCATATACCCCGCATGGCAGGCGGCAAAAGTGGAACCGGCCGTCTCCCTGAGGTATGAATAATGCCCCCCGCGACGACAAAATGTTCCGACCCGGTTTTTTCCGCCCGGGCCTTAAAAAAACAGTTTCCCCGCCCGGGACGGGAACCATTGACGGTCCTTGACGGGGTTGACTTTGACCTCGCCGGAGGTGAAATGACGGCGATCACCGGCACCTCGGGGACCGGCAAGACCACCCTGTTGCAAATCCTCGGCACCCTTGACCGTCCCGACAGCGGCACCATTGCCTGTCAGGGTGAAAACGTCCTTGACAAGGACGACCGGGAGATGTCAAGGTTCCGCAACCAAACCATCGGCTTTGTCTTTCAGTTTCATCACCTGTTGCCGGAATTCACCGCCCTGGAAAATATCATGATGCCGGGACTGATCGCCGGCAACGGTTTAAAAGTCATCCGCCCCCGGGCTTTTTCGATGATCGACCGCGTCGGCCTTGCCGACCGGGCCACCCATAAGGTGGGGGAACTCTCCGGCGGCGAACAGCAGCGCATCGCCCTGGCCCGGGCCCTGATCATGAAACCGCTGCTGCTCCTGGCCGACGAACCCACCGGAAATCTCGACCCGCGCACCGGCGAAAAGATCTTCGAACTCATCGACGGACTCAACCGGGAAATGGGACTGGCAACGATAATGGTCACCCATAACCTGGATCTTACCGCGGCCATGGACCGATGTCTTGAACTCAAAGACGGCAAACTCCAGACAGCCTGAGACAACCAAAGATAGTGTCTATACCATAAAAAACCATTTCATAGACAGACACCAAACCAACCTATAAAAGACAAAAGACGTATCAAACGGATGATAAAAACGACCTCTCTGCTTACAGTCCTATTCTTATCTCTCCTCCTTCTGCCGCCGATGGCGGCAGCGCAAACCGCTACTATCACCATCATTCCCCCGGTGATCAACGCCGCCGGCAAGGACGCCGCCGGAATCAAGGCCATGATGGATAAAGACCTGGGGCAGAAGGCAGCCGCGGCGGACATCATTCTGATAGACACGGCCGAAACCGAGGATCTGTTCCCCGGCATCGGCAACGGCAAAGAACCGACCCTGGCGCAACTGAAAAAGACATTGAGCGCCCGAACCGAAATCATTGTCCTGGGCAGCATAACCTATCTCGGCGGCCGCCTGAGCCTTGACGCCACCGCCTTCGACCTCCGTAAGGACGGCGGCAGAAGCCATTTTTTTGAAGAAGGTGAATCTCCGGCAGATCTCCCCGACCTGCTCGCGGCGATGATCAGCAAGGTCAAAAACTTCCGCGACCGGGACAAACGGGTGGCAGAGGTCGTGGTCAGGGGTAACCGCAAGATCGACTCCGGTGCCATCCTGAGCAAGGTCGAGACCGCAGCCGGCAGTAAACCTGAACCAAAAATCCTGAGCAACGACATAAAAAAAATCTTTGCCATGGGATATTTCAACGACGTCGCGGTAAGCGTGACCGACGGTGAAGAGGGACAGGACGTTACCTTTACGGTCAAGGAAAAACCGGTAATCCGCAAAGTAGAGATCAAGGGCCGTGACAAGGTAAAGGAAAGCGATCTCAAAGAAGTGATCAAACTGCGGCCGGCCATGATCATGAGCGATACCGCCATCAGCGAAACCCGGGCGGCAATCCTCAAACTCTACGGCGAAAAGGGCTATCATGATTGCCGTCTTGAAATCACCAGCAAAAAGGCACCCCGGGGACGAGTTGACGTTATCATCAAAATCACCGAGGGGAAAAGACTCTTTGTCCGTAAAATCTTTATCAGCGGCAACGAATCATTCTCCGACCGCAAGATCCGCAAGGCCATGCTCACCAAGAAAAAAGGCTGGTTCTCCTGGCTCACCGATTCCGGCCTCCTGAAAGAGGGAATGCTGGAACACGACGGGGCCCGGATCGCCGCCTTTTACCATAACGAGGGTTTTTTAGACGTCAGGGTCACCGGTCCTGAGCTGAAAAAAGACAAAAAAGGCTTCAACCTCTACATCAATATCGTCGAGGGTATCCGCTACCGCCCGGGGAATATCACCGTAAGCGGCGACATTATCGAGACCAGGAAAAAAATCCTCGAGAGGGTCAAGGTCGGGGAAGAAAAATATTTCAGCCGCCGGACCATGCGCGAAGACGTGATGCGGGTTTCCGATTTCTATTCCGAACACGGTTTCGCCTTTGCCGAGGTCGAACCAATCCTGTCGCGCGACCGCGACAAAAAAACCGTCGACCTGACCTTTGAGATCAACAAAGGCAATATGGTCCGGGTCAACCGCATCCTGATCAAGGGCAACACCAGAACCCGCGACAAGGTCATCCGGCGGGAGATCAAGCTCACCGAGGGGGGAATATTCAACTCCGCCAAGATAAGAAAAAGCCGGGAAAATCTTCTCCGCCTTGATTTTTTCGACAAGGTGAACATTACCCCGAGACCCACAGACACCGATGACCTCCTCGACATTGAAGTCGACGTAAAGGACAAACCCACCGGGACCTTCAGCATCGGCGCCGGATACAGTTCCGTGGACAGGCTGTCGTTCATGGGCGAGATCAAGGAGGCCAACTTCCTGGGGAGGGGGCAGCAGCTGGCGGCTCAGGTGGATATCAGTTCGATCAGCAACCGTTATAACCTGAGCTTCACCGAGCCCCATATCTTTGATTCCAAATTAATGTTCGGGATCAACCTCTACAACTGGTCGCGGGAATACGACGACTACACCAAAGACTCCACCGGCGGCGCAATCCGTTTCGGCTACCCGGTCTACAAAAAATGGCGTTTTATCTGGAGCTACGGTTACGACGATACCAGCCTCAGCGATGTCAACCTCGCCACCGCCACCAGCAGTATCCTCGAATCAATGCAGTACCACATCACCAGCGCGGTCAAGATCGGCCTCTCCCGGGAGACCAGGAACCGCCGCTACGCCGCCACCAAAGGCTCACACCAGAGTTTCACCGTGAAATACGCCGGCGGTCCACTCGGCGGCGACAACGGTTTCACCAAGGTCGAGGCCTCGGCGGGCAAAATTCTGCCGGTGAGTAAAAACACCCACTTCTACGCCCGCGCCGCCATGGGTTATGTCCAGGAAAACGGCGGCGGTCACCTGCCGGTTTACGAAAAATTTTATCTCGGCGGCATGAATACCATCCGCGGTTTTAATGCCGGGGAAATCAGCCCGACCGAGACCGTCACCCTCACCGATCCCCTCACCGGCCTGACCTATCAGCAGAAAGACCGGATCGGGGGGACCAAGATGTGGTATGGCAATTTTGAATATATCTTCCCCCTGCTCAATGATTCAGGGCTTAACGGGGTAATCTTCTACGACCTCGGCAACGTTTACGACCGCTATGAATCCTGGCGTTTCAGAGACGTGAAAAACAGCGCCGGTTTCGGCTTTCGCTGGCTGTCGCCGGTGGGACCGCTGCGTCTTGAATGGGGCCGCAATCTCAACCCAAAAGAGGGCGAGGATACCAGCAACTGGGACTTCAGCATCGGCGGGGCGTTTTGAGACCGAAAGGCCTTAACAGACCGTTGAAAAACGGGATGATCGCGGAGCATGGACGCGCCGCCGATTTTATTGGGTTTGCAAAATCCAATAAAATCGAGAGGTTGGCCGGAACTTGTTTTGGCAACCGGGAGTTGGAAAAGCCGTCCATGCGCCGCTGCTCGACATCCATCCTCTGATCTTTGTTTTCCGGTATGCCAGACGTCGTAAAAAAAATCTCCCGGGGAACCGCCCCGGTCACCCTTTCCGGCCCGCGGAACAGCGGCCTGGCCTGGTTATGCGCCCTGGCGGCGGAAGAATCCCGCCGTCCCACCGCCATATTCACGCCCTCGGTTGAACAGGCAACAGGCCTCGTCCGCGACCTGGCCCTGTTCAGCGATATCCCGGTAATAAATATCCCCGCCTATGACATTCAGCCTTATCTGCCCCTGTCACCGGACCCGGCAGTGGCCGCAGCCCGGGTCGCCGCCATTTACGCCATTCACACCATGGCCGCTCCTTTTATCATCGTTGCCGGAGCCCGGGCGCTGGTTCGGCGAATTCCGCCGCCGGCGCTTTTAAGCCGCCGGGCCGAACTCGTCGCCGCCGGCGAAGAAATTGACCGCGACGACCTGTTGACCTGGTTCACCGGCAACGGATTTGAACGGGTATCTCTGGTACAGAACCCGGGAGAATTCTCGGTCCGCGGCGCGATCATCGATTTTTTCGCCCCCATGCCCCACGACTGCGGCAAAAACGATGATGCCCCGGTCCGGCTTGACTTATTCGGCGACACCCTTGAATCCATCCGCATCTTTGACCCCATAAGCCAGCGGTCGATAAAGGAACTGGCCGAATTTGTCATCCTGCCGCCGTCAAAGATCATCTTTCCGGACGACCCGGCTCAACTAAGTGAACGCCTGCGAAAAACCGCCCGCGGCAATACAGACGAAATCGCCGAACATCTCGCGACAGGACAACGGTTTCCGGGAATCGAATTCTTCCTTCCCCTGTTCTGGCCCGAGACCACCACCATCCCCGCGATCCTGCCGAAGGATACCCTCGCCTTCTGTGTTGACCCCGACGGAATGAATGAATCCCTGACCCTGGCCCGGGAGAGGGCCGAGGCCAACTTCGCCGCCTCCGTCAACAACGGCTGCGCCCTGCCGGTGGACGATCTCTTCGACTTCGGCGCCATCACCGACCGCCTGCCCGGACAGGCACGCCGGATCGAGGTGATAGACTTCCACCAGCGGGAACAAAAACACGACAGGGGCCTGAACCTGCGCCTGCCGGATCACACCCTCCTGCGCCAGGAGATCGACATGGCCCGGCACCGTTCCGGGATCATCCCCCCCCTGGCGGAACGGATAGAGAAATGGCGCGACCACGGCGATCACGTCGCCATCGCCTGCCGCAGTGAACATCACGGCCGGCAGATGCGGGAAATCCTGCAGAACCATGGAATATCATCAACCCTGAACAACGGATGCTTCAACAACGAAGTCCTTGACCGCGAACGGGTAAACATCTTCACCCGCCCCCTGACAAACGGCTTTGATGTCCCGGAACTGGGGATGCACCTGGTAAGTGAAAACGAAATCTTCGGCGATAAAAGCGTCAAACGCAGACGCGGCCGCGACCCCCGTTTAGGGGAACGGGTAAAATTCGCCGAGCTTGATAAAGGTGAGGTGGTGGTCCATCGCGACCATGGGCTCGGAATATACGCCGGACTTGAAAACATGGAGATCAACGGGGTCAGGCGTGATTTCATCCGCATTGACTACCGCGATGATGATCGCCTCTTTGTCCCGGTGGAAAAGCTGAATCTGGTTCATAAATACCAGGGAATGACCGACCGCAAACCGCGGATCGACCGCCTCGGGAGCAAGAAGTGGCAGAAGGCAAAACAGAAGGTGCGCCACGAGGTATGGAAGGTGGCAGCCGACCTCCTTACCCTATACGCCCGACGCGAGATGACCGTGGGCCGGCGTTTCTCTCCCGGGGGGGAGTTATTCGCCGAGCTTGAGGAGTCATTCGTCTATGATGAGACCCCGGGGCAGGCCAAGGCGATCCGCGAAGTCCTCGACGACCTTGCGAGCGCCAGAATCACCGATCGCCTGGTTTGCGGCGACGTCGGCTACGGCAAAACCGAGGTCGCGATCCGGGCCGCGTTCAAGGTCATCGAAGACGGCGGCCAGGTGGCCTTCATGGTCCCGACCACGGTTCTGGCCGAACAGCACGCCGCCACCTTTGCCGCCCGCTTCCGCGACCTGCCGGTATCCATCCACACCCTCACCCGCTTCCGCACCCCGGCCCAGCAACGCCGGAGCCTGAAAGAGCTCAGGGAAGGCAAAGTCGATCTCATCATCGGCACCCATCGTCTCCTCTCAAACGATGTCGAGTTCGCCGACCTCGGCCTGATAATCATCGACGAGGAACACCGTTTCGGGGTCAAGCACAAGGAAAAGATGAAAAAAATGCGCCATGGTGTCGATGTCCTCACCCTGTCGGCGACACCGATCCCTCGGACCCTGCAGATGTCGCTTCTCGGCATCCGCGACCTATCGGTCATTGACACCCCGCCGCGGGAACGACGGCCGGTAAAGACCTATATCAGCGGCGATGAAGACCTGATTATCAGGGAGGCGATCACCCGGGAGATGCAGCGTAACGGCCAGGTATTCGTGGTCCATAACCGGGTGCGGACCATCCACAGGGTCGCTGAAAGGGTGCAGGGGTTGAAACCCGACGCCCGGATCGCGGTGGCCCACGGACAGATGGCCCCCCGCGACATAGAGGAAATAATGCAGGCCTTTGTCACCCGCGAAATCGACGTCCTCATCTGCACCACTATTATCGAAAGCGGCCTTGACATCCCCTCGGCCAACACCATCATCATCACCCGTGCCGACCGTCTCGGCCTGGCGGAAATATATCAGCTCCGGGGCCGGGTCGGCCGCAGCAGCGAACAGGCCTACGCCTACCTTCTCCTCCCCGACCCGAAAAAACTGCCCCGCGAGGCCCGGCGCCGGATCCGGGCCCTGATGGACTACAACGATCTCGGCGGCGGCTTCAAACTTGCGATGAGCGACCTGCAGATCCGCGGCGGCGGCAGCCTCCTCGGCAACTCTCAGAGCGGCCAGATCACCGCGGTGGGCTACGACCTTTACCTGGAACTCCTGCAGCGCACGGTTGAAGACCTGAAACGTTCCACCGCCGGAGCCGATGCCACCCCGGAAATCGAGCCGGAGATCAACCTCAAGGTCCCGGCCTTTATCGCCGAGGACTACATCCCCGACACCGGCCAGCGTTACCTCGCCTATCGCCGCATCAGCGCCGCCGCCGACGAGGCGGAACTGGACGAAATAACCGATGAACTCATTGACCGCTACGGCCCCCTGCCGGCGGAGACCGCCAATATCATCGGCATCGTCTCCCTCAAGCCGCAGATGCTGCAATTGGCGGCGACCAAACTTGAACAGGGACCGGAAAAACTGGTCCTGACTCTGAGTGACGCCACCCCCATTTCCCCGGAAAAGCTCCTGGCCCTTAACCAAGCCGGGGACCACAGTATCAAAATACTCCCCGATAACCGCCTGATCATCGGTGGCCTTGACCCCCGCGGCGATACGATCATCGAAGAAGCAAAAAAAACATTGCAGTCCCTGGCTCTTCTTGCTACTTAATTTCTGTTCCCCAATCCTGATGGCGTCGCAAAGAATCGCCAACGGCTGCGTTGTGAGCGAATCATCTCGTCACCGCGGATGGCGTCGTAAAAAGTCCGACTTACTGCGTCGTGGGCCATTTTTGCTCGTTCGGGTCCCGCCATGGCGGGATATGGCCTCACTCGCAAAAATACCCCACTCCTTGTATATCGAACTTTTTAATCAGCCATCCCGATACTTGTTACGACTTCCTCACTACAACGTATTCAAATACGTCTTTTTCTCGAAATTCACACGCGGGAGTATTTAACGATTTTTGCTCAACCATTCCCTGACGGGCTTCAGCAGCCCGTCGTTACCCCTCTGCCAAGACACTTTTATGACCTTTAAAATCAAATCGTTCCCGCTGTTGCCGCTCTTTTTTATCATTATCGTTCTCTGCCCCCGACCAACGGCGGCCAGGGTGTATGACCGGATTGTAGCGGTGGTGAATAATGAGGCCATCACCAGATCCGAGCTTAAACACCGCGCCAACCCCGTTCTTATGCGAATGACCACCCCGGACCCGCCGGATCCGACGGCAAAGGACTATAAAAGGCAGGTACTGCTCAACCTCATAGAACGCCGGTTGATGGTCCAGAAGGCCAAGGCCACCGGCATAGCGGCCAACGACCAGTATGTCGACAGCTATATCAGGAATATGATCGCCGATTCCGGTCGCAGCATGGAAGACTTCAAGACGACCCTCAAGGAGACAGGGATCGATTTCGACGATTACCGCCGCGGGATAAAAGAAAATATCGCCTACTCGCGCCTGATTCACTTTGAGGTCAGATCAAAAATCGTGATCACCGATGCTGAGGCGCAAAAATTTTATCAGAAAAATTACCTTAATTCCGCTTCAATGCCTGAAGGTGTCCACCTGCTGCAGATGGGTTTTTACTGGAACCATCCCCACAGTCTGGCCCACAGTCGTGAAGAAGCCCGAAAAAGGGCCGAAGAAATCAGGAACAAAATTGAAAAAGGTGCTGATTTCAAAGAATTGGCACGACGATTTTCCGAATTACCATCGGCCGCTAACGGCGGGGATCTCAATTTTCTCAAACCCGGAGAGATGGCTCCATGGATGTTGACGATAATAAAAGGCAAAAAACCGGGGGACATAACCACGGTGGTCGAGGGCGCCGGGGCAATGCAGTTTTTTCTCGTCTTTGCGAAAAATATTGCCGGCAAAAGCGAAGCTCCCCCCTTCACGCTGGTAAAAAACGAGATAAAAAAAAGGCTTATAAGTCTCCGGGAAAGAAATCCCGGCAAGAATGGCTGACAAAATTGAAAAAAGAGGCTTATATAAGGATCATGATGTAAGTCAGGCGGATTAAGGAAATCAAAGAGACAAGAAACACGGGGGAGAGGACAGCAGATGCACGGTTCAGATATGGACATGGACAATATGGTTACCGAGTCCCTTGGCACCCTCCTGAAACAGACCCGCCGCGGTCAGCAGAAGAGTATCAACGACGCGGCCGCGGCCACCCGGATCCATACCCATACCCTGCAAGCCATCGAGGCTGATGATTACTCCGGAATGCGGGCGGAGATCTTTGTCCGCGGCTTCATCAAAATCTATGCCGTCTACCTGGGCATTGACCCCGGGGAGGCATTGGCGATTTACGATAAAAGCGGCCTGCGTCCACCCGGGTACGAACCCCATCATCTCGAGGAAGATGATGCCGGCCTGGAAGAATACGAAAGCCCCCCCCTGATCTCCAACCGTCTTCTCCTGGGGGCGGTCCTGGTTATTCTGGCCCTCATCTTTATCAGTGGCAAAAACATCTTTTTTGATAGAGACCGCACCGCCGATGTCCCCCCGGCACCGATCCCCCTGAACAGGATCGAAATCCCTGCTCCGGCTCCGGAGACAATGACAACAGCCGACAGGGACAGACCCGCTTATCAGGAAAAGGGAAAGACCGCCGAAACAACGGCGGCGGCGCGGACGACGAAGATTGAGACCTATAGTCCCGTTGCCACCAAGGCGAAAGAAACACCGCCGGCGACAAAAAAAATGCCACCGCCCATACGTTACACCGTGGTCGCTAAATTCGTCGAATCCACCTGGATGAAAATCATAATCGACAACGGCCCGGCGCGACAGTACACCTACCATCCCGGTGAGTCCAGAACCTGGAAGGCAAGAAAAAAAATGCGGCTGTTCATCGGCAATGCCGGCGGTATCAGAATCACCGTCAACGGCGAGGCCATGCCGCCGCTCGGCCCCTCGGGCGAGGTGGCAAGACTTTCCATCCCCATGGGACTCGCGAAACTGCGGGAGAAAGAAAAAGATATACCCCGACAACCAGAGGTATTTGACAGCGGGGAAACGCCGGCACCGACAGTCGCGCCCACCGAACCAGAGCCGGCCCCTGAAAGCTCCGTGTCTCCATATACCGAGAATGAAACAACGGCAGACGCCGCGCCGCCCACCCCGGTCCAGGCCGAGACCGAACCCGTGGTACCGGCAGCGGTGACGCCCACCCAAGCGGAAGATGTCGCCCAGTGATCCTCTTCCGCCTTTGACCGGGGTGGTTATGGATGTCTTTGAACACGGCGAGAGTGATCTGATAGTCGTCCTGTTCACCAGAGAACAGGGGCGGCTGGCCGCGATTGCCAAGGGTGCCAGGCGAAGCAAGAAAAGATTCGTCAACAAACTCGAGCCCTTTACCTCCCTCCAGGTCCGACTCACGCCCTCGCGACAGTCAAGCCTCTTCCGCCTTGACCAGGCGGAGATAATATCATCCCGGCCGGATCTGCGTTTCGCCTACCGACGTTTTGCCGCCGCCAGCCTTATCTGTGAACTCACCCTCCACTGGACCCGCGAGGCCGATCCGGACCCGGATCTCTACAAACTTATCACCTGGACCCTTGATCAAATCAACCACGGCAAAACCCAGTGGGCCGCCACCGTTTTCATCCTCCGACTCCTGGACCTCGGCGGCCATCGCCCGGTCCTTGACGCCTGTGTTATCTGCGGGGAAACCAGCAGCACCCCTCACCGCCTTAGTTACAGCCACCACGGTCTGGTATGCCGGAGATGTGACCACGGCGATGCAAACGATGCCGATCTGTCCGCCGGGATGATCCGGGCGATGGTGGAACTATCCGCCGCCGATCTCGCCCGCGCCGAACGCATATGCCTGTCAGACACAGACCGCACCAGAATCATCACCGTCCTGGTACGTTACTCCACCTGGTTGTTGCAGAGGGAACCGAAAAGCTGGAAGATATTTTCCGATCTGACATGACAGTCCGTTGAAAAAACCGGTGAAATAGAGAGGTCGGCCGGAACTTGTTTTGGCCGACCGGAGCTGGAAAAATCACGGCAGACCTTTTAACGGACTGTTGATTTCCGTGACACGAAAAACGGGTGAATGCCCGGCCGGTCTAAAGCCGGGGAAGCAGCCAGGCCATATTACGACCGAGATCAGTCATGGTCCGCATCCCCTCCTCGTCGTCGTTGACCTCACCAGGTTTGAGGCCGATGCCGATATTCCAGTACGACGAGCCGACCACGATCATCTCGGCGATGAGAAAAAAATAGTTCATTGAACTGAACACATGGGCGGCCCCACCCCGGCGCACCGCCACCACCGCGGCCCCGGCCTTGCGTTTGAGCAGATCACCGTTAACCCGGCTGACCATGCCGCAGCGCTCGATAAGGGCCTTCATGTTGGCGGAGACATCGGCAAAATAGGTGGGAGAACCGAGGATTATGCCGTCGGCGGCAAGCATCTTCGCCAGAAGCTCGTTCATAATATCGTCAGGCCCGGCGCAACGGCGGTCCTTGTTTTTAGCGCATTTCATACAGGCGGTGCAGCCGCTCAGGTTCATCCCGGCAAGGCTGACAAGCTCGGTTGAAATACCCGCGTCCTCGACCTCGGCCAGCACCGTCTTCAGCAGGGTCGCGGTGTTCCCCTCCTTTCTCGCGCTGCCGTTGAATGCCACTATTTTCATTTTTTCTCCTCACTGAAAGTCTTAACCCCCCAGATATCACGGGCATACTCCCGGATAGTCCGGTCACTTGAAAAACGGCCGCAGCGGGCGACATTCAGGATGGCCCTGCGGCTCCATTCATCCTGATCAAAAAACAGCCGCCCCACCCGTTCCTGACAAAGGAGGTATTCCTCAAGGTCACGCAGAACCAGATAGGGATCATCCGGGTTCATCAGAGAATCAACCAGGGCCTGAAAAAGCCCCGGGTTCCGGCCGGAAAAGACATCGCCGCGGATAGCTGCCACGACCTCGCCAATCTCGGGATTCCGGCGGCATATCTCGGCCGGGGGCAGGGTCTTTTCCAGCCGTTCCCGCTCAACCTCTTCGGCGGTGAGGCCGAAGATAAAAATATTGTCCGCCCCCACCGCCTCGCGGATCTCGATATTGGCCCCGTCAAGGGTGCCGATAGTCAGGGCGCCGTTAATGGCGAACTTCATATTGCCGGTGCCGCTGGCCTCGGTGGAGGCGGTGGATATCTGCTCAGAAAGATCGGCGGCGGGGATGATCTTTTCCGCCAGACTGACGCCGTAATTGGGAACAAAGACCACCCGGAGACGATCACCGATACGACGGTCGGCGTTTACCACTGCCGCCACTCCGGTAATAAGGCGGATTATCTGCTTTGCGGCCCAGTACGACGGCGCCGCCTTGCCGGCAAAGATCACCGTCCGTTTCGGGACCTCAAGGCCGGGATCGGCCAGGAGACGGTGGTAAAGACAGATAACGTGGAGGATATTGAGCATCTGCCGCTTATACTCATGGATCCGCTTGACCTGGACGTCAAAAAGCGATTCAGGGTCGATCCGGATATCACAATGGCGTTCAATATGAGTCACGAGCTTTTTCTTGTTCTCCGCCTTCACCGCCCGCCAGCGTTCCCGGAACCCGGGGTCATCGGCCAGGGGTTCAATCCCCCTGACCTTTTCAAGATCAGTAATCCAGCCGTCACCGATATGGTCACAGATCAGGGCCGCAAGCTGCGGGTTGCACTTTAAAAGCCAGCGTCGGGGAGTAATGCCGTTGGTCTTGTTATTAAAACGCTCCGGGAACATGGCGGCGAAATCGGCAAAGATCCGGGTCCGCATCAGGTGGGTATGCAATGCCGCCACCCCGTTGATCGAATGACTGCCGATCACCGCGAGATGGGCCATCCTTACCTTTTTTACCCCGTCCTCGCTGATCAGGCTCATCCGACGGATACGGTCCGGGTCATCGGGAAAGCGTTCCGCCACCTCAAGAAGAAAACGACGGTTGATCTCAAAGATGATCTCAAGATGCCGCGGTAAAACCCGTCCCATCAGGTCCACCGGCCAGGTCTCAAGGGCCTCGGGCATCAGGGTGTGGTTGGTGTATCCGAAGACCGCGACGCAGACCCGCCAGGCCGTGTCCCAGTCCATGCCCCGGAGATCAACAAACAGACGCATGAGCTCGGGGATGGCGATGGCCGGATGGGTATCGTTGAGCTGCACCGCCACCAGATCGCCCAAATTCTCGCAGGGTTCACCGCTCTTGTCAAAACGACGGAATATGTCCTGAAAGGTGGCGGCAACGAAGAAATATTGCTGTTTCAGCCGCAGTTCCTGACCTTCACGGAGTTCGTCGGAGGGATAGAGGACCTTGGAGATGGTCTCGCTTCTCACCTTTTCCTCAACCGCGGTGATGTAATTGCCGCGATTGAAAAATCCAAGATCGAATTCCCGCGAGGCCCGGGCGGTCCAGAGACGCATGTTCAGCACCTGGCCGTTGCGGTATCCCGGCACCAGGAGATCACAGGCCATGGCCATTACCTCTTCGGTATCCTCCCATGCCTTGTGCATCCGGCCATCGGCGTCATACCAGGTATTTACCCGGCCATAAAAGTTAACCGGATGGAGATACTGCGGTCGCTCGAATTCCCAGGGAGTACCGTAGCGGAGCCAGTTATCAGGGCTTTCGGCCTGATGACCGTCAATTATCCGCTGATAGAAAAGACCGTATTCATAGCGGATGCCGTAACCGTAGGCGGGAATACCGAGGGTGGCCATGGAGTCCATGAAACAGGCGGCCAGGCGGCCGAGACCGCCGTTGCCGAGGGCGGCGTCGGCCTCCTCCTCACGAATATCCTCAAGGGAAAATCCCAGTTCTTCAAGGGCAACAGCAGCCTCATCCTCAAGGTCAAGATTGATCAGGCTGTTGCCAAGGGAACGACCAATCAGGAACTCAAGGGATAGGTAATAGACCCGCTTGCGTTTGGACTTATAATAACTCTGCTGGGTGGTGATCCACCGTTCCACCAGTTGATCCCGCATGGTATAGGCCAGGCTCTTGTATATATCGCGGGGACTGGCGCGTTCGGGATCACGGCCCTGGGAGGACAGGATATGGTGACATACCGCGGCATGGACCTCGGAAAAATCCGGATTTTCGTTAAATATACAGCGGGACCGGGCCAGGGGCAGAGGGCGCAGCTTCGGTGTTTTTTTGCTCATTATCTTCCTGTAAATCTGTCAGACAACAATTGACGGCGTCGCAGGACATGTTTGTTCGCTCACAAAAATACCATGCTCCTTTATATATCGAAATTATTACTTTTCGGTCTTTCAACGGACTGATAAAAACCTCGCCACCCAGGCCGCCGCCTCTTCACTGCTGTTGACCTCGGCATTTACCCGCGCCTCCTCAAGGCCATCCAGGATCCGACGGAACACCGGCCCCGGCGTAATCCCCATCGCCTTTAAATCATGGCCGGTGAGCAGGGGCCGGCCCCGGCGGATGGGTCTGATCCGTTCCCGAACCACGGTGATAACCCCGGCGTAGAGACCGGCGAGATCCTCTTCCATCATCTCCGGCCGCCCCGGCCCCCGGCCGGCAATGCAATCGGCCATGGCAAGGAGAAAAAGCCCGGCCAGGTCATCACCGGCGGCACGATACAGACGCAGGCAGGCCCGGGGAGTGATTCCGGTTTTTTTCCCCGCGTTGTTCAGATGAAACGGCCACATATGAAGACGGATCAGATGGGCCACCCGCTGCTGCTGCCGCCGGCTCCAGCGCAACCGGCGACCAATGGCGCAGACCAGCCGGCCGCCGACCTGATCGTGATTATAAAAGGTGATCCTCTCCCCCCGGAGGGCAAAGCAGTCGGGCTTGCCGACATCGTGCAGAAGCGCGGCCCAGCGAAGATTTTTTTTATGATTGCCGATCCTGATCCAGGCGGTGAAATCCCGGCCATGATCGGGATAGAACCGACCGGGATCGCCAATCAACTCCTCCACCGCCGTCAGAGCGGCGATGCCGTGATCAAGGACGTCAAGATGATGGCTTGCCGGCTGGGCCATCCCGGCGCCACGATAAAGCTCCGGCATAACCTCGCCGAGAATGCCGTTATCACGCATGAGTTCAAGGCCCGTGGCGGCGCGGCCGGAGGCCAGCATCTGTTCAAGTTCGTGGTTGATCCTCTCGCTTGCCACCCCGGCAAGGGAACCGGAATATTCGCCGATGGCGCTCATGGTCGCGGCCACGACGGTGAAATCGAGGGCGGCGGCAAAACGGAAGGCCCGCAGACGCCGGAGGGGATCAGCGGCAAAGGCACCTTTATTCACCATCCGCAGACGCCGGGCCACGAGGTCTTCAATACCGCCGCCGGGGTCAATCAGCCCGGCCCGTCCCCGGTCAAGGGCCGTGTGATCAAGGGCCACGGCCAGGGCGTTGACGGTGAAATCCCGGAAGGAGAGATCGTCGATAATATCATCACCGCGGCCGCGCATACCGGTGATATCAAGATCAATCCCCTTCCACACCAGACGCCAGGCCTGCTCCTTTTCATCAAGGACCACCAGGGTGGCGGGCAGATCCCTGGCCAGACGCCGGGCCAGGGGACCGGCAGCGGCAAGGGTAAAGTCAAGATCAGTGGGCGCGCGGTTCATGAGAAGATCACGAACCGCACCGCCGCAGAGAAACAGCGGGGAACCAAGGTCGGCGGCGGCAGTGACCATGGCGGTAATAACCGTCTCCGGAACCAGGGAGTATATCCCGGCAAGACTGACCTCAGTCAAGGTAATCTCCAGTTTCGCCCAGGGTCATGCGCAGGCGACAGTTGACATCGTGAATATGGATCGACTCAAGGCCTATACTATCGACCTCAACCCCGGTTCGCGGCGGCAGGGTCAGATGGCAGCACTGCCGGACCGTTGCCGCCACCTCCCGGGCCAGAGCATGGATGTAACCGACGGAAGAGTCGAAATCCCGTTCATAGAAAATGCTTATCGCCTCCTCCATCCGCGACATATGAATACCGCGGCGGGTGGCCGGAAAATCAACCACAATTTCAGCCCGGGAAGCAGGAAGGCCGTCCCCCTGCCCCGGTCCATCAACCGATACCATTGCGGCACGCTCAGACATCTGTTCTCCCTGTATCCATGACGGCCTTTTTTTTCAACACTCTGATAGTGCAAAATCCAACCCGCCGCCCTTGGGGCGGTCACGACCGGGAATAACGCATAATATGCGGGCCAATGGCCGCGTCCAGGGCCTTTTTCAGATCCTCAAAGTCAAAAGGTTTTTTAAGGGCGGCGGAAAAACCGAATTCCCGGGGATACTTCATGATCTCATCATGGGTCTGGCCGCTCACCGCCATGGTTCTTGTCTCCGGGGCGATCTCCTGCAACCTGCGCAGGGTGACAAGGCCGCCGAGACCGACGGAGACGACCAGATCAAGGAGCACAATTAACGGCCGCCGCCGCGATGAAAGACCGCTAAAGATCTCAATCAGGTCCTCGCCGCGGGAAAAACTCCAGGAGGCGTAACCGAGGTGGGCCAGCATGTCAGCGATAATACCTGCCACGGTCTCATCATCATCAAGGATGAATACCTCTCCCAACACCTCCATCCCGGGCGCGGCGGGATGAAAAAGGCCTGCGCCGCTTTCCCGGGAGGGAACCGGGCCGGCGGCCGGAAGCATGACCCGCAGAGTGGTCCCGGCCCCCGTGGCCGACGACAAAAGCATCCGGCCGCCGTGACGGGTGATCACCGCGTAAGCCAGAGACATACCGAGGCCGCGGCCCTTGGTATTATCCAGCGGCCGGAGGGAATAGTATGGCTCAAATATTCGCGCCGCCGTCTCCGGAGCAAGGCCATCCCCCTGCTCGGTTATCCATATGGAAAGCCATAGCCCGGGGGTAAGCCCCAGGTCGTTGTCGTCATCAAGCTCAACCCCGCGACTCCGAAAAAGGATGGCATCACCAATGTTCATCCGTTCAAGACAACTCACCGCAAGCGAAGAAAAGGCCTGCTCCATCTGCGCCGGGGCAAAACTCATACGGGGCAGATAAGCCCCGGAGTCAAAAATTGCCTTTACCCCATGATCATCAAGACCCCGGCGGAAACTCTCCTCCGCCAGGGGAACAAGGTCACCGACCTCGCGATGGCTGTCAATACCGCTGTCGGCCATCATTAAAAGACGGGTGGAAAGTTCCCGGGCCTGGGACAGGGCAGTAGCGCTTTCGGCCAGGATATCCTTTACCCCCGGCTCACGGCTTATGGCCGCGGCCATCTCCTGATTGCCAAAGACAACGGTCAGGAGGTTATTGAAGTCATGGGCCATGCCGCCGGCCAGGGTAGCCAGGCCCTCGAGATATCGATGGGTTCTCGCCTCCTCCTCAAGCTGTTTCAGACGGGTAACATCGGTAAATACCTCGACCACCCCGGCCAGTTCCCCTTCACGGTTCAAAAAAGGCCGGGCGGAAATCATGAAGACCCGCTCGCCGGCGGGCATGGTTTTAACCGCCTCGCACACCGCCTCGTCCCGGCCCGAACGGATCATCTCAAGGGGACAGGATGAGGAACGACATTGGTCACCGGGGCGGGAATCATAGCAATGTCCCGGCAGCGATTCGCCACCGGGGTGAAAGATATCACAATAGGCGCGGTTGACGCAGAGGATGGAGAAATCAAGCCCGGTTATGCACAACGGCGGGGCATGGTCAAGGACAGCTTCCATGAAATCGCGGCCGCGGACAAACTCGACCTCGGCCGCCTTCCCGCGCCGGTATTTAACAAAAACGACAACAAGAAGAATGAGACAGACGGCGTTAACGGCAAAATCAACTATCTCCCAGTCCCGTCCCAAGACCCCGGTGAATTCGAGAAGATTAAGGATAAAAGCAAGGGCGATGAGCGGAAAAAGAAAAAACAGAAAACGACCGATTAAACCGGCGGCCATGGCGCCGCCACGATCCTGCCCGGCGAACGGGGAAAGGGGTTTATCATACTGCCGATTGTTCATGTACAAACCATCTCGGTGACAAGGCAGGCCAAAAAGCATTTTTCTTAATGGTTATCATACTCCGGCTAAAAGTATCGCAGGAAGAAACTCGTACGGCAAGGGAAAAACACCATATTTTATCGGGATCACGATTGATGGGCTTACGACTTCATCACAATTGGCAACAACGAAGAGCGGGTTCACGGCCAAAAGGTGATCGCGGCGGTAAGCAATACCCTGAATCCGTGACGGCCTAGTGGCAACTGGGTATGTATTTATCTGAATTCATGCGTTTTTTGCCGGATTTTCACTCCGGCGGAAATTTCACCCGAACGCCACGGATCCAGGAATACCTTAAAATCATTTTTCATCTTTGTCCCAAAAGAGGTAACATGGTCGCTTCCTACCGATCAACAACCGCAAAAAACAGGGGCATGCGCATAGATGCAATACCGGGAAAAATATCTTGAACAAATAACAATAACGCCGCGATTCAACCTCAGGGCTGAAGAAAACCGATGCCCGCAGGATCTGCGGCGTTCGCTTGCCGATATCGGCCAAATCACCCCCCTACTCGTCCTCGAAGAAGACGACCGTTACCTTCTGGTCCACGGACGCCGACGTCTGGCCGGGCTAATGGACCTGGCAAAGGAAAAAGCAATCTGCGCCATCCTCAACAAAGATACCCCTCTCGCCGAAATCCTCGCCCGCCTG
>JAJRZW010000063.1 GCA_024275015.1 Deltaproteobacteria bacterium | reverse complement strand
ATTCGGGGTTGACAGGCAGTATATCTGTTTCGAAGCTTTTTAAGCTTGTAAGTGTTTTTTATACGTCGGCTTATCCGGCTTTCATTTGGCAGTTAACAATTAAAAGAAGTTGGGAGGTAAAAAAGATGAAAATCAGGCCATTCAACGATCGGGTTCTGGTCAAGAGACTTGAGGAAGAAGAAAAGACCAGCGGCGGGATCATTATCCCGGACAGTGCCAAGGAAAAACCGGCCGAGGGTGAGGTCGTCGCAGTCGGTGAGGGCAAGGTCAAGGACAGCGGTGAGCGTCTGGCGATGACCGTCAAGGTCGGCGATCGGGTTCTGTTCAGTAAATATGGCGGCACCGACGTCAAGCTTGACGGTGACGACTATCTGATTATGCGTGAGGATGATATTCTCGGGATTGTTGGCTGAATCGTCCGTTCGGGTAAACTACTAAGGTAGTGTTAAGAATTTAATTTTTAAGGAGAAAACAAGTCATGGCTGGAAAGGAAATCAAATATGGAGTCAAGGCCCGTGAGCGGATCTTGAACGGGGTTAACACCCTGGCTGACGCGGTAAAGGTCACTCTCGGTCCCAAGGGTCGCAATGTGTTGCTTGAAAGATCATTCGGCGCTCCGACCATTACCAAGGACGGCGTCAGCGTCGCCAAAGAGATTGAGATTACCGATAAATTTGAGAATATGGGCGCTCAGATGGTAAAAGAGGTCGCCAGCAAGACCTCCGACGTTGCCGGCGACGGCACCACCACCGCCACCATTCTCGCCCAGGCCATCTATTCCGAGGGTTCCAAGCTGGTTGCCGCCGGTAATAATCCTATGGACATCAAGCGTGGTATTGATCAGGCGGTTGTTGCCGTGGTCAATGAGCTTGCAAGTATCGCCAAACCCACTAAAGAGCAGAAGGAAATCGCTCAGGTCGGTACCATCTCCGCCAACAACGACGCCACCATCGGCAACATCATCGCCGAGGCCATGGATAAGGTCGGCAAGGAAGGGGTCATCACCGTTGAAGAGGCCAAAAGCATGGAGACCACCCTTGACGTGGTTGAGGGCATGCAGTTTGACCGTGGCTATCTCTCCCCCTACTTCGTCACCGATCCCGAGAAGATGGAGGTGAACCTTGAAGACCCCTATCTTCTCATTAACGAGAAGAAGATCAGCAATATGAAGGATCTTCTTCCGATCCTTGAGCAGATCGCCAAGATGGGTAAGCCGCTTCTGATCGTGGCCGAGGATGTTGATGGCGAGGCCCTGGCTACTCTGGTGGTCAATAAGCTCCGTGGCACCCTTAATGTCGCCGCGGTCAAGGCCCCCGGTTTCGGCGACCGCCGTAAGGCAATGCTTGAGGATCTTGCCATCCTCACCGGTGGTCAGGTGATTACCGAAGATCTTGGAATCAAATTAGAGAATATCACGGTAAATGATCTTGGTACCGCCAAGCGGGTGGTTATCGACAAGGACAACACCACTATCGTTGACGGTGGCGGCGATAAGACTCAGCTTGAGGCCCGGGTCAAGCAGATTCGTACCCAGGCTGAAGATTCCACCTCGGACTACGATCGTGAGAAACTCCAGGAACGCCTGGCCAAGCTCATCGGCGGGGTTGCGGTAATCAACGTTGGTGCCGCGACTGAGATCGAGATGAAAGAGAAGAAGGCCCGGGTGGAAGACGCCCTTAATGCTACCCGTGCCGCGGTGGAAGAGGGGATCGTCCCCGGCGGCGGTGTTGCCTATATCCGCTGCCTTTCCGTCCTTGAAAAACTCAAGCTCACCGGCGAGCAGGATCTTGGCCGTAAGATCATCATGCGGGCCATCGAGGAGCCGGTGCGTCAGATCGCCAACAATGCTGGTCGCGAGGGTTAGGTGATCGTCGAGCATGTCAAGGGCCTTAAAGGTTCTGAAGGTTTCAATGCCGACAAGGAAGAGTACGAAGACCTGCTTAAGGCCGGGGTCATTGATCCGGCCAAGGTTGCCCGTACGGCCTTGCAGAACGCTTCCAGTGTCGCCGGTCTTCTGCTTACCACCGAGTGTATGGTGGCGGACAAGCCCGATGAAGACAAGGGCGGTGCCGGAATGCCTCCTGCCGGAATGGGCGGCATGGGTGGAATGGGCGGAATGGGCGGTATGATGTAATCCTGTTTCCGCAACAGCCTGATAAAAAACGGGGCCGCGAGGTCCCGTTTTTTATTTCAGAAGGTTGACAACGTCGATAAAATATTTCATATAAAACAACTCTGTATCCGGTCTCGTCGGGATCAGCATCAGTAAAAGACAAGGCGATGTAGCTCAGATGGTTAGAGCATACGGCTCATATCCGTAGTGTCCGGGGTTCAATTCCCTGCATCGCCACCATAAAGCAACCCGGTAACGTCCGGTAAAAATAACCCCCCGGTTCTGATAAGGACCGGGGGGTTATTTTTCGGGGTGTTCCAGTGAAAATCATCAACACCCCGTTATTCCACCGGGTTTTTCAACGGGTTGTTAATGCCCTTCTTTGGTTTCGTTTGTTTCCGGAGTATCGTTATGGGCTTTTTTACTGGGAGTATCTAAGGCGGCAAGGGCGGCGATGGAAAGGGATGACCGGTCGTGCACCTTGAGCTCATCGGGGATCTTGTCTGCCGGCAGATAGCGTTCGATGATCCGGTCGATTTCGCGGTTGACCATGGAGTCGGCAAGACAGATGGTGCATTTGTTTACATGCTCTCGCATGAATATGACCATGCGTGCCGGGGCCAGGGATTCTTCCTGTACGTTGATGTACCAGTTTTTTATCAGTCGTTTAAGGGTGTTGCATTCCATGGTATGGAGCTCTAATTGAATTTGGCGGGGGGGGAAAGGTTTTAAAAGCTTATCATAGGTAATGAAGAAGTAAATTCTTGTTAAGCCAATGGGTTTATGATAGCAGAACTATAAGAGAACTCAACGGTCAGGTTTTTAATAGCGGGGATCGCAAGATTCTGTAAATAAATGATCATGCGTTAATTTGCAAGTCTTTTGCCGAGGAGTACAATTAATATTGTAAGCTTGGTCTCTCTATACTATCATGTTTCCCGTTTGTAACGGAAGTGGAAAGGGCTCTGGTGGCCCTCCCGGACTTCAAATCCGGTGCACCGGGTTAACAGCTTGGTGGGTGGGTTCGATTCCCATGCACTTCCGCCATTTGCTCTGTCTTCCCGTGGTTAATAGCGATATACCATGCTGACGGTGTACTCTTCGGTAAAGTCGCCGATCTGGGCCGCCGCGTCTAATTGCACCTTTTCCCCGATCACCATGCCGAAACCGGCGGAGTAGATGTTCTCGTCGTCGCCGGGGTGGTACATTCCCTTTATGTTCTGATCATTGCCGGTGTAATAAAAACGGTGGTCGGGGCGGAAATAATACCCGGCCCGCAGGGCCAGGGGAAAACCGCCGAGGTCAAGGACGTACTCGGCCCCGGCATGGTATTCGTCGGCGTCGTCGATCTGGAACTGGCCGGCGGTGGCGCCGGCGCCGGCGTGACTCGGCAGCACCACCAGTTCCTGGGCCAACTGGGAGTATTTGATCCGGTTATAGTCGGCGGCGATGGTCAGGCTGGCAACCGGCCGCCAGGAGAGGCCGACGCCGTATATGTCCGGAACTTTCATGTGGTTTGGCAGATTTTTTATCTTTGTCTGTGGAATGGTCACCGTGGTTCCGCCCCCCCCGGCTATGGGGATAGTGGTATTTTCGGTCTCGATAATGCTCATGGTGGTGTCAAACTCCGGCCCGTAGCGGTAAACCAGGCCCAGGCTCAGTGATTCGACCGGGGTCAGGAGCACGGAGGCGGCGTAGTATTCGCTTGAGTCCGCCCCGTCAACCTGATGGATGAAGTTGTTTGTCGGATCCGGGTTGTTTTCCTTTCTGGCGTCAAAGAAATAATCAAGCTGGGCGAACCCCACTGAAAACCCCAGGCTGGCCATGTCGCCGGCCTTGATTCCCATGCCGATGCCGTAGATGTTGCCGTTGAGGTCAACCCGGTTTTTGGCGCCGCCGAAATCAAATTTTATATCGGTATTGAGGAACTGCTGGCGGTAGATGGCGATGGTGGCGTTGTCGCGGGGAAAGACGGCGCTTAAAAACGAGGCGCCGATGGTGTCGTCGTCATAATCGGTGACTGCGGGCTGTTTGGTTACGCTGTCGAGGTCATAGACCCGGTTGGTATTGTTGCTGTATTTGAATTCAAGTGATAACTCGGGTCTGGTTAAAACCGTCAGCCCGGCCGGGTTGGTGTAGGCGGCGGTGGCGTCGTCGGCAACGCCGATGAAGGCGCCGCCAAGACCGTTGGCCCTGGCTCCGGGGTTATTGAAGCGGAAGTCCATGGTCTGGACATCGGTGTCCTCAACCAGGGCGAGGGCGGAACCTGCCACGCCGAGGATGGTCAGGGCCAGGGTTGCGGCGAGGAACTTTTTCATCTTTTTCTCCTGTGTCTCCTGGGGAGACGAGTCAAAAGGCAAAGGTTTTACGATGAAGCGGCCGCGCGACCACCTTTTTTCAACGGGCTGTTATCCCTGGTCGCGCATGCCCGAATTGTATCGCAATCGGCCGCTTGGCCGCAACCCGTCTGCCTGTTAATTTTTTCTTTTCTTTTCCTGCGCCGGGGCGTGGAGCGGGTGTCCCATCTCCTCCCTCTGGGCGATATAGGCGGCGGCGCAGCGGCGGGCGATGTTTCTTATCCGGCCGATGAAGCGGGTGCGCTCGGCAACGCTTATCGCCTTTCTCGCGTCAAGCAGGTTGAAGTTGTGGGAGCATTTGAGGCAGTAATCGTAGGCCGGGAGAATCAGTCCCTTGTCTAACAGTTTCAGGGCCTCGGCCTCGCAGGAATCGAAGAGGTGAAAGAGGAATTCGACGTTGGCCTCTTCAAAGTTGAAGCGGGAAAACTCACGCTCCGCCTGGAGGAAGATATCACCGTAGCTCAAGCTGTCGTTCCAGCGGATATCGTAAACGCTTTCCACTTCCTGCAGGTACATGGCGATCCGTTCAAGGCCGTAGGTGACCTCGACGGTTACCGGGTGCAGCTCCTGGCTGCCGGCATGTTGGAAATAGGTGAACTGGGTGATCTCCATGCCGTCGAGCCAGACTTCCCAGCCCAGGCCGCTGGCGCCGAGGGTGGGGGATTCCCAGTCGTCTTCGACAAAACGGATGTCGTGCTCATGGATATTGAGGCCGAATTTTCCAAGGCTGTCAAGATAATGGTCCTGGATATCCGGGGGCGACGGTTTGATCACCACCTGGTACTGGTAATAATGTTGCAGGCGGTTGGGGTTTTCGCCGTAACGGCCGTCGGTGGGGCGGCGCGAGGGTTGGACGTAGCTCGCGGCCCAGGGCTCGGGGCCCAGGGCGCGCAGAAGGGTGGCGGGGTGGAAGGTGCCGGCCCCGACCTCCATGTCGTAGGACTGCATCACCGCGCAGCCCTGCGCGGCCCAGTGCTGGTTGAGAGTCAGTATGATGTCTTGAAAGTGCATTTTCTTTTCCGTTTTTGTTTGATGGTCTCGTAACAACCCCCCGCGCCGACTTGACACGGTGATTTCCGGGCGGCGGACGGCGGGCTGCTAAAATCCCGAACTCAGGCTAAGCCATCAGACATGCGGGATTTCTTAACGCACCCCACCGTCCGCCGTCTTTTCCGGAAATCACCGAAGACGCCTATGCGGGGAGTTACGAGTCAATCTTGTTTGCCCGTTTGTTTTGAGCTGTCGGAGTTGCAAATTACACAGTTAGTGGCCGGGGAACAAGGATTATTGGTAACTGCTCACAGGGTAGCAAATCTGCTTCGTTATCGCCCTGCTCACGTACAGGGATTACACTCCGGAAGATCGCCATTTATTCTGGAGTGTACTCCAATCCTTCCGGAAGGGTAAGTGGGAGGGGCGGTTTACGGTTGGCGGTTATGGTGGATTGTTTTGGCCCCGACGGCAAGGATCCGAGCCGCAGGGCGGGCACCGTCCGCCTATGGTCAAAGGTCCCTCCGTCGGCGCAGGTTTTTTTTGTTGTCGCGATTGCCACGCTGTGGTACATGGATAAATGTTGACATGTCGTAACGTTTAGATATATTGATGTTTATGATCAAGACGTGTCTGACAAAAGAGCAGGAGGCCGGGCTGATATCCCTTGAGGATCTCGAGCGGGCTGCCGGGTGTCTGCGGACCATCGCCCATCCGCACCGTCTGCGGATCATCCAGATCCTTCTTCTTACTCCGTGTTCGGTGGGGCAGCTGGCCGAGGCCTGCGGCATCCCCAGCAACGTCGCAAGCGAGCACCTCAGGCTCTTGAAAGACCGGGGGCTTCTCGTCAGCCGCCGCGACGGTCGCAGGATATTCTACTCGGTCGAGGAACCGGCACTTGGAAGCATTATGAGCTGCGTGAGAAAACGTTTCGGTTGTAAGGATAGCTCGGAGGAATAACGGCGGAAGCGCCGAACGCCGGAGGTCGAAAGGGGCTGCCCTTGAAATCTTCAGCCTTCAGTCTTCAGCCTTTATAAAGTGGAAGGGGGGTTGGCCGTTTTTTTTTGTAACCGTGCCGATCCCGCAGTTTAAAGGGAAATTTAAAGAGGAGAAACGAGATGGTGAAAAAACTTTCAGCCCTGGTTGTGGCCGGTCTGCTGACCGTGCCGACGGCCGCCACCCTGGCCCGTGCCGCCAGCGTGGACGAACTCCAGCAAAGGGTTGACTCCCTTGAGGAGAAACTCGCCGACATGGAGGACAACTCCGAGAACTGGGACCTCGCCTCCCGGATAAAATTTTATGGCGATTTCCGTTTTATGGCCAATTATGTGACCGCGGACGCGGCCAGTTTTTACGGTGCCATGGATGTCGCCCGTGGAGTTAATGATGT
>JAJRZW010000062.1 GCA_024275015.1 Deltaproteobacteria bacterium | reverse complement strand
GGTGAAGGCGGGCGTTTTTTCAGGAAAATATACAATGCCGAGCCGGATCGGCAGCCGGTCCTGTACCCGGTTGAAGGTTTTGGTGTATTCAGTGTGTATCCACTGGGCCGCGGCCATGGCCTTGTCGGCCGGGACTACGGCGAAAAAGTGGAGGGGATCGGCCAGGATGTTGAGGTACGGCACGAATGGTGTTTCCGCAAATTCTGGTTCGCCCCTGAACACAAAGGAGCCGGAACCAACCTGAATATCAGCTCCCCCGTATCCGCCGCGCATAAAAACCTTGATAGAGCGTGTTCCGTCTTCCAAAGGATCATGCAGCTGTTCGATGAATTTGTCCGGCTTGGTCGGGGCCCGCCGGTCGACCACGACCATTGTCTTTTTCCCGGGTGTCAACTCGTCGGTACAGACCACCTGGAGCCGGCCGGTTGTTGTTGCGATCTCATAGGCATGGTTGCGGGCCAGTTCCTTGTCCGGATCCTCCAGGGTTATTTTCAAGCGGTCTGCCTGTTCCTTGATAGGCCCGCAAGGGGAGAGGTCGGAAAAATCGCCGTCGATCTCTTTCCAGAAACATTCGGTAGTCCGCCAGACATTTCTGACCCTGGTAAATGAAGGCCCCGGCAACAGGGTGCCGCCCCCGTCGGTCCATTTACGATCCAAGGACTTGAAGAGTTCGCCGTCCAACCAACCCTGGATCTCAAGTTGGCCGACCAGCAGGGCGCAACGCCCGTTTTTGTCCCCAAGCTCGGAGGTCCAGATGGTGCCGAGCATCTTGTTCTTGATCCATTCCTTTGCCCGCCCGGTGCGGCGCTGGTGGCAAACCGCGCAGACCCGTTGCTCTGCCGCCACTCGGTCGGATGACCGGAGTGAGTGCCGGTCGGCAATGGGACGGAGAGCGCAGATCGTGCAGGCCTCGGCATGGATGGGTTTTCCCTTATCTTTCCAGCTTCCTTCAATCTCCGACGGATCGACCGGCACGGGGTCATCCGCCTTCATCAGATCGGAGATCTTGACGTTGTATCCCAGCATGGGGTCGCTCAATTCCGGCGTTACGGCGATCTCGCCGCCCGAGGCCCGCACGGCAATATCCGTGATTTTCTCGGCAAGGGTGATGCCCTGGTCCGGGCAGACCAGATCAAGCAGTCCGTCCACGTCGGGAGCAAGGAAAAAGGCGCCGTTTATGTCATGGTAGATGCGTTTGGCAAGCGGCAGGTCAACCTCCAGGAAAGAGGTGATCTTGTTCACCACCTCGTCCCAGACCCGGCGGCGGGCCACTACATCGGCGAGGCGGCCGCCCTTGCTGATCCATTCCATGCCGTTGCAGCGTAAATAGATCAGTCGCCAACGGAGTTCGTGGGGCTCGGGATATTTTTTCTCAAGCAGGATTTTGGCCAGGGCGGTTTTCAGAAAGCCGCCGAAGTTGTCGCAGTAGTCGTAAAGCGAGACATCGTTGATCGGCAATCTGCCGTCCGAGGCCACGTCTCGAAAGAGATCGATAAGGCATGGAACATTTTTTGTTTTGAGCAAGTTT
>JAJRZW010000061.1 GCA_024275015.1 Deltaproteobacteria bacterium | reverse complement strand
GGTGAAGGCGGGCGTTTTTTCAGGAAAATATACAATGCCGAGCCGGATCGGCAGCCGGTCCTGTACCCGGTTGAAGGTTTTGGTGTATTCAGTGTGTATCCACTGGGCCGCGGCCATGGCCTTGTCGGCCGGGACTACGGCAAAAAAGTGGAGGGGATCGGCCAGGATGTTGAGGTACGGCACGAATGGTGTTTTCTCAAATTCCGGTTCGCCTTGGAAAACAAAGGAACCAAGCGGAATGTCAGCTCCGCCGTAGCCTCCGCGCATGTAAAGTTCCATGGAGCGTGTGCCGTCTTCCAAAGGATCATGCAATTGTCCGATGAATTTGGCCGGCTCGGTTTCCGCCCGGCGGTCGATCACAGTGATTATTTTTCCGCCTCCGGTTGACACGCCGGTACACACCACCTGGAGCCTGCCGTTTTTTGTTTCGATCTCATAGGCATGGTTCAGATCCAGATTGCCCACCGGATCTTCCAGAATCATTTTCCAGCGGCCCGGCAGTGCCCCGAGTGGACCGGAGATGTGGAAACCGGAAAGATAGCCATCCACTTCCTTCCAGAAACACTCGGTGGTCTGCCAGACATTCCGGACCCTGGTAAATGACGGCCCCGGCGGCAGGGTGCCGCCCCCATCGGTCCACTTGTGCTTAAGCGATTGGAAAAAATTGCCGTTCAACCACTCCTGGATCTCAAGTTGGCCGACAAGCAGGGCGCAACGGCCGTTTTTGTCCCCAAGCTCCGAAGTCCAGATGGTGCCGAGCATCTTTCCGCCCAGCCATTTTGCCGCCCTCCCGGTGCGCCGTTCGTGGCAGACCTCGCAGACCCGCTGCCTTGCCGCTACTTGGTCTGATGACCGGAGTGAGTGCCGGTCGGCAATGGGTCGGAGACCGCAGATCGTGCAGACCTCGGGAACCGGCCGGCCATCAGTCGCCCAGTCCTTCGCAATCACCTCGGGGTCGGCCGGTACCGGCTGATCCACGTTCATCAGGCCGGAGATTTTGATGGAGTAGCCCGGGGCAGGTGGATCACTCAGTTGCGGGATGACGGCGATCTCGCCGTATGAGGTTTCCGCGGCAATATCCGTGATTTTTTCGGCAAGGGTGACGTCTTTGCCCGGACAAACCAGGTCGAGCAGTCCGTCCACGTCAGGGGCAAGGAAGAAGACGCCGTTTATGTCATGGTAAATGCGCTTGGCAATCGGCAATTCAACTTCCAGGAAATAGGTAATCTTGTTCATCACATCGTCCCAGACCCGGCGGCGGGCCACAACATCGGCCAGCCGTCCGCCCTTGCTGATCCATTCCATGCCGTTGCAGCGGAAATAGATCAGCCGCCAGCGGAGTTCGTGGGGCTCTGGGTATTCTTTATCCAGAAGGATTTTAGCCAGGGCGGTTTTCAGAAAGCCGCCGAAGTTGTCGCAGTAGTCGTAAAGCGAGACATCGTTGATCGGCAATCTGCCGTCCGAGGCCACGTCTCGAAAGAGATCGATAAGGCATGGAACATTTTTTGTTTTGAGCAAGTTT
>JAJRZW010000004.1 GCA_024275015.1 Deltaproteobacteria bacterium | reverse complement strand
TTCCGATCTACTGCGTCGTAGCGCATTTTTGTTCGCTCGACATACCATATGTATGGTCTCGCTCACAAAAATACACTACTCCTTGTATATCGAAATTCTTACTTAGCCATCCCGTGACTTATTACGAGTTCATCAAGGGTAAGATGGAGTCGTAATAAATATCCTGGATCCGTGACGTTCGGGAACGGTGCAGGCGCAAGGAGGCAAGCACGTTGATTAGACTTCGGTATATCAACGGCTTGCCGACACCGCGGATGCGCCGTTCCCTGACGCCCGAAGGGCGGCGGGTCAAATTTCCGCCGGAGTGAAAATCCGGCAAAAAACGCATGAATTCAGATAAATACATACTCGGTTGCCACTAAGCCGTCACGGATTCAAGATACAAGGAATATTCCAAAAGGAATATTCCAAATGGAAGCTGGTTCACGTAATTTTAATAAGCTATAGGCACAATTGTCGTTGGCCCGCAATTTATCGCGAGGCCAGCAAGTGGGAGGTTCGATTAACAACCATTTGGGTTTTTCAGCAACAGCTGCCACCGCAACCGGGTGCGGCGGCAGCGTCCGGCTCGCAGGCAAAGGGACCGTAATGGATGCTGCGGTCGCCGGTGACCGTGAAGTGTGGGGCAAACCTGGTTTCCGACAGCATGGCGGCGGTATTGCCGCAGACCAGCATGGGCTTGCCGCTTATCAGACGATGATGATCATCAAGATCAAAATAATGGCGGCAGCCGGGAATGGTGCCCTTATAGGTCGCGGTCTGGCCGTAATCTTCGCAGATATCCTCAATGTCTGCGAGTTTGAAGGCCCTGACGGTCATGGAATAGAAGTCGATCATCCCGACTTTTTCTTCGATTTCGGGATTGTTGAGGTCTATTTTCTTTTTTTCACTGATTCGATAGTCCGGACATCCCATGGTGGTGAGCAGACGGCGGAAGTCTTCAATGTACATGGCCCCGGCCAGGCATTCTCCGTGCAACAGGGGGTCGCGAAGAAAATCTTCAGGCATCCTCCGTCCGCTGAAAACATCGGAGAAATATAGCTCGCCGCCGGGTTTAAGTACACGGAATATCTCCTTGAATACCGTTTTTTTATCGCATGAAAGGTTGATGACGCAGTTCGAGACCACCACGTCGATGGACTGGTCTTCAATCCCGACGTCTTGCAGGTCTTCAATATATCCCTGTTTCAGGGTGATATTCGGTCTGGCAAATCCGAATTTTTTCATCTGGCTGTTGAGGTGGCGTCTGGCGGTCTCAATCTGTTCGTCGGTCATGTCGACACCGATGACAAAGCCGTTTTCCCCGGCGAGCCTGGAGAGGATATATACATCGCGGCCGGAACCGCAGCCAAGGTCAAGGATCCTGCATCCGTCAAGGGCCTCGGGAATGGGGGAACCGCAGCCATAGGATCGGGACAGGATCTCAGGGGCCAGATCGTTCATGATCTTTTTGACCATCGGTGATGACGGGGCCCCGTCACAGCAGCAGGCACTGGTCTTGAGATCTTTGGTGCTGGCTATGATCCGGCCGTAATATTCCTTGAGCTGTTCCTGTAGCTGGGTCCTTGTTTTCATTCCCTGGGACTCCTTTATTTATCAGGTTCAGGTGCGGCCCGATTATTTGCAGCCGCAGTCATTGCTTTTTGTTGTCATCATCGGCTCGATAATACGGGTAAAGCCAAGGGCGGCAATTCCGCCGCCGATAATCGGCGCGATCACATATACGGTCAGAAAACCGTGTGCCGGGTCGGGGAATGCGGCCTTTCCCCAGCCGGCGAGGGCCGCGAATATTCGTGGTGACAGATCCCGGGCCGGGTTGAGACCGGCCTGGGTCAGGGGGGCGATGACGCTGATGATTATAGTGACCGTCAGGCCGATGAATAACGGCGCGATTCTGTCATCGGGTCGACCGATGTTGCAGCCTTCGGTGAGGGAAAAGATAAACAGGACAAGGAAGAAGGTTCCGAAGGCCTCGGCCATGAATCCGCTTAACTCGGTCACCTTGGCCGTGGACGCCGGGTTGGGAAAAAACTCACCAAAGGCCATGGCGGTCTTTATAGAGGCCGGGGTGCCGCGGATGATGGCGTGATGGGTCTCAAAGGCGGCTATTGAGTCGGAAAAGAGAAGATAAATGGCGGCGGCGGCAATAAAGGCGCCGGCGAACTGGGCCACAAGGTAGGGGATGAGTTTTGACGGTCGCATACGGTCACCGAGCACCATGGCAATACTGACTGCCGGGTTCAGGTGGGCGCAGGAGAGATGGCGGGTGGCGTAGATGGCTAAAGTAACCCCGATGCCCCAGAGCGCGGCGACCTGAAACAGACCGGTGTGGGCGGAAAAGAGGATGTTGACCATAACCACGCCGCAACCGAAAAATACCAGGATAAATGTGCCGACCGTTTCGCCGAGCATATCGTGTTGGAATGAATTTGCTTTCATAATTAATAGATATTACTGAGAAGGACAGTGCGAATGCAACGGTTAAATTATCCAGCCGGTAAAAAACGAACTTTCCACGTGCTATGGGCTGATTTTTAAATCCGGCGCAGAATCGCCGCCGCGGCCATGGGAATTTTTTTTGCTTCAAGCTGATTAAAGCGTTGACAAGCATGAGACGTTGATTTACCTTGTCGCTCTCTTCGCGGGGGAAACATTGAGACTTCCTGTTTTACCAACCCGTTGAAATCGATGAGGTTGGATGAAACTTGTTTTATCCAAACCGGCGGTTGAAAAAGCCAGGACGGCTTTGTTCAGCAGGTCTGT
>JAJRZW010000060.1 GCA_024275015.1 Deltaproteobacteria bacterium | reverse complement strand
GCTTTCCCTGTGGGAGGACGTGGCCCGGAAATCTCCCCGTCTGGCCCGGGCTTACGTGAATATATCCAGGGCCGCGGCCAGGGAGCAGAGGCCATGGCGATCAATTGAGGCCGCCCGCAAGGCCATAGCGCTTAAGCCCGATTCCAAAGAAGCGGCTGAGGCCTGGCTGAACATGGGTGTCGTTTACCAGAAGATGGGGATGAATAATCAGGCGGTAAATGCCTTTAAAAAGATCTTTATCCTGAAGGTCAGGGCAAAAAGGGCTGAGGCCCATAGTGACCTTGCTTATACCTACTATAAGGATGAGGATGTGGCCCCAGGCGGTTGATGAGGCCCTTAAGGCAACGGCCATCAACCCCCATTTCCCGGACGGATGGCTGAATCTTGGGGTTGCCCGGGGTCTTATGGGACATTACCGGAAGTCGGAAGAGTCCTTGACGCGGGGGCTTGCCGACGCGCCGCGTGATTCCCGGCTGTATATGTGGCTGGCAGTGGCCCTGGATCACCAGGGGCGTTATCAGGAGGCCATTGCCGCCCTTGACCGGGCCCGGGGGCTTATTACCCCGGCAAATGAAAACTGGCGGAAAATCAAGCAGTTCCGCCGGGAGATAATGATGAAAAGTGGTGCCGGGAAAAGATATTGAAGCTTTGTGAAAAAACGATGAGAATACTTTTGACCGGCTACCGGGCCTGCGGCAAGACTACGGTTGGCCGCAGGCTTGCCATCCGTCTCGGCTGGGAGTTCATTGATACCGACGCGGTGATTCAGGCGGCCCATGGCGATATTGCCGCCATGGTTGAGAAACACGGCTGGCCGCGGTTTCGTGAACTTGAGGAAAAAACGCTTGTTGATCTTGGCGGCCGGGAAAACGCGGTTATCGCCACCGGCGGCGGCGCGGTCATGCACCGACAGGCCTGGGAGAAACTGCGCCGGGGGGCGCTGGTGGTCTGGCTTGCCGTTGACGCCGCCACGGTGAGGCGGCGTCTTGCCCGCGATCCGGCAAGCCCGGGGCAGCGGCCCGGGTTGACCGGCGTCTCGGCCGTTGATGAGATTGACATGGTGATGGCGGAGCGCGAACCCCTTTACCGGCGGGGTTCGGACGTGAAGATAGACGCGGGCCTGCCTGTCGTGGATATTGTTGACAACATTGAAAAAACCGTGCTTTCCGGCAGGGTTGACGGGGAATAGATATGGCGGGAAATTCTTTTGGCACCCTTTTTAAAGTCACCACCTGGGGTGAGTCGCATGGTCCCGCGGTCGGGGTGGTGATCGACGGCTGTCCTCCGGGGATGGAACTTTCCGGGGCCGATATTCAGGCCGACCTCGACCGCCGCCGTCCCGGTACCGGCGGCCCGGCGGCAAGCCCGAGGAAAGAGCCCGACCGGGTCGAGATCCTTTCCGGCACCTTTGAAGGCCGGACCACCGGCACCCCGATCAGTCTCGTGGTCTGGAACCGTGACGCCCACAGCAAATCATACGAGCACCTGCGCGATATCTTCCGTCCCGGCCACGGTGATATCACCTATCTGAAAAAATACGGTATCCGCGACCATCGCGGCGGCGGGCGGGCCTCGGCCCGGGAGACCGTGGCCCGGGTCGCCTCCGGGGCGGTGGCGGGGAAGGTTCTTGCCGGCCGCGGGATCACTGTCACCGCCTATACCATTGCCGTCGGCGGGATCGAGGCCGCGGGCCGCGATCTTGATGAAATCGGCAATAACCGCCTCTTCTGTCCCGATTCAGAAGCGGCGGCACTTATGGCGGCCCGGATCGAAGCGGTAAAGAAGGCCGGCGATACCCTGGGGGGGGTGGTTGAGGTTTGCGCCGCGGGCGTTCCCGCCGGATTAGGCGAGCCGGTATTCGCCAAGCTGGACGGCGAACTGGCCCGGGCGATGATGAGTATCGGCGCGGTCAAGGGGGTCGAGATCGGCAGCGGTTTCGCCGCCGCGGCCATGACCGGTTCGGAAAACAACGACCCCATCACCCCGGACGGCTTTGCCTCAAACAACTCCGGCGGCATCCTCGCCGGGGTATCAAACGGCCAGGAGATTATCGTCCGGGCCGCGGTCAAACCCATTCCCTCCATCGCCAGGGAGCAGGACACCGTTGACCTTGACGGCAAGCCCCGGAAAATAAAAATCGGCGGCCGCCACGACATATCCGCCATTCCCCGGATCATCCCGGTGTGCGAGGCCATGGTCGCCCTGGTCCTGGCCGATTTCCTCCTGTTGCAGGAAAGTGTTGCGGCAATGGCGCCGCGGCCCTGATTTATGGGACAAAGCCTCAATAATGAACCCTAAAGTAAAAAAAATCCGCCGCGTTGTCATGGTTACCCGGGAGTACGGCACCATTGCCGGGGCCGGCGGGGTCAAGGATGTCAGCCGTGAACTGGCCTGCGCCCTGGGGCGGCGGGGGAAAAAGGTCACGGTGTTCATGCCCGCCTATGGCTTTATTGATCCGGAAAAGGCGGGCTTTACTCCGCTGCCGGGGTTGTTCAGCGTTGACATGGCCTATGTCGGCCGCTTTCGCCGCGAGCAGGTGAGCCTGTGGCGCGGGAGTTTTGCCGGGGTTGATATCATCCTGGTCGATTCCCTCCGTTTCCGGGAAAAACTGGGGATCTACGCCTATACCGCCGCTGAGGAGAAAGAAGATCCGGAGCATGGCGCCGGCATGGCCCATTACGATTATTTCGCCATGAACGTCCTGTTGCAGAAGGCGGCGGTGGCGGCGATAATCCGTCTTGGCCTGCGGCCGGATATCATCCACTGTCATGACGGCCATACCGCGATCATCCCCGCCATGCTCCGGGAAAACGAGTGGCTGCGTCATTCGTTCTGCGATACCGGGGTGGTGGTTACCATCCACAACGCCGGCCGCGGCTACCATCAGGAGGTTGGCGATCTTGCCTTTGCCGAGGCCGTAACCGGCCTGCCTTCCCGGGTGATTCTCGATAATAGGCTCAGTTCCGCCTTTGACCCCCTGCTGGCCGCTTCCGCCTACGCGGTGATGAACACGGTGAGTGAAAATTACGCCCGTGAACTCATGGAGAGCGCCGACGACGAACTCACCGGCTGGCTGGGGCATCGCTTCCGGGAACGCGGGGTCACCCTGCACGGGAT
>JAJRZW010000059.1 GCA_024275015.1 Deltaproteobacteria bacterium | reverse complement strand
TTATCACCGGAGTTTGCGCCGTTCTCAAGCTGAATATACCCGCTGGCGGCGTCGGAGAGTGCGGCCTTGACGCCAAGACGGATCCGGCCGTCATACCAGGCGCTGTTCTTCTCATCTTTGGTGGTTGATTTCTGCATCGTGCCGCGCATCCGCAGGGCACCGTCAATGGTGATTTTGGCGTTGGTGCCGGCGATGACCGAGGTCTCGGCCGGGATATCGCCATGAGTTGCCAGCGCGCTGGCGGCACTGCCCAGCAGAAAGACAGTGCCAAGTGCAAGTGTCAGTCCTTTCTTCATAATTTTATAACCCCCTTCCTAAAGAAGTTGTAAGTTGTCCGGGCCATTCATTTGACCAGGACCAATGCCGGAAACTATTTCCGACCGGTTAACCTTGCCGGCGTTCCGAACCTTCGGAGCGCCGTCTTTAAAAATTGTTTCAACTCTCCTGCCGGTTAAGCTCGTACCGGGTCCGACTGCGGCCGCGGTCTTCACCGCATGACTCGGGGAACCAAAACAAATTTAAAGCAGTTTTAATCAAACGCCCCCTTGTTTGTCAAGGATATCAAGCCTTTTTTAATCTTTTTTTAACAAAATAATGGACTTACAAATAAATCGTTTATCGAAATACCACATTGTGGTATATACGACAAGGAGTTTTTTTAGACTGAAGGCTAAATGATCGGCATCCGGCGGGGCCGGAGTTGCCGCCCGGTTTTCAACCCCGCCCCCCTTGAAACCCGGTCTTATTTCCTGGCGGACGCCGGGCAAAAATGGTAGATTCGCCCCCCTTCAAAAATAAAGACGCCGGCAAATCTTTATCAAGAACCAACAATCAATATCCGGAGCAGACACGAATGAAGAGAGAAGTACTTAAACTGAACGAATGCCTGAAAAACTACACCTTTGACCAGGACAAGGCCATCACCCCGGTGGAGACGGTCAAACGATTCGAGGCCCGGCTTAAAAAGGTCAATCTCGACATATTAAAGGAAATCCGCCGCATCGACACCGGCCGCCTCGATATTCCGGTGTATTTCAGCGTCTGCGGCAAAGACGCGGTCGATACCATCGGGACGAAGAAACAGATGGGAAAGGGCTCGACCCCGGAACAATCCCGGGCCAGCGCCTGCATGGAGCTTGGCGAACGTTTCAGTTTCTTCAGTTTCAAGAAGAATGAAAAAAACTTCGTCACCGCCACCTGGGAGGAGATGAAAAAGACCGGTGAGCCGATGCTGCCGCCCGCGCGTCTGCTACAGGCGGTCCATGACGACAACATGGCCCCGGCGACCCTGGAACGTCTCCTTGAGGGAATTCCGATGCAATGGACCTGGGCCACCAACCTCACCACCGGCCGGGGGGTGATGGTCCCCTTTTCATGGTTTTACGCGATCAACGAATTCAACGGCCCGTCTGCGGGCAACACCTATGAAGAGGCGGTGAGCCAGGGGGTCTGCGAGATCGTCGAGCGCCATGTCTGCTCGGTGATCAGCCGTGAAAAACGTCCGGTGCCGCTGATCGACCCGGATTCGATCACCGACCCGGTGGCAAAAGAGTTGCTGGATAAATTCACCCGCAACGGGATCAAGGTCTTTTTAAGTGATTTTTCGCTTGACACCGGAATTCCCACCGTCGGCGCTCTCGCCTGGGACCCCTCCACCTTTCCGGAGACAAGCGAAATCGTCTATACCGCCGGCACCACCCCTGACCCGACCAAGGCGGTGATCCGGGCCTTAACCGAGGTGGCGCAACTGGCCGGTGACTTCCACAGCAACGCCAATTACGTCGCCAGCGGCCTGCCCAAGCCCCTTTCCCTTGACGAGGTGAAATACATCACCGACCCCGGCAAAACGGTAAAGCTGTCCGACCTGCCCGATCTCGGCCACGACAACATGCGGGTCGAGGACGAACGGATGATGGAATCGCTGGCCCGGCTTGATCTTGAAGTCCTGGTGGTGAACACCCGTCATGAACTCCTTGACATCCCCACCATGTACACCATCGTCCCCGGGGCCCATTTCCGCGAACGATCCATGGCCGGCGACGCCGGTCTGTTCGTGGCCAAACTGGCCATGGAGAGAATCGACAACCCGGCGGGCCGGCGCCAGGCGATTTTAAACCTCAAGCGCCATCTGCCCGAGGCCTATTACCTTGAATTTTATCTCGGCCGCAATCTCGCCGAAAACGGAGACCCGGAAGAGGGCCTTGCCCATCTCGAACGGGCGATGACCCTGGCGCCCGACCCGGAAGATGTGCCCTATATCCTCTCTTACGCCGGCATGTGTTTAAAAGACATGGAACGCTATGACGAGGCCATTGAGGTGTTAAAGAAGGGATGCGGGGCCGACGACGAACGGCCCGACCTCCACAACATGCTGGGTTTCTGCTATTTCAGGAAAAAAGACCACGAAGCGGCCATCCGCCACTTCACCCGCGCCGTTGAACTGGCCCCGACCTCGGCCATCGACTACGCCAACCTCGGGGTAAACTACCGTGAGATTGGCAAAAACGACGAGGCGGTCAAGAGCTTCGCCCTCGCCCTGTCCATGGACCCGGGAATAGATTTCGCCCGCAGGCATATGGAGGAGATGACAATAGAGGGTAAAAGTTAAGCCTACCTTGAAAAACAGTCTTTTCGCCCGATCACGGCGTCATGAGCAAAACAAGAAACAACTCACATATCCCCGGTAATCCAGGGATTTAAATCCGGTACAGTCTTTCCATCTCCGGGCTGTAATCTTCGCCCGGGCCGGTAAAGATAAAAAAAGGCGGCAGGACGTCAAGATCCTCGCCGCCTTTTTTTATCGCCTCAAGGAGGATAAGTTTACCGGGAGAGCCGGGATAGCTGTGAACCACCTGCATTCGCTTTGGTTCAAAACCGGAGGTGGTGAGGCAGGAAACCAGATGCGCCCCCCTGGAGGCGGGATAAACCAGGTCAAGGCGGCCGCCGATGCCGAGAACGACAGAGGCGGCGGCAAGTACGGCGGTGAGATCGGCGGTGAGTTCATGCCGGGCCGCGGCCTGTTCCGGGTCGCGGTTTAAGCGGGAACCATCACGACGGCGGTAGGGTGGGTTGCAGACCACCCGGTCAAAGACCCGGCCGTCGAAAAGCTCCGCCCCCTTGCGCATGTCGCCTTCGATAACCTTTATCCGGGCGGAAAAACCGTTCTCGCTGACATTTTTCCGCGCCAGTTCCGCCAGCCCCGGTTGGAGTTCAACACAGTCAAGGGAGATGTTAAGGTCCCGGAAGGCCATGATCATCGCCACCACCCCGCAGCCGCAGCCAAGATCAAGGACCCGCTCCTTACGGCGCGGAGCGGCGAAATGGGCCAGGAGAACAGCGTCCACCGAGAAGCGGTAGCCGGTTTTATGCTGGAAACATTTGAGGCGACCGGAAAAGAGGGTGTCGGCCGACATTTCCCGGTCAGAGGTTGCTTCTGTGTTCAATATTCACCGCTGGTCTGAAATTGGTCAATTCCGCGCCATGTCCCGCGGACCATGTTGACCAATTATACTACAGACAGCACCAGATTTTACAGCCCGACAATGAATTTTATTATCAACAGTCGGCAGAGGCCCCCTGCCGGTCGGTTGATAATCCGGCCATGCGCCGCTGGCAGTAAGTTTTCCAACCAAGCGCTACAGCCGGTTCATCACCAGCCCGGTGAGGATCTTGGGGTAAAAATAAGTCGATTTATGGGGCATGACCAGTTCTGCGTCGGCAACGCTGCAGACCTGGGCAACCGGGGTTGAACGGAGGAGAAAGAGAACCGGATCGGCCTTGCCCTCGACCGCCTCCTTGACCGCCTGATCAAGGCCGGCGTCAGGATCACTGTGATATGAAATCAGGTCGTTGTTCTCGCAGGCCTCCCGGTCAAGATCAAGGCCGGCGCCGAGGATGAGATCGGAGAAGACCACAACATCAAGGGCCCGCAGCGGGGCCGCGGTATCCCCAAGCATCTCCGCCACCTTTTCCGGGCTGACCCGGAGCATGAAGCAACGGTCTTCGCCGGGGTGATAAACCCCGAAACGATGATCAGGCCCGGATGAGTCTTCCATTCGGGCCAAAACCTCGTTCACCAGGGCCTCGCGACTACCGCCCGCCACCTCTTCAACCCCGGCGAATCCGGCCAGCTTTTCCACCAGGGTATCGGCGCAGGTCTCCGGAAGACGCAGGAGGCGATGGGTGGGGAGAACGCTCAGACCCTCGTCCTCCATGGGACAGATGTACATCATCATATGATTGCAGACGGCGTCCTCGGCAATTCCCCCCTCGCGACCGGCCATCAACTCCCGAAACATCAGGGCGGTGGTATAACGGTGATGGCCGTCGGCGATATACAGGGCACCCGGGGCGAGAAATTCCGTGACCGCGCTGATGGCGTCGGCGTCACTGACCCGGTAAATGGTATGGACACAGCCGTCGCGATCCCTGACCTGATAGAGGGGATCTTTCTCCCGGCCCTGATCAAGGGCGGTCATCACCTCGCCGCCGGGATCTGAAAACAGGGAAAAAACCTGACTGAACTGGGTCCGGCAGGTATCAAGGAGCCGGAGACGGTCGCCGACCACTTCGCGGAAGGTCTGCTCATGGGGTTTGACGATCCCCTCGGAAAATGCGGCCAGACGCACCTGGGCCACGAGGCCGCGGCGTTTCAGGCTCTTGCCGGAGGGGTGCCGGTAGTCAATATCATAGACATAAAGACACGGGACCTCATCGGTCAACATGGCCCCGTCCGCCTGCCATTTTGCCAGACGGTCGCGCACGGCGTTATAACGCTCCGGGGAATCACCGCTGTCGGCGGACCTGGTCAGGTCGAGACGGACCATATTATAAGGATTTTTTCTAACCATCTCCGCCTCGACCGCGGCGTCGATGACATCATAGGGAGGGCTGACCACCTCCTCGATACTGCCGGTTTTATCAATGTTAAAACGCAGGCCCCTGAATGGTCTGATTATCGCCACGACATACCCCGTTTTCTCTATTGTCTGTCCATAAACAGTCTTTCCGTCCGATATCCGTCACGCAAAAGAACAATCCAGAATCCGTTACCGGCCGCCCCGCGGGTCGACGGGCCGCTGAAATCCCGCACTCTGGCCATGCCCTCAGACATGCGGGATTTCTTAACCCACCCCGCCGCCCTTCATGGCGCCCGCGAATCTTCCATTTTCCGTCCTTAAAATTTCTATTTCTGATTTATGTTTAGGCTACTATGTATTAAATATGATAGCCGTTTGCAAGAAAAGCTCACTTTTACGGAGGCAGATTTAATGTTTGACATATTCATCCGCAGCCACTTTTCCGCCGGCCATCACCTGCGCGACTACCCTGGCAATTGCGAAAAACCCCATGGCCACAACTGGAAAATCGAGGTTACTGTCCGGGCCGCGGAACTGGACGAACTGGGGATGGCGGTTGATTTCCGGGTGGTCAAAAAAGCAGTGGCCGATGTCATCAAGAACCTTGACCACTGCGATTTGAACGAGCATCCCGCTTTTAGTAAAAAAAATCCGTCATCAGAAATATCGCGGTGTTTATCTTCAACGAATTAAAACGCATATTCGCATCCGAGACCTGTTCACCACTGATGGTCACGGTGCGCGAGACCGATAATTGCGGCGTGACCTACCGTGAAGAATGATGGCGTCGCAATTCCTATCTACTGTTTGTGGCCATTTTTGTTCGTTCGGTCCCGCCATGGCGGGATATAGCCTCACTCGCAAAAATACCCCGCTCCCTGTATATCGAAATTTTTACTTAGCCATCCCATTACTGTTTACAGGACCATCATGAATACCCCGGCCATCAAGGTCTGCGAGACCTTTTTTTCCCTCCAGGGCGAGGGAACCCTGGCCGGTCTGCCCTGCTTCTTTATCCGTCTCTCCGGCTGCAACCTCGACTGCCTCTGGTGCGACACCACCTATGCCACCGACGAACCCGGCCGGATCATGACCGTTGACGCCCTGATTGCCGCGGCCGATGAATTTCCCGCCGCCCTGGTGGCGATAACCGGCGGCGAACCCCTGTTGCAACCGGCAAGCGACGAACTCATGCGCCGACTCATTGCCGCCGGCCGTCGGGTGATCCTTGAAACTAACGGCAGCCTGAGTATCGCCGGGGTGCCGGAGGGAGTGATCCGGGTGGTGGACATAAAATGTCCACAAAGCGGTGCCGGAGGTTCATTCTCGGCGGCAAACTACGGGGAACTGCGGCCTACGGACGAAATAAAATTCGTTATCAGCTCAAGGGAAGACTTTGACTGGGCGGTAAAGACCAGCGTCAGCCATAACCTCTTCACCGCCGTCAACGCCGTTTTAATGTCACCGGTGAGCAATCTCATCACCGCCGCGGACCTTGGCGAACTTATCCTCGCAAGCGGCCTGCCCCTGCGCCTGAACCTCCAGATTCACCGCCTCATCTGGCCACATAAATCGCGCCGGGCCTGACGAATCAGGATCAACGCCCCCCATGCCCCGTCGCTGTCTCTCCCGGCCTCGCCAAAACCAAGGTCTGAAAAAACAGCACTGAACTCGTCCACCTGACGGCCCTGAATCCCGGAAACGATGAGAGCAGAAACGGTCATGGCCGCGAGACGGGGGGCAAGGGATTTTAAAACCGCCGGGGTCATATTGGCGATTACGAGATCAAATCTTCCGTCTACCTCCTCCACCCCGGCATTTTTCACGGTGATAATATCGCCAAGGTGGTTCAGAACGACATTTTCCCCGGCCTCGGCCGCGGCCCGGGGCTCAAGCTCGACCGCCACGACCCTGGCGGCAGCGTACCCGGCCGCGGCAAGAGATAAAATCCCCGAACCGCAGCCGGCGTCCAATACCGTTTCCGGACGGAGTTCGCTCATTGCCCGGGCCAGCATTGCCATCGCCAGCCGGGTTGAGGCATGGGCCCCGGAGCCGAAACCAATACCCGGAGCGAGAACGATCTCCCCCGCCCCGGGACGGCCCGGGCCGGGGGAGACCAGAAAAAATTCACCGCAGACGATGGTTTCCGCCCCCGGATCAACGGCCGCCATCCTGGTTTCCACCAGTTCCAGGCGCAGCCCCGGCGGCGGGGAAATAACCGCGGCGGCAAGCTTTAATAAAAAAGCGTTCACCTCAACTCCGGGAGGAAAGAACACGAGATAAAGGGCGGAACCCAGGGGACGCGGCGCCGTCGTCACCCCGAACGCGGTGAGAAAAGAAAAGAAATCCCCCTCCCGGCCCTGGCGCAGGTGAATCACCGCCGCCGGGCGGTTCACGCGGTCGCGGTCAAATTCGCCCGTCATCAGAGAACCACCCGGGTCATCCTTCAATCTCCACGATCCTGGCCCCACGATCACCGAATACCTGTTGACGAAAAAATCCGATCATGGCCCGGCGGCGGTCAGCGGTACGAACCTGTTCCGGGACCAGACCCGATACCGGCTGTTTGAGAATCGCCATTTTATACTCGATATGGCCGGCCAGACGGTTGTCAAGATACCAGGCGTAGACCAGGCCGAAGAGCATCCCCGGCGGGGTAAAGCCCTCGTCATCATTAATCAGGCGGGTATAGAAAAGCTTGTCATCTCCGTGGGGCTGCATCCGCGCCAGTTCAAGATAACGGCCAAGATCGGCGGCGGCGAAATAACAGGCACGCGCGGACACGGGCTTGAGCCTGAGAGTAAATATCCTTCCCGCCTCCCGGCCATCGACCAGCACCGGCGCGAGCCTTTTTTCCGCAGCATAATCACCAAGAAGCGACTGCCCCAGGGCGGCGAGGAAGGCAAGTTCAAGATGAAGGCCGCGGTCGACCACGTCTTCACGCAGATAGATCAGGCCGTTACCAGGATCGTAAAAGGAATAAAGCCGATCCCACGCCTGGTCCCGGCGCCACTTGTCCGCTGCCATGCACTTTATCCCCCGCACCCGGTCAAAATGGGCTGTCGGGATATCACGATGACGGGCGAGGATATCAAGCAGACGCTCTTCCAGGCCGGTGGGAAGCACCATCCCGGCAAGCAATTGCCGCAGATGAATCATGCGGCGATTCTGCGCCGAATCAGGGCTGACCATAATCCGGACCCGGAGAGCAGGATCGGCCCGGACAACATCAGGGTATGGCTCCGCAAGAGAAAAAATACCTTTAAGGGCCCGGGCGACAGCGGTGGGATCGTGCTGGACCACGCCGGAAGTGGCCATGGCCGGGGCGGAATGGATTCTCGCCTCAATCGGCACAAATCCCAATTCCCGTACCATCGCGGCATCAAGATATATCGGGACCTTGCCCTCGACCCCGTAATTCCGCAGCACCGATCCGGGAATATCCCGGAGCCCGAGACAGAGGACATGATGAAAAAGGCCGGCCACCCCGCCGGGGATATTCAGGTCATAGGCGCGGAGGAGGTCGGAGACCTGAAAACGGCGCAGAGGATCGCCGTAAACCAGGTCGGTTTCCCCGGCCTGGACCCAGATATTGGCCACCAGCACCTTAACCGCCTTGCGGTTCCCACGGATGGCGGCGACGATTCCCGGGGTCTGTAAAACCGGAATCACCGAGGAATAAAGACTGCCCGGGGCCATGACGATCAGGTCGGCATTTTTTATCTTTGCCTCAAGGCCGGGATCCACCCGGACCTCCCCGGCAAAACAGACCCTGACCCCGGCCACCGGCAGGCCGCGACGGGCGTGAGCACTCTTGTACTCGCCGGTCACCTCAACCCCGTTGGCGTAAAGAAACCTCAGGGCCGCGGGCACGGTGGCACAGGGAACCACGGTGCCGGCGCCGAGAATGGAGGCAAAATCGTTTATCCCCTCCCGGACCGCGCGGTCGCCAAAATCACCATCCTCACCACCGCGGGAAACGACCGCGGCGGTGAGAAGAAGGTTGCCGAGACAGTTCCCCCGGGTCAGGAGATCATTGAGTCGGGGCCAGGAAAAAAGACACTCTCCAAGACCGGACAACCCCGCCGCCATCTCCGGCGGCAACGACTCAAGCCCCCCGGCCGCCGCCCATAGCCCGTCCGGACTCTTCGGGATTTCATCGTTTAAGCGGTAATTTATCAGGCGATGGAGATGGGCCGCGACCAGATTGGGATCAGCCCCGGACATGGCCGAGATCCGTTCACGGCTGACCGCGGACAGGATCACATGACGCAGGTCACCCAGGGCGATGAGCGGCAGATGCGAAGAAATAACCCCGGTTGAACCGCCGTCATCAGTAACACATACCACCGCTGTGGTGTGAGGGAAAAATTCCTTCAACCCGGAAAAAGGATTCTGCCACCAGTTGCGTCCGCGGCTGTCGCCGCCGATAAGGTTTGAAAGCCCGGTGCCGCCGCCGAGGACCACCACCTTGAGACCATCGCCGTTGACCCGGTCGAGCTCACTGCGCAATGCCGCGATTTCTCCGGACCGGGAAACGAACCCACGATCAAGAACCTGCTCAATGACCTCGGCGGCAGACAGATCATGGACCGCGGCAAAGACCGCAGCCCGCTCCCGTATTTTAAAAAAATCCCGCAATACGCCTTCCCCGATTTCCCATGGCCCATGCCGGGCCTAAATTCCCGTACTTTCCATCTGCCGCCGCACCACCCTCTCGGAGTCTTCCATTGCCGTCCGCTCCTCATCGGTCAGGGGAAATTCGACAATCCGCTTAATACCTCCGTCGCCGAGGACCACCGGCACCCCGAGGAAACAACCGGAAAAGCCGAACTCACCCTCAAGAAAGGCGGCGCAGGGCATTACCCGGCGCGAATCGGTGAGCACCGCCTCGGCCATCTCCACCGCCGCGAGGCCCGGGGTGTAGAAGGCGCTGCCGGTTTTCAAAAGCCCGACTATCTCGGCCCCCCCCGTCTGGGTGCGTTTAACGATGGCCTCGATCTCGTCGGCGGCGAGGAGATCGGTGACCGGAATCCCGCTGACATTGGCAAGCCGCGCAAGCGGTAGCATATTGTCACCGTGGATGCCCATGACCATGGCCGAGACGTCGCGGGGAGCGACATCCAGGGCCTGAGCCAGAAATGCCCGGTAACGGGCGGAATCAAGGACCCCGGCCATGCCGATCACCCTTTCCCGGGGCAGATTCGACACCTTATAAGCGGTATGAACCATGGCGTCGATGGGATTGGTGACCACGATAAGAACACAGCCGGGAGAACGCTTGACCGCTTCGGCAATACAGCTCTTGACAATGGCGACGTTCTTCGCCAGCAGGTCTTCGCGGCTCATCCCCGGTCGGCGGGCCAGCCCGGCGGTCATGATCACCACGTCGCTGCCGGCGGTGTCGTCGTAGTCGTTTGAACCGGTGATCGAGACCGAAAAACCGTCCACCGGCCCGGCCTGGGAGAGATCAAGGGCCTTGCCCTGGGGAACGCCGTCAACCACGTCAAGGAGGACCACGTCGCCAAGTCCGCGGGTGGCGGCCCAGTGGGCCGCGGTGGCGCCGACATTGCCGGAACCGATAATTGATATTTTTTTTCTCATATTTTCACCTCGTTATTTTAGGTGTTTAGGATGAAGGCTGAAGGGGTGCCGCTCTGCACGGTTTTACACCTGCTGCCCCTTCAGCCTTCAGCCTTTAAAATCTCTTCCACCCTTGCCAGATCTTTTTCGGTATCGACCTCGATTGAATCATGGCCGGTGAGGATCACCTTTATCCGATAGCCGAACTCCAGGGCCCGGAGCTGTTCCAGTTTTTCAAACCGTTCCCACTCGCCCTCTGGCAGGCCGACAAAGGTCAGGAGAAAACCCTTGCGGTAGGCGTAAAAACCGAGATGTTTGTAATATGTCGGTTTCTCCACGTCCTCGGGGTTGCGCTGGTGCGGATTCGGCGAACGGGAAAAATAAAGGGCCATGCCGTTTACGTCAAACACGGTCTTGACGTGGTTGGGGTCGGTGATCTCCTCCTCGCGGACAATGCGGTAGATCAGGGTGCTCATGGGCAGGGCCGGGTCATCGAGCAAGGGCCGGGCCACCTGTTCAACCACCGCCTGATCAAACAGGGGCTGGTCACCCTGAATATTGACCACCACGTCATGCTCGTCGATTCCCATGGCGGTCGCGGCTTCGGCAAGACGGTCGGTGCCGGAGACGTGGTCGTTTCTGGTCATAACCACCTCGCCGCCGAAGCCGCGAACGCAGTCGGCGATCCGCTCGTCCTCGGTGGCCACCGCCACCCGGGAGAGCATATCCACCTGCATTGCCCGTTCATAGACGTGTTGAATCATGGGTTTGCCGCAGATCAGGGCAAGGGGCTTGCCCTCAAAGCGGTTGGAATGATACCTTGCCGGAATAACGGCGACCACCTGCGGGGTTTTGTTCTGGGTATTCATTTCTATCCGGGGTTCACGGTTCAAAATCAAGGACGCCACGACGCCGTGGAGCGGAATTTTACGACGCCATCAAAGTTCAGGGTCGGATATCCGCCTTTTAAAAATTTTGATGGCGTCGTAAAAAATCGCAAATCATCATTTTTGTCATTCCGGACTTGATCCATAATCCTTTATGAAACACATTATGGATGCCGACCTTCACCGGAATGACGGAAAGAAGGGATTTTCACGAAATCATCAAACAAAAAAAAGACAGATATAACATTGCCGACAGATCAAGACCATAAGAAAAACCTGCCCACCCCCCCCGCGGGGTTTTATTTCAGCGTTGATGACAGTGGCCTGCGACTCATTGAAGATGCCACCGGCATGGTCCTGCGCGTTGACTTTACCAGCCCCGGATTAAGCCGCCGGGGACAAAAGAGCTGGAAGGGTGAAGCACTCCTGCGGGCGGTGGGCCGCAAGCCGTCAAGGGCGCCGAACGTCCTTGACGCCACCGGCGGCATCGGCCGCGATGGTTTTGTCATGGCCCAACACGGGTGCCGGGTCAGGTTATGCGAAAGAAACCCTCTCCTGTTCGCCCTTGTAAGCGACGGGCTAGACCGGGCCGGAGATAATCCCGATACCGCCGATACCGCCGCCCGGATCACCATCCATTTATGCGACAGTATCGACTTTATGCGGAATCCGGCTGAAAAAGATCTGACCGAGGTGATCTATCTTGATCCGATGTACCCGGAACGGGACAAGTCCGCCCTGGTCAAAAAAGAGATGCAGATCCTGCGGAAGATCTGCGGACATGGCTCAGGCGAGGCGGAACTTCTCACCACCGCCCTTGCCTGCGCCGGATCAAGGGTGGTGGTAAAACGGCCCAAAAACGCCGCGCCCCTTTCCGGACCGCCACCGAACACGGTAATCCGGGGACGGGCGCACCGTTTTGATATTTACCTGCCTCCCCCGGACCGGGAAACATGATCCCGGTCCGGATGTCTTATCGCGAAAGGATCAGGATACGGCCTTCTTCATCGCCGCCGCGATCTGCGCAAGCCGCTCATCGGCAAGCTTCACCGGGACCTGATACACCAGGGTGCGGTCGATTATCGCCGCCGACTGCGGCAGGGCGGCGGAATCGTAAACCACCCGGCGGCGGCCGTCGGCCTCCTTGAAGGGCCATCCACTCGCGGCCAAGGTCGAACCGGCCAGCAGGTGCTCCCATTTTGGATAGTAGTGCCAGGTGTTATTGGCGAAATAGACCGCGCCGCACCCCTCATCTGACAAAACCTTGTTGACCCGCACCGCCTCTTCGGCCGTGGGCAGGAAAAAGGCGATGAAGCTGGCGCTGTCGCCGGCCGGATCGATTATCTCCCGGAATTTCACCCCGGGAAGCACGCTGATCGCCTTCCGCATCGCCGCCTTGTTCTTCCGCTGGGCGGCAACGATGCCGTCCAGCTTGGCAAGCTGGGCAAGGCCGACAGCCCCCTGCAGTTCCATCATCCGGTAATTGAAGCCGATAAAACTGCGGCCGTCGCCGCCGCGGCCGCCGGGGTTGGGAACGTGGTCGTGGCCGTGGTCGTGGTACTCACTCATTTTCCGCCACAGGTCCTCACTGTCGGTGATGATCATCCCCCCTTCGCCGGTGGTCATGGTCTTGACCGGGTCAAAGGAAAAGGTGCCGCAGTCGCCGAAGGTTCCGAGATGACGGCCGTTGATCCGCGCCCCGGGGGCCTGGGCGGTGTCCTCGATTACCGCGATTTTGTGTTTTTTCGCAATGGCGCAGATCTCCTCAATCCGCGCCGGCGCCCCCATCATATGCACCGGAATAACCGCCCTGGTCTTCGGGGTGATCTTCTTCTCAAGGTCGGCCGGGTCCATGTTCAGGGTCTCATCTACCTCGGCGAACACCGGCACCGCGCCTGAGTCGAATATCGCCTCCCAGGTGGCGACAAAGGTGAACCCCTGGGTAATGACCTCATCGCCCGGGCCGATGCCCAGCGCCGCCATCGCCACCTTGAGGGCGGCGGTGCCGCTGGTCACCGCCTGGGCATGGACGGCGCCGGTATAGGCGGCGAAATTCCCTTCAAAATCCCGCACCTTCCAGATACCCTTGCGCTGCTCGGCAAACTCGTAACGGAAAAGGACCCCGGTGGACAGGACCTCGTCTATCTCTTTTTTTTCTTCCGCTCCAAAGACTTCAAAACCCGGCATTTTATTTCTCCTTTGATAATTTCCCTCTTGATGACCACACAATTGATGGACTCGTAACAAGTCCCCGCGCAGGCTAAAAACGGCATTTCCGGGCCTGTCGTCTCCCTGCTGATCCCCGGAACCCCGGAAAACGGCCACGACCTGCTACATCGCAAACATCTCACGCAGCAAATCAACCGTTTTCACCTGGGCATCCCTGCTGATTATTCCCATCCTTTTCACAAGTCGTCTCCTGTCAACTGTCCTGATTTGATCAAGCACAACCTGCCCCTCTACCCCCTGAAACGAACAGGCAACCCTGGTAGGATAATCTCTCCCCCTGAAGGTCATGGGCGCAATTATGACGGTAGATATATAATGATTCATTTCATCCGGTGAGATAATCAGACATGGTCTGTTTTTTTTTATTTCATGCCCAATGGTCGGATCCAGATTCACAAGAAACACTTCAAAACGATTTATTTCCATTCCCAATCGTCCCTGTCCCAGCGGTTTTGCGCAAATTCAATCAACTGATCGTCTCCATTTTCAGCCATGTCCCTGAAAGCTTTTGCCCAATCGCTTCGACACGGCCTGGTAGATCTGATGACAAGCTCCCTGTCGCGTACCTCCATCTCAACCTCTTCCCGGAACCCACATTGCTCCAGGACAGGTTTCGGGATCCGCAGTCCCCGTGAATTACCAATCTGAATAATAGAAGTTTTCATTCCGCCACCCCGAAGTCTGTATTGTGCTTACATTGTAATTACTCCGGCACAATATATCAACCTTTGCTGGCCTCGCAATGACAGCCTCGTAACAACCAGATGACTTTTCACAAAATTCCGTCTCCTGTCTCTCGCAAAAGCTACTCCCAACCGCGGATCGCCTCCTGATACACCTGGACCACCTCCTCCATGGTCGGCTGCCGGGGATTGTTTTCCACCGGCCGGGTGATGGTCAGGGCTATCCTCGCCATCTCCGGCAGATGTTCCTCCTTGATCTCAAGTAGACCGAGACTGGCGGGGATACCGACATCACGGTTGAGGGAATAGACCGCCTCAACCGCCCGGCTCGCGGCCTCGCGCGGGTTGAGCTTATCGGTATTCATCCCCATGGCTTGGGCGATATCGGCGTATTTCTCCGGGGCGCCGATGAGGCTGTAGTCAAGGACGTAAGGGAGAAGCACGGCGTTGGCAAGACCATGAGGGATCCCGAACATCCCGCCCAGGGGATAGGCCATGGCATGAACCAGCCCGACCCCGGCAAGCGCCAGTCCCTTGCCGGCGAGAAGACTGCCAAGGAGCATGTTGTAATGGGCCCCCCGGTTGCCGCCGTTGGCGTAGGCAATCGGAAGATTGGCGGCGATCATCTCGATTGCGGCAAGGGAATAGACCTCGCTCATGGAGTTGGCCTGAATCGAAAGATACGACTCAATGGCGTGGGTAAGGGCGTCGATGCCGGTGGCGGCGGTGACATGGGCCGGCATGCTCAGGGTGAGTTCAGGATCAAGGATCGCGGCCTCGGGATAAAGGGGATCGCCGTTCATTCCACCCTTTGATCTGGTCTCCTCGTTGATGAACACCGCGGTGAAACTGACCTCACTGCCGGTGCCGGAGGTGGTGGGAACCATGATCTTGGGCAGACCCGGTTTTTTGATCTTGCCGAGCCCGAGGTAGTCAACCGCGCCGCCACCATTGGTCACCAAAACCGAAACCGCCTTGGCGATATCCATGGCACTGCCGCCGCCGACCCCGACGACGCAGTCGCATTTATCCTTTTTCGCCATCTCACAACCGCAGTCGGCAAGCTTTAACCCCGGCTCGGGATCCACCTGGTCAAAGATGGTATATGATATACCACCGTCCTTCAGGGGGGCGGTCACCCGATCCATCAGACCAGCCTTTTGCAGGCCGGGATCAACCACCAGAAACACCCGGCTGCCGCCAAGGGCCTTAACCTCGGCGGCGAGGTCATTGATGGCACCATTGCCGAAAACGATTCTGGTTGGCTGGGTAACGGTAAAATTTCGCACTACAAGCTCCTTGCCTTAGCGGACATATTATGGTTGAAAGTTTAACAGCCGTTGGTGATTCTTACTATTTTTCCAAACCCGCAGGCAATAAAATTCCTTTATGACGAAAAAAACCCGTAAAAATATTGGCTCTGATCCCATGCGTCCGAGCCGGAGCGAGAGAAAACGTCAGGCCCGGATGAGTGCTGATTTCGCCGCCGAGATGCTCAACCTTAACCTGGCCGAGATTGAATCCATTGACCCTCCGGCCGGTCTTGCCGCCGAGGTCGGGAGCGCGGCAGGGCTTAAAAGCGGGGCGCGGAAGAGACAGATAAAGCACCTGGCCGGTATCCTCCGCCGCGACCCGGAGTTAGAGACCAGAGTACTTGAGCTTCTGGAACGCCGCCGCGGCTCAGCGGCAAAAGAAAAAAAAATCTTCCACGACCTGGAATTCATCCGCGACCGGATTGTAAACGACGCCCTTGCCCACAGAAAAGAAGCCGAAGAGGAAGAGACCCGTTTCAACTATCGCGAAGGCGACGGGGTAATGGCCGAGATCGCAGCCCGGATGCCGGAACTTGACGCCGCCGCAGTGGCCCGGGCCGCGGAAAGCTATTGTTTCAGCCGGAAAAAGGGGCCGCTGCGGGAAATATTCCGGCTGTTAAAAAGCGCCCGGGAATCGGCCGAGGTGGCGGCAAAACTGAAGACGGAAGGATAAGAGCATGGACTACCGCATCGGCAGGACCGGAAGGGTAATTGTCGCCCGTTTTGACCACGGCGAGGATTTCCTCGCCGGACTCAACGACCTGGTAAAAAAAGAAGAGATCCGTCAGGCCTGGTTCAACGTCATCGGCGGTATTGCCGCGGCCAGAGTGGTCACCGGGCCGAAAGAACCAACCATGCCGCCGGAACCGGTTTGGCGCGAAACCGAAACCCGCGAGGTACTGGGCGGGGGTACGATCTACTGGGACGACGACGGACCGGCCATTCACCTGCACGCGGCCCTGGGACACCACGGCGACACGGTTACCGGCTGTGTCCGCGAATGGGCCCGGACCTATCTGGTGCTTGAGGTAACAATCTTCGAGATCACCGGCTGCAGCACCCACCGTCCCTGGTTTAAAGAGGGCGGGTTCAAGCGACTCGAGTTCAGATAGCCCGGGAACAGGGAAGAGGCACAGGTTCTCGTCCCGGCGGGATTTATGGTACCTTGAAATTGCCTTTTGCCCGAACCCGGCGTCACAGAAAAATAAAAAATGCTCACAGTATGACCAATATGCTGCGTTTTAAATTTTCCTGTTCCTTGGTCTCGAACAAAAATTCTGATTTTTCAAGGTACCCTTATTCCGCAAGCGATCAATTAACCACACCTAACAGACTGTTGAAAAAGCCGTCCTGGCTTTTTCAACTCCCGGTTGGCCAAAACAAGTTCCGGCCAACCTCTCGATTTCACTGGGTTTTTCAGCCAGATGAAATCGACGGCGCGTCCGTGCGCCGCGGCCAGCCCGTTTTTCAACGGGCTGCTAATGCAAAAAAATCGTACCCGGTAAGGGATTCAGGGACGCCGCCATGTGCGCGATTTAACCCCTTTTGATTATACTTAGGCATATCAAAGGGTTAAAGCGCGTGCAGGGCGATGTTCATGGAGCGCTTACTTATTCCGGTTCCTTGACCAGAACCAGCTTATCGCCAATCTTCACCGCCTTGCCCACTTCAACACTGATGCTCACCACCACCCCGTTCATGGGGCTGACAATAGGGGTCTGCATCTTCATCGCCTCAACAATAAGCAGGCGGTCACCCTTTTTTACCTCCTGGCCTTCCCCGGCCAGAATCTCGCAGACGTTGGCGGCAAAAGGCGCCCGCAGATCACCGATTGTGGCCAATTCCTCAATCTCTTCCCTGGAAAGCTGTACCGCCGCAGCAGCAGTAGTGCCGGCGACCTCTTCCTGAAACTGGTAAACCCGCTCATGATGGTCGACATTAAGGTAGACGTTCCAGATCCCCTCCTCGTCCCTGGCCTCAGGACCGATCTCGATCACGTGTTCCTTGCCTTTATGATCCTTGAACTTAAGGGTCTCGCCTAATTTAAAGCCGCCGGTGCGGAGAAAGATACTCGGAGGCAGGACGTAGGCCCGGCCGAACCTGGCCTCGAACTTATAAAATTCCACCGCGTCGTTGGGGTGCTGCAGGTAAATAACCAGCTCCTGTTCACTGGGTTCATGCCCCAGCTTCTTCGCAAGCTCAGCCCGTTCGGCCGTGATATCGACATCGGCGATGTCTTCAAGCCCTCCTTCTTCCTCAAGGATTCGCTGCCAGTCGACCCCGAAAATCTTTTCGTAAATCCAGTCGGCCGGGCGGTAGAAGGGAAAAGGACCGTATTTACCCAGCAGAAGATTCTTCAAATCACCGGAGGCATTGGAATAACGGTCGCCGGTAAGGACATTAGACACCGCGGTGGTCCAGAGAATCTGGGAACCGGGGGTGACGCTCCAGTAATTGCCAAGCTCGGTCTGGACCCTGGGAAGCTCCGTGTGAAGAATCTCCGGCATCCGGTCAAGGAATTCACCCTTGACCGCCTGCTCGAAGCTCGATCCCATGGCGCCGCCGGGGAGTTTGTGAATCTGGACCGTGGGAGAAAAGCCCTTGAACTGTGACTCGAATATCTCGTAATGCTGCCGTTCACCGCGCAGGACCTCGGAGGTCTCGATAACCGCGGCCTCGTCAACCCCGATCGCGTCGTGCCCCTGTTCCTTCAGGGCCTGAACAACCGAAAGGATAGGCGGCGGACCGTAATAACCGGTAAAGGCGTGATCAGCGGCGTCGACTATCCGGGCGCCGTTCATGACCGCGGCGGTGATCCGGCCAATGTCGTTGCCGTCGGTGTTATGACCGTGGTAGTGAATAACCATATCCGGCCAGGTATCCCTTATCGCCGCCACCAGCCGGCCGATACGGGCCGGAGTCCCGAGACCACCGTGGTTTTTGATGCACAGAAGGATGTCCGTGCCGGTGACCGCGACAATCTCCCTGACCTTGGAGACATAATACGCGTCAGTATGCTCAGGCCCGGTGGAAAAACAGATACAGGGTTCAAGGATCTTGCCCGCCTTCTGCACTTCTTCGAATACCGCCTCCATGTTGGGGATATAGTTAAGAAAATCAAATACCCGCCAGACATCGACGTATTTGGCGAACTCCCGCACCGTGAGCCGGATAACATTCTGTGGATAAGGCCGGTAGCCGAAAAGATTTACCCCGCGGCACAGGGTCTGAAACATGGTATTGGGCATCTTCTCGCGCAGGAGTTCGAGCTTTAAAAAGGGGTCGACCTGCTTCCTGAGAATATCAACGTGAATTGAAGCGCCCCCGGTAATCTCAAGGGAAAAATAATTCGCCCGCTCCCGCGCGGACGCGGCAAGAAGATCGGTATGCAGAAGGATCCGGTTTTTAAAATCCGACTGCGACAGATCACGGGCGGTGTTGGTTATATAATACCCATCCCCCCCTCTGACAGTTTTCAGAACCTCGGTTATGTCCATTCCCTGAACTATGCGTTCCATGACTTCTCCAGTATTTTTTTCAATTATGGATGTCTTGAAAAATAAATCTTTTCGTCCGAGGCCAAGGAGTAAGCAAAATTAAAAAACGCAACATATTGAAAATGTGTGAGCATTTTTCATTTTGTCCATGACGCCGGGAGCGGGCGAAAAGACCATTTTTCAGAATACCCTTGTTCCCTTCCTACGCCAGACACCCGCGCCTTGTCCCCCGTCTATATGGCATAGGTATTCTGCTTGCGAAAATTGATCTCGGCGATGAGATGGGCGAGTTTACCGACCTCGGAATCCTTGTCCTCGTAATCCATAAGGCGGGGATGATTGGCAAGGTAGGATGTGGTGAAATCCCCTTTCTGAAAATCAGGATCGTTGACCAGATTAAGGTAAAAGGGAATGGTGGTCTTGGGGCCGACGATGACAAAATTATGCAGACAGCGCCGCAGACGGTCGACGGTTTCGTTCCACGAGAACCCGTGGACCGTGAGTTTGACCAGAAGAGAGTCATATACCTCGGGAATGGCGTAGCCCTGATAGACAAAACCGTCGAGGCGGACCCCGTACCCGCCCGGGGAACGATAGACACTGACGGTCTTTCCGCCCTCGGGCATGAAGTTGTTCTGCGGGTCCTCGGCATTGACCCGCATCTCAATGGCATGACCGCGGATCTGAATATCTTCCTGGGAGAAGGCAAGTTTCTTGCCCATTGCCAGCTTGATCTGGGTCCGGACAATATCAATGCCGGTGACCATCTCGGTAACCGTGTGTTCCACCTGGACCCGGGTATTGATCTCCATGAAATAATAATTGTAATCCCGGTCAACAAGGAACTCGACCGTGCCGGCGTTGACGTACTTCGCCGCCTTCGCGGCCCGGACCGCGGTGGCGCAGATATCGTCAAGGAGCTTTTCATCCTGAATCATCGACGGGGCGATCTCCACCAGTTTCTGGTTACGACGCTGGATGGAACAGTCGCGGGTACCGAGATGGACCGTGCAGCCATCCTGATCGGCAATAACCTGGACCTCGACATGCTTGGGATCAAGGATCACCTTTTCAAGGTATACGTTGTCATTGTTAAACGCGGCCCGGGCCTCGGCCCGGGCCACTGAAACCTCCTCACGCAGCTGAGACTCGTTTTCCACCTGCCTTATACCGCGGCCGCCGCCGCCGGCAGTGGCCTTGAGCATCACCGGATAGCCGACTTTCGCGGCGAATTCCACCGCGACATCAACCCCCTTATCGCCGGCAGGGAGGTTACTGGTCCCGGGAACCATGGGGATACCGGCATCAGCCATGATACCCCGGGCGATGACCTTGTCACCGAGGTTATTTATCACCTGGGATGGAGGGCCGATAAAAATAATCCCGGCATCTTCGCAGGCCGTGGCGAAATCAGGATTTTCCGCGAGGAAACCATACCCGGGATGGATGGCGTCGGCGCCCGATTTCCTTGCCGCCCGGATAACCTTGGCGATATCGAGATAATCGCTGCGGGGGCCGTCACCGAGCCAAACCGCCTCATCGGCGGTGCGAATATGGAGGGCCTCGTTGTCCGGGGTTTCATAAACGGCCACCGCCAGATGGCCCAGCTCCTGAATCGCCCTGATGATTCTCAGGGCGATTTCACCACGATTGGCAACCAAAATCTTTTTTTTCACAACACTCACCTGTTACCTTTAATGCAGTAATCCATTATATAATCGAACATTCAAGGGGATACGTCGGCGCGGAAGAGTCCCGCAGGGCCTGAATTTTTTAATTTAACACAAGTAAAACTGGGCCGCAAGAACCAGAATCAACCTCCTAACAGCCCGTTGGAAAACGGGCTGGTCGCGGCGCACGGACGTGCCGCCGATTTCACCGGGTTGGAAAAATCCAGTGAAATCGAGAGGTTGGCCGGAACTTGTTTTGGCCAACCGGGAATTGAAAAAGCCAGGACGGCTTTTTCAACAGTCTGCTAAACGACAAACAGACTGAAAAAAACACAAATTCAAACAACCGCATATCATTCAGCGAATCTTTTGCCGCACCGGCCAAGGCCATTTCGGCCCTTCGGCTCAGTTGACGGCAAACCAGGGAAGAAGCCCCGCCCTGCTGAAGATCATCCGGTTTTCGGGGACGGGGATTCAACGCAGCCAGCAAGCCTTGCCTCCAGAACCGGGGAAAGCGCTGAAGGACGCTCGACCATCTCCCGGATCACCCCCGGATCACCCCAGATATGAACCTTTTCCCGCGCCCGGGTTATGGCGGTGTAAAAGAGTTCCCGGCTCATAATCGGCCCGGATTCCGCCGGCAGGACAAGAAGGACCTCGGCAAACTCACTTCCCTGCGATTTATGGACCGTCATCGCGTAGACCGTTTCCCACTCCGGCAGAGCCGACGGCGAAAATGACCGCCGCCCCGCGGATTCATCCATGAAAAAAATCCGACCGACGTCATCAGCCGGGGAAACCACCCCGATGTCACCATTAAACAGGTTAATCTGATAATCGTTACGCCGGATCATAACCGGCTGTCCCGGAACCAAAGAACCCGGCCCCGGTTTCGGGGCCAGGGAACAGAGAATCCGGTTAACCTCCTCCACTCCCCTTTTACCGGAACGGGCCGGACACAAAATCCGCAGACGTTCCAGCCACGAAAAGGCCTCATCAAGACTTTCCGGGCGCGTAAACCCCGGCCGGGACTTGAAAAAATCCCCCAGAACCCGGGCAAACTCCCCCCCCGGATCAAGATGAGTAATCTCCCCGCCACCGCCGGTGGCGATAATATCCACCGCCTCCCGGCCGTCCCCATCGGCCACGGCCCGGGCCAGACGCGCGATACCGCCGCCTGAACCGAAACGATGACTATGTCTGAGGAAGATCACCCCGTCGCCGCCGGAATTACCGTTCGGCACCACCTCCCCCCCCCCGGCCCCGGCGACAAAGTCACTGAACCCGGCAGAAAAGCCGTTGATAAAATCATCGCCGCAGAATGCGGCAAAAACCGCCCCGGGCTCAACCGCCGCCAGTTGCCGGTGATCGCCGAGAAGAATCAGACGGCAGTCATCCGCGATTGCCCCTACCACTTGAGACATAAGGACAATATCAACCATTGAGGCCTCGTCCACCACCACCAGGTCGTAGGGAAGAGGCCGGTCCGGGCCGAATCGGCTCCCCCCACCCGGTCGCAGGCCAAGCAGACGATGGATGGTAACAATCTCAAGCCCGGCCCCGGCCAACAGATCCGCCTGTGCCGCCACGCTTTCCTTGAGTCTTGACACCGCCTTGCCGGTTGGTGCCGCCAGCGCCACCCGCATATCATTGCCGCAACAATAACGCAGGAGGGAAATAATACGGGCCACGGTGTAGGTCTTCCCGCTGCCTGGGCCTCCACTGATCACCACGAAAGGGCGGACAAGGGCGGCCAGGGCCGCGACCCGCTGCCAGTCGGTGCTACCTCTTTCCGTTGCCGGAAAGAGGCGGTCGCACAGAGCAACGAAATCTGCCGGTTCAAACCCCGGAGGAGGAATCATCTCCTGGCGCAACCTTGCGCCGGCAAAGGCCGCGACCTCGGCTTCGGCCCGCCGGAATCGATGCAAATAAAGGCAGTCATTATCCAGTATCAGAGGATAATCCAATGCCCGGGGCGAGCCAACCACCCCGGAGGCGACAAGGGCAGCGCGCCAGGCATCAAGCCCGGGCAACGGCACCTCGCGCCCGGCGGTGAAGCGAATCATGCCGCCGGCAAAGGCGGAAATATCAAACCGCACCTGCCCCCTCGCAACAAAAAGACTGACAATAAAGGCGCCCTGCCACAGGGGGTCTGCCTGGTTCCGCTCCCCCCCGACGAGACGAACAATGAAATCGGCAAAGCAATAATCAATATCCCTCGGCCGCAGCTCATGAACAGCACCGGCGGCGTCGACCATGACAACAGCGGCCGCCCCTCGGCGTTCAGACTCAACAAATGACAATATTTCCCGGGTCATTACAGCTGATCAACCTCATTATTAATTGTTGCCCTCATCACACCTCAAACAGACGCGGAGCCACGCAATTTCAATTAAGTTAGAAGCGCGATTACCGTTGGCCCGCAATTTATTGCGAGGTCAACGGTAATGATGGTCTCGTAACAAGCCCCCGCGGAGGCGTCTTCGGCGATTTCCGAAAAAAACGCCGGGCGACGGGATGGGTTAAGAAATCCCGCATGTTTGAGGGCGTAACAGACTGTTGAAAAAGACGTCCTGTCTTTTTCAACTCCCGCGCGTCCATGCACCGCGACCAGCCCGTTTTTCAACGGACTGATAACCCGAGTTCGGGATTTCAGCAGCCCGCCGTCCGCTGCCCGAAAATCGTCGTTTTCTCCCCGGAGCGGGGACTTGTTACGACTTCATCAAAAACCGCAAATCATCATTTTTGTCATTTCGGACCTGATCGAAAATCCTGTAATGAAACACATTATGGATTCCGGCCTGCGCCGGAATGACGGCAGGAAGGGCTCCCGCGAAAGCGGGACAAGTAAGCTCCGATCCGGCCGCCTGAAGACGCAGAACCATACTATACCCGTTGCGTCTTTCTTGACAAAAACCGGCAACTTTTGTAATTTTTGATCTGATTTGAAATAGTTACTATGATATTTGTACCTGATATTGTATTCTTGCAACATAAAGATGGATTATTAGTCCGCTTACGGTAAAATAATCCGCGGTTAACTCATGGTTTTCCCGGTTTATTATGCAGTTCCGGACTAAATTTTTAAAAAACCGTAGACCCGGATGTGACATATCGACCGGGAAGCAAATTTTTTTATATCGTCCTCTGGAGGATCCCTCGTGGCAGATTTTGTCATAACCGCACAGGCACAGGAAAAGGCAGGAAACCTGTTGATCAACTCCCTGATCAAGGCAGGTGTCCGCACGGCATTGCTAATAGATTCGGCCGGTAACGTCCTGGCCAATTGCGGCCATGAACAGCAGCACATCGACATCGATGCCATATCGCTTGCGGCCCTGGCGGCAGCAAGCCTGGCCGCGACCACCCAGATCGCCAAACTCATCGGCGAAGACGATTTCTCGCTCCTGTTCCATAAAGGCAAACACGGCAACATTCATTTCGGCCGGATTGGCGAGGAGCTTATTCTCATAACCATATTCGGAGACGATGTCTCATTAGGTCTTGTCCGTTGCAGGGTTTCCGAACTTGCAGAGTCAATCGCGGAGATATTCGAAGGATAATCATGGCCCTCATTGATCTAAGCAAAAAAGAAGTTCACTGTAAGGTTGTCTATTATGGCCCGGGGCGGTGCGGCAAAACCACCAACCTCCTTTACATATACCAGGCCATGGATGACAGCGACCGTGGCAAGATGCTGACCATCGACACCAAGGGCGACCGGACCCTGTTCTTTGATCTCCTGCCCTTAAACCTCGGCAAAATATCAGGTTTAGACATCCGGATCCAGCTCTACACCGTTCCCGGCCAGGTTATGTACGAGGCGACCCGAAAACTGGTGTTAAAGGGAGTCGACGGCCTGGTCTATGTCGCCGACCCGCTTCTGGTCCGCCGCGAACGAAACATCGAAGGGCTTGACGATCTGCGCCGCAACCTTGATGCCCATGGTCTCGATATGGCAAAAATTCCTCTTGTCCTTCAGTACAACAAGAGGGATCTGGTCGACACTCCGGTTCCCACCCTCAGCATTGAAGAACTAGAGAATGATCTGAACGCCGAACTGCAGACGGAATATTTTGAAGCGGTTGCCACCACCGGTATCGGCGTTTTTGAAACCCTGAAGGAGATCACCAAGAAAACGGTGCGTTATGTGGCGGAGAAACATCTGCTCACCAAGGTATGATGAAATCATACGGTAATCAAACCGATGGCGTTATCAATCCGTTGAAAAACGGACTGTACGCGGCTGATGTCCACCGCCGCCGATTTTGCCGGGTTGAAACCCCCGGTGCAATCGAGAGGTTGACCGGAACTTGTTTTGGCCAACAAGAATTTAAAAAGCCATGAACGGTTTTTCCCGGTCTGTTTATGATTATCTCAAGATACAAGACGTGGGGTAAGAGGCAGTCTTCTTGCTGCAACCTGCGGCTTAATAAACGCTTTTTGTCACTAAAAAATGAAGTCGTAATGATTCAGCCGACAGAAGGGAGACCCTTACCAGATGACCGATAAAGACTCCAACCTCACAGAAAGCCTGGCCAGCGAAATAGAAAACGCCGTCGACGACCTCTTCGGCCGCTATGAACTGGGGGCAGAAGGAGGATCAAAGGCCGCAGTTGAACCGAAAGAGCCGGTAGCCGCCCAGCCCGCGGTTCCGGCAACGCCGGAGCCCGAACCGGAGCCGATTCTTGACCTGACCATGGATGAGCCCACCGCTCCTCCGGCCGCCACCCCACCGGTGCGGCCGGCTGTTGACAGCGGTACCGGCGATATTATTGCCGAAATGGAAGAGGCCATTCTCACCGTTGACTGGGAGGTAAACGCCACTAATACCGGCAAGGCCCGATCAATTCTCAAACGTTTAAGAGACAGCCTAAATCTGGCGGCCACTCCGGGCGAAGAAGTTGCCTCCCTCATGGATCGGGTACTCCAGTGCATGGAGGAAAACCCGAGCGCCGCCCCTACCTCCGGACCGGCTCACTTGAGGAGCGGGCTTGAGGCAATCAAGGCCTGTACCGCCAATAACGCCCCCCCCGACCGCGAAGGACGCCGGCTTCTGGTCAATGCGATCCAGGAACTGCAGGATTCCCTGCCTATAGCCGAAAAAAACGGCGTCCTTGATCTCGCCGCCGCCGAAAAATCCGAATTCAGCCTTGAGATCGAATCCGCCGCCGAGGTCAAGCCCGAAGCGCCGGTCACCGCCGCCGATATCGCGGTCCCCAACGGTATGGAACGGGTATTATATGAGTACAGTGCTGGCGTTGATCGCGCCCTGAAAAGGCTCATCCCCATGGATGACCTCTTCGGCCGCACCCCGGGAATGGAAAAGATCCATAAGCTCACATCCAAGGTTCGTGTTAAACTGAAAAAACTGCAGCAGGAAAACCTTGAATCATTTAACCGTGATTTCACCCATGCCATCGGTGTTGTCGCCGCCAACGGCGATCTAAGCACCTTTTTAAATGAACACCGATCTATCCTTGAATATTGCGTTAACCGTCTCCTGCCTATGGAGAGCCTGTTCGAAAAAAACAGCGGTTACGAAAAGCTCCATAAACTGACGAAAAAAATAAGAATCCGGCTTGAGCGGGAGCAGGGGGCCCTGGAAAGAGCCATGGGCGGCGATTACGAACCGGCCCTGGCCGAGGTCATTGAGGCGGCGCATGAAGCAAAAACAGCGGCGACCTACCCGGCGGCAGAAACCCTGCCGGATCCGGAAGTGATCGCGGCGGTCAACGAATGTATTCGGGCCCTTGACACCGTTGAGGACGGTGATCTGGTCGACACCTTGGCCGCAGTGGCAAAGACAAAGGAAATTCTCGCCGGTCTGCAGGTCAGGCTCGGCGGCGGCCCCGCAGTGGCCACAGCCCCGTCAAAAACCGTCGCTAATCATGAAATCTGCCCCTGGCCGATCCTGATGAAAACCGTATGGGGTGGCCGCACCGTGGCCTTTATCCCGGAGCAGGTAGCCTATCAGACGCCAAAAAAAATCAGCAGCCGCAAGGCCGACAAGACATCGTTTTTCGCTCTCAAAACCCTTAAGGCCTCACCATGGAGCAGCATCAGGGACATGGTCAGCGGTGAACTGGCCAATGAGCAGCAAAAGGTCCTGAAGAAAATGGAAATCCCGGTAATTCGTCCACCGGCGGATTACCCCGGCTCGACGATGAAAAAACAGGTCATGATCATCCTCTACCAGAACGGCCTCGGCAAGGCATGTTTCCTCGACGCCCCGGTAGAGCCCATGGATGTTCCGGAAGAGGCACAGTGGCAGGAACTGATAGACACTGAAACCGGACTTGCCGGGACTCTGGTTTTAGACGGCGAAGAGATCCCGGTGTATTCCATCTGATCAAATACGGGCTCCTGAATCGGTGACATCTTTTTTGCAATTAACCAACATGACGAACGGCGTTCCCGAAAGAAAGAGGGCCCCCACGTAGTTTCAACAAGATAGAAGCGCTATTGCCGTTGACCCGCAACTTATTGCGAGGCCAACAACTTTAATGAAGCCGCAACAGGTCCGCTCCGGAGAGAAAACGGCGATTTCCGGGCTCCAGGCGGCGGGCTGCTGAAATCCCGAACTCGGGCTATGCCCTCAAACATGCGGGATTTCTTCACCCATCCCGACAGCCGGTGCTTTTTCCGAAAATCGCCGAAGACGCATCCGCGGGTAATTGTTACGAGACAAACAACTTTCACCAATTCAAAACACTGTCCAAATCAGACATAATAAAATCGGCAGACCATGGATATTGATGCCAAGATAGCAGAAGCTGACCTCTACATGCAGCATGGGCTGACCGAAAACGCCTTTGAGGTTTACCGTGCGGTGCTTGATACCCTCGGCGACCAGGCCCATCCGCGACGGGCTGAGATCGAGGCCAAGATTGATTCCGCCGCTTCCCAACAGGAAGACGCCAAATCTCCGCCTCCGGCGGTGACGATGACCACCGGCGCCACCCAGGACGAACACGAACGCCGTTTTGACAACTGTCTCGGCCTGATCGAGGCCGGCTTTCACTCCGACGCCATTGATGAACTGAATTTTCTCCTTGAGCGCGGCTTTAAACCGGGACTGGTCGAGGCCAAGATCGGCGAGTGCCTCCTGGCCATGGATGAAACGGTCAGTGCCCTCCACCATCTTGAACAGGCCGCAGGCGACCGTGAACTCACCAAGGGGGAAAAGCTCGACATCCTCGACCGCCTCGCCGATACTGCCGAAGAATTAGGTGAAACCGATAAAGTCGTTACCGCTCTCGAATCGATCAAACGCCTTGATCCGGAATTCCGCAATGCCAGCAGTCGACTGGAAAAAATCCAGGCGGAGGTAAGCAAGTTCGGTCGTTTCTACGCCCTGTTCCGCAAGGGCCTCCTTACCGAAGAGATGTTCGACCGGGCGGTAGCCATGGCTCAGCAGCGGAGCAAGTCGGTCACCACCATCCTCTATAACGATTTCGAGCTCGAAAAAGACGCTCTGGGCGAATCGCTCTCGGAATTTTTCAAATGCCCCTTTGTCGAATTCAATGAACTCGAGGTCGGCCCCACCCCCAAGGTCATCAAGGGGATCAAAGAACATTTCTGGCGCGGCAACCACTGTATCCCGATCAAGGAATCAAAAAGCGGCAACCTCCATATCGCTGCCGAAGATCCCCAGGATCATGGGATGCTGGACAACTTAAGGGGCCTGTTCAAATCGGCGTCAATGCAGTTCTCAGTGGCCCTGCAGGAAGACATCGACAAATTCATCGACTTCTTCCACGGCAAGCACCAGGGTTTTCTCGACGAGAGTGACGATGACCTCTTCGGTGAACTGGAACTGGTGGAAGACGCCGATGAAGACGACGAATTCAGCGAGGCCGATCTTGAAGAGGGCGACTCCGAAGGCCTGGTGGTCAAGGTAACCAACCGGATCATTGAGGAGGCCTTCTCCAATGGGGTGTCGGATATCCACATCGAGTCCCTGGCCGGTCGCCGCGGGGCCCTGGTACGCTTCCGCATTGACGGAGAATGCCAGAACTTTCAGACCATTCCCTATAATTACAAACGGGCCCTGGTCTCAAGGATAAAAATACTTGCCAAACTTGATATCGCCGAAAAGCGCCTGCCCCAGGATGGCAAAATCAAATTCCGGACCCGCCGCGGCCGCAATATTGAACTCCGGGTTGCGACCCTGCCAACGGTCGGCGGCAACGAGGATGTGGTTCTGCGTATCCTCGCCGGCGGTGATGCCCTGCCGTTAAAAAAAATCGGCCTCCTGGATGACAACCTTGCCACCTTTAAGAAACTCCTGAAGATGCCCTATGGCCTGGTTCTGGTCGTCGGCCCCACCGGTTCCGGTAAAACCACGACCCTGCACGCGGGATTAAACTTCATCAACACCCCGGAGAAAAAAATCTGGACCGTCGAGGATCCGGTGGAAATTGTCCAGGACGGACTACGGCAGGTACAGGTACTGCAGAAAATCAACCTTGATTTCTCCCGGGTTCTCCGGGCCTTCCTCCGCGCCGACCCCGACGTGATCATGGTCGGTGAGACCCGGGATCACGAGACCGCCAACACCGTTATCGAGGCCGCCCTCACCGGCCACCTGGTCTTTTCCACCCTGCACACCAACTCAGCCCCGGAAACCGTGACCCGACTCCTGGGCATGGGAATCGATCCCTTCAACTTCGCCGATTCCCTCCTCGGGGTCCTGGCCCAGAGGCTGATCAGACGTCTCTGTCCACATTGCCGCAAACCCTATAAGCCGGTACGGGAAGATATTGACCGCATCCTCAATGACTTTGGCGATAACCCGACCAATCCCCTCAACGCCGACGACATCAAAGGCCTGACCCTCTTCAAGGCCTCTGGATGCACCCATTGCCAGCGTTCCGGTTATAAGGGACGGATCGGGATCCATGAGCTCCTGGTATGCACCGATCAGATGAAAGAAATGATCGAAAGGAACGCCCCGGTGGCCCAGATCCGCCAGGCCGCGCTGGACGGCGGCATGCGAACCCTGAAACAGGACTGGATAATGAAGATGCTCCAGGGCGACACCGATCTTAGCCAGGTACTGTCGGCAACAATTAAATAGGCTGAAAAACAAGCCGCGATGATCCCGCCTTTGCCAACATACAAGTCCCGCCCGGCGTTATAATTTTTTTCTGTTCCCCTTGCGTGATGAAGTCGTAACAAGTTCCCGCTCCGGGTAGAAAACGACGATTTCCGGGCGGCGGGCTGCTGAAATCCCGAACTCGGGCCATGCCCTCAAACATGCGGGATTTCTTCACCCATCCCGTTGCCCGGCGTTTTTTCCGCAAATCGCCAAAGACGCCTCCGCGGGGAATTGTTACGAGACCATCTTGCGTGCCTTTTTTCCTTTTAACTTCTGCCGTCAGCCCGCTGGCCGGCTTGACCCGTCGCACTCTTGCGAGTATAGGTATTGTAAGGAAGATATGGACGGACATCATGCCCGAACCTAAATATGATGAAGTCGTAACAAGTTCCCGCTCCGGGGAGAAAACGACGATTCCCGGGCGGCGGGCTGCTGAAATCCCGAACTCGGGCCATGCCCTCAAACATACGGGATTTCTTCACCCATCCCGCCGCCCGGCACTTTTCCCGCAAATCGCCGGAGACGCCTCCGCGGGGAATTGTTACGAGACCATCAAATATAAGCCAATTGTTTTTTTACTTTTTCCGAGGCCTGAACATGAAAAACGTTCTCATAGTTGATGATGAACAGAACTTTCTTCTTAGCCTTGCCGATATGCTCAAGGACCCGGATAATAAATTCGAGGTCCTGACCGCCAACAACGGCAAGGAAGCCGCTGAGATCATCGACTCCAAAGCAGTGGATCTGGTGGTCACCGACCTGAAGATGCCGGAGATGGACGGCTTTGAGCTCATCGCCCACATAAACAACCAGAAGCCCGAGACCCCGGTGATTGCCATGACCGCTTACGGCACCACCGAGATGGAAAGCAGGTTGATGAAAATGGGCACTTTTCAGTATATCGAAAAGCCCATCGACTTCACCTCGCTGTTGAAAAAAATCAACGAGGGTCTGAGCTCCGGGAAAAAAGGTCACGTGAGCGGCATTTCCCTGCCTTCATTTCTTCAGCTTCTCGAACTGGATAAAAAGACCTGTACCCTGACTCTTTCCGCCGGCGGTCAGGAAGGACGGATGTACTTTCAGCAGGGGGAACTGATCGATGCCCACACCGGCGACATCAAGGGCCAGGACGCTGCCTTTGAACTCATCCAATGGGACAACACCGAAATAGAGATAGAAAACGTCTGCAGACACCGGGAACGGACCATTGAGGCCCCCCTGGGCTTTATCCTGATTGAAAGCGCCCGAATGAAGGATGAAAAGAGTATGCCGCCCGAGGCAAAGAAAAAAGAAGCACCCAGGGCCGCGGTTGAAAAGAAGTCGCCGGATATCAGCAAGGCGACCGAGGTTAATGTCAGCGACATTGACTTCGCCACCAAGCCTCCGGCGATAAAAGAAAAAGAAATTGATCCCGCCCCCCTGGCGCCGCAGAAAAAAAGCACCGGGGAGGAACTGGCCGAGCTGATCAATAACGAAGCGGGAGTGACAAGCCATATCGTCATTGCCGGCGACGGATCGGTACTTTCCCAGGCCAATGTCATCGAAAAAGACTTTTCCGCCTTTGTCGCTCTCCTCACCGGGGCGGTACTCAAGGCCAAGAAACTTTTAGGCGCCACCGGTCTGCACCATATCCTGGTGGGACGCGCATCAGGCGAAAAACTTCTCATTATCACCGGAGCCAAGGTAGTGGCAGGTATCTGCATAAGCAGCGAAGCCAACCCGAGCACAATCGGAGCAAAAATCAGACCCGCAATCCTAAAGGCCCAGACATGATGAACTCGTAACAATATCAACGGAGAGATAAATGAACGAGCTCCTGCAGGAGATAAAATTGTTGCCGGCGGTAATCGGCTCGACCATCCACATAAACGGCAAAAAAGAGATCTTTTCCGACCTCCCCAAGGTATTTCAGGCAAAGTCAGCCGATATCGGCCGTTCCATGGAAAGGCTGTTCAAACTCAAACAGGCCCGGGACATCAGTTTCATCGAGGTAAAATTTGATGAATCAGTAATGCTCATTCGCCCCGTTGACCAGGAATCAAGCCTGATCACCATCTGCGAGTCCGGGGTCAACTTCCCCTTGGTCAACATGACCGCAAGCATGCTGACCAGCGAGCTTAAAAACGCGGTTGACACGGCCAGAAAAGGAGCCGGGACAAAACCAGAGGCCCAAACGCCGCCGGTGACTAAAGCCACCCCCGGGGCCGATGTCAACACCATAATCCACTCCGGCCCCCTGGCACCGACCATGAAGAAAATGGCCAACGCCCTTGCCCTGTCCATTGGCCCCATCAGTGAAATGGTTTTGACGGATACGGTCAAGGCCTGGGCCAATTCCGGACCGGCGGAGACAGGACGGATACCTGAACTCGTAGAAATGTTATGCAGGGAAATCGACGACAACGGCCTGGAAAAAGAATTTCTCGAGCAGATATCATAAAAAAACATCGGCGTAAGTCAACAAACCCCACCCCGTGCTATAATGCCACAGCATGATGGCAGCGCAAAAAGTCGCAAATCATCATTACATTATGGATTACGGCCTTCGCCGGAATGACAAAAACAAAGGAGTTTTACCAGCCCGTTGAGAAACGGGCTGGTCACGGCGCACGGACGCGCCGCTGATTACACCGGGTTGAAAAACCCGGTGTAATCGAGAGGTTGGCCGGAACTTGTTTTGGCCAATCGGGAGTTGAAAAATCCAGGACGGCTTTTTCAACAGCCTGTTAAGGGGTTCAGAAACCCCATGACAGGAATGATGGAGCGTTTACCACTGCCCTATTGCGGCACAAACTCAACCCCGCCGCCTTTGTCGGCAGCGACCATAAGCCTGGCCCCGGCCACCAGACGTTTTGAACCGATGGCGAAATTATTAAGCAGATAGTCACGGACCTTTTCCGCCCGCCTCCGGGCAAGTGCCGGATCACGGGCAATCCCGACGACTTTAAGAACAACATCTGTAAGCTCGTGCCGAAGCATCGCCTGACCGACCAGGACACTGATGACATCACGGGCGTCAAGGCCAAGCTCGGCGCTATTAGCATTAAAATGGACCTTAAGCCGGGTAATGACATTGAGCATCGGTGACGACACCGCCGTCCCCTTGGCTGCCGGAACCCGAACAGACCTGCCGGCAACGGCCGCCCGCTTCACCGGGATACGGAAAGGGCCAAGCCCAAGCCCTTTCCGGACCTCGTTAAGCTTGGCCATGACCCGCTTGTTCTCATGGTCAAACTGAATCCCCTTTTCGTATGCCTCCCGAGCCGCCTTCAGTTTGCCCTTACCGCGTTCGATATCACCGATACCAAACCAGGCCTTGGCCATTCCCGGTCGCAGGGACAGGGCCTTGCGATAATACGACAGGGCCTTGGGATATTTTCTGAAACGCTCAAAGGAATAACCATACTCGTAAGTCAATTCCGGATCAGAGGGACACGCGGCCAGAGCCTGCTCAATCATCTGCTGCCGTTTGATAACATTGAACTCTTTTTTTGCCTTCTTGAGCAGCCCCTTACAGTCTGCGCCCGCGGCAATGGCAGGCACCAGCAGGCACAGAATGGAAAAGGCAAGCAACGAAGTCCTGAGAGGTCGACTCATCAAAATCAGTCTCCCTGCCGTCGTTTAAGCATCTTGACCATGCTGATCCTGAGTCGATCAACAGATTTGGCAAGACCTCCAACCTCGTCCTTCATCCGTTCGGAATACAGGGTCCGTTCCATGTTCTTGCCGATACTGACCTCCTCGGTCATATCACTGAGAAGGGTCAGGGGCTTGACGATACGATGGTCGAGGAAAAGCCAGATACCGAAGAGGGCGATGAGCATTATCGCGGCGCCGATAGCAAAAAGCTCCACCGCCGTCCTTCTGGCGTCACTGATCGCCTGATCCATGGGAACATAAACGACATAGGCGGCCGGGACCTCGCCGGTCTTCCAGGGACGACCGCTCTTTTTACCGTAGGTCTCAAGCAGGTCCTTGGGGGCATCACTGACCTTGCCGTGACAGTGAAGACAGGGTTTGCTTACCTTGCGTACCGGCTTGGCCATATAATAAAAGGTTTTACCGCCCTTCTCCAGCATCCCGTCAAGCTCTCTGGTCTTGCGGTCTTTGCGGAAGGCGTTAATCATCTTCTCTTCCTGGAGATCGGCCTTATTGTCCGGCCACATGGGATTCATCGACGCCTGTTTGAAGAGATAGCCGGAAAGTTCGTCCTTTACCAGATCGAGAGTCCGGCGGGTAATGCCGAACTGACTCATGAGTTCGGGGTAAAAACGGTCCTTTTCAACCAGGACGTTGATCAACGGTCGCTGGTACTGATTGAAATATGACCTCTGGGCCATGATATAACTGAAGATCACATTGGCCTTGGTCTCGGCCTCGGACATGGTCCGCTTGACGCTGAACCAATAGGCACCGTACCCCATGGCGATCAGGGCGATCATCCCGAAAGCGCCGAGCATAACCACGAATTTTGACCTGATCCCCATCTTCCTGCGAATCTTCTTGAGTGCCATAAGCCTTAATCCCTCCTTTTCATTTTCCTCATATCAAACACGACATACATCAATAAAACAGGGTAGTTAAGCAACTCACCACTGTCAAGCAATCTTTACCCCCCGGTCAACTGTATTGCACCGCCGGATCAAGGGGCACCCCCTCGGGTGGATCACAGCGGGGCAGGGTCAGGGTGACCGTGGTCCCGACCTCAGGCTGGCTTGAAATTTCAATGCCGCAGTTCATCTGCGCCAGCATCTTTTTCGAGATAACCATTCCCAGACCGGTACCATGGGGCTTGGTGGTATAGAAGGGCTTGAATATATCGTTGAGCAGATCCTCGGGCATACCGCAACCGCTGTCGGTAATCGACAGAAGGATCATCTCCCCCACCGCCTCGCCGGTGATCTTGAGAAACTTAACCGGGCGCCCGTCAAGGGCATCCATGGCGTTGGCCATAATGTTCATCGCCACATGCTGCAAGGCCCGGGTGTCGACCTTGGCCCAGCGGGATTCAGGCAGGATATCAACGCTGATGTCTATGTCCTTGTTGCGGACGTCAGCGCCGATGAGCTGGGTCAGGCTTTTGAAAAAATCAACAAGATCAACCGCCTTGGTTCTGGGGGTCTCGAACATGTTAAAATTCTTGAAACTCTTCAGCAGTACCTCCATCTTGGCTATATCATCCCCCATCCGCTTGAGATAGACCTTGATATCATCCTCCTCAAACCGGGACAGACCGTTATTCAAAACGGTCAGGGCCATCTTCATTGAATTAAGGGGATTGCCGATCTCATGGCGGATACCGGAAAAAAGGTAACTGATATTATTCATCATCTCGCTGGCCTCGTCGATGGCGTCGAGACGGCTCTGGTCAGTGATATCCCGAATAAAAACCATGACCAGATCCTTTTCCTTTTCCATGGAATAGAGGGTATAGCCAAAGGCACGGTGATCACACTTGATCACGGTTTTCGACGATTTCTTGCCGCCGCCGGTAATATTGTCAAGCTCACTGCCGAAAAGAAGGCGGAGGTTGTCGAAATTGGTCGGAGTTTTGATGAATTCGAGAATACGGGAGGCATGTTTATTGATGAAGAATACCTCCTCCCCGCAGACGTTGAGAATGATAATTCCGGTCTCGATATTCTTCATAACCTCGATAAAGATACAGGGATGATCCGGAGGGCTGTCGGTCATCCGACAGCCGGGATGATTTTTTATCTCTTTGTCATGCATACCTTTCTCCGCCATTTCCCGGCTCCCGATTGAAATTATTGATGGCGTCGTAATTACGATCTACCGCACCGTAGGACATTCTTGCGCCTAACACGCCATATACATGGCCTCGATCACAAGGATACCCTACTCCTTCTGTATATCGATTTTTTACCTAGCCCTCGACATGTTTGTTACTAATCCAACAATCCTTAACGTTCGTTCACAGACCGGTTGACCAAAACAAGTTCCGGCCAACCTCTCGATTTCACCGGGGTTTTTAATCCGGCAAAATCGGCGGCGCGGACATGCGCCCCTAACCGTCCGTTTTTTTAACGGACGGTTAGGGATAACTTCTCCCCCAGCCGCCGGACCAGTTCTTCCTCCGGACGGTCGGCAAAAACCCCGCAGCCATGGGCCACCCCCCGCAGGTAAGGATAAAAAACCCCGCCGAAATGACGCCCGTAATCGTAATCATCCATCCTGGAACCGAGAAAACGATCAAGGGCGACAACGTAGAGATGGTACTGGAGAATATAGCCCTCGGCGACCATTGAAGCGGTGAGGTTATCGCCCCTGTATGCCCCGGCTCCGTTGCCGAGATAATTGCTCTTCCAGTCGACGATATAATAACGTCCTCCCCGCGCAAAAACCAGGTCAATGAACCCCTTCATGAACCCGGCAATCCGCTCGGAAGAAAGTCGGGCGACCCGGGCGGAAAAGTCCCGGGACCAATCACGGCCGGCGGCGGCAAAGACCGCGGCAAGGTCGGCGGCGCGAAAATCACAGGGAAAAAGAAACTCAAATTCCGACCACCTTTTATCCCGGCCGACCCGGGCCAGGGAAACGCCTTCAGCCCCGAGGGCAAGGTGTATCAGACGGTCGAGCATCCGCCGCACCGGTTCCTCCCACCGGCCATCAAAACCGTATCCCCGCAGATGTCCGCGGACAATGGCGTCCCACCCGGATGAATCGGCAAAGTCAAGGTCTTCGAGGATCCGGTGAAAAAACAGCCCCGACCTTGCCCCCCGGGGAAAGGCGTCAATGGCGGCGGCAACGGCGGGGGAGGACGGCGGAGAACAAGCGGAATGCTCACTGATGGCGGAAAAACTCGTGTTCCGCCACGCCACCCCTATCTCCCGGGATATACTCCGGCAGGCCAGGGCGGCGGCCGGGGCATCATCCTCCACCGCGGCCGCAGACACGGACCGGGCATGGGCCTCAATCACTTCAATGTCACCACGGTCACCGGCAAGCGCGGCCAGGTCCGCCTTAATTCCGTCCTCGCCGAGATCAACAATAAGCCGCGCCGCCCCACGGCCGGTAACCGGCCATGAGTCAGCAAGGTGCTGATGAAAGAGATAAGCCGGGGCGCATGTGCCGGGACTGGTTCCCATCGCCCCCCAGAACATATAGCAACGATGCACCGCCCGGGTAAGAGCGACATAGCAGAGGCGGATACTCTCGGCCAGTTCCTCGACCTCGGCCTCCCGCCGCCTGGTCTCGTAATCGGGGGAACCCAGATCCACCCCGGGAGCACTGTCGGCACCAGGATGAACCCTCAACGGTCGCGGGAGATCATCCGCCCCGGCCCTGCGCCCCTGACGTCCCCACCAGAGAAAAGGACAGAAGACCACCGGATATTGCAAGCCCTTGGACTTATGCATGGTAATTATCTGCACGCAGCGGGCATCGCTTTCAAGGCGAAGCTGGGTTTCATCCTCGTCCCGGCCCGGGGCGGCGATTTCCTCCCCCAGAACCCGCAGGCATGCACTAACCCCGGCCCGTCCCCGGCCACTCCTCTTTTCAAGGACCTCGGCAAGATGAAAAAAATTGGTCAGGCGTCGTTCCCCGAGAGGAAGAGCGGCCAGGCGGCGTTTCAAACCACATTGCCGCGCCATTACCCGGAGCAGACGTAATACCCCCTGGGTCTGCCATAGATGGTTCCAGTCGTAAAAACGCTGCCGCCAGCGGTCAAGCTCGCCCCCTTCCCCGTCAAGGGCGACAAGCTCATCCACGCTCAGACCGAAAAACAGGGTCAACAGGGCGGCGCGGAAACAACGCTGATCAAGAGGCCGACTCACGGCGGTGAGCACAATCAGCAGGTCCCGGGCCTCACGTCCGGCAAAAACGCTCTCGCCACTGAAAAGAACCGAGGCCACCCCGGCCGCGGCCAGCCGCTTCTGCACCAGGTGGGCATGGCGGTTATTACGAACCAGAACCGCGATATCGCCAGCGGCAAGAGGGTGGGGGCCGATGGTCGCCGCTCCCTTGCCACCGGCGGCGATCAGACGCCTGATCTCGGCCACCAGCCAATCACAGACCATGGTCTCGCCCACGTCATTGGTTAATGCCCGCCCCTTTTCCACCAGATCCGCCGAGCGATGACAGAGGACAATCCGCATGACGGCATCACTGTCTCCGGCAACCGTCAATACATCACTGACCACGGCGGCACTTCGGGCCTCGGGAAAGGGCCCGATTTCCCTGAGCAGAAAAGGATTCTCCGGCCGCATGAAAACACGGTTCACCGCCGCCACCAGCGCCGGGGTCGAACGGTAATTGCGGTCCAGGGGGAAACAACAGTCGGCCAGGGCCCGGGCGGCAAGATAGACCTTGAGATCAGCGCCGCGAAAACCGTAAATCGACTGTTTGGGGTCACCTATCAGGTAAAGCAGGGCCTCGTTCCGGCCATGGTATATTGCCCGGAAGATGGCGAATTGAAGGTAATCGGTATCCTGAAACTCATCGATAAAGGCCCGGGGATAACGCTCACGAATCACCCCGGCAAGACAACCGCCATCCCCGGCCAGGGCCTGGGCAAGGTTAAAGAGGAGATCATCAAAACCAAGCTCGCCCCGCTGCCCCCTGATCCCGGCAATCTCCCGGCCCGCCCGACGGAGAAAGCCGGCGGCAAGGTCAACCACCAGGGACTCCCGGGCCGCGACCGCGGCCTCCTGTAATTCGATCATTTCCCCGGCAAGGACAAAAAAATCATGCTGCGGCGTTTGTCGGCCCTTATTGGTCTTTTTCGCCAATACCGTAGCGGACAATTGCGCCGGCATCCCCCCTTTTTTCCGAACAAGATCAACCCCGCTTGCGGCACAGATGTCGTCAACCACGGCAAACCATTCCTCAATCCCGGCGATCTTATAGGATACGCCGTTCAACTCCCCGGCGGTTATGGCCTTACAAAGGAGATCACCGACCTCGTCCCGGCACGCCTGCCAGCTCCGCCGCAATCGTTTCAGGGCGAGTTCCAATTTCTTAATCAACCCCAGCAGACGCGGCCCGGCTTCGGGATCATGAGGGGGCAGGATCTCGTCCCCTTCACGGATCGTGACCCCGGTCATGAGGTCCTCAAGTTTTTCCGGCACAAAGACGTCTCCAATTGCGGCGGCGTAGTCGTAAACGCAGTCATAAAAACGGCGGCGAAAAAAATCCTCACCCACCTGACGGATCAGGGGACGGCTGTCAGGGGTCAGACAGGCGTCAAAGAGAATCTTGCCGGCAAGACTATTTTCCTGCAGGACCCGAAGGCAGAAACCATGAATGGTATAAATCGCGGCCTCGTCAAATCCCTGGAGGGCAGCGGCAAGACGACGGGCGGCCCGGGCCTTGTCAGCGCAGTTCTTTCGCAACCGGGAGATGAATTCATCCTTTTCTTCCCTCTCCGGCTCGACAAAGGCTAGGTGGGCCAGACGAATTTTTTCGCGGATCTGCCGGCGCAGGTCCGCGGCCGCGGCCTCGGAAAAAGTGACCACCAGAATACGGCTGATATCACCGTCCTCCTCTAAAAGCAGCCGCAGTACCAGGGCGGAGATGGTATAGGTCTTGCCGGTGCCGGCACTGGCCTCTATCAGATTCAGTCCCTTAAGAGGAAAGGAAAAAAGGCGCTCGACGCTCATAAAATTCTTGCCTCAAGTATCGGATTGAAGACCTGTCGCGCCAGTCCGATAAACTCCGGCCCCAGGGGGTCGTCGTCCTGAAAGCAGAAGCGCACCCAACGATCATCGGCCTCGCCCCATCCCCCGATCCGGGAAGAACGGTATTTCTTTCTCGCCGCGGCAAGGGCATGGCCGCGGTCCTTGCCCTTTGCCTCTTTTTCCACCATGACCATGGCGGCGTCAGGGAAAAACGGCAGGACCCTTTCGCTGCCACGGTGGAAGATATCAACCATTTCCGCGAGCCGGACCGCCGGATCCGGCGGCATGGCCAGACGCATGTTCCGGACGGATTGTCTCTCAACCCCCAGCATGACCCCCTCGCCCCTGCCGACGGCAACGGCAAGGACAAGAACCCTGAGCCACAGACCGACAAACTCCCTCCCCCGGATTACGCCGCGACGGATCGTGACGACCCGGTTGTCACCGTAGACCTCGATCTCACCCTTTATCGCCGTGCCGTTAACCATAATCGTGACCGGGAGCATCTCCGCCGCGCCCGGCGCCAGACTTCGCCGTTGCCGGTCAAGGCGTTCAAGGACCCGGGCCCGGGCCCGGAAAAGTTTCTCCCCCCTGGGTCCATGGGGAAGAATACCCTCGGAACGAACCCTTTCAAGACAGGTATCCGCGGCCAGACCGGCGGTCAGCGTCTCAAGGATACGCCGGTCAAGATCGTGACCGGCAAAAGGAGAAATGGAAAATGATTCCAGATCCCCATGGCCCCTTTCCGCCTCCGGCAGGGTCAGGTGAAGGACATTACGGCAGAAATGCCGGGCCGGATTGATAAAAAAAGCAAGCAGGTCATCAAGGGATAACTCCTTTGGTCGGTCTTCTCCACCCAGATCGGGGCCGGCAAATATCGTCGCGGTATCAATCCCCTTGCCCAGAGTCCGGGCGCATTCAAGGTCTTCGCAGGAAAAACTGGCCGGGGCCGCGGGATCAAACGCCAGCGGACTCCAGGGCGAAACCGGATGCCGGTAACTCAATATCGCGCTGGCGCAGGTGTCGTCCCGGTCATTGATGATAAAACGGCGATCAAGATAATCGCCAAGCTCGCTCAACAGCACCGAAGGCGGTCGTTGGGTGTTTGACGAACAGTCGCGGCCGACAAAGCTTAAATAAATCCGGCTCCTGGCCGAAATAAGGATCTCAAGAAAAAGATATCGGTCGTCCTGGCGCCGCGAACGATCACCGGGACGGGGATTGGCCGCCATCAGATCAAGGCTGCCAAAACGATCGCGCCGGGGAAAGGCGTCATAGTCCATGCCTAAAAGACAGATGACCTCAAAGGGAATCGAACGCATGGGAAGAAGCTCGCAGAAAGTCAACCTACCGCTCAGAAATCCGCCGGTACGGCGTTCGCCGCTGATCTCGCGGGAAAAGAAGCTGACGATTTCATCGATGGAGAGTTTCGTGGACAGGCCGTAAGCTTCACCGGCGGCAAGCGAGTCCATGAGTTCCAGCAGCGACGCGAACTCGGCCTCTTCTTCCCCCCCCGGGGCAAGACAGAGGTCAATCATCCGCCGCAGACGTTCACTCCAGCAGCCCGGAGCAGCGGCAACGGCAAATTCCCGGCAGACGGCAAAAATGGTGTCAACAGCGGCAACGGCCCGCCCGACAAGCTCTGCCTCTGCGTTAGCAAAGGCCCTCAACGGCGCGACCCCGGCAACGGTGGCGCAACCGGGGACGATTCCGGTGGCATATCCCATGAGGAGACGGTCAATCCCGGCCTGCCAGCTGTTCTCCGGATTCGACGGCAACCCGCGGCTCTCGCGATCAGTGGGATCAATCCCCCAACGCACTCCGGCGTCGTCAAACCAGGAGGCAATCATACCGACCTCCGCCTCGGACAGGGAAAAACGGTTCCGCACCGGTTCCTTCTCAAGCAGGGCCATGACCGCGCTCAGACGGAAACGATTACGGCCAAGATCAAGAAGATCCATGAAGGCGGCCAGCAGACCGTGCCCGGCCACTAGCGGCCGGTCGGCGATTGCGTAGGGAATTTCCGGTTCCCGGCCATCGCCGAAGACCGCGTCAACAAGAGGGGCATAGGCGGCTATGTCCGGGACCATCACCGCCACATCAGCGGCGCCGAGTTCAGGATCATCGGCAAAAAGGGCGCAAAGCTCCTCCCGCAGTACCTCGACCTCGCGCATTCGGCCGGAGCAATCATGAAACGATATCGTCGGCCGCAGGTCCGCGGCCCTGATGGATATCGGCTCCGGGTCACTGACATCATCAAGAATATCCTCCTGTAACAGCCGCAGGGGATCACCGGCCGGTACCGGCCGGGAAACGGGAAAAAGCTCTTCCTCCAACGGATCATAACGGCGCAGGAGCCTGAAAAGTTCTGCCCCCTGGGCCCCAAGAGAGGCCAGAAGGTTATTATGCCCCTCAAGATAAAATTCGGCCGGATCAACGCTTAACCCCCGGGTAAGGCGGGAGACCTGCCGCCGTCCGGCGATATAGTCCCATAATTGCCGGGACGGGTTAAGCAGATAAAAACTCACCCGACAATTATCAGCAATGGCGGCAAGGACCTCAATATGAAACAACGGCAACGAAGAGACCCCGAATATCGCCAGTCGCTCCGGCAGGTGCGTGCCAAGGGCGGTGGAATCCGCGGCCATGTCCCGGAGCCGGGCGAGCATTTCTCCCCGATGCGGACAACGTCCGGCCTGATTTTTCTTATCCCGGATTCGCCGCCAGAGCCGCGCCTGCCAGTGATCATCATCCCCCGCCTCCCAGGCGGCGATCATATCGGCGCGATAAACAGTGTACTGATCAAAACGATCGGCAAGGGCAAAGGCCAGCTGCAGACGATGCAGACCCGAGGCCCGAACATATGCCATAACCTCCGGGTCAGGATCGCCGCGATCAAGTACCGCCGCCACCTGCCAGGCGAGATCACGACGACGGAGGACAGGTTCGGAGCCCTCGGGCATCAGGGAATGCAACAGCTGATCAATAAAATTATTGGGAAAGAGATATTCGATCCCGGCCGCGATGTTATGAGCCACCGCCAGACGCAGGTTTAGCCAGCGGGCCATCCCCCGGCTCTGAACCAGGACTGGCTCAACCGCCATCGGCGCCAGTGGCGCAGCGGATATCCGCTCAATAAAATGATCGCCAAGTACCTCAAGGCGATTTGAACTGATTATCTCAAGGGGCATGGGTAATCCGGGTTAAGGGGTTCGTTCTGCGAAAAGGTTCACGACTCACCGTTGCAATATCTGCCTGCAACTCTGTCATTAAATGACAGTCTCGTAACAAATCCCCGCGGAGGCGTCTCCGGCGATTCCCGGGAAAAACGGCGGGCGGCGGGATGGGTTAATAAATCCCGCATGTTTGAGTGCTTAGCCCGAGTTCGGGATTTCAGCAGCCCGCCGCCAGCTGCCCGGAACTCGTCGTTTTCTCCCCGGATCGGGGACTTGTTACGACTTCATCAATAAATCACCTGGCCACAATGATAACCGAGAAATTAAAAAAATCCTCCCTTGCATGTCCGCCGCAGTGGCGGTAAAATTTAATATTTTCCTCCCCTTCCCGAGAGGAAAAACTGATTCCGGACTATTCTATTGCCGTCAATGCCAGCCGACAACAACTCACGCCTGCATATCCTGACCGCGCCGACAAGCTTTCTCGAACTGGATCAGGAGACCATAAGTTCCCTCGGCGATATGGGTTTTACCACCGTAAACCAGGCGTTCCGGGCCGCGCTCATCGGTCGCCTGTGTACCCGGAGGAAGGGAGGAAAATCATTTCAGGACCGGGTTCTTGCCGCATGCTGCCGTCTGCTTGGCCATCCGCCACTGTGCCACGGAGAAATCGCCGCATTTACCCCCCGCCCCGACGAGATCACCCTTGCCGATGGCCTGGCGCGGATAAACGGTGCCACCTTGTCACCCCCGCCGCACCTGCTGAACCAATCTCTCCGCGACCTCCTCCTCCCCGGGACCTTGCACCGCGGAATAATCTCGGCCGGGATCAAAACCATTGGCGAACTTTTTCACCTGCCCATTGCCCGGGCCCGCGAAATCAAAGAAGTCGGCGACAAACACATCGGCCAGATCCTCATCCACCTCTTTGACTTTCTTCTCCTCGACTGCCCGGAGTCACGCCGGGAGAGCGTGACCATGAAAGATTTTCACCGCCGGGAAGCCCTGAACCATCAAGGCATGGCCCTGAAAATCACCGATGATGATAAAACTGCGGCGGAAAAGGCCGACACCATGGTCTGTTACCGCAATCTTGTCGGCGGCCTGTTCCCCGGCCAAGTCACAAAAGAGGTTGTCATCGCCTTTGAATCAAGCCGTGACCACGATCAGCTAATAAGTCTCCACCGTTGTGGAATCTGCGGTACGGGGAAAAAAAACAACGATCTCTGCCGCCACGCCACCGTCCTTGCGGCCCAGGCCATGATCAGACTTAAAAACGGCAGTCCGACCCCCCTGCCCCTGTTCCTTACGAAAGGACCTTTCCGCCTCATCGTCCAGATACTTTTTGAACTGTTCGGCTCCGGCGATGACCACGGGATCAGAGTGGAAAACGATTGTCACGGCCGCTTTCTCTTCACGGTCGCGGGCCCCGACGACCATCCCTGGGCCGCATGGGTTTTAAACGCCGACGATGCCGGCCTCTGCCGACAATTATTCCCGGAAAAGTTCTGCCCGGGGACATTGGTTGAAAGCAGCGACCACCATGACAAAGCCGCCGCTTTATACCAGCACCTGCGCCGGACCGGCCGTACCCTTTCCGAGATATCCATTAACGAACTGGGACGGGAAACCGACGCCCAGGCCCGCGACGGAAGCATCTGGGCCTTTCTTGTTTCCCGGATGGGATTATTACCGGCCGGGGGTGAACTTTTTGTCGACTCTCCGGATCCCGGCGGCCTCTGCCGCCTTAAGTTCGAAAACGACGATCACACCTGGTTTTCCCTTACCCTGCCGCGGTCCCGCACCGGCGATATGTTAGCCGCCGTTTATACCGGAGGGCACCAACGCAACATCCTTCCCCCGGCGACCCGATTCCGCCGCCTTAATCGTACCCCGGAAAGCGATAACGCCCGCCTCCGCGTCATACTCCGCCTTGAAAACGGCGAAGAATTCGACTGCGAAACCATGGCCGCGACAAAATTCGGCCACTTTTATCACCTCGAAGGACATGGCTTTGTCATGGCCGCCGAGGCGCATCCCCTTCCCGGACAGACGCCCCCTGAACCGAGGAATATCCCGCTGGACAAGATCCCGGAGTTCATCAATAACCATCCCGAACTCATCACCAACCCCGACAACGACATCGCCCCGGAATTCAGGAAGATCAAGATCGTTCGGCAGCCCGACAGTATCGAATTTGACGGCCTCAGTATCGACGGCGGCTGGTGCTACATCTCCGGCCATTACGGTCTTGGCAAACGTTACTTTCCACTGACTGAATTGATCAGGAACAGAAGAAACAAAAAACGCTATATCAACGAAGACGACAGGTGGCTCGATCTTGAAGACTCAAACCTTGAATGGCTGTTCAACCTGAATCAGGACCGCGTCTGGCAAAACGATGAAGGGAAAAGCCAAGGGATTAAACTGTCACTGCCGGAACTTTTTTTCTTAAAGGCGCAAATGCCCTCCATCTCCTCCACCTCCGGCAATATTGACCTTGAAGGTCTCCTCGATACCACCTCCTGGCAGATTGACAACCGGAACCTCCCTATACCACAACATCTGCGCGGCTACCAGAAACGCGGGGTCACCTGGATGGCCAGCATCCGCGGCCACCAATTGGGAGGCATCCTTGCCGATGATATGGGACTTGGCAAAACGCATCAGGCCCTGGCCCTGATGAGCATCATAAAGACCATCGAAAACGGGGGACACTTCCTGGTGGTCTGCCCGGCGACCGTGGTCTCCCACTGGCTTGAAAAGCTCGAGACCTTTTTCCCCGAGATATCGGCCTTTATCTATCACGGCAGCCGCCGGGACCTGAAAAAGTGCGACGGCTCAAACCTCCTGCTCACCACCTACGGGATCATCCGCCGCGATGCCGACCTTCTCGCCGCCCGGGACTTCGACCTTATAGTCCTCGATGAGATCCAGCAGCTGAAGAATAAAAATACCGAGGCCTACCGGGCGGCGTTAAAGCTCAAAGGAGGAATGGTAATCGGGCTTACCGGCACCCCGCTTGAGAATTCGGTCCACGACCTCAAGGCCATCTTCGACCTCTGCCTTCCCGGCTATCTCGGCGATGACCGCTGGTTCAACCAGCGCTTCGCCGTCCCCATTGCCGCAGGCGACAAACAACGCCGTTTGGAACTACGCCGGATGATAACCCCCTTCATCCTCAGGCGCAGTCGGGAACAGGTGCTGACCGAACTGCCGGAAATCATCGAAGACGAACGCACCTGTGAGCTTTCCGACGACCAGATCAGTCTCTACCGCGAAATCGTCGCCAGCCGCGGCCGTCCCCTGCTCGACCGGATCAATCGCGAAAAAGACAAGACCCTGCCGTATATGGAACTGCTGGCGGTAATCAATTATCTTAAACAGGTATGCAACCATCCCTGCCTGTTGCAGGAATGCGATACCCCGGAACAATATTCCAGCGGCAAATGGGATCTTTTCTGTGAACTGCTGAGTGAATGCCTTGAGGCGCGAATGAAGGTGGTGGTCTTCAGTCATTACACCCGAATGCTCGACCTGATCGAGACCCATCTCAACAAAAACAACATTGACTTCTGCGGTCTGCGTGGCGAGATGAGCATAAAGACCAGACAAACGATGATCAGCCGCTTCAATAACGACCCGGAGTGTCAGGTCTTTTCCGCCAGTCTCCTTGCCGGCGGGGTCGGGGTCGACCTCACCGCGGCCCAGGCGGTGATCCACTACGACCGCTGGTGGAACGCCGCCCGGGAAGATCAGGCCACCGCCAGGGTCCACCGCATGGGACAAAAAAAGGTGGTTCAGGTCTTCAAACTGGTCACCATCGGTACCCTGGAAGAAAAGATCAACCACCTGATCAACCACAAAAGGGAACTGGCCCGAACCATAATCCAGGAAGACGACGACGCCATCGTCAAACAGATCGACCGCAACGAGATTATCTCGCTGCTTTCACCGCTGACGGAATAGCCCGTCCCGGCGTATTCCGTGCATTAACGCCAATGCGTCAATCCCGGGCCGATAAAAGGAGCGCTTACCATCAAACGCACCAAGGCGGCGATAAAAAACGCCGGATGGGGTATCCCGGCCGGATCAACCTCAACGCCATGACCACAAAAATTGTCCTCGGCTACACCCTGAAACCTGCTCCGGCAAGGCGTATGATTCCCTTTTCGCGGAACGGAAATTAGAAACGACTCCTTGTTTCCGAACCCTCCCTGGGAGTATAAATTTACAAGGCCTCTGTAAATTCACCTGCGGGAGAAAATATGAAAAACAACAACGACCTCGGCCTCGACACGGTGTTCCGCCCCCGGACGGTGGCGGTGATCGGCGCCTCGGCCAGAGCAGGCAGTGTCGGCCGGGCGGTGTTCAAAAACCTGATTGACGCCGACTTTTCCGGTACCGTGTTCCCGGTCAATCCCCGTTCCCGCTCCGTCTGCGGGGTCAGGGCCTGGGCGGACATCAACGCCATTCCCGAAGAGGAGATCGATCTTGCGATAATAATCGTCCCTGCCGCCGCCACCCCGGAGGTGGCAAGACAGGCGGCCGCCAAAGGGGCCAAGGGGATCATCGTTATCTCCGCCGGATTCCGGGAAATCGGGACCGCGGGGAGAAAAACCGAAGACCAACTCCTCGCGGTCTGCCGCGAAAACCGGATCCGCCTCATCGGCCCTAATTGTCTCGGGCTTATAAACACCGACCCCGACCTCCGCCTGAACGCCAGTTTCGCGAAACGGACGGCAACCCCGGGGCATATCGCCTTTATCAGCCAGTCCGGGGCCCTGTGCACCGCGGTTCTCGACTTTGCCGCCCGGCGCAACATGGGTTTCTCAAAATTCATCTCAGTGGGCAACAAGGCCGATGTCGGCGAATTAGACCTGATCCGTTACCTCCACAAAGATCCGCAGACCCGGGTGATTATGCTCTACGTCGAAGAACTGCGCCACGGTTTTGAATTCATCGAAACCGTCCGCGAGGTCACCGGCGGCGATAACCCGACCCCGATCCTGGCGCTTAAATCCGGCCGCACCGCCGAGGGAGCGCAAGCGGCGAGCTCGCACACCGGATCGCTTGCCGGAAGCGAGGAGGTATACGACGCCCTCTTTACCCAGTCCGGGGTATTCCGGGTCAAAACCATTGAAGAATTATTCGACTACGCCCAGGCCTTTGCCACTCAGCCGCGGCCACGGGGGAACCGGATCGCAATCATCACCAACGCCGGAGGGCCGGGAATAATGGCCACCGACGTCACCATCAACGCCGGACTCAAACTGGCCCACTTCCGCCCGGAAACCACCGCGGCCCTGAAGGAGCATCTTCCGGCGGCTGCCAACATAAAAAACCCGGTGGACGTCATCGGCGACGCCCGCATGGACCGCTACCGCGACGCACTTTCCGCGGTCCTGGCCGATGACAACGTCGACGGGGTGGTCTTCATCCTCACCCCCCAGTCGATGACCGAAATTGAGGCTACCGCTAAGATTATCCCGCCGCTGGCCCATGGTAGCGGCAAACCGGTGGTGGCGTCGTTCATGGGACTGATGGACGTCTCGCGGGGGGCCGAGATCCTGGAGAAAAACAATATCCCCCATTATTTCTTCCCCGAGGCCGCGGCCAGGGCCATGGGCGCCCTTTACCGCTATTCCCGCTGGATCGGTCGCGAACATATCCAAGAGATCAATCTTGATATCAACCAGGACACCGCCCGCGAGGTGATCAAAAACGCCTTGAAAAAAGGAACCAACTATTTGGGCGAGGTGGAAGGGAACAGGATACTCGCCGCTTACGGTTTTCCGGTGCTTCCGGCCCGGTTTGCCGGAAACGCCGGGGAGGCAGCGGCGGCAGTGGAAGAATTCGGTCCCTGCGCTTTCAAGATCGTCTCCCCGGACATCGTCCACAAATCCGACTGCGGCGGGGTCAGAACCGACATCAGGACCCCGGAAGAGGCGCGCCTGGCATTCAGCGAAATCATGGAAACCGCGGGCATAAATTCCCCCGGGGCCGATCTCCAGGGAATTTATGTCCAGAAGATGGCCGGAACCGGGGTTGAGGTGATCCTCGGGATCAAACGTCATAAGACCTTTGGGCCGCTGTTGATGTTCGGCCTCGGCGGTATCTTTGTCGAGATATTTAAAGACGTGAGTTTCCGTCTCGCCCCGATTCGTCACAACGGCGCCCGTCACATGGTTGAATCGATCACCGCCTTTCCCATTCTCAACGGAGCCCGGGGCCGGAAAAAATGCGACCTTGCCGCCCTCGAACGCTGCATCCTCTCCCTCTCGGCCCTGGCCACTGAAAATCCGGAGATCATTGAACTGGACATCAACCCCCTCATCATCCACCCCGAAGGCCGTGGCTGTGCAGTAGCCGACTGCCGGATGCTTCTTCGTGCGCCACTCCAAAAAATGATGGACTCGTAACGAGTCCATCACGCATTGACATGACGATATTTTCATGCGACACTGACCACTATACTAAAAACATTCGCATATTCAGATATATACAGACATTCTCCATTCCAACGGCAATGTCGTCACGGACTGAAGGATAATTTTGCAAGGTTCCCATACAGTATTCGGCGACAAATAAAATTTCTTGCCGCAAAGTGTAAAAAAAACCGTCCATACGCCGCAAACACCTGTTTCCAGCAGACTGTTCGCGGACTGAAATCCCCCGGACTTCTTCCTTTCAGGCCGGCGGACCTCGACGGTGCCCCCAGGTACGGGTGTCAGGACATGCCGACAACAAACATCTTTACCATCTTCCTGATCTACCTCTTTTACGGGGCGGTATTCTTTGCCATCGGGGTTGCCATCACCTCGCGGCACAAGACCCTCAAAAATCTCCGGATCGCCGGCACCTTCTGGCTCTTTTCCTCATTCGCCTTTCTTCACGCGTTCCATGAATGGATGGAGATGTTCCTCCGGATATCGCCACCTCCTCAAGGAGACATGTTACTGCTTATCCATGGCCTTAATATCTTCCTGGTCTTTTTCTCTTTCCTCTTTCTTCTTCTTTTCGGGGTAACCCTCATAATTCTCATTAAACCCCGGCTTAACATCCTCTTATGGGGGTTAAGCCTGTTCCTTGTCGGCAGCGTCCTCCTGTTTCTCATCCTCCACCACCCCCCGGGGCAGAATGAACTCATTGCCTTTATTGATTATGATATAAGGCGAATCATCGGCTTTCCGGCAACCATCACCGCCGGCATCGCCTTTCTCGTCTACGCCCGACACCTGAAGATTCTCAGCCGCAAAGGGGCCGGCAATTTCACCGGCGCCGGGATCGCCCTGTTTGTCTATGGGGCCTTCACCGGCCTAACCCCCTCCACCACCCCGATGATTGCCGGAATCCCGGTTGAATTCTTCCGTGGTCTTTCCGCCCTTGTCATCCTCCATTTCATCATGTACGGTCTTGATACCTTTCTCAACGAGAGAGAAGAAACCATTGCCGCCAGACTACAGCGCGGTGCCCGGGCCGAACGCCTCGGGGCCCTGGGACGGCTGGCAGCCGGAATCGCCCACGAGATCAACAATCCCCTCGCCAATGTCTCCCTGCAACTTGAAATGCTGCACAACGAACTCCAGTCGGCCGAACTGCCGGCGGGATCAAAAGAACGGCTTGAAATCATCGCCGGCAGTATCGACAAAACCTCAACCATCGCCAGGGAGCTCCTCCTCTTTGCCAGCGACCAAAACATCGCCCTCGTCGTTGAGACCTGCGATATCCGCGAGATCGTCAACAACGCCTGGCAGCTGATCGCGCCCCGGAGCGACAACTATCGTCTTGGGATCGACCTTGATAATGACCGTCTGCGCGGGGTTCCATTGAAACTTGAGGAACTTTTTGTCAACCTCTTTCTGAATGCCATGGACGCCATGCCGGAAGGCGGCGGGATCGAGGTAAGCGGCCACAGCGACGCCGGGAATATTATCATCATGGTCCGCGATCATGGCAACGGTATCAGCGCCGAAAAACTTAATCTGGTCATGGAACCATTTTTCACCACCAGGGAAATCGGCAAGGGCACCGGCCTGGGGCTTTCCATCTGCTACGGGATCATGGAGATCCACGGGGGGTCAATCGTCGTTGACAGCCCCCCGGGGGTCGGCACCACCGTAACCCTGCGTTTCCCATCCGGAGGTCAGGACATTGTATAAAATAATGCTTGTTGACGACGACCACGCCCTGCGCGCGACCATCCGCGAGGTCCTTGAAAAAGAGAACTACCAGGTTATGGAAGCTGACAACGGAGACACGGCACTGACTGCGACAAGGGCCGCGGCCCCCGACCTCATCCTTCTTGACATGGTAATGCCCGGGATTGACGGCATGAACGCCATCCCCCTGCTGCGCAAACAGTCCCCGCGGTTGCGTATAATCATCATGACCGCCTACGCCTCGGTACAAAACGCGGTGCAGGCCCTCAAACAGGGGGCGGATGACTACCTGGCCAAGCCCTTCAAGATCAACGATTTCCTCGTGTTGATCAGAAAACACCTCCAGTAATCACGCTTTCAGTAAAATGAAGAATATGACGTTGACCTTGACGCCGTGTTCCACGGGGTCGCCAATATCATACGCCGCCGGATCCTCTTTCTGCTCCATCAGGAAAAGGGATATCGTTTCATGGAACTGGTCCGGAAACTCAAGATCAAAGACCACACCAAGGTCAACTTTCACCTCAAGATCCTGCGTAATGCCGGATTCATCCGCCAGAAGCACGACAAACTCTATACCCTCACCGATACCGGGAAACGAACCGCGGCCAGTCTCTCCTCCATGGTCAACGACCTCACCCGCTGAATCGCGGCCCCGGCTGTGAACTTTTCTTCACAGAATCCATCCCCAGGTTAAGACAATTTATCTGGAATTGCCTTCCGCCCCGACCTTAAATGATTCTAAGGGTACCTCGGGAAATGGTCCCTTATTTCAGGATATCCCCAACAGTCCGTTGAAAAACGGACTGTTGGGGATGAATGGTCTTGATGGCGGATTTGCGAGTCCATCAAAGGGAGGGCGTCGCGGTAATTTCAATCAGCGGCGTTGCTGGTCAACAATCAGAAAGGAGGAAAGCATGAAGAAACTGATTACAGCCATATGCGGGGTAATGATCTTTCTCATTGCCAACAGCAGCGGGGCAACACCAATGCCCGGCTATGTCGGCTCGAAAAAATGTTTCAACTGCCACGAACAGCAGTTCAACGACTGGCAGGCAAGCGGACATCCCTATAAAATCCGGAAAATGGAAAAGGCCCGCTATTCAAAGCTGCCCCTGCCGCGGGGATGGCGGTGGGAAGACATCTCCTATGTGATCGGCGGGGTCAACAAAAAGGCCCGTTACATCGACAAATACGGCTATATCATTATCACCGCCAAGGATGGCAGCGAGGCCAAAACCCAGTACAACATCAACGACGGCAGCTGGTCCTTTTACCACAAGGGAGAGAAACACCCTTACAAATGCGGCCCCTGCCACATGACCGCCTACAGCAAAAAAGGCCATGAGGCCGGTCTGCCGGGGATGATCGGCACCTGGGCCGAAGACGGAATCGGCTGCGAGGAGTGCCACGGCCCCGGGGCCAGGCATGTGGCCGACAACAAGGTAAAGATGAAGGTTGACTCCTCCGCCAAAGGCTGCGGCAAATGCCATCACCGGAGCAAGATCGACGGCCCGCCGCCGGCCCGGGGAGGATTCATCCGCCACCACGAGCAGTACAACGAGCTTGTGACCGGAGTCCACAAGGACCTGAGCTGCACGGAATGCCATGATCCCCACAAACGCGCGATCCTGGCCAAGGACAATTGCGCCTCATGCCATGAAGACCAGGGGGCCTCGTTCGCCAGAAACATCCATGCCAAGTCCGGCATTACCTGTAAGGACTGCCATATGCCCATGGCAAGCAAGAGCGCGATCAAAACCGGAAAATTCCGCGGCGACGTGCGCACCCATCTCTTCAAGATCAACACCAATCCCAAGGCGAAGATGTTTGTCGCGGTCAAGGGCAAAAAGGACGACAAGACCAATGGTTTTGTCACCCTTGACTTCGCCTGCCTATCGTGTCACGGCAGCCGGGACATGAAGTGGGCCGCCAGGATGGCAAAGAAAATCCACCAATAAATCCTTATTCCCTGATGGAGAAAGGAGGGCCTGTCGGGGCCTCCTTTCTCCCGATTCCCCATGACGCCTGGAAAACCGGAAACGGCCTTCCAGGCGTTTTTTGTCTCATGCCGTAATGCCGTGAACATTCGATAACAGCGCAGAGGCAAGGTGGCAGGAACATTTTTTATTTTGCTCATGACCCCGGGATCGGGCGAAAAGACCATTTTTTAATGATACCCTAATGACAAAAAGCCGTCACGAACCCAGGATAATTGTAAAAAACTTGCTTTTGCCGTCGGCGACAATGCTATCATGAAAAGGTCAGGTGAAATCAAAAAATGAAACTGTGTAAACCTAAAAAGGGAGAGAGTTTCATGCGAAACCCCAAGTGCGCCACCACCACCCTGTACGTCGGTAACCTTCCCCACCAGTCCTCCGAGGAAGAGGTCCGCTCCATCTTTTCAGGTTTTGGCGAAGTATTTTCAGTAAAACTGGTCCGCGACCGGATAACCGGCAGTCCCCGGGGCTTCGGCTTTATCGAAATGGCGAGCCGGGCGGCGGAAACAGCGAGGCAGAAGCTCAACCGCCACCATTTCGGCGGACAGATTATAAGGGTCGACGCCGCCCTCGACCGCGGCCCCTGCTGATCCCCGGGCCTAATACCTTCGCCGACGGGCGACCGGATGCTCCCCCTTCCATCCGGCCGTCCATTCTTTTACCTGAATTCCGTAACACCTTTCAACAAAAGACGGTTGGCAAGATAGTGTTCAACAAACCCGCCCACCGTGCTATAATATCACGTCATGTAAGAGTTTCATGGGTCTCGCGGGAGGCTCAAGGCTTACGCTGGTGAACATCCACGAAGCGTACAGGGCAAGGCGACAGGGACATAATCTGTCTTTTTCTGTCAACAACCTGTCAACGCCGCAGATACGCCGTTTCCGGATGTTCATGTACCCGGAAAAACAACCCCGAAAAAGGCACCCCACATGCAAGCAAGAACCTGCGTAATCCCGCCGGGACGTTTCAGCCACATCGTCCATCGGCCGGTATTCAGCGTTACCAACCTGCGGGAAAAAGAAAATATCACGGTTCTCGGTCGTGACGACGACCGTCGTGAGGTCCTGAACCTGCGCAATTTTCCCAATGACGACGTCATAGAACCCGCCGGAGTGCCGATCTTCGAGATCGCCAACCCCTTTCCCTTCCGCGGCGCGACCTTTATCAAAAAAGACTGGGCCGACAAACACGCCGGTAAGCCGGAGACCATCCGCCTGCCGCCGCCGCCTTCATGCTCGATGACCGCCTTTCTTGAAAAATGGTGCAGGGACAATGCCGAATCCGCGGCCCGGGATCTGCCGCGTCCGGTGCTGTTAGCCCTTGCCTCCTCCTCCACCGACCCCAACGATCTGGTCATCCTCACCGCAATGGCCGTTGATCTGATCCGCGATAGAAACGGCGCCATTACCGGTGTACCCTTCAGCCACGATCAGGATGGCCACTTGCGGCCACAAATCCGCGACCATGAACTACACGAGGTTCTGGTAAACAATCCCGCTCTTCCCGAAGAACTCAAGGTCAAACTGGTCCTGGTCCCCGGGATCCAGGGAACAAGCGAGATCATCGGCGACTTTGCCAGAGGCGACAGTCACGTTTACGAATACCTGCGCCGCAACTCCTACATCCCCTGGGGCCATTTTGCCGCCAATATGGCCGACGACGCCGGACGATACTCCACCGCCGACCTCTCCGGCGACGATATCCACGGTCTGCGTCATCTATACTATCAACGTACCTTTGTCCGTCTGGCCCGGGATGCCGAAATCACCGTACCCAGGCGGCGGGAACTCAGCCCTGACGCGATCGAAAATCTGCGGCAGGAGATAACCGACCGGCTCCGTCAGGGCTGGCGGCCGCGATTCAACGCCACCCTCTGGGGGTGGAATTACGGCTTTGACTTCACCGCCGGCGGCTACCGTCTCCATGCATCTCACCAACAGATCCACCATCAATTCGCCATGGTTCCGGGCAAAAGCGACGACAACCAGACAGTCCCTTACAGCTGCGGCGACCTGGTCGCCGACTTCTGCCGCCTGTACCGGGCCAGACACCAGCGTTCCTTCTTCGCCGACTACCTTGGCGCGATCCGCGCCAACCGCCGCCTCGACGGCAGGGAAGATCTGGACTCAAGCCTGGTGGTTCACGCCGACGACCGGGTGATCCTCTTCGTCCCCAAGGCCCAGACCTCGCAATGGGAGCTGCAGATCACCTGTCTCGCGCCGGTTGGTAATGTGGTCGAGGCCGACAAGACCACCCGCGACGCCCTTGATCGCGCCCTGCTTATGGCCCAGAAGATATACCATGGTCTCGGGGCAAAAATGGTCACCAGTATCGAATTTTCCAAACGCATTGACGATGCGGCAGACGACCAGCACCTGCTTTACTCGCTGCTGCCGAAATTGCCGGAATCAATGGGCGCCTTCTCCGAGGCCGAACTCCGCTTCATCAACGGTAATTATCCCGAAGACTTTGCCGCCGCCTGCAGGCTCGCGGCAAGGGACATATAAAATGCTTGACCTGATCGAAACCCCCGAGATCAGGAAACACGCCAGCCGTTTTGCCCCGGGAGAATGCCTGTTCAACGACGGCGACCCGGGCGACAGCGTCTTTATCCTCGTTTCCGGCGAACTTGAGGTCCTCAAGGGCGACAAGGTAATCTCGACCATCAGCGGCAGCGGCACCATATTCGGCGAAGTGTCATTTCTCCTTGAAAGCCCCCGCACCGCCACCGTCGCCGCCCGGACCGCGGCCGAAGTAATATCCCTGCCCAATGAACGGGTGGCGGGGATATGGGGAAAATTCCCCGACTTCGCGGTGGAGCTGACCCGAATTTTAGCCCGCCGCCTCGCCGATACCACCGACCTCGCTCACGGGTTCCGGGAATTCTGCGACCGGATGCCCGACAGCGTGATCATGACCGACCCGGAGGGCAAAATTGTCTCATGGAACCGGGCGGCGGAAAAACTTTACGGACGCGAATGGAACGAGATGCGCCACCGCCCCTTAAGCGACTGTCATGACGATGAGGCCTCACTCAACTTCTTTTTAGATCAGATAAACCGGGAACAGACGGTGCGGGAAAGACTGCTCAAGGTCAATCACCCCGGCAATCCCTGGTGCTTCGCCTCGGTCAGCGGCACCGCGCTGCGCGACAGTAACGACGCCATCCGCAACTATATTCTTCTCGCCCGGGACGCAAGCGAACAAACCATGCGGACGCGAAAGAAACACCGCCTGATCATCCTCGTACCCGCCATCTGCCTGGCCCTGATTTTCGCCGTGACGATGATTTTGTCTTCCCAAGGCGAAAAACCGAAGGAAACAGGACAAAGCACACACCTCTTCCTCCAACGATTGAAAAGCGACGGCCTCGGGCTTGAACTGGCTCTGGCCGTAAGCGCCCCCGGGTCGGCCGACAAGGTATTACGGCAATACGTCGCCCAACGCAAACCGCAGGCAACGGCGATCACCGCGGTTATCCTGCGGGCTGCGGACGGCAGGATAACCGCCTGCCGCGAAAGTGGCGACAACAGACGCTGCGACAGCAAAAACGATCCCGGGTTCAGCCGGGGGGAACCACCCCGCGACCGCTATCACCTCTACTACCTGTCCCGGGGGGAAAAGGCGCAGGAGGTCGAAATCATGCGGCCGATCGAGGCCGGAGCCTGGCTTTCCTTCCGTCTTTCCCCCGCCATCCTGGAAAATAAATTCGGCATCAGCCCCGACGATCTCAAGGGATTGCCCTAGGCAATAAAATCCCTTGCGCAACCCGGGCAAACCGCTAATATTTCCACCTCTCAGGTAAACGTAAAAAAAGAGCGGAAAATGAAAAATAATAACGGCTATTTCGGCGCCTGGGGCGGTGCCTTCATCCCCGAGGTTCTGTATGAAACCTTCCGGGAACTCAACCAGGCCTTCGAAGAGGCGAAGAACGACCCGGCGTTCCGGCGGGAGTATATCGAACTCATGGGCAATTACTCCTGCCGCCCCACGCCGTTGACCCGGGCCGACAACTTAAGCGACCACTTCGGCGGCGCCAGGATCTTCATCAAACGCGAAGACCTCAACCACACCGGGGCCCACAAGGCCAACAACGTCATGGGCCAGGGGTTGCTGGTAAAACGAATGGGCAAGCGCCGGGTCATCGCCGAGACCGGGGCCGGCCAGCACGGGGTGGCCACCGCGACCATGGCGGCCCGCTTCGGTTTCGACTGCACCATATACATGGGCGAGGAAGACGTGATGCGACAGCGACCCAACGTCTTCTGGATGGAAAAACTCGGGGCCGAAGTGGTGCCGGTAAAAAGCGGCTCCCGTACCCTTAAAGATGCGATAAACGAGGCCTTCCGCGACTGGGTGGCGAGCATGGACGACACCCATTACGTCCTCGGCACCGTCTGCGGCCCCCATCCCTTTCCGGAGATGGTGGCCTGGTTCCAGTCGATCATCGGAATCGAGGCGAAAAAACAGATCGTCGAACAGTTCGGCAAACTCCCGAAACGGATATACGCCTGCGTCGGCGGCGGTTCCAACGCCATGGGGATATTCCAGGGCTTCCTGGACCAGGCATCGGTGGAACTGATCGGGGTCGAGGCCGGCGGCCACGGCCTTGATTCCGGCCGCCATGCCGCCCGGCTCGCGAGTGACGACGGCTCCCCGGGAGTGGCCCAGGGATACAAGACCATGTTCCTTCAGGACGATGACGGGCAGATGGCCGACACCCACTCGGTGGCGGCCGGGCTTGATTATGTCGGGGTCTCGCCGATCCTCACCGACCTGTGGGAGAAAAAGAGGATCCGGTTCGCCGCCGCCACCGACACCGAGGTCATGGCCGCCCTTGACCTGACCATGAAAAAAGAGGGAATCATCCCGGCGCTTGAGAGCGCCCACGCCTTTGTCCAGGCCTTCAGGGAAACGGGGGACATGTCTCCTAACGAGGCAATTATTATCAACATGAGCGGCCGCGGCGACAAGGACATTTTTACCATAGCCCACGCCTTCAACGATCCTTCCTGGAAAAAATTTATCCGCGACAAAGGCAGGGAATATGAATCTGAATGAACATCTGAAAAATCGACTTGAGGAGGAGAAAATCCTCCTCATGACCCATCTGGTCCTGGGCTATCCCTCGTTTGATTCCAACCGCGAGGTGGTCCGGCAGATGGTGGCGGGAGGGGTGGACGTAATCGAGATGCAGATCCCCTTTTCCGAGCCCATGGCCGACGGCCCGGTTATTTTAAAGGCCAACCAGGACGCAATCGCCGCCGGGACCAGGGTTGATCAATGTCTTGAGTTCGCCGCCGAAATCACCGCCGCCTATCCCATCCCCTTCCTGTTCATGACCTATTACAACATCCTCTTCCGTCGCGGGGTCGCGGACTTCTGCGAACAGGCCGCCACCAGGGGAATACGCGGCCTGATCGTCCCCGACCTGCCCCCGGAAGAAGGCGCGGACTACCTTGCCGCCTGCGGCAAAAACGGCCTCGCGCCGATCCAGATCTTCGCCCCCACCAGTCGCCCGGAACGGATGCGCTTCCTCGCCGAAAACGGCGCCGGCTTCATCTATTGCGTGGCCCGACGCGGGGTCACCGGCAGAAAAACCGACTTTGATCAGGGCTTCAACGCCTACCTCAAACGCTGCCGCGAGACCACCGACCTCCCACTGGCAGTGGGTTTCGGTATCAGCGACCGCGACGACGTCGCTTATCTCGAGGGCAGGGCGGATATCGCGGTAATCGGCACCAGGACCATAAGACTGGTCGAAGAGAAAGGAGAATCGACGGTGGGAGAATTCATCAGGGGGTTGAGAAAATAGCCGGCTCCGCCACAAAACAGGATAAACCGCGCCGGGCGGACGAATCGAAAAAAGAGGGAAACGATTACGACCGCTGCCGCAGGAGATGCCGCGCCCGGCAGAGTGTCAACGTCCTGGCTGCAGGGGGAATTAAACGCTGTCGCCGGAAGGTATTTCCGCGCCCGGCAATATCCGCGTCCGGCTGCCGACCACACAGTTGCGACCTGTTTTCGCCCCGGTGCCTATTTTCGCCTGCTTGCCCACCAGGGTAATCCCGCTTGTCAGGTGGGCGGGATTTTCCTGGTTCGGCCGGGTCTCCCGGGGGCCGATTCCTACCCCGGCCCCCGCTTCCACCTCGACCTCCTTGTCGATAATCACCAGATCACATTGGGCGTCCGGACCGATGACCGTGTCGGTAAAAATTATCGAATCGCGCAGCACCGCCCCGGGGGCGACAACCACCCCCGGCGAGAGGACCGAATTGATAACCGTCCCGGCAACGCGGCAGCCGG